>NZ_LMJM01000027.1:275366-382951 GCF_001429005.1 Ensifer sp. Root954
CTGCGTTGAGCCGGTCCAGTCAGCACGCGTCGCCAGGCGCGGCTAAAGCATGTCGACAGCCCGTTGTTCACGACACCCGCCTACGAACCCAAATCCCCTTCGCGCAGCCGTGATTAGCGGGTAGTGGCTCGAACTTGCGACAAGGGGCAGAGTCCGGTCGTACGCGTGCCGGGAGCGCCTTAAGGAGCGCTCTGCATCATAAGGGATCGCCAGTATCTTAGCGGAAGTGATCCGTCGCTTTTCTTCTCTGATATCCCTGCAAACGAAAACGGCCCCGTCGCAAGACGGGGCCGTTTTGATTGTTTCTATCCGGGCTCGCTTAGCTGAAGCGACCGGCGGCGTGGGCGAGCATCGTATAGACCTTGCCGGTATCCGACGTCAGGTAGGTCTGGGTGATGCGCTTGTCCGGGTCGTTGCGGGCGACATCGGCGAGCAGCTTTTCGAAATCTGCGATGTAGCGGTCGACAGCGGTGCGGAATTCCGGCTCGCGGTCGTACTTGCGCTTGATCTCGTCGAAGGTCTGCTGGCCCTTCAGCGTGTAGAGGCGACGCGTAAAGACGTCGCGCTCGCCGCGCTGGTAGCGGCGCCACAGATCGACCGACGCATCATGATCGATGGCGCGGGCGATATCGACCGAAAGCGAGTTCAGCGATTCAACCACGTGGCGCGGGTTGCGGCTGTCGCCGGCCCGTGCCGTCGGCTGAGCCTCGGCCGGACGCTGCGGCGCGGGCGAGGGTGCCTCTTCGCGCGACGCCGCACGGAGCAGGTCACGCATCCAGCCACCACCTTCGGCGACCTCGTTGCTCACAGCCTGCGTCGGCGCCGGCTGGCGAACGGCGGGCTGCTCGATACCGAGGCTGCCGCGCAGCGCCGGCGCCGGTTCCTGACGGCGCGGCTGCTCGATGACGGGCTGCTGCGCTACAGGCTGCTGTGCCACCGGCTGCTGTGCCACTGGCTGGGGCTGCGGCTGTGCGACCGGTTGCGGCTGCGGGGCTGCCTGCTGCTGCACCGGACGGGCGACCGGAGCGGCGGCCGGCTGCTGGCGCAGCGGCTGGGCCACTTCGAGCTGCGTCGAGGACTTGCCGATGATGTCGGACAATTCCTGCAGCGCCTTGATCTGCTCGCCGACGGCACGACGCATGACGGCCGCATTTTCCTTGGCTTCTTCCGGCAGGTCGAAGGCGCCGCGCTTCAGCTCTTCGCGGGTCATGTCGAGTTCCTTGCGGATCTCGCCAGCCGAGCGACGGATTTCGTCAGTCGCGCCGCTGAAGCGGCCGATCGCCTCGTCGATTGCGACGCGAACGGCGTCACGCAGCTGGTCTGCGACGCCATCGGACTTCTTGCCGCTTTCGGCAAGCATGCGCTCGATGTCGGACACCGAGGCCGCAACGCTGCCGCGCAGACGCGAGGCGACTTCCTTGGAGCGCTCCTCGGCATTGGCAAAGGCACCCTCGATCGAGGCACCGGCATCTTCACCGACCTTGGCGATCGCCTGGCGAAGGGCTTCCGATGCGCCGAGCGCACGGCCTTCGACGGAGGAGAGCGTCTTGTTGACGTCGGCAAAGGAGGTCTCGACGCCCGAGCGAAGCGTGTTGGCGATCTGGCGCGAACGCTCTTCGGCACGGCTGAAGACCTGCTCGACCGAGGCGCCGGCTTCGTCACCGGCCTGGGCGAGCGTGTTGCGCATCGATTCAGCAGCTTCCGCCGCGCGCTGTTCGGCGTTCGTCAGCAGGCGACCGACATCGGCGAAGGACTGCTGGATACCGCTGCGCAGGTTGCCGGCAACGTGGCCCGAGCGTTCTTCGGCCCGCTGGAAGGCGCCGTCGACGAAGCCTTCGAGCGCACGCATCGTGCGTTCGATCTCTTCCGAGCGCTGGACGAGGCCGACCGACAGGGTGCGAAGCGCATCCTGGCGTTCCTCGAGCGTGCTGACGAGGTTCGACTGGGCCGCGCCGAGCAGGTCGGAGGCCTGGCCGAGAACGCGCGAGTGGTCTTCGAACCGGCCGACAATGCCGCCGATCTGCGACAGGGTCGAGGCGGAGATATCGGAGAGCTTGTCGACCTTGCCTTCGATGAGGCGGGTGGAGGTCGACAGCATGTCGGAGGCCTGACGGGTCGATTCCGACACGCGGGCGATCGTCGATTCCAGACGCTGGTCCATTTCGCCGAGGTTGCTGCTCGCCTGGTCGATGACCGTGGCAATGGCCGCATTGTTGTTGGCGAGCTGGTCGATCAGGCCAAGGGCGGTCGACTGCAGACGGTTTTCGACCATCTTCATCGCCTTTGCCGTCTCTTCGGCGCGGTAGGAGATCGCGTTCAGCGTCTCGCCCGTGCGCTCGGCGATGGCGTTGACGAGGGCGGCGTTTTCCGCACGCAGGCGGTCGGCGCTTTCCTGTGTCACGGCAGCGATGCGCTCGGCTGCCTCGCGGCCGGTGGCGGCATACTGGTCGATGACAGGGCGTGCCTGCTCGTCGATCAGGCGCGACAGCTCCATCGAGCGGCCGGCGAGCATCGAGTTGAGTTCGCGGGTGCGCTCGTCGAGCGTGGTGCGGATTGCTTCGCCACGGGCTTCCAGCGCCTTCTCCGTATTGCTGAGGCCCTGGTGGATGTTGTCGGCGTGGTTGGCGATCTGGCTGTGCGTTGCGGCCAGCCGTGCGCTTGCGGTGTCGGCCGCGTCGGCGATCGAGCGGGCAAGCTCGGCATGACGTGCAGCGGTCGCTGCCGCCTTCTGCTCGATCGAGTTGGCAAGCTCGGCGTGGCGCGCGGCGGTGGCGGCTGCCGTCTGGTCGATCGTGTTGGCGAAGTCTGCCTGGCGAGCGGCAAGTGCGGAGGCGAAATCGTCGCCTGCCTTCGACAGCAGCCCGGCCGAGCGGACAGCTTCCGCGTCGATTTCCTGAGCTGCACCGCTGATGGCGCCGCGCAGGCTGTTCACAAGGCCGGCGGCCTTGTCTTCCATGCGCAGTGCCTCTGCGTCGAGTTCCTGGGCGACGTCGCCAACCGCGCTACGAAGCGTGTTGACGAGGCCGGCAGCCTTGTCTTCCATGCGCAGCGTTTCTGCGTCGAGTTCCTGCGCGACATCGCCAACGGCGCTGCGGAGCGTGTTTGCGAGACCGGCTGCCTTGTCTTCCAGGCGCACGGCTTCGGCATCGAAGTCCTCAGCCACGCCGCCGACTGCGCTGCGCAGATTGGCGACGATGTCGGACGTCTTGCCTTCCAGGCGATTGGCTTCAGCGTCGATATCCTGCGTCGCCTCGTGAACGGCGCCGCGCAGGCTGGTGACCAGAACGGCCGCCTTGCCCTCGATCGTGCGGTTGACGTTATCAAGGCCGATGTTGAGGGCACGATCCATGGTGCCGAGGCGTTCGGCGATGCGTTCCGCACCGGACTCGATGGCGCCGGTGATCCGGGTTGCCGCAACTTCGCTCATGCGGTCGATGTCGCCAGCGCGGTCACCAAGGCTGTCGGCGATGCGCTGTCCGGCGCCGTCGACGATCTGGTTGACGCTGCCGACGCTGTCGCGGACCCGATCTTCCAGCGAGCTGAGGCTGACTTCCAGGCGCAGGCCGGTATCGTCGACCAGGGTGTTGACGTCGTTGACGCTGCCGCGGATGCGGTCCTGAAGGGCGCCGAGACTGTTTTCGATCAGTGCACCGGTCTCGCCGACGATCGCGTTGACGCCGCTGACGCTGCCACGGATACGGTCTTCGAGCGCGCTGAGTCCACCTTCGACACGGGCCGCCGCATCATCAACGACGGAGCCGACATTGGTGACGCTGCCGCGAATGCGGTTTTCGAGGGCACCGAGATTGCTCTCGATCCGTGCGCCGGTGTCGTCGACCACGGCGCCGACATTGCCGACGGTGCCACGAATACGGTCTTCGAGGACGCCAACGCGGGTCTCGAGATGCATGCCGGTTTCGTCGACGATCGAGCTGATGTTGCCGGCGCTCTCGCGCATGCGCTCTTCGAGTGCGCCGAGGCTGGTTTCAACGCGCATGCCGGTATCGTCAAGGCGATCGTTGAGGCCGTTGATCGACAGGTCAACGCGGTTGGTGAGGCTGTCGGCCGCCAGGCTGATCTGGTTGGCGGTTTCGGCCAGGCGCTCGGCAATATGGCCCGTGGTCGAGCGCATACGGCTGTCGAGCACTTCGCCGCTGCGGTCGATTGCGCCGGCGAGTGCCGACTGGCGCTCTTCGAGCGACATTTCCAGCATGCCGGCGCTGGTGGCGAGCGTCGTGGCGATCGCGGTCGACTGATCGGCAAGCATGCCTTCGAGCTGCTCGCGGCCCTGGCCGACGGCAAGGTTGATGGCATTGATGCGGTCGTCGAGCGTGACGCGGATCTGTTCGTGCGTGGACGAGAGCGTATCGCGCAAGTGCTCGGCGCGGCCGCTCAGCGTCTCCTCGATTTCCGCTGCCTTGCCGGCAAGCGACGCGGTCGCTTCGGTGGTGCGCGCGGTCAGCGCATCGGCGATGTGCGCGCTGGTCTCGGTCAGCGTATCGGAGATCTTGCTGACACGGCCGCTCAGATCCTCGGCGATGCGGGCACTCGTCTGGGTGAGCGTATCGGAGATCAGGCTGACGCGGCCGCCCAGGTTTTCGGCGATCGTGTTGACGCTCTCGGAGAGCTTCTGCTCGATATCACCGACGCGATCGGTCATGGTTTCGGCGACGGCGGTTGCCCGGAAGGTCAGGCTGTCGGCCACGTCTTCGGCGTGACGGCTCAGCGTATTGGCCATCTCGTTGGCACGCGACGACATCGTCGAGGTGATGGCGGCGGCGCGCTCGGCGAGTACGCCGTCAAGCGCCGTCGTCTGGTTGGTGAGCGCGTCGGAGATCGCTTCGCCGCGTTCGGAAAGGACGCGCTCCAGCCGGTCGGCCGTGCCGCTGACGGCGGTGTCGATCGAGTCCGCGCCCATGGAGAGGATCGTCGAAAGCGCGAGCGTGCGTTCCGACAGGGTGTTATCGAGGCGGTGCTGGCTGGCAGCGATCGCGCTGGTGATCTCGTCGGTCGAGCCGTGCAGGGTCTGCTCGATGCGGGCGTGCGCGGCCTGCAGGCCGTCGACGAAGGCAGCGGTACGGCTGTCGAGACCTTCGGTCAGGCGCTGTTCGCTCGTCGTCAGTGCGCTCGAAAGTGCGTCCGCACGCTGGCCGAAGCCGTTTTCGATGCGGTCCTGTGCCTGGGTGAGGGCACCCATGAGGCCGCTGGTCTTTTCGGAGAGCACGCTGTCGATGCGGGTGTGCGCATCGCCGATCATGTTGCCGAGTTCCGTGGTACGGCTCGCGATCGTCTCTTCGATGAAGTCCTGGGTCGCGCCGAGCGTGGTCGCAAGCGTCAGCGACTGGTCGGAAAGCGCCGAGCCGATCTTCTCGATGCTGCTGTCGAGCGCGCCGCCGATCGCTTCCGAACCGCCGGAGACGGTCTCGTTGATGCGGTGCAGGCTTTCCATGAGCTTGGTGTCGAGCAGGCTCGCACGCTTGTCGAAGGCGGAGGCAAACTCGTGGAACCGCTCGTCGAAGGCGGTTGCCAGCTGGCCGACGGTCGTCTGCAGCTTCTCTTCAAAGAAGCCGCCGCGAAGGTCGAGGTCCATGATCGCGTCGTCGGCGCTGGAGCGCAGGCTCTGGCGGAAGCTCGCGCCCTTTTCGTCGAGCGTGGCGTTGAGCGAGGCGAGCACGTGGTCGAGACCACCGGTGATGGCGTGCTGGCCGACGCTCAGGCTTTCGTTGAGGTCGCGGGTGCGGGCGATCAGTGTTTCGTTGAGCTGGCGGGCGCGTTCGTTGAGCGCCGCATTCAGCTTCTCGGTGCTGGCGTCAAGCGAGGAGGCGCGCGTTTCGAACTGGCTGAGCAGGTCTTCGCCGCGCTTCGTCAGCGTGTCGCTGAGCTGGTCAAGCCGGGTGTCAAATTCAGTGCTGAGACCAAGGCCGGCAGCGGTCAGGCCCGAAAGCAGCGCATCGGTGCGGGTCGTCAGCATGCTGCCGATCGACTGCAAGGCGCCGTCCGACTTCTCGCTGAGGGCAGCCGCGCGGGTGTCGATCAGCGAGGCAAAGGCTTCGCCCGAAATTGCAATGCGCGAAGCAATGTCTTCGCTTGCCTGTTCCAGGTCGTCCTTCAGCTTGCCATGCGCACCGGAGATGGCCGAACGGATACGCTCCGAATGGCCGATGATGGCTTCGCGCTCAAGCCCGAGTTCCTGCACCAGGGTGCGCACGCGCAGTTCGTTTTCGCTGTAGCTGCGTTCGAGCGCGTTGACCTCGGAATGAACCAGCGTTTCGAGTTCGGTGGCGCGGGCAATCGTGCGTTCGATGCCTTCGTTCATCGCCGAGACTTCGCGACGGACGGCCTGGCCGACCGTCATGACGCGATCGGCAGCAGCCGTTTCCGGCTCGGCAAGGCGCAGGGCGACTTCCGCCATCGAGCGCGCGGCGTTGCGCAGTTCCTGCGCGCGGGCGATCATGATGGCAAAGGAGAAGAAGAGCATGATCGGCAGAACGATGCCGATCGCGACGCCGACGGCGCCAGGGGTGGCGGCAAGGTCGCTCAGCGAACGGATCTGCCAGATCTGCGGCCCGTAAAGAAGGTTGGCGACACCGAGGCCGGCAACCGCCCAGATGACGGACACCAGCGCAGCAACGCGGATCGCGGCGCGATTGGAGCGCACGTCGAGCGCACGCAGCATCGCAGCCGGCGAACGGCGACCATCGTCGTTGGCGGCGGAAAGGGACGGGGACTTGGGCGCAGGTTCCGGAGCGAGCGTCTTGGCCGCTTCTGCAGCACGTGCCCCGCGGGACTGTTCCGGCTGAGGCCGTGCTTTCTTATTCTGATCGGGCGTCGCCGCCTGATTGGTGGGCTGAGACACATTTTCCTCCGGATCATCCAAGGAAGTCTTGTCATTCGGGCTCGATGCAAGCTCGTCGAAATCAATCTTCAGGGCAGCTTCCAGAGCCTGGAACGCCTTTTCGTCGATCGACTCATTGCTCTTTTTCGTCGCCATAGGGATACGCCTCATTACCTTTTGCCCAGAACGGAAAGCGCCTCTGGCCCGTTAGCGGGCAGGGTCTCTTCCTCATGGGCGGTGACGGCAAGATACGCGCATCGGATCTACGCAATACCCTACTGATCACCCACTGCATTGCCTCGACGGATAGTCGCATTTGTGGCCGAATGGGACCACGCGTCGAGCTTATCCACCGGAACGGTTGCCATTTTCGTACGCGGGTCCGTTCCTAAGCGTATCGTAGTGACACATTAGCTGGGTTCTTACAATTAAGAGCGCTTGGGGTTGATTAAAATCCTAATGAAATCTTAATGCGATGCAGGTCTAAAAGCCGGAAAAGATAAGGAAATCAGAGAGTTTAACGGACGTTAACCATTTTCCCAAAATACTGCCTATATTGCGCCCGGATTTGAGCCAATAGGTGCCGGAGCCCGCCGAAGATGGAAGTCTGAACAGTGCGGGCGGTGGCACCGCTCCCGATGAAGCGATGCCGGAAACAGGCCAACATCAAACAAACAATAGGGAAATTGGCTCATGGCGGCCCTCAGGATTGCCTTTGAAGCCCCGGATAGTCCGGGAAACTCTTCTGCGTCAGGCAAAAAGCCGATCGACTTTGCTCACCTCGCCGTCCAGACGATGGGTGACAAGGCGCTCGAAATCGAAGTGCTGCAACTCTTTGCGCGCCAGGCGCGCCAGGTCTTGAAGGAAATCGCCGAAGGCGAGGGCACGCCCCGTGCCCAGGCAGCCCACCGGCTAAAGGGCGCAGCCCTTGCGGTTGGTGCCGTCGACGTTGCAAGCGTTGCCGGCGCGATCGAACACAATCCGGCCGAAGCCTCGCTCTGCGACCAGCTCGCATCGGCCGTGCTCGAAGCCGAGCTCTTCATTCTGAAGCTCTGCCGCTAGCGGCTCCGAGCAGGCAGGGGGCCTAACCGACCCCTGTCTGCCGCACGATGCCCGCGCCTCGCATAGAGGGCGCCGTGCCGGCAGCCATTGCTACCGGCACGATCTGCGGCGACGCACAGAATGACGGCCGTTGTTGACTGGCCGGCCGATTTGTTGGAAGAACTTTCCCTGAATTTGCGCCCGCGGGGTTCTTTTCTCAACAGGCCTTGCGCCCGGCCAATCCACCAGTTCATTCCGGAAAGAGACATGACAAAACTTACGATCGTTGCCTTTGATGGCGCGCGCCACGAACTTGATGTCGAGAACGGCTCGACGGTCATGGAAAACGCCGTTCGCAATTCGGTTCCCGGCATCGAAGCGGAATGCGGCGGAGCCTGCGCCTGTGCGACCTGTCATGTCTATGTCGACGATGCCTGGGCTCAGACCGTCGGCGCTCCGGAAGCCATGGAAGAAGACATGCTGGACTTTGCCTACGACGTCCGCCCGACGTCGCGGCTTTCCTGTCAGATCAAGATGAGCGATGCGCTCGACGGTCTCGTCGTGCACGTGCCGGAGCGCCAGGCCTAACGCCTGCGTCCCACGCCCCTTCCTTCAGACCTCCGCACAAAAAAAGCGCCTCGCCGGTCGTTGGACAAGCGAGGCGAGGAGGGCGCATCGCATACAGATGAGGGAGGGAACATCTGCTGCACCAAGACACGCCAGGAGAACCCGTTCCGGCTCCGCTGTTCGATTTCTTCTTTTTCTTTTCAAGTGAACAACGTTGCGCAATTCAAAGTAAAGGCAACATCTAAGCTTTTCGCGCCGCAATCGCGTCGCGCATAACCTATTCAATTTGTGGGGCTAGTCTTTGTCCCGGCCCCTCTCTCATTGGTTTGAATATAGATGAGTCGCCGGCCGGCAGCCATCGTTATATTTCACCAATAAAATACTGTGGGTATTGCCGCTGAAATGGCCCGAGCCGTGACTATAGTCAGGCTCTTCTTCGGGGTTCCGGCTTTGCTATCTACTGTTGCGCTTTCTTCAGCGTCTCCAGCCTGTATTGCAGAAGACGGATCATGCGCTTGTCGAAGTTGGCGGCTTCGGTGCGGTCGAAGCGAGCCTGATCCTTGTCATGCGCCTCTATCGCGGTTGCGCTGACGCGGGCAACGCTTTCCTGCATCTCTTCGCACGTGTCCTGCGGCTTCAGCGCCAGGAACATCTTCTCCATCCGCCGCGCGTGATTGCGGGCGATTTCCGCGTGGCGCTCCTCGTGGCGTTTGATGTCGCTCGACAGCGTGTCCCACACGAGGGCGAGGTCACGTCCGGCCTGGCGGCGATACTTCCATTTGGGCAGAATGATGCGCGTGTTGAGCGTGACGCGGGCCGCGCCGACGGCGCAGCGTCCGTTGCGGCTGACATAGGTGATCGAGCCGCCGAACTTGATGCGGGTCGCGCCCGGATGCCGTGCGCCGGTCGATTTCATCATCGGGCCGCTGGCCGAGAGTGCCTTGTCCAGTTCTTCCGCAGTCCGGCCGCCGATCGAAAAATAGGAGAAGCTCTTGTTCACCACGGTTTCGCCCGAGGCCGTGCCAAGCGGGGCGGCAACCAGGAGAGCAAGAAGGGCGACTTTGAACGGGACGCGTACTCGGGACATCAATGCGTGGTTCTCTTCGGTTGAACTTCGATCAAGCTTGGGGCATAGCCAGCGCTGGCGCAACAGCAAAACGATGGCTCCCGGCCGTATGCGGATGGTGAGGGAAAATGACTTACAATCCATTTCAGAAATTTAGCTGGAAGCTGGCGCATGGACGCAGCCTCGAACTGGGGCCGCGTGGCGTTTTGATGGCGATCGTCAATGTTACCCCGGATTCTTTTTCCGATGGCGGCCGTTTTATCGATGCCGTTGCCGCGGTGGCGCAAGGGATGCGCTGCCTGGAGGAGGGCGCCTTGATCCTCGATATCGGCGGTGAATCCACACGCCCCGATGCGGCGCCCGTCAGCGCCGAGGAAGAACAGGCGCGGATCCTGCCTGTCATCGCAGCGCTTGCCCGTGATACCGATGCGCTGATTTCCGTCGACACTTACAGAGCCTCGACCGCCCAGCTTGCGGTCGACGCCGGCGCGCATATCGTCAACGATGTGCACGGCCTTCAGCGCGAACCCGACATTGCCGCTGTCGCCGCCAAGAGCGGCGCTGGCATCTGCGTCATGCATACGGGCCGGGGCCGTGAAAAACTCGCAGACGTGATCGCCGATCAGTTTCATTTTCTCGACCGGTCGCTCGAGATCGCGGCTGCTGCCGGCGTGGAGCGGGATCGCATCATTCTCGATCCGGGCTTCGGCTTCGCCAAGGACACGGATGAGAACCTGGAATTGATGGCGCGCTTCGCAGAGTTGCACCGTTTCGAGCTGCCATTCCTGGTCGGAACGTCGCGCAAGCGCTTCGTCGGCGCGGTCAGCGGCCGAGAGGCGGCCGATCGCGACATGGCGACGGCCGCGACAACGGCTCTTTTGCGCGTTGCCGGCGCCTCAATTTTCCGCGTACACGATGTCGCAAACAGCAAGGATGCACTGGCGATGGCGGATGCTATGCTGCACGCCAGAGCGAGGTGAGATTATCTCGTCCGCATTCCGCCTGAACCTGTGACGACCAATCACGCGCATGACTGCTGAGCGGCTCGACCGCGCAATCATGGCGATCCAAGAAAGCCGATGGGACTGAGAAGCATGAGCGCGACCTATATCATCACCCTCAAGAACTGCGCCTTCTTCGCGCGCCACGGCGTCTTCGATGAGGAGGAGCTTCTCGGTCAGCGCTTCTTCGTCGATGCCGAGCTCGAAGTCGAACAGGGAACGGCGCTGGTCGACGACTCGATCGAAGACACCGTGCATTACGGCATCGCCTTCCAGGAGATCGAGCGCATCGTCACCGGCCGCCGCCGCTATCTGATCGAGGCGCTGGCGCTGGAAGTGGCCAAGACGCTCTGCGTGCGCTTCCCGCAGATCAAGCGCGCCAAGGTGTCGATCCGTAAGCCGAATGCGCCGGTTCCGGGTGTGCTCGATTATGTCGAAGTGACGGTCGAGCATGTCGTCTGAGGTGAGTTGGCGGGCAGCGACACTCGGGCTTGGCGGCAATCTCGGCGATCCCCGCAAGGCGATGGCCGAAGCGCTTCGCCTGCTCGATGCCCGCGACGACTGCGTGGTCAAGGCCGTCTCGCGCCTTTATCGCACGCCGCCCTGGGGCAAGACGGACCAGGCCTGGTTCTACAATGCCTGCGCCAAGGTCGACACGACGCTCGAGCCCGAAGCCCTGCTCGACGCCTGCCTTGATATCGAACGGTCGATGAAGAGGGTTCGCGACGAGCGCTGGGGGCCGCGCACGCTCGACATCGATGTGCTGACCTTCGAGGGCATGGCGCAAGCGGGCGGGCGACTGGAGTTGCCGCATCCGAGGATGACCGAGCGCGGTTTCGTACTGATGCCGCTTGCCGATTTCGCCGCCGACATGGCTGTCGGCGGCCGTCCGGTCGGCGACTGGCTGCAGCAGGCTGACGTCGCAGGCATCGAGGTTGCGGATGGTGACATGAGCTGGTGGCGCGCAGGCGCCTGAACAGGACCGCAACATAATCCACAAACGACAAAGCCCCGGTCGATGCCGGGGCTTTGTCGTTTAATCGGGTGTTGAACGTTACTTGATCGAGCCGACAGCGATCGCGTCGATCTGGCGGTTGAGGCTGACGCCGATAACCGGCACCATCGTTTCTTCGACCTTGACCGAAATGGTGATGTTCATCGTCTGGTCGTCCTGCAGACGGGCGATCATGGCGCCATTCAGCTTCTTGCGATTGATGCCGACGACGACCTTGTCCTTGGCGACGTTGCCGGAAATGATATCCAGGCCCTTGCCCTCAGCGCCGTCGAGAAACTTGCCGGTATAGGTGTTGCCCTTCTGTGTGATCAGCGCCGACATCGGCTGCTTGAACACGCCGACACGGCAGAAGCCGTCGAGCTTGATGCCGGTGTCATCGCCCGCAACCGGTTCGCCCGAGAGATCGCAGGTGAACTTGGTGCCCTTGTACTTGCCCGCGACGATCTCGCCCGGGCCCTTCCACTGGCCCGCGACCTTCTCGAAAAAGACCTTGTCCTTGGCGCCGGAAAAAGCCGGTGTCGCAAGGCCGACGGTGGCTGCAAGCGCGAAGGCGGCAGCGCCGCGAGCGATCAAAGAAGGGCGCGAGAACATAAACGATCCTTGATGGGTCAACGTCCGAAACTGAAAGCCACATTTGCGCGCAAATGGTTAACGGACGGTTTCTGCGCGGTGCGCGGCGCGGCTTCTTTGTGGCCGAAAAGCGGATTGACCACAGCATTTTTGGCTTAGGAAATACAGTGGGTTGGCGGATTTCGGCGAGCATTGTGCGGGGACACGAAACTTGCCCCAATCGCGCTACGTATAACCATGGGAAACGGGAGATTTCCCATGGTAGCAGCAGGACATGATTCCGAATCGACCGCGTCAAACGCACAGCAGAGCCTGGTGATATCGCGGCACCGGCTGACAACCCGGCTTACCCATTGGGGATGGGCCGGCGCGCTGTTCTTTCTGTTTCTCAGCGGCCTACAGATCTTCAACGCGCACCCGGCACTCTATGTCGGGCAGCAGTCGGGTTTTGCCTTCGACAACAGCATCCTGTCGATTGGGCCTGTGCGTGAACGAAGCGGCGAGGTTCGCGGCCTGACGACAGTCTTGGGGCTGAGCGTTGACACCACCGGTGTCCTGGGCGTCAGCGGGCCGGAACAGGAGCGGGCCTATCGGGCTTTTCCGGCCTGGTTGACCGTGCCGTCCTACCAGGACCTCGCCACCGGCCGCGTGGTGCACTTCTTCTTCGCCTGGATGTTTGCCGTCGTCTATTCCATCTGGCTGGTCGCAAGCGCGATCAACGGTCACCTGCGGCGGGACATTCTTCCCGCTTTGGCCGACATCCGCGCCTTGCCCGCGACCTTCATCGCGCATCTGCGGTTGCGCTTCGAACATGACGGGCGTTACAACAGCTTGCAGAAACTCTCCTACGGCATTGTTCTCCTGGTCTTTTTTCCTCTCATGATCGCGACAGGGCTGACGATGTCGCCGGGCATGGACGCCGGCTGGCCCTGGCTGGTTCAACTTTTTGGCGGCAGGCAGACGGCCCGCACGATCCATTTCGTCGTGATGCTGCTGCTCGTCGGCTTCTTCACTGTGCACATCGCCATGGTTTTTGCCGCTGGTCCAATCAACGAGATGCGGTCGATGATTACTGGGCGTTATCGCATCAGGCGTTCGGTGGACCGGGGAGGAAGGACATGAGCGCGTTCCTCCTCAGTCGCCGGCGCTTCCTGGCGGCGGCGGGGGCGACGGCCTCGTCGTTGCCGCTCGCCGGGTGCGACGCGCTTGATGGCCTCGTTGGCAACGGCAGTCGCGTGCGCGACTTTCTCGCATCCGCCAACAGCCTTACTTACCGAGCACAGCGGCTGCTGGTGCCGGCTGATCGGCTGGCGCCGGAATTTGCCGAGAGCGAGATCCGGCAGGGGCAACGACCGAACGGCTCCACCGACCCGGGTGATGCGACCTATCTCGCGCTGAAGCAGGACGCCTTTGCCGGATACCGGCTTCGTGTTTCCGGCCTGGTCGAGCGACCGCTTCACCTGACGCTTGCAGAGCTGCGAAACATGCCGTCGCGCACCCAGATCACCCGACACGACTGTGTCGAGGGCTGGAGCTGCATCGCCAAGTGGAGCGGCGTTGCCCTTACTCGCGTCCTCGATGAAGCCCGGGTGAAGCCCGAGGCGCGTTACGTGGTCTTTCATTGCTTCGACAGCATGCCGCTCGGCCTTGGCGGCTCGGTCGCCTATTACGAATCGATCGATATGCTCGATGCGCATCACCCGCAAACGATCCTCGCTTATGGCCTGAACGGCGCGGCTTTGCCGGTCGCCAACGGTGCTCCACTGCGCGTCCGGGTCGAACGCCAGCTGGGTTACAAGATGGCGAAATACATCAAGGCGATCGAAGTCGTTGCCAATCTCGCGCCCTTCGGTCGAGGGCGCGGCGGCTATTGGGAGGATCTCGGCTACGACTGGTATGCGGGGATCTAGTTTCGCGACCGCGCTATTTCTCGCCGCTTTCGCCAATCACGCGTCCGGCGCCGGGGCTGAGGTCGGCGAGAAAATCACCGATTCCGGGACGCTTCAGCGCGCGAAACGGCATCGGGCGGCAAAGGTCCATCGCGGCGATGCCGATGCGTGCGGTCATCAGGCCGTTGATCACGCCTTCGCCCAGGCGCGCCGAGAGCTTCGAAGCCAGCCCGTGGCCGAGCACCTGCTGGATCAGGCTGTCGCCGGCGGCAATCGAGCCGGTGACGGCCAGATGAGCGATCACGTCGCGCATCAGCCGCAAGAGGCCGAGCGTGCCGGGGCGACCGCCGTAAAGTTCGGCCATGGCGCGGATCAGACGGGCGGATTCGTAGAGGACGTAGCCGAGGTCGACGAGCGCCCGCGGGCTGACCGCCGTGACGATCGACACGCGCTTGGAAGCCGCGAGAATGAGGCGCCGCGCCTCGCGGTCGAGTGGGCTGAGCAGCTCGCGCTCGGTGAGTTCGATCACGTGCGGACCGTCGATGATCTCGCCTTCGCTTTCCTTCAGCCGTGTGCGCCCGCGCGCCGTCCGCGGATTGCTGGCCAGCAGATGGACGAGCTTTGCCTGCGCCGCGCGCGCGGGTTTCGCACTGGCCAAAGCGGCCGCCGCTTCCGTTTCCGCTTTCAGCTTCTGGATCGCCGTGAGCTGCATTAGCCCCGAAAATTCGCGGCCGACGACGATCAGCAGCGCCAGCAGACCGATCGCGACGACAGCAAGCGCGGCGTAGCCGAGCCAATCGGCACGCGCGAAGAGATCGCGAAGCAGGCGGTCGACCCAGAGGCCGGCAGCCAGTGACAGGATGATGCCGAGGGCGCCGGTCGCGATCTTGCCAACTGACAGGCGGCGCTTGCGAGGACTTGCTTCTGGCAAGGCGAGGGCCTCAACCGCAAGCGTGGTCTCGCGGAACGGGTCTTCCGCATCGGGTGTCAGCACCACATTGTCGTCGAAACTTGCGGGCGCGCGTCGCGCGCGCAGCTGCGGACCGGCCTCGGCGGGCTTGTCTTCGCCAACTGAAAAGGCGCCGGGACGGCGGCTGCGACCGTTGCTGTCGTCACTCATGCGAGCCGGTCTCCGAACAGGAATTGCATGGCCCGGTCGAGGCGGATATGCGGCACCGACAGTTTCAAGCCGCCGCCGGTTTCCTCAAGATGTGGCGGGCGGAAGCGAACAAAGCTGAGTTCCGGCAGCGGATGAGCGCTTTCGATATAGGTCGTCGCGCCGGACCGGGTCTCCAACGTCTTGAAAAGAACTTCAGGATCTTCCGGCAAGTCACCGGGAAATATCGCTGTTTTCCTTTCTCCATCGAAGATTTCGCCGTTGATCTTCTCGCCGGCAATCGGGGTGCCGACGATGACCGGCAGCGCATGGCCGTCGTGGTTGACGGTCGCTTCGCGGGTGGCCCGGACCGATGCGAGCGCCATGACCTCGAGGCCGGCGCCGCTCAATCCGATGCTTTCGGCGGCGCGATCGACGAGGCGCGCGGCGATGCGCTCCAGCCGGTCGTGGCTTTCGTGATGCAGGTGATCCGCCTTGGTTGCTGCGATCAGCACCTTGTCGATCCGTCGCGTCAGCAAGGACGAAAGCCAGCTGTTGGTCCCCGGACGGAAGCAGGCAAGCACGTCGGCCAACGCCTGCTCGAGATCGAGCAGCGCCTCCGGGCCGTTGTTGATCGCCTGCAGGGCATCGACGAGCACGATCTGCCGGTCCAGGCGCGCGAAATGCTCGCGAAAGAACGGGCTGACGACATGTTTCTTATAGGCTTCGTAGCGCCGCTCCATCATGGCCCAGAGCGAACCCTTTGGTGCGCGGCCCTCGGCTAGGTCCGGAAGCGGCGAGAAGGTGAGCGCCGGCGAACCTTCGAGATCGCCCGGCATCAGGAAACGTCCAGGCGGCAGGGTTGAGGGCGAGCGTTCGTCCGCCTTGCAGGCCCTGAGATAGCCGGTGAAGCTCTCGGCGAGCCGGCGGGCGCTGCTTTCGTCGGCGGTCGCCGTCGAGCCAGCCGACGACGCAAGCGTCAGCCATTCGGCCGACAACTTCGCACGGCCAGGTGCACGGGCGCGCGCCACCGAATTGTTGCTGAACTCGCGGAAGTCCTGCGCGAGCAGGGGCAGGTCGAGCAGCCATTCGCCGGGATAGTCGACGATGTCGAGCGACAGCCGGCCCGGCGAGAACAGCCGGTTCCAGCCGCTGGCGCTCTCATATTCAAGGGTTATGCGCAGCTGCGAGATGGCGCGCGTGGAGTCTGGCCAGATGCGATCGCGCACCAGGGCTGCGATATGATCCTCATACTGGAAACGCGGCACGGCATCGTCGGGCTGCGGCTCGAGCCTGACCTTCGAGACCCGGCCCGAACGCACCGCCTCGAACACCGGCAGGCGCCCGCCGTTCAGCAGATTGTGCACCAGGGACGAGATGAAGACGGTCTTTCCCGAACGGGACAGGCCGGTAACGCCGAGCCGGATCGAGGGATTGACGAGGCCGGAGGCGCGGTCGGTGAGGTTGTCGAGCGCGATCAGCGCGTCGTCTTTGAAGCTGGTCAGGTTAGGCGCCAAGTCTTGGTCTTTCTTGCGGCGTGTTTCCCGGGGTCGTTCGCATCGTCAGGCCCGCCGAACGACGATCGGCTGCGGGCTGCCTCCGCGATATAGGCACTAATTGCGGCGCCGCAACGCGCACGTGTCAATTCTTCTTACGGTGCGCCTTCATGGCGTCGGCAACAGCAGCGATATCAGGCGGGCGGAGGCAGCGTCAGACGGCAGATCCAGAATGGCCAGGCCAGCCGGCGGATATCCATCGGGAAGCGCTTCGCGGGCGGCCTCGTCGCCCACCAGGCTGCAGAGCAATTGTTCGATCATCGGATTGTGGCCGACGAGCATCAGCGCGTTTACATGCCGGTGCGCATCGATGAGGTCGAGATAGATGCTCGTCGGACCGGAGTAGAGCGCATCGATGTAGCGGATATCCAGCTCTTCGCTGACCGTGCGGAAGAACGGCTCGGCCGTTTCGCGGCAGCGCACCGCCGTCGAACAGAGGATGCGGTCGGGGCGGATGCCCTGGTCTGCGGCCGTCTGGGCAAGCCGCTCCGCATCGATGTAGCCGACCTCGTCCAGCGACCGATCGAAATCGCGCTGGCCCGGCAGGGCCCAGCCGGAACGGGCGTGCCGCAGGAGGTAGAGGCGGAGAGCCTTGGGGGCGCTGTCTTGCATCGATCGGTTCCGGCGTTGCCTGCCGGTTGCAGCGACAGGGCAGAATTTTCTCGGCTTTCATGTCGGCCGGCAGACCGTCACCTTTCCCCGCACGCACCATAAAGATCAAGCTGGCCGCCGTGATTTTTTCGGGGACTGCCGGTGCTGCGCTTTGCCGCGGTCGTGAATGGACGGTAAAATGGCGCAAACACGTCATTGTCACTTTTCAGCGAGCAGAGGCGGCGGCTTCGGTGGGCGCAAGTTGGAAATCAAGATCCGATGTGTAATTTTGATGAAATATTCGTCAGTTAGCCTGAAACGCTAGCAACATTAAAATACGGTTGAGTGTCTGTTGCGAGGCTTGAATCACAGCTTCCATAGGTCTATACACCGCCGCAATGAGATGTTCTTCAGGAGAATCGCGTTGAGTGAGAAGATCGATCTTAGTACCTTCGTCCTTTCCGAGGACGATGAATTCATGAATGCCAACCACCGGGCGTACTTCCGGGCCAAGTTGAACGCTTGGAAAAACGACATCCTTCGCGAGGCACGCGAGACACTGGATCACTTGGCAGAGGAGAGCGCCAATCATCCGGATCTCGCAGACAGGGCTTCTTCCGAAACTGATCGGGCAATCGAGCTCAGAGCCAGGGACCGCCAGCGCAAGCTGATCTCCAAGATCGATGCGGCGTTGCAGCGTCTCGACGAAGGTACCTACGGCTACTGCGAAGAAACAGGCGAGCCGATCGGCCTGAAGCGACTGGACGCCCGTCCGATCGCGACCCTCTCGATCGAGGCGCAGGAGCGCCACGAGCGGCGGGAAAAGGTCTACCGGGACGAATAAGCTTTCGGGCTTTCGTAACAGTCTGAAAAAAAAGGCGCGGGTCAAACCGCGCTTTTTTCCGTTGTCCCGAATTTCTTCCGAAACATCGAAGCGGCTCTTCGCTTCGATGCCTGGGCTCAGACAAGTATCTCGCTGCCGTCGCGATGCCTGACGTCGCCGCCAGGCCAATGCGGCAATCAGGGCTTCCGCCCGGCGGAAATGTCGGCCAGCATGCGGTTCATCTCTTCTTCGATTGTCGGCTCCTTATGACCGCCGTCGGCGACAGGCGCGCCAAGCGTCGGCTCCTGACGGCCAGAATGGGCCGGCGCACGGTTTTCCGGAGTGACCGATGTTGCCGGACCCAGGCGCTGCAGGTCGCCGGTGATCTCCGCGTCGAGAAGGCGCTCGAAATCAGAAAGGGCGGTCGCAGGAGCCGGCTGCGGTTGGAGCTGAGGCTGCGACTGGATGATCGCTGCGGGGCGCTGAAGCTGCTGGGCCGGCTGCATCTGAATGGGTTGCGGCTGTACAGCCTGCGCCATTGCCACAGGGCGGTTCATGGCTGCATCGACGTTGACCGCGGGTGCTGCGACGGAGGTGATAGACGGGCTCTCGGGTGCGGGCTGGGCGACAGGGCGAGCGAGAGGGCGCTGCTCTGCAGCAAGGACAGGTGCTGCCACCGGGCGCTGTTCGGCCGTAACGCGCATGGGTGCCACCGGCTCGACGCGAGCGACCGGCTGTTCCTCTGTCCGGGTGATGGGGCGAACCGGCGTCGCGACGACGGGTTCGGCCTGCATCGTCGGCGCGGGCTGCTGAACGGGTTCCCTGACTGCCGGACGGCTTTCAGCCACCGGTTCGGCCACCTTGCGTTCGATGACAGCTGAGCGTTCGCTGACGGCCGGGCGCTCGTCGCCGCCGGCGACGATCCGGCTTTCGATGACGATATCCGTCGGCCCGCCAATCATGATCAGGTGCTCGACATCGTCGCGGCGCACGAGCACGAGACGGCGCCGGGTGTCCACAGCGGCAGCATCGAGCACGGCCAGGCGCGGCTGGCGGTTCTTGCCGCCACGGATGAATGGCGAGGAAGGACGGTTGCGCATGATCCAGAGCACAGCCACGAGGCACAAAAGTCCAATCGCGACCGCTGCAGCGGCGACGACGAACCGGCTGCCGTTGTCGGCGATGATCGTTTCCATCATAGGGTGAACTCCTTCTGCCTTTCGAGTGGCAGTATTTGACGGCTTTTTTCGGGCTCGGACAAGCACTTCGCCGACATTCCCTGTGAATTGGCTCGAATGCTTCCGCACAGGTGCTTTTTGCTGTTATCTCTGATTGTTAAAGATGATTCTTGTCCGAATGATCGAGGGCGTGTCGGCTATGGCCGATTTTGCCCGGCGGTTTGAGCGGATGCCGGCCGGAAGGGCTGGGCCGCGCCGCGCGCGGCGCCGGCCGCGTAAGAGGACCCGATGACGAAATTGCGGCAGTCAGGCGACTACCAGATGCCGGTTGTTGACCGTGGCGTCAGGCCCGGAACCGTGCTGCGGATCGTGCTGCTCGCGATCGTCCTCACCGTCTCGGCCATCGCCTTCGTGATCTTCCGGAACCAGATGGAAAACGAGATCGTGCTCGGCATCCTCGGCGTTCTCGCCATGGTCGGCATCTTCTTTCTCGTGTCCTCGGTCATCGGCTTCATCGAGGTGATGCCGCAATCGCGCCCGGACGAACTGGCGCGCGCCTTTCTCGATGCGCATGAGGATGGCACGATCGTCACGGACCGGAAGGGCCGGATCATCTACGCCAACGCCGCCTATGGCGCGCTCACGGGCGCGAGGAACGCTGCCGGCATCCAATCGCTCGAAACGATCCTGTCGCGCAATCGCGAGGCGACGGAAGCAATCTACCGGCTGACCAACGGCCTGCACGAGGGCAAGCAGGGGCATGAGGAATTCCGCCTGCTGAAGCCGCTTGCGACCGGTGCGGCCACCGGCTCCGGCGCCCATTGGTTCCGGCTGAAGGCACGCGTGCTGCCGCTCGAAGACAGCGAGCGCAATCCGCTCTATCTCTGGCAGATCGCCGACATCACTGCGGAACGCGATGACCAGGAGCGCTTCTTCAAGGAATTGCAGAACGCGATTGATTATCTTGATCACGCACCCGCCGGCTTCTTCTCCGCCGGCCGCAAGGGCGAGATCTTCTATATCAACGCCACGCTTGCCGACTGGCTCGGCATCGATCTCACCAAGTTCCAGCCGGGCTCGATAAGTATTGGCGATCTGGTGGCCGGTGAGGGGCTGACGCTCGTCCAGGCGGTGCAGGCCGAACCGGGTCTGAAGAAGACCAAGATGCTCGACCTCGACCTGCGCAAGTTGAACGGCCAGAGCCTGCCGGTGCGCATGATCCACCGTGTCTCCTCGACCCGCGACGGCGCGCCCGGCGAAAGCCGCACCATTGTCATGTCGCGCGACGGCGGCGAGGACAGCGACCAGTCGGCGTCGAGCGCAGCGATGCGTTTTACCCGCTTCTTCAACAATACGCCGATGGCGATCGCCTCGGTCGATGGCAATGGCCGGATCCTGCGCACCAACGCGCCGTTCCTGAAGCTGTTTTCCGGTCTCGTCTCGCAGGACGACGTCGAGCGCGGCGCGCTGATCGATGCCGTGGTGCACGAAACCGAGAAGCTTCGCCTGCACGACGCGCTGGCGGCCGCCAAGGACCGGCAGGGCGACATCGCGCCGATCGACGCGCTGCACCCGACCGATGGCGAGCGCCATTTCCGCTTCTACGTCAATGCCGTGATCGACCAGACCGATCAGGCGCCGGAGGAAGCGGCGATCATCTATGCGCTGGAGATTACCGAGCAGAAAGCGCTCGAAAACCAGATGGCGCAGACGCAGAAGATGAACGCCGTGGGCACGCTTGCCGGCGGCATCGCGCACGACTTCAACAACGTGCTGACGGCGATCCTGCTGTCGTCCGACCACCTGCTTCTGTCTGCCCGGCCGGCCGACCCGAGCTTCGCCGACCTGATGGAGATCAAGCGCAACGCCAACCGTGCCGCTGTTCTCGTGCGGCAGCTGCTTGCTTTCTCGCGCAAGCAGACGATGCGGCCGACGGTGCTCAACATGACCGACGTGATCGGCGACCTGCGCATGCTGGTCGACCGCATGACCGGAACGAACGTCAAGGTCGAGGTCGACTATGGCCGCGATCTCTGGCCGGTCCGGACCGATCTCGGCCAGTTCGAACAGGTGCTTTTGAACCTCGCGGTCAACGCTCGCGACGCCATGCCCCAAGGCGGCATCATCACACTTCGCACCCGCAATCTGCCGGCGGCTGAGGTTTCGGCCTTCGGACGCCGTGAGCTGCCGGACGAAGACTTCGTGATGGTGGAAGTTTCCGACCAGGGAACAGGTATTGCGCCCGAAATCCTCGACAAAATCTTCGAGCCGTTCTTCACGACCAAGGAAGTGGGCAAGGGCACCGGTCTCGGCCTGTCGATGGTCTATGGCATCGTCAAGCAGTCGGGCGGCTACATCTATCCGGAATCGGAAGTGGGCAAGGGCACGACCTTCCGCATCCTCTTGCCGCGCCATATCGAGGTGCCGGTTGCGCCCGAGGAGCCCGCGCAGGCAGGCACCGGAACCGTTGCTGCGCCGGTGGTGCAGACGATAGCGGCTCCCGTGGTCAAGAACGAGGAGCCGACCGATCTGACCGGCGATTCGGCAGTCGTGCTGCTCGTCGAGGACGAGGAGGCTGTTCGTCGCGGCGGCAAGCGCATGCTGGAAACGCGCGGCTACACCGTCTACGAAGCGGGCTCCGGCGTCGAGGCGCTCGACATCATGGACGAGCTCAACGGCGCCGTCGATATCGTCGTATCCGACGTGGTGATGCCGGAAATGGACGGACCGACGCTCCTGACCGAACTGCGCAAGAAGTACCCGGACCTGAAGTTCATCTTCGTCTCGGGCTATGCCGAAGACGCCTTTGCCCGCAACCTGCCGGCGGATGCCAAGTTCGGCTTCCTGCCCAAACCGTTCTCGCTGAAGCAGCTGGCGGTTTCCGTGCGCGAAATGCTCGATTCCTAGGGCCGTTGAACGCAAGGGAATATCGACCGGGGTCCGGCGCTGGGTACGTTAGGGTTCCGCCCCTAGTCGTTCTGCTGCCTTGACCAAGGCCCATTGGCCGAGGCGCGCGTTGCCGACCAGCCGGGAGGAAGATCGGCGATCTCGTCAAGGTCGGTGTGGCGCTCGACGACCTCCGCCATCGCGACCACCAGCACTTTCGCCATGTCGATCGGTGCGCCATCTGTAAACGCCCATGAATGATCGTCTTCATGATGTGTTGCGACGAGAACCGTGTGCCCCGCGAGCACCGAGCGGCAGGTTACGCAGGCAACATCAGGTGCTTGATCAAACTTCCAACGCATCGTCAGCCTTCGCCAATGTAAAAAGCCCGGCGCTTGCGGGCCGGGCTTCTCTATTTCTCGCCGTTTCTTACCGGATTACTTCACGTTCAGCGCGACGGCGATCTCGCCGGCAAGCCGGGCATTGTTCTCGACCAGCGCGATGTTGGTCTCGAGGCTGCGGCCCTCGGTCATTTCAAAGAGGTTGCTGAGCAGATAGGGCGTGACCGCCTTGCCGGTGATCTCGTCGTTCTCGGCATTGTCGAGCGCGCGGGCGATATAGATTTCCATCTCTTCGCGCGGGATCTCGGCAGCTTCCGGAACCGGATTGGCGACCAGCATGCCGCCTTCGACGCCGAGCAGCTCGCGCATGGTCTGGAAGTTGGCGATCGCGGCCGGGCTGTTCAGCATCAGCGGGCTCTTGAGGCCGCTGTCGCGCGACCAGAAGGCCGGGAAGATTTCGCTGTCATAGGTGACGACCGGAACGCCGCGGGTCTCGAGCACTTCGAGCGTCTTCGGAATGTCGAGGATCGCCTTCGCGCCGGCGCAGACGACGATGACACCCGTGCGGGCGAGTTCATCGAGGTCGGCGGAGATGTCAAAGGAGAGCTCGGCGCCACGGTGCACGCCGCCGATGCCGCCGGTCGCAAAGACGCGGATGCCGGCGCGGGCAGCTGCGATCATCGTCGCGGCGACGGTGGTCGCGCCGGTGCGGCGCTCGGCGATCGCGAAGGCGAGATCGGCGCGCGAGACCTTCATCGCGCCCTGGGTCTTGGCCAGTTCTTCGAGCTTGGCATCGTCAAGGCCGATATGCAGTACGCCATGAATGACGGCGATGGTCGCCGGCACGGCACCCTGTTCGCGGATGATCGCTTCAACGCTGCGGGCCATGTTCAGGTTGCCCGGGTAGGGCATGCCATGGGTGATGATGGTCGATTCCAGCGCCACGATCGGCGCGCCACGCGCCTTGGCGGCTGCGACCTCGTCGGAATATTCCATCGGCAGGAAGGGGGAAGCGGGTTTGGTCATGGTCTTTCCTTGGGAGTTCTGCTGGCAAATGTCATGACAGCATTTGGGGCGCGGGCACAAGGGCCAGCGCCTGTTCGAGATTGGCCGCGGACATCTCTTCGGATGCGGCCAAGGGAGAACGCAACGTTAAACCGGCGGCTGCGATGCCGTGCCGCAGGCAATCGGCGATATCGCGGCCGGCAAGGCGGGCGGAAAGGAAGCCGGAGGCGAGCGCGTCGCCGGCGCCGGTGACGTCGGCAAGGGCGGGCAGGGCCGGCGGCACGACGACACAGGCGCTGTCGCCCTCGAAGGCAACGACCGCACGG
The DNA here is from genome assembly GCF_001429005.1 of Ensifer sp. Root954. Taxonomy (NCBI): domain Bacteria; kingdom Pseudomonadati; phylum Pseudomonadota; class Alphaproteobacteria; order Hyphomicrobiales; family Rhizobiaceae; genus Ensifer; species Ensifer sp. Root954. The sequence continues at coordinate 299,153 of NZ_LMJM01000027.1, forward strand.
CCGCCCCGGGTCACGACGCCTCCGTTGATGCCGAGACCGCGCAACAGGGCCGGCCATTCTTCCGCCTCGGCGGCCTCCTTGCCGGTCAGCGCCCGCGCCTCGGATTCGTTCATGAACAGGAACGAGAGATGCGAGAGGCACGGCCGGTAGCGGATGACCTTGGCCGGCGAAACAGCGATCCCGGCGACGATGCGGCGGTTGCCGGCAGCCGACTGGGCAAGTGCGGCGATCGTTTCTTCCGGCAGGTTGGCGTCGGTCAGCACCAGCTTGCTCGCGGCGATGACCTCGCGGAGCGCCCGCCGCTGCAACTGCCGTGGCGAGAACAGCCGGTAGAGTTCCATGTCGGCAAGCGCAATCACCAGATTGCCGTCGTTTTCGAGGATCGCCGTATAGCTCGGCGTCTGGCGGTCAAGAAAGGTCAGGGGACTGTCGATGACGCCAGCGGCGGCCGCGGCTGCGGTCACCATCTCGCCGGCCGCATCACCGCCGCGGGTGCTGATCATGCGCACGCTGTGGCCAAGCCGCGCCAGGTTGCGCGCGGCATTGAAACCACCGCCGCCCGCTTCTTCGAACCAGCTTCCCGGATTGCTCGACCCGGGCGCTGTCGTTCCCGATATACGGCCGCGCCTGTCGATATGCGCGCCACCGAAAACGGCGATGTCAGCTTGCGTCATGAATGTTCCTCTGCTTGGCCGATCGGCCGAATATCTGTTGGCATCCTGCAATGCCGCGTCGCAAAGCGCCACGCGCCCGACCTGCTCAAAGTCTCATGCGCAGGCGAATCGGCCGAGCCTTGCCGGGCAGGTTCGAAGGGCTTGCGCCAACATTCGAAAACTCTGGTTTCGTTCCGTGAACAAGAATCGAACGTATCGTTGAAAGCTATTGTTTTTCAATGTGTTGTCGCGCTCTTGCAAATACGGAACAAAACATGTACAAAAACTCCTGCGGCGGCTTCATTGCCTCGGTAGCTTCAATAACCTAAAGGTGGACCAAATGGCACAAAACTCTTTGCGGCTCGTAGAGGACAAATCGGTGGATAAAAGCAAGGCACTTGAAGCGGCACTTTCCCAGATCGAACGTTCGTTCGGTAAGGGATCGATCATGAAGCTCGGTGGGAAGGACAGCATCATTGAGATCGAGACGGTTTCGACCGGCTCTCTCAGCCTCGACATCGCGCTCGGCATTGGCGGCCTGCCGAAGGGCCGCATTGTTGAAATTTACGGCCCGGAAAGCTCGGGTAAGACGACGCTGGCGCTGCAGACCGTCGCCGAAGCACAGAAGAAGGACGGCATCTGCGCCTTCGTCGACGCCGAACACGCGCTCGATCCGGTCTATGCCCGCAAGCTCGGCGTCGACCTCGAAAACCTCCTGATCTCGCAGCCCGACACCGGCGAACAGGCGCTTGAGATCACCGACACGCTGGTGCGTTCCGGCGCGATCGACGTGCTGGTCGTCGACTCGGTCGCCGCGCTCGTGCCGCGCGCCGAAATCGAAGGCGAAATGGGCGACAGCCTGCCGGGCATGCAGGCCCGCCTGATGAGCCAGGCGCTGCGCAAGCTGACGGCGTCGATCTCCAAGTCGAACTGCATGGTCATCTTCATCAACCAGATCCGCATGAAGATCGGCGTGATGTTCGGTTCGCCCGAAACCACCACCGGAGGCAACGCGCTGAAGTTCTACGCCTCGGTTCGCCTCGACATCCGCCGCATCGGCTCGGTCAAGGAGCGCGAAGAGGTCGTCGGCAACCAGACCCGCGTCAAGGTCGTCAAGAACAAGATGGCCCCTCCCTTCAAGCAGGTCGAATTCGACATCATGTATGGCGAGGGCGTATCGAAGACCGGCGAACTGGTCGACCTCGGCGTCAAGGCCGGCATCGTCGAAAAGTCGGGCGCCTGGTTCTCCTACAACAGCCAGCGTCTCGGCCAGGGCCGCGAGAACGCCAAGACGTTCCTGCGCGACAATCCGGATCTCGCGCGCGAAATCGAAACGGCGCTGCGCCAGAACGCCGGCCTGATCGCTGATCGGTTCCTCGAGAATGGCGGTCCGGAAGCGGACGACGGTGACGAGCCGCCGGAAGCATAAGCCGCTCGGCCCACTGAGGTTACCAGAAAACCGGTCGTCCCGTGGGCGGCCGGTTTTTTGCTGGCGTCTGGACAGTCGGATATGTGAGCGATAAAAGCCTTTGGTTCCGGCGACCCAGCGCGTTGGAGGGTGCGGTCACCACGGGTGGCCGCAGGGTTTAGGGACGATGGCTTAGTGGCGCGGCGTGGGCCGTACCCGGGCCGGAATCGGTGCTTAAGAATAGGACGCAAGATGAGCGGCGTGAATGAAATCCGGTCGACCTTTCTCGACTATTTCCGCAGGAACGGTCACGAGGTCGTGTCGTCGAGCCCGTTGGTGCCGCGCAATGACCCGACATTGATGTTCACCAATGCCGGCATGGTGCAGTTCAAGAACGTCTTCACCGGCCTGGAGCAGCGCCCCTATTCGACGGCCGTTACGGCGCAGAAGTGCGTTCGCGCCGGCGGCAAGCACAACGACCTCGACAATGTGGGCTACACCGCGCGTCACCACACCTTCTTCGAAATGCTCGGCAACTTCTCCTTCGGCGATTACTTCAAGGAGAACGCGATCGAGCTCGCCTGGAACCTGATCACCAAGGAGTATGGCCTCGACGCCAAGCGCCTGCTGGTCACGGTTTACCACACCGATGACGAGGCCTTCGATCTCTGGAAGAAGATCGCCGGTTTCTCCGACGACCGCATCATCCGCATCCCGACCAGTGACAACTTCTGGGCCATGGGCGATACCGGCCCCTGCGGCCCGTGCTCGGAAATCTTCTACGACCACGGCGACCATATCTGGGGCGGACCTCCGGGCTCGGCCGATGAAGACGGCGACCGCTTCATCGAGATCTGGAACCTCGTCTTCATGCAGTACGAGCAGATCACCAAGGAAGAGCGGGTCAACCTGCCGCGTCCGTCGATCGACACCGGCATGGGCCTCGAGCGTCTCGCAGCCGTGCTGCAGGGCGAACACGACAACTACGACATCGACCTCTTCCGCGCGCTGATCGCCGCATCGGAAGAAGCGACCGGCGTCAAGGCTGAAGGCGACCGTCGCGCCAGCCACCGCGTCATTGCCGACCACCTGCGTTCGTCCGCCTTCCTGATCGCCGACGGCGTGCTGCCGTCGAACGAAGGCCGCGGCTACGTGCTTCGCCGCATCATGCGTCGTGCGATGCGTCACGCGCAGCTGCTGGGCGCCCAGGATCCGTTGATGTGGAAGCTCTTGCCGGCACTCGTCGGCCAGATGGGCCGCGCCTATCCGGAACTGGTGCGCGCCGAAGCGCTGATCTCCGAGACGCTGAAGCTTGAGGAAACCCGTTTCCGCAAGACGCTGGAGCGCGGTCTCAATCTGCTGTCCGACGCATCTGCCGATCTGTCTGAAGGCGACCAGTTCAACGGTGAAACCGCCTTCAAGCTCTACGACACCTACGGCTTCCCGCTCGACCTGACCCAGGACGCGCTGCGCGCCAAGGGCATCACCGTCGATACCGACGCCTTCTCGGTTGCCATGGAGCGCCAGAAGGCCGAAGCCCGCGCCAACTGGGCCGGTTCCGGTGAAGCTGCGACCGAGACCATCTGGTTCGAGATCAAGGAAAAGCACGGCGCGACCGATTTCCTCGGCTATGACACCGAGACCGCCGAGGGCGTGATCCAGGCGATCGTGCGCGATGGCGCTGTCGTAGCAACCGCCGCCAAGGGCGACACCGTCCAGGTGGTGCTCAACCAGACGCCGTTCTACGGCGAATCGGGCGGCCAGATGGGCGATACCGGCACGATCACGACGGAAAGCGGCAAGCTCACCGTCACCGACACGCAGAAGCGCGGCGAGGGGCTCTTCGTCCACTTCGCGACCGTGGCCGAAGGCACGGTCAAGACCGGCGACGCCGCCCAGCTCGACGTCGATCACGCCCGCCGCTCGCGCCTGCGCGCCAACCATTCGGCAACGCACCTCCTGCATGAGGCGCTTCGCGAAGTGCTCGGCACCCACGTGGCCCAGAAGGGCTCGCTGGTAGCGCCGGAACGCCTGCGCTTCGACGTTTCTCATCCGAAGCCGATGACGGCCGAGGAGCTGAAGGTCGTTGAAGAGATGGCCAACGAGATCATCGTCCAGAACACGCCGGTGACCACGCGTCTGATGAGCGTCGATGATGCGATTGCCGAAGGTGCGATGGCGCTCTTCGGCGAGAAGTACGGCGATGAGGTTCGCGTCGTCTCGATGGGCCGCGGCATCCACGGCTCCAAGGCCAACCGCGCTTACTCCGTCGAACTCTGCGGCGGCACGCACGTGTCTGCCACCGGTGACATCGGCCTGGTGCGCGTCGTCTCGGAAAGCGCCGTCGGCGCCGGCGTTCGTCGCCTCGAGGCGCTGACCGGTGAAGCGGCACGCGCTTATCTGAACGAGCAGGACGAGCGCGTGAAGACGCTCGCCAACACGCTGAAGGTTCAGCCGGGCGACGTGCTCGGCCGCGTCGAGGCGCTGCTCGACGAGCGCCGCAAGCTGGAACGCGAGCTGACTGAGGCCAAGAAGAAGCTGGCACTCGGTGGTGGCGGCGAAGCGGGTTCGGCCGATGCCGCCCGCGAAATCGCCGGCGTTCGCTTCCTCGGCAAGGTCGTTTCGGGCGTCGAGCCCAAGGATCTGAAGAGCCTGGCCGATGACGGCAAGAAGAGCCTCGGCTCCGGCGTCGTTGCCTTCGTCGGCGTTTCCGGCGATGGCAAGGCAAGCGCGGTCGTTGCCGTGACCGACGACTTGACCTCGAAGCTCAGCGCCGTTGACCTCGTTCGCGTCGCATCCGCCGCTCTCGGCGGAAAGGGCGGCGGCGGCCGTCCCGACATGGCCCAGGCCGGCGGTCCGGATGGCGACAAGGCGGCCGAAGCGATCGAAGCGGTGGCCGTCGCACTCGCCGGCTGATTGGTACCCGCAGCAGAACAGGAAAAGGGGCGTCCGTTGCGGCGCCCTTTTTGTTTGCATCGGGCAGGGCTTGTGTAGCTTCACGCTCGCGGTCCCGCGAGCCCCCTCCGGTCGTGCGTGTCATACCCCGCCGGATCACCAGCCCACACGAACAGAGCCTCGGCGCCTCGGACGGTCAAACCGAAACGTGATTGCTGGCCAAGGCACCGTTCTGGGGTCCTATATCGCGGAAGGCTCGTACAAATCTCAGTCGAAGCACGCCCGCAACTCCGCAGGATTTGTCAAATTGATCTATGGTCTACCCATCCGTGAGCAAAGCGCGAAAGGTTGGACATGGAAGAGCGGGTAGCGTGGGCGACCTATGAACGGCGTCTGCACCGGGTCAGCGACTACATCTACGGTCATCTCGACGGCGATCTCGACCTCGATCGCCTTTCCGAGATTGCCTGTCTGTCGCCGCACCATTGGCACCGGATCTACCGGGCCGTTCACGGCGAGACGCTGGCAGGAACGGTGAAGCGGCTGCGGCTGCAGCGGGCAGCGGCCGATCTCGCCCAGACCGATCTTCCTGTCGAAACGATCGCGCAGCGCTCTGGCTATCCCAATCTGCAATCCTTCAACCGCACCTTCAAGGCCGCCTATGGGCTGCCGCCGGCGCGATACCGCAAGGAGGGGAGCCATGTCGCCTTTGAAACCGCTTCAACGGAAGGAATTCCAGACATGTATGAAGTCACCCTGAAGGACGTCGAAGCCTTCGACCTCGTCGGCGTCGCCCACACCGGCTCCTATATGGAGATCGGCAAGGCGTTCGAGACGCTCTATGGCACCCTCTTTTCACGGCAATTGTTCCGGCCGGACATGGAGATGATCGGCATCTACCTAGACGATCCGGAACTGGTGCCCGCGGAAAAACTGCGCTCCTTTGCCTGCGTCAGCGCGCGCGGACCGATGCCGGCGGAGGCGCCGTTAATCCCGCAGCATCTCGACGGCGGCCGCTATGCGGTGCTTCGCCACAAAGGCCCTTACGCGGATATGCCGAAGGCCTACCAATGGCTCTACGGCACATGGCTGCCGCAGTCCGGCCGCGATATCCGCGACAGCCTGATGTTCGAGAAATATCTCAACAATCCCCGCGAAGTTGCGCCGACCGAACTCTTGAGCGAGATCTATCTGCCTTTGAAGTGACCGACACCCGAGCACACACCCGCAATTGACGAATCAGTGTCCGAGCGGCACCTTTTGGTTCGGCGTGGCCTGCGCCGAACCTCCAAAGATCGTCCCCAGCACGATCCTTTCACGGAGGCAAAGGGGCTTCAGTCTCGGGTCGCAATCTCGGTCCCACCGTTTCGGGTCCGGTTGCTGGGGAACTTGCCCGAGACGCGAAAGGCCCTGTGATGACTGAAAACCGAAATTTCAAACGGCGTGTTCGCGCCCGTGCCGCCAATTCCGGCGAATCCTATACAACTGCACTCATGCATCTTCGCCAGGCTTCGGCGGAAGACTTGGTGGCGCAACCAAGATTGCTGCGTCTGGCCGTGGCGCAATCCGGCTATTTCGACGATCCCCGCGATGCGGCGGCACTTCACCATGCCGGCGAAGGGATCCGACACCTGATGCGGGAGGCGCATCGGGCCGGCGCGCGGGTGCTGCATTTCCCCGAGGGCGCGACGTGCTTTCCGAACAAGCGCATCATGTCGACGATCGGTCCGCGCGAAATAGGCCCGTCCGATTGGCGCCGTTTCGAGTGGACGGTTCTGCGCAAGGAGCTTGATGCCATACGGACGTTGGCGCGGGACCTCGGGCTATGGACGGTCCTTGGATCCGTTCACAAGCTCACCGAACCGCATCGCCCGCACAACAGCCTCTATGTGATCTCGGATAAGGGGGCGGTCGCGACACGCTACGATGAGCGCATGCTGTCGAACACCAAGGTCTCGTTCATGTACACGCCCGGAACGATCCCTTTGACGTTCGAGGTCGACGGCGTCCGCTTCGGCTGCGCGCTCGGCATCGAGTGCCACTTTCCCGAGATTTTCGGCGAATACGAACAGCTGAACGTCGATTGCGTGCTGTTTTCGACCTCCGGCGGCGCTCTGGCGAACGACATTGCCTTTGCCGCCGAGGTGCAGGGGCATGCTTCGATCAATCGCTATTGGGCGAGTTTTGCGGTTCTCGCGCAGCCCGGCCTGACGGCTCCTTCAGGGATTGTTTCGCCCGACGGGCAATGGGCGGTCCGATGCAGCGGGGATGGACCATCGATCGTCGTGGCGGATATCGGCAGGGACCCCGTCGATCCGGCCCGGCCATGGCGCCGGAGCGCGAGAGGCGGGATCTACGACCCACATATCGTCAGCGACGATCCGCGCAGCAGCAGCCGCGACATGTTCTAGCAGTCGCTGCCGGTAGCATGGCCGCGCTCGCCTTGAAGTCGTGCGAGTACCGGCTGCAGTCCGGCGCCGATCCGCGTTCCGGAATTTTGATCGGTCCAAAAAAGAAACCCGGCGCGAGGCTGGGTTTCGTTGTCTCTTCGACTGGAGCCTATCAGGCAGCCATGGCCTTCTGCAGGTTCTCGTCGATCTTGTCGAGGAAGCCGGTGGTCGAGAGCCACGGCTGATCGGGACCGATGAGGAGCGCCAGGTCCTTGGTCATGAAGCCGGCTTCGACGGTGTCGACGCAGACCTTCTCAAGCGTTTCGGAGAACTTTGCGAGTTCGGCGTTGCCGTCGAGCTTGGCGCGATGAGCGAGACCACGGGTCCAGGCAAAGATCGAGGCGATCGAGTTGGTCGAGGTTTCTTCGCCCTTCTGGTGCTGGCGGTAGTGGCGGGTAACCGTGCCGTGCGCGGCTTCGGCTTCGACCGTCTTGCCATCCGGCGTCATCAGAACCGAAGTCATCAGGCCGAGCGAGCCGAAGCCCTGGGCGACGATGTCCGACTGCACGTCGCCGTCGTAGTTCTTGCACGCCCAGACGTAGCCGCCGGACCACTTCAGGGCCGAAGCGACCATGTCGTCGATCAGGCGGTGTTCGTACCAGATCTTCAGTTCCTTGAACTTCTCGGCGAATTCGGCGTCGAACACCTGCTGGAAGATGTCCTTGAAGCGACCGTCATAGACCTTGAGGATGGTGTTCTTGGTCGACAGGTACACCGGAACCTTGCGCTGGATACCGTAGTTGAACGACGCGCGCGCGAATTCGGTGATCGAATCGTCCAGGTTGTACATACCCATGGCAACGCCGGCCGACGGTGCGTCGAAGACGTCGTATTCGATTTCCTTGCCGTCTTCACCGACGAACTTCATCGTCAGCTTGCCCTTGCCCGGGAACTTGAAGTCGGTGGCGCGGTACTGGTCGCCGAAGGCGTGACGGCCGACGATGATCGGCTTGGTCCAGCCCGGAACCAGGCGCGGAACGTTCTTGCAGATGATCGGCTCGCGGAAGATGACGCCGCCGAGGATGTTGCGGATCGTGCCGTTCGGCGACTTCCACATCTTCTTCAGCTTGAACTCCTCGACGCGGGCTTCATCCGGCGTGATCGTGGCGCACTTGACGCCGACGCCGTGCTTCTTGATCGCGTTGGCGGCGTCGATCGTTACCTGGTCTTCAGTAGCATCGCGGTTTTCGACGCTGAGGTCGTAATATTCCAGATCGACGTCGAGGTAGGGATGGATCAGCTTGTCCTTGATGAACTGCCAGATGATGCGGGTCATCTCATCGCCGTCGAGTTCGACGACCGGATTGGCGACCTTGATCTTTGCCATGAATATGCCTCGTAGCTTATGCGGGACAGCGGGAGCGATGTCCCTTCCTCTCTGAAAAATCCTGTGCCCTATAGCACTCAGAACCGACAAGGCAAAGCATGCTTGGCTGAAACTTTGGATGGAGGTGGAGACGGACCTCGGACGGCTCTTCGCCACCGCTTTTCGACGCCTGCTTTCGTCGCGCCGGCCTTGCAAAGATCGCATCTGCCGCTATGCAGGAAGAACCGGCGAAGGCGGCGCGCGTCCACAGGCGGCCGCGGGACAGGCAAAGGCTTCCGATGGCACTTCGTTCCCGTATGCGCGATTGGCTTCTTGCCAACGATCCGGCCTTCTCCCGCCTGCGGCAGGCCTCGCGCATCACCGCGACGATCGTCGTTTCCATCCTGCTGCTGATGGCGTTTCATTACCTCGTCGCACCGCTGCCGCCGGCCGCCTTCGGGCTTGCGGCGTCGCTGTCGATCGAAGGGGGACTGGCGGTGCGCGATCGCACCATTGCCGGCCAGCGGCTCACCCGCATCATCGCCGTCCTCGTCGGCGTTTCGATGGTGGGGCTTGCGTCGGTTCTCGAGAATCACCGCTACGTTTCCGACGTCGTCTTCCTGCTGATCATCTTTCTCGCGGTCTATGGCCGCTCCTTCGGCCCCCGCGGTTTTGCCGTCGGCATGTTCGCCTTCATGTCCTATTTCACCGGCGCCTATCTGAGGCCCACGCTCGACCAGTTGCCAGCCCTGTTCTTCGGAGCGGCCGTCTCGGCCACCGTCGCGCATCTCGTCCGCACGCGGCTGTTGCCGGATGATCGCTATCGCGACCTCCTGCGCGCCACCGCAAGCGTGCAGCGTCGCGTAGACCAGATGCTGCTGCAACTGGCGGAGATCGCCCGCAAGCCCGTTCTGTCACCGGCCGATCGTCGTCAGCTGCATGCGGCCGAAGAGCGGCTGAAGGAAGCGGTGCTGATGGCGGAAAGCTTCATTCCGACGGAAAACCGGCGGCCGGAACCGCAGCCCGGCCTTACGACCTCCGACCTCGTCATCAACCTCTTCGACCTGCATCTTGCGGCCGAAAGCGTGATGGTCGTCAGCTTCCAATCGATGCCGCCGCCGGCACTGGTGGAGGCGATGGTGGCGCGCGACGGCGGACGGATCGACGCGGAGATCGCGCGGCTCGGCGATGCCGCTCCGCGCCGCGAAGAAACGGTGAAGGCGCTGCTGTGGCTGCGCAACGTCCGGCAAAGGCTCGCCCGAAGCCTTGCAAAGCTGACGCCGGCCGATCTGGAAGAGCCGCCACTGCACTTGAGCGGCGTTGCCGCCCGCTGGAGGCCGTCGCTGAACGATCCCGCCTTGAAGGCGGCGATCCAGATCACGCTCGCTTCGGGCATCGCCATGGTGTTCGGGTTGATGCTGTCGCGGGAGCGTTGGTTCTGGGCGGTGCTTGCGGCGTTTCTCGTCTTCACCAACACGCGCTCGCGTGGCGATACGGCGGTCAAGGCGCTGCAGCGCTCGGCCGGCACACTGTTTGGCATTGTGGTCGGCATCATCGTCGGCACGCTGGTAGCCGGCAATATCTACCTGGTGCTGCCGCTCAGCGCACTTTGCGTCTTTCTCGCCTTCTATTTCCTCGCCGTCTCCTATGCGACGATGACCTTCTTCATCTCCGTCGTTCTGTCGCTGGTCTATAGCCTGATGGGCGTGCTGAGCCCGCATCTGCTGCAACTGCGCCTGGAGGAAACCATGATCGGCTCGATCGCCGGTGCGGCGGTCGCCTTCGTCGTGTTTCCGACGCGCACCCGCACGACGCTCGATGCCGCCGTCGCAACCTGGTGCGACGAACTCAAGGGCCTGCTGCAGGCGGCGCGGGACGGGGCATCGGGTCTGGTGCTCATTACCCGCTCGCAGGCGCTCGACCGCGCCTATCGTGACCTGGCCGCCGCCGCAAAGCCGCTCGGGCTTCCCTGGCAGTTGGTGACGCGTCCCGGTCATGTGCGCCAGGCGCTGGCGATCTTCATGGCCTGCACCTACTGGGCACGGGTTTTCGCGCGGCGTGTCGGCACGGATGCGGCGCTGGAAGGAACCGATTTCAAGGCGGACATCGACGCCAATCTCGCGCTCGTCCAGACGGTGCGCGACAAGGCCTCGGCCTATTTCTACCAGGTCGGCCGGATCGGTGCGCCGGTCGATCGCCACCTGCCGATTTCGAAGGACGATGCGGAGCTTGGTCTGGAAATGATCGGGGTGTCTCTCAACCGGCTTCATTTGTAGTGGACTTTAATTTCGCCCGCATTTGTGCAAGGGAAACGCCGAACGAAAGGCGAAGGCTAAGGAAATGGCAGGAACGAACAGCGAGCGCGAACTTCTGGCGGAAGGACCGGCGATCATTCTCGCCTATCCGCAGCTCGGCGAAAACATCGGTATGGTCGCCCGCGCGATGGCGAATTTCGGCCTGGCGGAGCTTCGGCTCGTCAATCCGCGCGACGGCTGGCCGAGCGAAAAGGCACGATCAGCCGCAAGCCGTGCCGACCACGTGATCGACGCTGCCAAGCTCTATGGTTCGGTCGAAGAGGCGATCGCCGATCTCAATTTCGTCTATGCCACGACCGCCCGCGACCGCGATGGCTACAAGCCGGTGCGTTCGCCGATCGTCGCGGCGCGCACGCTCCGTCAGCGCTTCCAGACCGGAGAGAAAACCGGCATCCTGTTCGGACGCGAGCGCACGGGCCTCACCAACGAAGAGGTGGCTCTGGCCGACGAGATCGTGACCTTTCCGGTCAATCCCGCTTTCGCCTCGCTCAATCTCGCCCAGGCCGTGCTTCTGATGTCCTATGAGTGGCTGAAGACCGGCATGGAGTCTGAGGACCAGACCTCGTTCCAGGCGATCGAGCAGCGGCCGGCGACCAAGGAACACCTGCAGGGTCTGTTCGAGCATGTCGAGGAAGCGCTTGAGGCGCGCAACTACTTCCGTTCCGCCGACAAAAAGCCGAAATTGGTCGAGAACCTGCGCGCGGTTCTGACCAGGCCGTCCTTTACCGAATCCGAAATCCAGGTGCTGCGCGGCGTCATTTCTTCGCTCGACCGGTTCACGCGGGAAAACCCGCGCGGCTCCGGCGCTCCGGGTGAACACAGCAGGAAAGCGCGAGACAAAGGTGACAGCGAGTGAACTGAAACCCATCCTCGTCTTCGACAGCGGCATCGGTGGCTTGACCGTGCTGCGTGAGGCGAGGGTGCTGATGCCCGAGCGGCATTTCATCTATGTCGCCGACGATGCCGGCTTTCCCTATGGCGGCTGGGAAGAGGCGGCGCTGAAAGAGCGCGTGATCGCGCTCTTCGGCCGGCTGCTTTCCGAGCATGATCCGGAAATCTGCGTGATCGCCTGCAACACCGCCTTCACGCTGGTCGGCGCCGATCTGCGCGCGGCCTTTCCTCAGATGACCTTTGTGGGCACGGTGCCCGCGATCAAGCCGGCGGCAGAGCGCACACGCTCCGGCCTTGTTTCGGTGCTGGCGACCCCGGGTACCGTCAAGCGGGCCTATACGCGCGATCTCATCCAGTCCTTCGCCAGCCAATGCCATGTGCGGCTCGTCGGCTCCGAAAACCTCGCCAAGATGGCGGAGGCCTATATCCGCGGCGAGAAACTGGACGACGAAACGGTACTAGCCGAGATCGCACCGTGTTTCGTCGAGATGGACGGCAGGAAGACCGATATCGTCGTGCTTGCCTGCACCCACTATCCCTTCATGGCGAACGTCTTCCGCAGGCTGGCACCCTGGCCGGTCGATTGGCTGGATCCGGCGGAAGCGATTGCCAGACGGGCGCGCTCGCTCGTGCCGCAGCCAAACGGCTTCGAGCCGCTGAACGGCCAGGACCCGGCGATCTTCACCTCCGGCAAACCGGATTTCGCCACGCGGCGGCTGATGCAGGGCTTTGGCCTGACGGTGGCACTTGATGCCATCGGGGAAAAGCGAGCAGGGCATGCCGAAGCGATCGGGTAGTGCCCCGTTCATGCGTTCCTATGGCCGGCACGGTGCTTTAAAGGAAGATCGCCAGCAACAGGCCGATCAGAACAGCTAGCACGCAGGCGGCGCGAAAGCGTATGCGGCTGGCGCGTTCGGCGTCGTCTTTCGAGGCGACCCGTTGCGTGTCCTTGTAAGCATCGCGCATACGGCGATCGAGATTGTTCAGTTCCATCTGCTGCGCTGTTTCGTGGTGCTGCATTCCTGCCCCGGCAAATCGCTTCGACCAAATCGCATATGGGCGTCCGTGCCTTCTCGCAAAAGTACGACATTCAACTTTATATTGTGACCGCCAGATTCTACATCTGGTTCTTTTCCGAGGAGACTTTCCAAAGCGTATTCCCTGTGGGTTATGTGCGCCGACGGCAGGATTTCCGGGAAATCCGTGCTAGGTGTCGCCCGATAGGCGGTCTCCGCGTGATCGCGAATCAATCAAGAGTATTCAGGCACAGTGCGCAACGGTATCGCATCCGGACCTGCGTAAGATTTAACATGACGAGGTGGAAATGAAGGTCGGCATCGACATGGGAGCGACGTCCGAAGGGACATCGGCCTCGCTCGATATCGAGGAGCTTCTGGCCACCCGTCTCTTGGTGCAGGGCAATTCCGGTTCGGGCAAGTCGCATCTGTTGCGCCGGCTGCTGGAACAGTCCGCGCCATGGGTGCAGCAGTGCATCATCGATCCCGAGGGTGATTTCGTCACGCTCGCCGACAAGTTCGGCCATGTGGTGGTCGAGGGTGAACGCACCGACGCCGAGCTGATCGGCATTGCCAACCGCATTCGCCAGCATCGTGTTTCCTGCGTGCTCTCGCTTGAAGGTCTCGATATCGAGCAGCAGATGCGCAATGCCGGCGTGTTCCTGAACGCCATGTTCGATGCGGATCGCGAGTTCTGGTATCCGGTGCTGGTCGTCGTCGACGAGGCGCAGATGTTTGCGCCGTCGGTTGCCGGCGACGTCACCGAAGAGGTGCGCAAGATTTCGCTCGGCGCCATGACCAACCTGATGTGCCGCGGCCGCAAACGCGGCCTTGCCGGAGTGATCGCCACGCAGCGCCTGGCAAAGCTCGCCAAGAACGTGGCGGCGGAAGCCTCGAACTTCCTGATGGGCCGCACCTTCCTCGACATCGACATGCTGCGCGCAGCCGATCTGCTCGGTATGGACCGGCGCACGGCGGAAATGTTCCGCGACCTCAAGCGCGGTTCCTTCGTCGCGCTTGGCCCGGCGCTGTCGCGCCGGCCGCTCAAGGTGACGATCGGCGCGGTCGAGACCTCGGCGCGCTCGACGAGCCCGAAGCTGATGCCGCTGCCGGAAGCGCCGCAGGACGTCGAGGATCTGATCTTCACGCCGGATCCGGAGGAGCTGACGCGGCCCATCATGCGCCGCGCCGTTGCGCCGCCGCGCCCGACGACCGACATCCTGGCCGAGCTGTCCCGCCCGCGGCCCGAGCCTGCCGCGCCGGTCGAGGCAAGGCAGGCGCAGCCGGAACTTTCCGCCGAGGAAAAAGAGAGCCTGCTCGACAGCGTCTTTGTCGAAATCCTCAGCAATCCGGAAGCAGCCTTCCGCCCCGATGCAGAACTGTTCCAGGATTTTCTGGTGCGATGCCGCATTCGCCGGCTGCCATCCGGTGCAGCCCTGTCGCTGAGCGCCTTCCGCCGCAAGATGGCCGTCGCGCGCTCCGGCATCGACGCGGAGACGGCGGCAACGGAAACCTGGGCGCAGGCCTTGCAGCTTGCCGATCGCGTTACCGAGGACTTGCAAGCCGTGTTCCTGATGATGGCGCAGGCGGCCGTCCGCAGCCTGCCGTGCCCTTCCGACGCGATGATCGCGCGCGCCTATGGCACGCACTCCGCAAGGCGGGCCCGCCGTCTGCTCGGCTACTTCGAGGAGCATGGGTTGATCGTCATCCATGCGGATTTTGCCGGAAAGCGCATCGTCGCGTTCCCGGACCTTGGCAGCGAGACCGCTCCAGGCGACGCCAACGGGCCGGATGTGACGGCTGCGGCTGCCGCTGCGGCGGAGTGAACCTCGACCTTTCGCGTAAAGGCATCAGCTATTCCGACCACGCTCAGACGGCGCTGGCGCGTTACGGTGTCGTGGCGTCAGACCCATTCCTGGATAACGTGATCGGACGCGTGGATGCAGGTCATCTGCAGGCGGCCGGTGCCGGTATTGACGAAGCGGTGCGGCGTCTCCGGATCGACGACGATGATATCGCCGGCCTTACCCATGATCTTCTGCTCTCCGACGGTGAACTCCGCTTCGCCCGAGTGCACGATCCATGTTTCCGGATAGGGATGAACGTGAAGGGCGGGCCCCTGGCCAGGCTCGGCATCCATCAGGAACAGCGAGATCGGCGTGCCGAATTGCCCACCTTCAAACAGGATCGTGCGGTTTGGGCTCTGCTTCTGTTCTGTAAGGGGAATGACATGAAACATGCTGGCCTCCATCGTCGTCCGGGTTGGCTTCCCAATGGGAATGAATTATCTTCACGAGAAGATATTATCCGAAACTATCTTCTCGTAAAGATATATTGACCGATGCCGAGGTGAACGATGCAGAATGAGAATGAGGGAAGGGACCATGTGGACCGTCTGCAAGCGCAGTGGGCGGCCGAACTGCCCGACCTGAATACCGAGCCTATGGCCATCCTCGGGCGCGCCTACCGGCTTTCCAATCTGGTGCGCCCCTCGATCGAGGAGACCTTCGCCTCTTTCGGCATCGACCGCGGCGAGTTCGACGTGATCTCGACGCTGCGGCGATCCGGCCCGCCTTACCGGCTGACGCCGACGGATCTCTATACGCTGCTGATGATTTCGTCCGGTGGACTGACGCACCGGCTCGACCGGCTGCAGAAGGCAGGATTGATCCAGCGGGAACGCTCGGCGTCCGACGGCCGCAGCAGCGTCGTCGGGCTGACGGAAAAGGGAATAGCCCTTGCGGAAACCGCCTTTCGCGCCGACATGGCGAGCGAGTCGCGCTACCTCGAGGTGCTGAACAAGCAAGACCGCACGGCGCTGGCGGCGCTCCTCAGGAAACTGCTGATTTCGTTGGAGCAAGCGCCACCGAGTGATCCGGCCTGATCAACGGCTGTTTGTCACGATTTCGTTTGACAACAGGAGCCGGACCCACTAAAGCCGCCCCAACGCCGGGCAGAAATGTCCGGTGTTTCATTTGACATGTCCCGTGGCTTCTCCGTCTGCGTGATCGTGAGAAACCTGTCAGAGCCCCGAAAATGGGTTCAGAGGAGGGCGTGTTTCCTTGATCCGGTTTGGAAACAGGCCGGTGTAACTGTTTGAAAGGAAATGCGATGAGCAAGCGCGAATCGTCCAAGTACAAAATTGACCGCCGTATGGGCGAAAACATCTGGGGCCGTCCGAAGTCCCCGGTAAACCGCCGCGAATACGGCCCGGGCCAGCACGGCCAGCGCCGCAAGTCCAAGCTCTCGGACTTCGGTGTACAGCTGCGCGCCAAGCAGAAGCTCAAGGGCTACTACGGCGACATCCGCGAGAAGCAGTTCCGCGCGATCTTCGCCGAAGCTGACCGCCGCAAGGGTGACACCCCGGAAAACCTGATCGGCCTGCTCGAATCGCGCCTCGACGCGATCGTCTACCGCGCCAAGTTCGTTCCGACGGTCTTTGCTGCCCGTCAGTTCGTCAACCACGGCCACGTCAAGGTCAACGGCGTCCGCGTCAACATCGGTTCCTACCGTTGCAAGCCGGGCGACGTCATCGAAGTCAAGGAAAAGTCCAAGCAGCTCGTAACCGTTCTCGAATCGGTTTCGCTCGCTGAACGCGACGTTCCGGACTACATCGAAGCCGATCACAACAAGATGGTCGCGACCTTCGTCCGCGTACCGGTTCTCTCCGACGTGCCTTACGCCGTCGTCATGGAACCGCACCTGGTCGTCGAATTCTATTCGCGTTAATCCGAGGCTCACGCCTTGTAACGTTTCGAAAGCCGCCCGGAAACGGGCGGCTTTTTTGTCAGTGCCGATCAGCATCCGCGCTACCGCGGACCCCAGCGAATAAGCGCCTTATCGTCGCCTCGATCCGAAAGCGATGACCAAGAGGGAAGCCCGATGCCCGAAGAGCAGAAGCCGCAGGATCTGCAGGCGATCATCGACGACATTCATCGGGACCTGAGCCCGCGGTTCGGCCAGGGCAAGGTCGCCGACTACATTCCACAGCTCGCGCGCGTGGACGCCAAGCATTTCGGCATGGCGATCGTGACCACAGGCGGCCAGATCTATCGCGTCGGCGATGCCGAGGTGCCGTTCTCGATCCAGAGCGTTTCCAAGGTTTTCACGCTGACGCTGGCGCTCGGCAAGCACGGCGAGAACATCTGGCACCGTGTCGGCCGCGAGCCCTCAGGCTCCGCCTTCAACTCGATCGTCCAGCTCGAGCAAGAGGGCGGAAAGCCGCGCAACCCCTTCATCAATGCCGGCGCCATCACCATCAGCGACCTGATCCTTGCCGGCCATACGCCGCGGGAACTGATCGGCGAGATCGTGCAGTTCGTCCGTTATCTCGCCGACGACGACCAGATCGTCATCGACCATGAGGTCGCGCGTTCGGAGACGGCCACCGGTTATCGGAACTTCGCGCTTGCCAATTTCATGCGCTCCTTCGGCAAGCTCGACCACCCCGTCGACCACGTGCTCGGCGTCTATTTCCATCACTGCGCGCTTTCCATGACCTGCAGCCAGCTTGCGAAAGCCGGGCTGTTTCTGGCCGCCGGCGGCAGCAATCCGCTGACCGGCCATAACGTCGTCTCGCGCCAGCGGGCGCGGCGCATCAACGCACTGATGCTGACCTGCGGCCACTATGACGGCTCGGGCGATTTTGCCTATCGCGTCGGCCTGCCGGGAAAGAGCGGCGTTGGCGGCGGCATTCTGGCGGTGGCGCCTGGCAAGGCGTCGGTTGCCGTCTGGTCGCCTGGCCTCAACGAAAACGGCAATTCGCTGCTCGGATCGCTGGCGCTCGAAATGCTCGCGGCGCGCACTGGCTGGTCGGTCTTCGGTCCCTGAACTCCTCCGACTAGGGCGATCTGCACGGTGCGGCCGATTTCCCTTGATCTTGACGGCTGGAGCAGGCAAGTGCTGGCCCAAGATTAGCCGGGCGCCGGTTGCGCCTGCCTGCCGCACAGGATCCCCGCCATGGACCTTTCGCTCAACGCGTCGCAAGACCAGGCCGAAACCATTTTTGAGACCGAAATCGACGCCGGCGCGCATCCGTTGTTCAGCCGTATGCCGTCCTCCGTCTCGTTTAACAAGCTGCGCAAGCGCCTTCTTCGCCAGACCCGCCAGGCGCTCGACGACTTCGGCATGCTGAAGGGCGCCAAGCGCTGGCTGATCGGCCTTTCCGGCGGCAAGGACAGCTACAGCCTGCTGGCGCTGCTCATGGACCTGCAATGGCGCGGGCTGCTGCCGGTGGAGCTCATTGCCTGCAACCTCGACCAGGGCCAGCCGAACTTCCCCAAGCACATCCTGCCGGAATACCTGGCATCGATCGGCGTCAAGCATCGCATCGAGTATCGCGACACCTACTCGATCGTGAAAGAGAAGGTGCCGACGGGGGCGACCTACTGTTCGCTCTGTTCGCGGCTGCGCCGCGGCAACCTCTATCGCATCGCCCGTGAAGAGGGCTGCGACGCGCTGGTGCTCGGCCACCACCGCGAGGACATTCTCGAAACCTTCTTCATGAACTTCTTCCACGGCGGCCGGCTGGCTTCGATGCCGGCAAAGCTCTTGAACGACGAGGGCGACCTGATGCTGCTTCGGCCGCTCGCCTATGCGGCCGAGGACGATCTCGCCAAGTTCGCCGCGGCCATGGAGTTTCCGATCATCCCGTGCGACCTCTGCGGCTCACAGGACGGCCTCGAGCGCAATGCGATGAAGGCGATGCTGGCCGATATCGAGCGACGCATGCCGGGCCGCAAGGACACGATGCTGCGGGCGCTTGGCCACGTGAACCCGTCGCACCTGCTCGATCCCAAGCTGTTCGATTTCCAGTCCCTCACACCGGAGCCTAAAGAATGAGCCATTCCGTCGACATTGCCGGCCTTGCCAATCTGCTGCAGGAAGCGGCGGTCAAAGAGATCCTGCCGCGGTTTCGCAATCTTGAAGCCGGCGACGTCAGGGTGAAATCGGAAGCGATCGACCTCGTAACCGAAGGCGACGAGGCGGCCGAACGGCTGATCAAGGCACGCATCGAAGACGTCGCGCCGGGCGCACTTTTCGTCGGCGAAGAATCGGTTGCGGCCGACCCGGCGCTGCTCGACAAGCTCGCCGATGCCGATCTCGCCGTCGTCGTCGACCCGATCGACGGCACCTTCAATTTCGCCGCCGGCGTGCCGCTCTTCGGCGTTATGGCAAGCGTCGTCGCCAAGGGCGAGACGGTTGCCGGCATCATCTACGATCCGCTCGGCAACGACTGGGTGATCGCCGAGAAGGGCTCCGGCGCCTGGATGTGCCGCGCCAATGGATCGCAGGAGCGCCTGTCGGTCACCGCAGGCGTGCCGCTCGAGGCCATGGTCGGCGGTGCCTCGACCGGTTTTTACAAGCAGGAAGCACGCCGCGAAGTCATGGCCAACATGGCCAAGGTTCGCATTGCCACCAGCTACCGCTGCGCCGCGCATGAATATCGCATGCTTGCCGGCGGTCACATCCACTTCCTGATGTACCAGAAGCTGATGCCGTGGGACCACCTGGCCGGCACGCTGATTTCGCAGGAAGCCGGCGCCTATGCCGCCCGCTTCGACGGCTCGCCCTATCTGCCGTCGCATCTCAATGGCGGCCTGCTGCTTGCCACCGACAAGGAGAGCTGGGAGACGCTGCGCCGCGAGGTCTTCACGGTCTGAGCCGTACGAAGCAGCCCAAAATAAAAAGCCCGCCCGGATCGCTCCGGGCGGGCTTTTTGTTTGCCTTACGGCGGCCGGTTACATATGGCCGCCGCCGTGATCCATGCTGACGTCCTTGTCGCCGGGATGGGTGAAGAGCTTGCCCTTCTCGGCCCAGAGCGTTGCCAGGATGGTCAGGGCCCCGAAGAGGGCGAAGCCGCCGAACAGCGGCTGCAGCGTGCCGTTGAAGAGCTGGCCGACGGCGCCGCCGATGAGCGCGCCACCGGTCGTCGAGACGAAGCCGGTGATCGCCGTAGCGGTGCCGGCAAGGTGACCCATCGGCTCCAGGCTGATCGCGGTGAAGTTCGTCGCGATGACCGCGAAAAACATCAGGAGCACCGAGAACATCAGATAGCTGACGACGAAGGCCGGCGTGCCGGAGAGCGACATCACGAAGCCCGCGACCGAGATCAGCGTAAACAGGATCATCGAGACATGCGAGATGCGGCGCATGCCGAAGCTGCGGACGAAGAAGCCGTTGGCGAAGTTGGCGACAGCAATCCCGCCGGCCGTACCTGCAAAGGCGATCGGCAGCCAGTCACCGAGGCCGTAGACCTCGCCGAAGATCTGCTGGACCGTGACGATGTAGGCGCAGATGACGGCGGTAAACATCGTCATGCCGATCATGTAGCCGCAAGTGATGCGGTTGGTGAGAACGGTCTTGAAACCCGACGCGACCGCACCGACGGAGAGCGGCATGCGCTCTTCGCGCGGCAGGGACTCCTTCATGCGGGAAAAGGCCCAGACGAAGAGGATTGCGCCGATGACGCCGATCAGGATGAAGATCCAGTGCCAGTTGGCATAGAGGATGACGAGCTGGCCGATCGACGGAGCGACGATCGGTACGATCATGAAGACGATCATCACATAGGACATGACGCGCGCCATCTCGCGGCCGCCGAAGCAGTCGCGCACGATCGCCATGGTGGTGATGCGGATGGCCGCAGCACCGATGCCCTGGATGAAGCGCAGGATCAGCAGCGTCTCGAAGCTCTGGGTGAGGGCGGCGGCAAACATCGACACCGTGAAGAAGGCGAGGCCGCCGAGCAGCACCTTGCGGCGGCCGAAGGCATCAGACAGGCTGCCGAAGAAGATCTGCGAGATGCCGAAGCCGAGGAAGAAGACGCCGATCACCAGCTGGCTGTCGTTGGTGTTGGCGACGTTCAGCGACTGGCCGATTGCCGGCAGAGCCGGCAGCATGCTGTCGATGGCGATGGCGACGCTCGCCGTCATGACGGCGATGGTGATGATGAATTCGACGATGCCCATGTTGAGGCGCTCGGCCCCCGAGACCCCGTCGACATGTTCGGATTGATTGGTGATGGTGGACATTGGGAAAACCCGTAAATTCAATCTTTGGAAAAGGCTGGCCGGCCGTTTAGAGCGCGACAGCGACAGTTGGCGCTTTAGAGATCAGCCGGCCGGCTGATGGTGCGGTTTGAACAGCTTGCCGCGTTCGGCGATGAGCACGAAGACGAGGCCGATGGCCGCGACGGTGAAGTAGCCGGTGGCAAGCGGGGTGGCCGTTCCGTCGAAGGACTGGCCGATGAAGGCTCCGATCACGCTCCCGCCGATCGTCTGCATGAAGCCGAGAACCGAGGACGCCGTGCCGGCGACATGGCCGAGCGGCTCCATGGCCATGGCGTTGAAGTTTGGCGCGATCAGCCCGAACTGGAACATCGTGGCGCAATAGAGGACCACGAAGACCGGGAAGGGCAGCGGCGCATAGAGCGAGGCCGACATCCAGATGAAGCTTGCGAGCGTAAAGCCGCAGAGGGCCGCATGGGACAACGGCCGCATGCCGAAGCGGCGGACGAGGCGGGAGTTGGTAAAGGAAGCGACCGCCATCATACTCGCGAAAGCCGCAAAGACAAGCGGAAACCACACGCCCAGATCGTAGACGCCGACCAGCACCTGCTGCGCCGAGTTGATGAAGCCGAAGAGCGCGCCAAGGATAACCGAGGTCGCGAGCGTATAAAGCAGCGACAACCGGTTGGTCAGCACGATGCGGAAACCGCTGAGGATTACCGACGGCGTGAAGGCGCGGCGGTGGGCCGGATCAAGCGTTTCGCCGAGCTTCGACAGCACGATTGCGATGTTCATCACCGCATAAAGCGCGACGATGACAAAGATCATATGCCACTCGGCAAAGCTGATGATGAGCTGGCCGATCGACGGGGCGATCACAGGCACGATCATGAACACCATCATGACCAGCGACATCACCTCGGCCATCTGCCGGCCGCCATAGACGTCGCGGACGATCGAGATAGTGATGACGCGCGTAGCAGCCGCACCCGCGCCCTGCACGAAGCGAAGGGCGAGCATGAGGCCGAAGGTCGGCACCATGGCAATTGCCACCGCACAGACGGCATAAAGGGCAAGGCCCGCCAGAAGCGGCGGCTTGCGCCCGAACCGGTCCGACAGTGGGCCGAAGAACAGCTGCGCCACCCCCATGCCGAGCAGGTAGGCGGTGATGATGTATTGCCGCTCGTTTTCCGACGCCACGCCCAGGCTGGCCCCGATTTCCTGGAGGCCCGGCAGCATGATGTCGATCGAAATCGCGTTCGTCGCCATCAGTGTGGCCATCAGCGCGATGAACTGGAATTTCGTGAGGCCGGGCAGGGCATCGTCGTTGGTCGTGCTTGTCATTTCAAAAGTCCTAGCGGCGCGGTGGGCGCCAAGCGAAACAGGTCTGGGTCCGGACCGCTCCGGAAAAAGAAGGATGTCGGCTGGCTAAATGCCGGTCGGCACAGGGATGTCAGGCGGGAGCGACCGGGAAGCCGCACCACATGGACCGGGCCTGCAGGAAGCGGCGGGAGCATCGATTGGCAGCGACGGGGTCATTTCCGTGCCGGGAGGCCGGAGCGGGAACCGCTGCTGCTTATGCCGAACGATCGCGACTGCTTCATGACAGGCCGAAAATGCGGCCCCAGGCCTCGCTGCAGAACGCCGGAAACGTTTCAGGAAGGAAGCCTGCTTTCACAAACATTCAAACGGTCATTGCGCGAACCAAGCGCGCAAAGCCTTTGGGAAGACAACAAAAATCGAGATCCGGACGGAACGTCCGAATCAAAAAAGGCGGTTGCCCGCCTTCTCCGATGGATCGGGACAAGGCGTCCTTGGATCAGGCGACAGCGCCCTTGACGGCGATACCCTGCTCCGAAAGGTGGGACTGAAGTTCGCCGGCCTGGAACATCTCACGCACGATGTCGCAACCGCCGACGAATTCGCCCTTGACGTAGAGCTGCGGGATCGTCGGCCAGTTGGAATAGTCCTTGATGCCCTGGCGCAGGTCCGCGTCGGCGAGCACGTTGATGCCCTTGTAGTCGACGCCGATGTAGTCGAGAATCTGGACCACCTGACCGGAGAAGCCACACTGCGGGAACTGCGGCGTACCCTTCATGAAGAGCACCACATCGTTCGTCTTGACTTCGTTGTCGATGAATTCGTGAATTCCGCTCATCCTGTCTTCCTTCCTGCGCCGGCTTCAAGGGCCGGATATCGATTGGGCCTTAGATAGCATGCATATTGGTGATTTTCACCACCCAATCGCAACAAATATTGATGGGCCTCAAGATGTGGTTTTAATACCACTCAAGCCGTGCGGCGCCGCGTCTTGCTGCGCGCCGCCGAGGTTTTCCGCCGGCTGACCTGTTTCTTCGCCGGCTTGCGGATGGCGGCTTCAAGGATATCCGCGAGGATGCCGCCGCCAGAGGCCGCCGGCCGCGTCCGGCGCTTCGTCCGCTTGGTGGTCGTGCGCTTGACGCCGGTCTTCCTCAGAATTTCCTTGAGCGCGCTGTCAACGACGCCGCTGACGAGTTCCTTGATCAGGTCAGCCACGCCAGCTTACTCCGGCGCGCTCGTCTGAAGTGCCAGGGCATGTAGCACGCCGCCCATATTGCCCTTCAGTGCGTTGTAGACCATCTGGTGCTGCTGCACGCGGCTCTTGCCACGAAACGCCTCGGCCACGACTTCGGCGGCATAGTGGTCGCCGTCACCGGCCAGATCGCGGATCGTGACCTTGGCTCCGGGAATCCCCGCCTTGATCATGTCTTCGATGTCGCCTGGTGTCATGGGCATGATACGCCAACTCCCTTTTTATTCTGCAACGTCAGCAGCCTGCCGACGTTGTCCATGAAACAAGGGAACCACGATTCAGGGGCGGAACGCAATTGCTGAATTGGGTGAGGGAGGGTAGTTGCCAGCGCTGACACGATCAAATGATCGCCGTCGGCAGCGCCTGCAAGCAGGCACGCAATAGGGGTGACGGGAGCCGCAGAAAGTGCGGCTCCCGTCATCGATCTCTCAGTTTTCAGGCGCGAGGTCGCCCTGCATGAAATCCGGGAACCAGCCTTCATGGGCGGCGCGGAGATCCGCAACCGAGACGGCCCTGGCGTCGCCAAGCTTGACGGCGTCGCCGCCGGTCTTGCCGATGACGGGGAGCGAGACGCCGGCAGCCTTGGCACGAGCGGCAACCGCGTCGAGCGCGCCGGCGGCAACCGTCACGACGTAGCGACCCTGGTCTTCGCCGTAGAAGGTCGCGATCGGATCATGGCCGGCAACAGCGTCGACCGAGGCGCCGATGCCCGAAGCCATCGCCATTTCGGCAACGGCAAGTGCCAGGCCGCCCGACGAGCAATCGTGCACGGCGGTTACAAGACCGTCGACGATCAGGCCGCGGACGAAGTCGCCAACCTTGCGCTCATGCGCCAGATCGACATGGGGCGCCGGGCCATCGGTGCGGCCGTGAACGTCGCGCATATAGACCGACTGGGCGATGTGCGAGCCGAGACCGGCCGGAGCGCCGGCGACGAGGATCGTTTCGCCTTCAGCGGCAAAGCGGATGCGCGCCATCTTCGACCAGTCCTTGATCAGGCCGACACCGCCGATGGTCGGGGTCGGCAGGATCGCCTGGCCGTTTGTCTCGTTGTAGAGCGAGACGTTGCCCGACACGATCGGGAAGTCGAGTGCGGTGCAGGCTTCTCCGATGCCCTTGATGGCATGAACCAGCTGGCTCATGATCTCAGGGCGTTCCGGGTTGCCGAAATTGAGGTTGTCGGTGGCTGCCAGCGGCAGCGATCCGGTTGCCGTCAGGTTGCGCCAGCATTCGGCGACCGCCTGCTTGCCGCCTTCGTAAGGATCGGCTTCGACGTAGCGCGGCGTCACGTCGGAGGAGAAGGCAAGCGCCTTGGAGGCATGACCTTCGACGCGCACGACACCGGCGTCGCCGCCCGGCAGCTGCAGCGAGTTGCCCTGGATCAGCGTGTCGTACTGCTCGTAAACCCAACGGCGCGACGAATTGTTGGCCGAACCGACGAGCTTGACGAGCGCGTCGGCGACGTCGGCTGCCGGAATGTCGTTGGTTGCGAGCGGTGCCGCGGTCTTGGCCGGGGTCCAGGGACGATCATATTCCGGCGCTTCGTCGCCCAGTTCCTTGATCGGCAGGTTCGCAACCTCTTCGCCCTGGTGCAGGATACGGAAGCGCAGGTCGTCGGTCGTCTTGCCGACGATTGCGAAATCGAGGCCCCACTTGACGAAGATCGCTTTGGCGACCTCTTCCTTGGCGGGCTCGAGCACCATGAGCATGCGCTCCTGGCTTTCCGACAGCATCATTTCATAGGCGGTCATGCGCTCTTCGCGCACCGGAACGGTGTCGAGGTCGAGCTCGATGCCGAGGTCGCCCTTGGCGCCCATTTCGACGGCCGAACAGGTGAGGCCGGCTGCACCCATGTCCTGGATGGCGATGACGGCGCCGGTCGTCATCAGCTCGAGGCAGGCTTCGAGCAGGCACTTTTCGGTGAAGGGGTC
Source organism: Ensifer sp. Root954 (assembly GCF_001429005.1). Lineage (NCBI taxonomy): Bacteria > Pseudomonadati > Pseudomonadota > Alphaproteobacteria > Hyphomicrobiales > Rhizobiaceae > Ensifer > Ensifer sp. Root954. The sequence continues at coordinate 324,599 of NZ_LMJM01000027.1, forward strand.
GCCGACCTGAACGGTCGGGCGCTTCTCTTCGATCGACTCGTCGAACTCGGCGGACGCCATGGTCGCGCCACCGACGCCGTCGCGGCCGGTCTTCGCACCGAGATAAACGACGGGAAGGCCGACGCCTTCGGCCTTGGAGTAGAAGATGGCATCGCTCTTGGCGAGGCCGGCGGCAAAGGCGTTGACCAGAATGTTGCCGTTATAGCGGGCATCGAACTCGACTTCGCCGCCAACGGTCGGAACGCCGAAGGAGTTGCCGTAGCCGCCGACACCGGCAACGACGCCGGAAACGAGGTGGCGGGTCTTCGGGTGGTCGGGCGAACCGAAGCGCAGCGCGTTCATCGCTGCGACGGGACGGGCGCCCATGGTGAAGACGTCGCGCAGGATGCCGCCGACGCCCGTTGCCGCGCCCTGGTAGGGCTCGATATAGGACGGGTGGTTGTGACTCTCCATCTTGAAGACGACGCAGTCGCCGTCATCGATGTCGACCACGCCGGCGTTTTCGCCCGGGCCCTGGATGACGCGCGGCCCCTTGGTCGGCAGCGTGCGCAGCCACTTCTTGGAAGACTTGTAGGAGCAGTGCTCGTTCCACATGGCCGAGAAGATGCCGAGCTCGGTGAAGGTCGGCTCGCGCCCGATCAGGCCGAGGATGCGCTCGTATTCGTCAGGCTTCAGCCCGTGCGATGCGATGAGGTCCGGGGTAATGGGGCGGGTGTTGGAAATCGTCATCGTCGACCGTCAAATCCTTCGGGCGGCGCGCAATCCACTAATGAGGAATATGGCGCGTGCGAACCGCAACAGAAACAGGGGGCGCTTTGCGGCTTCTTTAACCTATGCTGCGGCGCGGCGCGACAGAAAAATACGGGCGATCAACAGCGGTTGATGCCCGTATGAAGCTTTGTTGAGCGCGACTGCGCAGGCCTGCGTCAGAACTTGTAGCCGAGGGCGAGGCCGGCGCGTGTCAGGCCGTTGTTGGGACCGTCGCAGAGATTGGCATGCGACGCATGTTCAACGGTCGCCGAGACGTTCCAGTGTTCGTCGAGGCGCACGCCCGCGGCGGCGTATTCGCGGAAGAGGAAGCGGCAGCCGAGTTGCGGACCGGAACCGTTGGGATCGTCGAGATCGCCGTCGTGAACCGTGCCGCCCGCGCCGAACTCCACGAAGAGGCGTTGCGTCATGTCGAAGGTCCAGCTCAGGCCGGCATAGGCCTGGTTGACGCCGTTCGACGACGTGGCCACGGCAGCACCGGTATAGACGCGTGGACGCAGCAGCTTTTCGCCGAGATCCGCGGCGCCGTCCGCATTGAACGGATCGAAGTAGAGCGTGAACGACGGAAACACGCCGTCTTCCTGCTTGCCGCCGCTGGCGATCGATGTCGTCACGCCGAAGCGCATTTCGTCGAAGACACCATCTTGAGCCGCCGCCGGCGCGGCGATGACGGAGGTGGTCGTGACGAAAAGAAGGGATGCAATCAGGCGGGACGGAACCGGGCGAAGCGATAGCGGCATGCGAAATCCTTGAGGGCGAATCATCTACGCAAGACTGCTAAAACAGTATGATGCGGAAGCTTGCGCGAAAGTCACCCCGTCGATTTCGATAGTCACTCGAAACTGTCGTAGCCGGCTCGGCCGCTGTCGAGCAGCCGCTTCAGCGTCTGGAATCCGGCTCTCACCTCGGCGCGCTGCGGTGGCGAGGAAAAGCCGATGCGGATCCGATGGAAGACGCGATCGGTACGGCCGGCCTTGAACTCGTCCTCGTCGTCGACGAGCACGCCTTCCTGAAGAGCCGCCTGCTTGAAGGTTCCTGACAGCCAGGGGTCAGGCAACTTCATCCAGAGGAACGGAATGCAGGGATGGGACGCGAACTCGATACCCTCAAAGACCTCGCGCGCCATTGCTTCGCGGGCGCGAACCTCCTCGATGCCCTGGCTGCGCAAGGCTGCAGCCGAGCCGGAGAGCACCAGCCGGGCGCAGAGTTCCGCCAGGATGAACGGCAGGCCGCCGCTGACCATCTTGTGGGCGATGCGGATGCGCTGGCCGAAATGCGGAGGGCAGGCGACCCAGCCACCGCGAACGCCTGCGGCAACCGACTTCGAAAGACCGCCGACGAGGAAGGTGCGTTCGGGCGCAAGCTCGGCGAGCAGCGGCGTTTGATCGCCGGTCATGGCGCCGTAAAGATCATCCTCCACCAGCCAGACGCCGTATTTGCGGGCGATATCGGCGATCGCCTGGCGGCGGGCGAGCGGCATGACGGCCACTGTCGGGTTCTGCGCGCTCGGCATCAGGAAGGCGAGCTTCGGATGCTGCTGCGCGCAGACGCGCTCGAAGTCGTCGGGGATCATGCCGAAGGCGTCGGATTCGACCAGCGTCGTGCGGCGACCAATCAGGCCGGCGCTGCGGCTGACCTGCGAATAGGTGAGCGTCTCGAAGGCGATGCGGTCACCTGGGGCCGTCACCGCCGCGATTACGGCAACGACGGCCGCATGCGCACCGAGCGTCGGCACGATGTTTTCGGGCTTAGGACGAAACCCTCCGCGCGCCAGCCATTGGCAGCCTGCCTCGAACCAGTGATCCGGGAAGTTCCGCGCGTAGCTGGCAATATCGGCGTGATGCTCGTGACTGATTTCGCTCAACACTTCGCTCAGCACCGTTCCCTGGCCGATATCCGGCGCGGCGGTGCTGTCGAACCTGAGCTTGCCAACGGGCGCGACCAGGGGCCGGGTGCCGGCAAGGGACGTCGTCAGCGGGTCCGCCTGCTCCGGCGGCCGGCTTTCGGGATGGTCGAGCACATAGGTGCCGCGCCCGACTTCGCCGCTCACAAGCCCGCGCTCGCGGACAATATTGTAGGCGCGCCCGATCGTGCCGATTGTCACCCCGATATCGTAGGCGAGGTTGCGTTGCGGTGGCAATTTGGCGCCGACGGGCAAGGCCCCGTTGCCAATTGCCAGTTCGATTTGATCGGCGATCCGTGCGTAGAGCGGACCGTGACCCTGCTGAATGTCGGGGAGCCAATTTGTCATAGTGACAATTCTTTAGATTACAGCGGAAAATATGTCAATTATCACCAAGACAACGATAGCAATCGCTGCATTGGGATTGTCAATGAGTACAATAGATACAATTTGTTTGTCCCGCTCGGAAGCGACGTCCGTGGGCTGCACCGGCACATTACTGGGCGGCGACTATTCGGACGAACGCGATGGTCTGCTGAAGCGGCTTTGGACCCGCTATTGCGAGCTGGCGGCGAAGCGACGCGGCCGGTTGGCGCTTGAGGAGATGAGCGAGTGGCAGCTCAAGGATATCGGCGTTTCGGAGAAGGACGCGCGTCAGGAATCGACTGTCCCATTCTGGCGCTAACCGATCGGATAGGACCGACTGTCCGAAATGCAAAGGGCCGGCAACCTTGAGGTCAACCGGCCCTTTAATCAATTCGACAAGTTCAGCTTGGGGCTATTTGCAGCCCTGTCCGCCAGCGGCCCAGCGCTTGATGTCTGCGGCCATGCGCGTTCCCGTCGGCTCGCTCATCAGCGGCCCGAAGGCCTGCAGGCGGGCCGGATTGCCCTCGGCCTGAACGACGGCGAGGGGGCGTGCCTCCGGCGACTTGCGCGGCACGATCAAGATGCGCGGACGGCCGGAGAAGGAATTGAGCTCGGGCGCCAGGCGATAAGACTTGAATTCCGCATCGCCCGACTTGAACCAGCAGCTGTTGGCGCCGAGCGCCACGCGCTCCATGGTCGGCAGCGCCGCCGTGTTCGGGCTCGGGGCCGGCGGCTTCGGCGATTGGCACGAGGCCAGAAGCATTAGGCCGAAGGCCGTGCAGGCAAGGCCGGTCAGGCGTGCAGGGGCAAATGAAGGCATCGACGGTCTCGCTCGCAAATGGGAATGGGTCGGATGCCTTCTACAGCCCGATGGTTAAGCGGCGATTACTTCGAGCGCAGACGCGAAGAGGCCGCGGCCGTCGGAACCGCCATGGGCGGCTTCGATCAGGTTTTCCGGATGCGGCATCATGCCGAGAACGTTACCCGCAGCGTTCATGACGCCGGCGATATCGTTCATCGAACCGTTCGGATTGGTGCCTTCGGCGTAACGGAAGACCACCTGGCCATTGCCTTCGATCGTCTTCAGCGTCTCGGCATCGGCAAAGTAGTTGCCGTCGTGATGGGCGACCGGCGAACGGATGACCTGGCCCTTGGAATAGGCGCGGGTAAAGTCGGTGTCGGCGTTGACAACTTCGAGCTTGATCTCGCGGCAGACGAATTTCAGCGAGGCATTGCGCATCAGCGCGCCGGGCAGGAGGCCGGCCTCGACGAGGATCTGGAAGCCGTTGCAGACGCCGAGAACCTTCACGCCCTTTTCGGCCTTGGCCTTGATCGCCTGCATGACCGGCATGCGTGCAGCGATCGCGCCGCAGCGAAGGTAGTCGCCATAGGAGAAACCGCCGGGAATGACGATCAGGTCGACATCCGGAATCTCGGTCTCGGTCTGCCAGACGGTGACAGGCGCCTTGCCGGAGATCTTGGTGAGGGCCGCGATCATGTCGCGGTCGCGGTTGAGGCCCGGAAGCTGGACGACGGCTGACTTCATATCTCTGTCTCCGATACGGCGAGATCAATCTTGATGGCGCGCTCCGAAGAGCTGGCATCTGCTGCGACTATGGCAGCGGCGTTCCCGAGGGGACCAGCGGCTGCTCCGGCATTTCGTAACGTCTGGTTCCGCGCCCGAAGACGCGGAACGATTCCGTCGCCTGCAGGATCAGGCGAAGGAGATGCTGTAGTTCTCGATCACCGTGTTGGCGAGCAGCTTTTCGCACATGGCCTTGAGGTCTTCCTCGGCCTTGGCCTTGTCTGCGGATTCGATCTGCAGGTCGAAGACCTTGCCCTGGCGAACCTGGCCGATGCCGTCGAAGCCGAGTGCGCCGAGCGCACCTTCGATTGCCTTGCCCTGCGGATCGAGAACGCCGTTCTTCAGCGTCACGGTTACACGTGCCTTGATCACTTTGATTTTCCCCGAAGTTACTTCACGAGAACCGGACCGGTGCCGCGCACGGGTTCGTTCTCATTCATGATGCCGAGACGGCGGGCGACTTCCTGGTAGGCCTCGACGAGGCCGCCGAGGTCGCGGCGGAAACGATCCTTGTCGAGCTTCTCGCGCGTCTCGATGTCCCAGAGACGGCAGCTGTCCGGCGAGATCTCGTCGGCAAGCACGATGCGCATCATGTCGCCTTCGAACAGCCGGCCGCACTCGATCTTGAAATCGACGAGCTGGATGCCGACGCCGAGGAACAGGCCCGAGAGGAAGTCGTTGATGCGGATGGCGAGCGCCATGATATCGTCGAGTTCCTGCGGGCTTGCCCAGCCGAACGCGGTGATGTGCTCTTCGGAGACCATCGGGTCTTCGAGCGCATCGGCCTTGTAGTAGAACTCGATGATCGAGCGGGGAAGGACCGTGCCTTCCTCGATGCCGAGACGCTTGGCCAGCGAGCCGGCGGCGACGTTGCGCACGACGATCTCAAGCGGGATGATCTCGACTTCCTTGATCAACTGCTCGCGCATGTTGAGGCGGCGGATGAAGTGCGTGGGGATGCCGATCTTGTTGAGGTGCGTGAAGATGTACTCGGAAATCCGGTTGTTCAGCACACCCTTGCCGTCAATGACGTCGTGCTTTTTCTTGTTGAAGGCGGTCGCGTCGTCCTTGAAGAACTGGATGAGCGTGCCCGGCTCTGGACCCTCATAGAGGATCTTGGCCTTGCCCTCGTAGATACGGCGGCGACGATTCATGGATTTTGTCTCTGTAGTTGTTGGCGCTCTCGGGACGCGCGTGGAACATCTCTCGGGGTCCATAGCCGAAAAGAACCGATTTCACAATCGGCGTATCTGCCCGTTCCCCTGATTTGCATGGGGCGCCGCGCGCCTTCTCAAAGTGCGCCAAGGTTGCTGCCGCCTCACGAAGCGGCGATGTCCTGATCCTTGATCAAATGCGATCTGAGGAACCGCACAAAGGGTAACATGAAAGTCATCAAACCGGAAAAGTTCACATTGCAGTTTGACCCGCGTTTTGATTTATGGCGATAAACTGATTTCAGACATGGAATTCTCAGGGAGATTGATTGATGACGTCGATGCAGGATCGCGAAAAGGCCTTCGAAGCAAAGTTTGCGATGGACGAAGAGCTTAGGTTCAAGGCTGAAGCGCGTCGCAACAAGCTGCTCGGTCTGTGGGCCGCCGGCCTGCTCGGCAAGGCCGACGCCGACGCCTATGCCAGCGAAGTGGTGGCTGCCGATTTCGAAGAAGCGGGCCATGAAGACGTCGTTCGCAAGATCAAGGCGGATTTCGACGCGGCAGGCGTTGCCCAGACCGAAGAGCAGATCCGCGTGCGGATGCTCGAACTGCTCGGCGAAGCCGTCCAGCAGCTCCAGAGCAAGTAAGCCGAAAGGCTGTTGCCGCATTCATTGAAGCGCCGCCCGTCCATCTGGCCGGGCGGTTTTTATTTGTCCGGACCGCCGAACACCGGCTTCCAGCCGCGGCGCAAACGCTGCTCCAGCTCCAGCCGATCCATCGGCCTCGCAAGCGCATAGCCCTGCAGCACGTCGCAGCCGAGGTCCCGCAGCATCGCCGCGTGCTCCCAGGTCTCCACGCCTTCGCCGACGACAGCGATGTTGAGCGAGTGGCCGATGTCGACGATCGCCCGCACCAGCTTCGCCTGCTTGGCACCTTCGGTCATCGGTCCGACGAGCGCCCGGTCGATCTTGAGCCGGGCCGGATTGAGGTTGAGCAGGCCGATGATCGAGGCATGCCCGGTGCCGAAATCGTCAATCTCGATTTCGATGCCGAGGTCACCGAGTGCTGAAATGGTCCCGGCGATTTCGTCTTCCGGGTCATCGAGGAAGATGGACTCGAGCAGCTCGAAGGAAAGGATGCCCGGCGGGATCCGCATGTCGCGCAGATCGGCGATCAATCCTGGGTCGCGCAGCCGCGGCGACGACATGTTGACCGAGATCTTGGGAACGCCGAGCCCTTCGTTTTGCCAGGACTGAAAGTCGCGATAGGCGAGCTCGACCACCTTCCTGTCGATCGCCGGCAGGACGTTGATCTCTTCGGCCACCTTCAGGAAATGGAAGGGGGTGAGGATGCCGCGCTCCGGGTGGTTCCACCGCACCAACGCCTCGACGCCGGATATCTCCAGCGAGCGCGCATGGAACTGCGGCTGGTAATAGACGGTGAACTGCCCTTCCTCGATCGCCTGGCGAATATCGTCGCCGATGCGCTTGGCGTTGAGGATCTGGGTTTGAATGAGCTCGGAGAACACTTCGACGCGATCGCGCCCGACGCTCTTTGCCCGATAGAGGGCGATGTCGGCATTCATCAGCAGCTGTTTGGCGTCGATGTCTTCGCCCCCCTTGAAGGCGATGCCGATGCTTGCGCCCAGGCGGCAGAGCTGACCGTCATAGGGAATGGGGCGGCGGAAGGCATGGACGATGCGCTCGGCAAGCTCGGTCAGCTGCGGCAGGTCGCGGTCCCGGCGGCAGAGGATGACGAACTCGTCGCCGCCGATGCGGGCGATAAAATCGTCGTGGCGGGCGTGGGCACGCAGGATCGCGGCCGCATGCGTCAACATCGCGTCTCCGGCCTGGTGTCCGAGCGTATCGTTGATCTGCTTGAAGCGGTCGAGATCGATATGCAGGATCGCGTTGACTGCGACATTCTCCGTCAGCATCTGATCCAGGTAGCGACGGTTGGGCAAGTCGGTCAGGTAATCGTGCAGCGCGTTGTACTCGATCCTGATCCGCGCCTGCTCGAGTTCACGGTTGCGCGCTTCGGCCGAGGCTTTCGCCTGGCGCAGTTCTTCCTGCAGCGCGATGTCCTCGGTAACGTCCCAGTTGGCGCCGATGAGCTTGCGCGTTCCGAGATGATCGACATAGGTCGCGGCATTGGAGCGGATGTGGCGGACGGAACCGTCCGGGCGCACGATACGGAAAGCATTGCTGTAGGGTTTACCCGAGGCGATGCCTTCGTTGGTTCTGAGGACCACGGCATCGCGATCGTCGGGGTGAAGGGAGTTTTCCCAGGTCTCAGAGCTTGGTGCGCCATCGGCGGGGTCGAGACCATAAATCTCGAACATGCGCTCGTCCCAGTCGTCGCGCAGTGCATCGAGATTGAAGTCAAACACGCCAATCTTCGAGACGCCGAGCGCCAGCCTCAGTCGGCGGGAGACCTCCTCGAGCCGGGCCTCGGCCTCCTTGCGGGCGGTGATGTCGGTATCCGTCCCGATGATGCGGCTCGGCCTGCCATCCGGCCAGTAGGCAACCGAGGCGCCGCGGCTTTCGATCCAGATCCAGTGACCGTCGGCGTGACGCTCTCGATACTCGAAAGTGTTGAAGATCGCCTCGCCGGAATCCTGCCGCTCGATCGCGGCGCGCACATGCGCATGATCGTCGGGGTGAACGTTCTGGATCCAGTTTTCAAGGGTACCATCCACCTGGGCGTCTTCGGACAACCCACGAAGCCGCCTCCAGGTGGCCGAGTAAAACAGGTCTCCGGTTTCGAAGTCGTGATCCCAGACACCCTCAAGCGCGCCGTCCAGGGCATATTTCCAGCGGGTCTCGTCGTTGCGCAATCCGGCGATCTCGTTGACGAAGTCATCGGCCGGCAGCATCAGCAGCAGCGAGGCGGCTTCATCCGCGAACCGCACCGGCGAACAGGCAACGAGCATCGGCACGGAGCGGTCGGGACCAAGGAAATGGATCGTCTCGGCGACCGTCGATGTGGCGCGCGGCGGCACGCGCGACCGGTCCTCTTCCGCCACGAAGTCATTCAGAAAGGCGTGTCGCAACTGTACAAGCGTGCGGCCGAACACTTCGCCGGCAAGGACGTTAGCGGCCAGGATCCGTCTGTGCGCATCGACAACGACAGCGCCTGCCGGCAACCGTTCCAAGGTGGCCTGCGTCAGAGCATCCGGATGCGCCGGTGCGCCTTGCGCACCTTTGGTGAGACGTTCGTTTACGGCCACTTCCCATGTCCAGTATCTGCGGCCGGGCAACCAAGCGGAACGATCCGGTCAATGCCGGCGCAGATCAAGGTTGACAGCGCTCGGCACCATCATGAGACGAGTCGCGTCGTGCCGGCGATGATGACCGCGGACAATGAACGTCGGATTAATAAGGCGTCGACAGGTTGATCGGGCGCGTCAGGGTTTAAGCCGGCTCAAGAACTGGGCGAACACCATCGTTCCCTCCGGCCACGGCCCGTGGCCGGACTCGGTGTTGATGTGGCCGGACTCTCCGGCATCGACGAGCAGCGAACCCCAGGCGTTGGCGATGTCGTCCGCATGCTCGTAGGAACCGAACGGATCGTTGCGGCTGGCGACCATCAGCGACGGGAAGGGAAGCGGATCGCGCGGGTAGGGACCGAAGGTCATCAGATGCTTCGGACGGATCGCCGGGTTGGCAACATCCGGAGGTGCCACCAGGAAGGCGCCGGCGATCGGCTTGGTGAAATGGGGTAGGGCGTGCACGGCGGTTGCGACGCCAAGCGAATGGGCGACGATGACCACAGGCTTTTCCGCCGCATTGACCTCTTCGATCATGCGCGCCACCCAATCCTCGCGGACAGGCTTTGCCCACTCCGCCTGCTCGACGCGGCGTGCGGTCGACATCTTGCGCTCCCAGCGGGTCTGCCAGTGCTCCGGTCCGGAGTTGGTGTAGCCTGGAACGATGAGGATATGAGCGTCGGATACTTTCATGGTGGCCGCGATGTGGCGCTGAAAGGCGCGGAAGTCAAGACCTTCAGCATTACCCGTGCTTCAGGGCCTCGAAGCCACCCATGGGAGCCCGCCCGACGAGCCCGATGTTCGCGTTCCAATAGGCCGCTTAACGCGGCGAGAGGCGGCAGGCGACAGCGGTCGCATTTTCTGTATAATCGAAGGGACGGTCGCGGATGGTGCGGCTTGGTTCGTCGCATCTTTGTTCCGTGGCCGCTCTGGTTCGTTGAGGAGTGTGAGCCATGACAACATTCCATGTCCTGTCGGGAGCGGACGCGAGTGTCGCCCATCCCGGAATAAAAAAGATTGGCGTCGCGGATGTATTCGACGCCTTACGCTTGGGCTTTGACGATTTTCGCGAGAAACCATCGCACTACGTCTTTCTTTGCCTGATCTACCCGATCGCCGGTGTCGTTCTGATCACCTGGAGCGCTGGCGCCAACATGCTGCCGCTGCTTTATCCTCTTGTCTCCGGCTTCGCTCTGATCGGCCCAGTCGCTGCGATCGGGCTTTATGAAATCAGCCGACGGCGAGAACTCGGCATGGACTACTCCTGGCCGCACGCCCTTCGCCTGCACCGCTCTCCGGCGCTGCCGTCGATCATGGCCGTCGCCGCCATGCTGTTCGTTGTCTTCATCATCTGGCTGCTCGTCGCCCAGGCGCTCTATGTGCAGATCTTCGGGGCGGAACCGCCGGATTCGATTGCAGCCTTCTGGAACGGTATCATCGGCACTGATCAGGGCTGGAACCTGATCCTCGTCGGCAACGCCGTCGGCTTCGTCTTCGCCGTCATCGTTCTGGCGACATCCGTCGTGTCGTTTCCGTTGCTGATCGATCGGGACGTCGGCGCCGTATCGGCGGTCGAGACTTCCATTCGCGCAACGCTCGTCAACCCGGTGCCTGTCGCCATCTGGGGCTTCATTATCGCCGCCGGCCTGGTCATCGGCTCGATCCCGGTCTTCGTCGGCCTCGCCGTCATCATGCCGATCTTCGGACACGCCACCTGGCACCTCTATCGCAAGATGGTGGAGCCCGGTCCGCGCGCGCGTTCACACTGATCGCCGACAGCCGAAGGCGGGATGTAACCGCTCAACGAAAAAGCGCCGCATGTCGATCGACCTGCGGCGCTTGTGGCGTGTCGCCGAGAAGTCCGGCCTAGCGAAAATGCTTGTAGTAAGATGAGATCTGCGCCGCGGTGTTGGACGACAGGTTGAGCTTGATGCCGATCTTGTCGCCGCGATACCAGCGCACCATGCCGGTCAGGAAGCCGAGTTCCTCGCTTCTGATCGTCACTTCCTGTCCCGTCTTGGCGCCGATGTCGAAGAGCAGCTGAAAGCAGATGCCCTCGGCAGAAAGGTCCTTGACGATGCCGCTGCTGGAGCCGGACTTGACGGTCACCGTACCTGTAATTTTCGTTTGCGTGCGCTGCGTCGCCCGCTCGACACTGTCCTTGTAGGCCATGTGATCCTCAGAACCTGGATTGACAGGCCCTGAGCTTTGCACGCAATGCGTGAATTTCCTGCTAACGCAAATGCCCGCATTTGAGCGATGTGCTCCAAATGCGGGCATGGCAACAAAAACCAAAGGCCTACGGCCGTCCGCTCAGCGCAGAACCTCAGCCGAAGACGCGCTTGAAGATCGTGTCGACGTGCTTGGTGTGATAGCCGAGATCGAACTTTTCGCGGATATCTTCTTCAGAAAGGGCCGCACGGACTTCCGCGTCGGCGAGCAGTTCTTCGAGGAAGTCCTTGCCCTGTTCCCAGACCTTCATGGCGTTGCGCTGCACGAGGCGGTAGGCGTCCTCACGCGACACGCCGGCCTGCGTCAGCGCCAGCAGCACGCGCTGCGAATGCACGAGCCCACGGAACTTGTTCATGTTGTTGATCATGTTCTCGGGGTAGATGAGCAGCTTGTCGATAACGCTGGTCAGACGAGCGAGCGCGAAGTCGAGCGTCACCGTTGCATCCGGGCCGATCATGCGCTCGACCGAGGAGTGCGAAATGTCGCGCTCATGCCAAAGCGCAACGTTTTCCATGGCCGGGATCGAGAAGGCGCGAACCATACGGGCGAGACCCGTGAGGTTTTCGGTCAGAACCGGGTTCCGCTTGTGCGGCATCGCCGACGAGCCCTTCTGGCCCGGCGAGAAATACTCCTCCGCTTCGAGCACTTCGGTGCGCTGCAGGTGACGGACTTCCGTCGCCAGGCGCTCGATCGACGAGGCAATGACGCCGAGGGTGGCGAAGTACATGGCATGGCGGTCGCGCGGGATGACCTGGGTCGAAACCGGTTCCGGCTTCAGCCCGAGCGCCTCGGCTACGTGTTCTTCAACGCGCGGGTCGATGTTGGCGAAAGTGCCGACGGCGCCGGAGATCGCGCAGGTGGCGACTTCTTCGCGTGCGGCCAGCAGGCGCTGCTTGCAGCGGTCGAACTCGGCATAGGCGAGCGCCAGCTTGACGCCGAAGGTGGTCGGCTCGGCATGGATGCCATGCGAACGGCCGATCGTCACAGTATCCTTGTGTTCAAAGGCGCGGCGTTTCAGCGCTTCGAGCAGCTTGTCGAGGTCGGCCAGCAGCAGGTCGGTCGCGCGGACCAGCTGCACGTTGAAGCAGGTATCCAGAACGTCGGACGAGGTCATGCCCTGGTGGATGAAGCGGCTGTCCGGGCCGACGAATTCGGCGAGATGCGTCAGGAAGGCAATGACGTCATGCTTGGTGACGGCCTCGATCTCGTCGATGCGAGCGACGTCGAAAGTGGCAGCGCCGCCTTTTTCCCAGATCGTGCGCGCAGCATCCTTCGGGATCACGCCGATTTCGGCAAGCGCATCGCAGGCGTGGGCCTCGATCTCGAACCAGATGCGGAATTTCGTTTCCGGCGACCAGATGGCCACCATTTCCGGTCGGGAGTAACGGGGGATCATGGGCTTAAGCTTTCGTCGTCAGTGGAGGGATGGTCGTGCCTCTAGCAAAGATAGCCGCGAAGCTCAACGCCGTTGCGCACGGCGATCGCTTGCCAGCCACAGGCAGACGGCGAGCAGTATAACACCGCCGATCGGCAAATAGAGGCGAAGGCCCATGACGAGAAACTGGTAGAAGGCGATCAGCGTCGTAAAGGCGAACTGGAAGAGCCAGGTCGTGGTTCCGATCGGGGCGTGCCACTGCGCATAGAACTCGCGGTAGTCGAGCGCAAAGAGCAATGCCGTCATCCCGATCGTGCCGAGCGAAAGGAAGAAGAGATAGGCGGCGAAACGCGTTTCTATTCCGCGTCCGATCGCCGCGAAGCGGGCCAGAAACAGCGCCGGCGGCCAGGCGAGCAAAGCGCCGGCCCCGAAGACCCAAAGAAGTTCGGCCAGATGAAAGGTCACGTCCCGTTCCCGCAGCCACAGCGCAAACCACGCCGATAGCGTCATCGACACGCTCCACAAGGGGGCGCCAAGGAGCAGCAACGGAACGCTCGGCACGGACCGGGCAAGGCGGGTCCGCTTCCGGGCACCGACCGCCGCACGCCCTGCTTTCGCTTCGACGCTGGCGGCCGCTTCGTTCATTTCGCGATCCGCGTCGGGACCGCGATCCAGCGCCCGTCCGTCGTGCCTTCAAAGCCGAGCGACTTCACAAGCACCATGATCACATGGGTTTCCGAACCGTCGTCGTTGCGGTGGGTGATGGCGCCACCCACCTGGTAGCCGGTGGGGCAACGGCGGCTTTCCGGTATGCGACTGTCGTCCTGAAGCATGTCGCTTGCCGGTGCGCCCGCCTTCATCGTCATCGACAGACGGAAACCCTTGGCTTCCTTCAGGAAGTCTTTGCAGATGCCGTCCGGCTCGAAGGTCTTTTCCTCGAGCGTTACCGTATAGGTCTCTCGGAACGCCTCATCGGCTGCAAAAGCATCGTAGGTCAGCGAGTGCGGCTTGGCGTTGGCTTCCGTGATCGGGTTGAAGGCTGCGAGCAGCCCGGGCGCATCGGCCAGGCGATAGGCATCGATCAGGGGCGCAGCCCGACGGCGGGCTTCATGGCGCGCCTTCGACAGCGGGCTGCCATCTTCGCGACTGACAGCGCGCACCGGTGCACCCGGCAGGAAGCTGTCATTGCGCGTGTCGATCACATAGATGGTCGAATAGGGAAAGCCGGAGCCGTCCTGAACGCCATATTCCTCGAAGGCAAAGACATTGCCATCAGCGGAAAAGCCGATCGGCTGAAGCGCGGCATAGTCGCCAGCAAGCGCCGGCGACGCAGTGGCGGCCGCGGCCAGGCAACAAAGGCCGGAAATTGCCGCGCGTGTCGTCATCGATAAGCCTTCTCGGCCGGCGCACGGATCGCTTCGATCGCCGAGCGATAGGCCTCGACCGAACCGCCCTTGAAGATCGCCGAGCCGGCAACGAGAACATTGGCGCCGGCGCCGGTGGCAATGGCTGCCGTTTCAGGCGCAATGCCGCCGTCGACTTCGATCTCGATCGGTCGATCGCCGATCATCGCCTTGATGCGACGGATCTTTTCCGCGGTGGCGTCGATGAACTTCTGCCCACCGAAGCCCGGATTGACGGTCATGACGAGGATCAGGTCAAGCTGATCGAGCACGTATTCGATCGCGCTTTCTGGCGTTGCCGGATTGAGCGACACGCCGGCCTTCTTGCCGAGCGAACGGACCGTCTGCAGCGAGCGGTGCAGGTGCGGACCGGCTTCCGCGTGAACCGTCAGGATATCGCAGCCGGCCTTGGCGAAAGCTTCGAGGAACGGGTCGGCCGGCGAAATCATCAGGTGGCAGTCGAACGTCGCATCGGTGTAGCGGCGCAGAGACTTGATGACATCCGGGCCGAAGGTGATGTTCGGCACGAAATGACCGTCCATGACATCGAGATGGATCCAGTCCGCGCCGGCATCGACGACATCGCGAACCTCCTGGCCGAGCTTGGAGAAATCGGCCGCCAGGATCGACGGGGCAATGCGGATAGGGTGGGTCATGGCGCACTCCAGCGTGTTTTCCGCGGGAATAGCACCGCCGAGCCCCGCAAACAACATGCCTGCGATCAAAGCTGCGTCAGCTACGCTCTGACCAACATGGCATGAGATCGTTTTCCGCCGGCGTTGCGTCGTGGACGCCGCGGGCGATCGCGCGCGCCATGGTCGAGGCTGCAACGGCGCCGAGATCGATGAAATCCTCTGTTGTCGGCGTCTTGCCGCTGGCGCCGGTCGCAAGCGCGAAGATCAGATCGCCGTCGAGCGGCGTGTGCGCCGGCCAGAGCCCGCGGGCGAAGCCGTCATGGGCGGCAATCGCCAGGCGCTTGGCTTCGGCCTTCGTCAGCACGGCGTCCGTCGCAATGACCGCAATTGTCGTGTTGGCGACGGCGGCCTGACGGTCGCGGAACTTGATGCGGATGTCGGCCGCATCGGCCGGCATCGGGTGGGGCAGGCCAAGTCCGCCGAACTCGCTCTCCAGTTCGAAGGGCGCAGACCAGAAATGCCCGGTGTTGCCGACGGTGGCGGATCCAAGCGCATTGACGGCGACGAGGGCGCCAATGGTGATACCGTTCGGCAGAACCGTGGATGCCGAACCGAGACCGCCCTTCAGGCTCGCGGTCAGCGCGCCTGTGCCGGCGCCTGCCGAACCGGTCGAAAATGTCGCGCCGGCCCGCCCGACGGCCTCGAAGCCGAGTTCGCGATAGGGCGGGAAGCGGCCCCAATCCTTGTCGCCACCGTTGATGAGGTCGAAGAGGATCGCCGTCGGTACGATCGGTATCCGGTGTGGGCCGACGGCGAAGCCGCGACCCATTTCCCTGAGCGCCGCCTGAGCACCGGACGCGGCATCGAGCCCGAAGGCCGAACCGCCGGAAAGAACGAGCGCATCGACCGTCTGTACCGTATTGTGCGGATCGAGCAGGTCGGTCTCCCGGGTTCCCGGCGCACCGCCCAGGACCTGGACCGCAGCCGTCGCCGGCGGGTCGCAGACGATCGCGGTGACGCCCGATTTCAGGCGATGGTCCTCGGCGTTGCCGACCGTCAGACCTTTGACATCGGTGATCAGGTTCAGCGGTCCGGGACGCATCATGGGGCGGCTCCTTCAGCGGCCGCGGGCGCGAAATGGCCGCCTTGCCACTGCATCAAACGGTAGGGATTGTCGGCGCGCTCGTGCCCAGCGTTGAAGGCGGTGAGGCCGAGAACGGTCGGGTAGGGCCCCTTGCCGGCGATCGCTTCGATCAGCGACTTGTCGTCCTGTGCTGCCCGGTCCTTGGCTTCCTCCAGCAAAGCCATCACGGCGAAAGCCGGCATCACATAGCCTTCCGGCTCGATGCCGGCGGCGCGCATCTCGTCGGCAAAGGGCTTGCCCTCCGGCGACTGCGCCGCATCCGGCAGCGTTACCGCAAGCACGCCATCGGCAAGCGGGACAGTGAGATCAGCTGCGTTCAAGGCATCGCCGCCAAGCAAGGTGAGGCTCGCGCCTTCGCCAAGGGCATCGCGGGCGATCACGGCGGTATCCTGCCGGTCGCCGCCGGTGAAGACGTGGGTTGCACCGCTTTTCACCAGGCGCCGCACGAGGTTGATCTGCTGCTCCTGCGCCGGCCGGTAGGTGTCGCTGAAGACCGGCGTCATGCCGATTTCGGCGAGTGCTGCGCGCACCGCCTCGACCAGTTCCCGGCTGTGAATCGTGCCATCGTCGACGAGCGCGATGGGCTTGTCCTTCCAGCGGTTGACGATGGCATCGACGATCGCCGTAGCCTCGGCATTGCCGCTCGGCGCGAGGCGGAAGAGCGGCCATTTGTTCTTGAGCGCGTCTTCCATCAGGATATCGGAGCGCACGCTGAGCGTGATCGCCGGCAAGCCCGCCTCGGTCAGTGCCGGAAGCGCCGCATCCAGGCTTTCGGTGCAGAGAAAGCCGACTGCGGCCTCGGCACCTGCGGCAAGCAGCGCTTTGGTCAGTGCCTCGCTGCCGGCGGTATCGCAGGTCTCGGGAATGACGACGATCTCGCTGCCACGATCACCGGCCTTGAAGCCGGCGCCGTCGACAATCTGCTTGCCGAGCGGCGCGAACGGACCTTCCACAGGCGCCACGACCGCCACCTTGATGCCGGCCGCCAAAGCCGGCGTTGCCTGTACCAGTCCGGCAAGGATAAGGCTGCTGACAATGGATCGACGCATTCACTTACTCCGCCGCCGCAGGCTTTCCCGACCGAACCGATCCGGGGCAAAGTCCTACGGCGAGCCACCACAGCTTCCTGTTCCGTTGCCGCTCGCGTCAGACGCGAGGCACGGTCGTTGCCGCATGTTTTAAGGATGTGCCTCCCGGCGTCAAAGGAAAAGATGCCGCTCCTGGCGAAGAAGGTTCAATCTGCGTCACGGCCACGTCGCAGATGTGCAAGATTCTCCCTCCGGCGGGTTTCATATTTTCCGCCAGCGTCTATGTATGTGCCTGACATCGCCCGGAGAAAGATGTGTTGGAGAAGACCCGGCTGGACCCTATCAGTTATCGCGACGCGATGAGCCGCCTGGCCGGTCACGTGCAGATCATCACCGCCGCTGACGGCAGCGAGCGGCGCGGCGTCACTGTGACTGCGGCCTGCTCGGTTTCCGACAGCCCGCCGACGGTTCTCGTCTGCCTGAACGGCGCCAATCCGCGCAACGATATCTTCACGCGCAGCGACAGCTTTGCACTCAACCTGCTCGGCGACGAGCACCGGGCGCTTGCCCATGGCTTCTCCGGCCGCGACCAGCTCGACATGGATCTGCGTTTTGCGCTCGGACAGTGGACGCGGCTTACAACCGGTGCGCCAATCCTCGTCAATGCCACCGCCGCTTTCGATTGCCGTCTGGTCGAGGTGAAGACGATCGCCACGCATCTGGTACTATTTGGCGAGGTCGTCGACGTCGCGATCGGGCCGTCCCGCCCGCCGCTTATTTATGTGGACCGCGGATACCACTCGCTATAAGTTTTTTGCTCAGCGGTCGACTGCTCATCGCAACATGAGAAGATCGCTCTAAGTCGTTGAGTTGGCCGGTGGATTTTGCCCCCTTCCAGCATCCAGCGATCGATTCGGGCCGCGGTGGAGGAGACATGGCGACACAGGCGGCAACGGGCCTGCCACAGTCCATCGAAGAGACGATGGCACTGCTGGAGGCACATGATTATCTCGCCGGCACGGCGCTGGCGACGGTGCTGTTTCTTGCACTCCGGATGAAGCGCCCGCTTTTTCTTGAGGGCGAAGCCGGCGTCGGCAAGACGGAGATCGCCAAGGTTCTGGCCAAGGCGCTCGACCGGCCGTTGATCCGGCTGCAATGCTACGAAGGTCTCGACGTCGCCTCGGCCGTCTACGAGTGGAACTATCCGGCGCAGATGCTCGAAATCCGCCTGTCGGAAGCATCCGGCAAGGTCGACCGCAAGCGGGTCGAAAGCGACATCTTCTCCGAACGTTTCCTGATTCGCCGCCCGGTTCTGCAGGCCATTTCCTCCAATTCGGGACGTGCGCCCGTTTTCCTGATCGACGAGCTCGACCGGACAGATGAAGCCTTCGAGGCGTTCCTGCTGGAAGTTTTGTCCGATTTCCAGGTGACAATTCCGGAACTTGGTACGATCCGGGCGGACGAACCGCCTGTTGTCATCATCACCACCAATCGCACCCGCGAGATCCATGACGCACTGAAGCGCCGCTGCCTCTATCATTGGGTCGATTATCCCAAGGCGGCGCAGGAACTGGAGATCATTCGCCGCAAGGTTCCCGGCTGCAATGCCACCTTGTCACGGGAAGTCATCGCCTATGTGCAGCGGCTGCGCACGATCGACCTCTTCAAGAACCCGGGCGTTGCCGAAACCATCGACTGGGCAACGGCGCTGACGGAACTCGACCGGCTGGCGCTCGATCCAGAGACGATCGCCGACACGCTTGGCACCCTACTCAAATACCAGGACGACATCGCCAGGATAGAGGGGGCAGAGGGGCGAAAGCTGCTCTCCGAGGTCAAGGCGGAATTGCTGGCGGCAAGCTGATGACGGAGGCGCGGGAACAGCACAGGGACGATGTTCCCCCGCAAATCGCGACAGGCGACGGACGGCTTGCCGACAATATTGTCTTCTTCGCGCGCGCGCTCCGGCGCGCCGGCATCAAGATCGGGCCAGGCGCCATCGCCGACGCCATCGATGCGGTGGCGCTGATCGGGATCGGTGGACGCGACGCGTTCTACGCCGCGCTGCAATGCGTCTTCGTCAAACGTCACGAGGACCAGCCGGTCTTCGACGAGGCGTTTCGCTTGTTCTGGCGGTCGCGCGGTCTCGTCGAAAAAATGATCGCGATGATGTCGCCGCTGGCGCCGGAACGCGAGAGCGAACGGCAGCAGCGCCGGGCAGGCGAGACCCGCGTCAGCGACGCGCTGCTTTCTGGCCACGAGGCCGATCGACCGCCGCGCGACGAGCCGGAGATCGAAGTCGATGCACGTTTCACGGTCTCCGGTCGCGAGCTTCTGCGCCGGGCCGACTTCGCGCAGATGAGCGCTGCCGAGCTTGCCGAGGCCAAGCGCGCGCTTTCGGCATTGACACTACCGATGGACCGCGTCGTCACGCGCCGCTTCCGCCCCTCGAAGCGTCAGATCCGCATCGACCCGCGCGCCACCATGCGCGACGCCATGCGCTTTGGCGGCGAACTGATCCTGCCGCGGTTTCGGGAGCGGCGCGTCGTCCATCCGCCGCTTGTCGTCCTCGCCGACATCTCTGGCTCGATGAGCCAATACACCCGCATCTTTCTGCACTTTCTGCATGCGCTGACCGAGGAACGGCGGCGCGTTCATACCTTCCTCTTCGGAACCCGGCTGACCAATGTCTCGCGCCAATTGCGCAATCGTGATCCCGATGCGGCGATCGACGACTGCGTGGCTACGGTCAAGGACTGGTCCGGCGGCACGCGCATCGGCGAGACCTTGCATGAGTTCAACCGGCGCTGGTCGCGGCGCGTGCTCGGGCAGGGCGCGATCGTGCTTCTGATCACCGACGGTCTGGAGCGCGATGACGTCGCCGATCTCGAAATCGAAATCGACCGCCTGCACCGATCCTGTCGGCGGCTGATCTGGCTGAACCCGCTGCTGCGCTTCGACGGCTTCGAGGCGCGGGCGCGCGGTGTGCGGGCGATGCTGCCGCATGTTGACGAATTCCGGGCCGTGCACAATCTTGAATCGATTGGCGAACTGGTGAAGGCGCTGTCCGGGCAGCGCTCCCGCCAGGCGGACCCGCGGCGGTTCCTAGATCCTGGCCGGGCCACGGTGACCGGCGCGCATGGGAGGTGGCACGCATGAGGCAGGCAGTGAATGTTCTCGATCCGCTCGACATCGCCGAAGCCTGGCTGAAGGAAGGACGCCGGGTGGCGATCGCAACAGTGATCGAGACCTGGGGCTCGGCACCACGGCCGGTCGGCAGCCATCTGGTGATCGATAGTGACGGCAATTTTCAGGGCTCTGTTTCGGGAGGATGCGTCGAGGGCGCGGTCATCACCGAAGCGGCCGACGTGATCGCCTCTGGCACCTCGCGCGTTCTCGACTTCGGCGTCGCGGACGAGACCGCCTGGCGCGTCGGGCTTTCCTGCGGCGGCCGGATCCGGGTCCTCGTGGAACGGGTTAACGGCTGACGATGGAACAGGCGATCCTGGAAACACTCAATCTTGCGCGCGCGGCCCGCCGCGCCGCCGTCACCGTCAGCGATCTTACCGGTGGTGTCCGCGTCTACCTCGAAGGTGACGACTGTCCAGAACCCTGGGGCGAAGCCGTTGCCCGTGCCTTGCGGTCCGGCCGGGCCGGCATCGTCGAGACCGGGCAGGGCTCCTTCTTCCTCAATGTCTACCTGCCGCCGCCGCGCATCCTCGTCATCGGCGCGGTGCATATTTCACAGGCCCTGGCGCAGCTTGCGCCCGTTGCCGGCTTCGACATGACCATCATCGATCCGCGTACGGCCTTTGCCACGCCGGAACGTTTTGCGGGCGTCGACCTCATCGCCGATTGGCCGGAGGACGCACTGAAACTCAGACCGCTCGACCGCTTCACGGCACTTGCAGCCGTGACGCATGACCCGAAGATCGACGACGAACCGATCCGGGCGGCACTGTCGGCCGGTTGTTTCTATGTCGGTGCGCTCGGCAGCCTCAAGACACATGCCACACGGATCGAAAGACTGCGGCGTGCGGGTGTCGCCGATGCCGACATGGCTCGCATCCGTGCGCCGATCGGTCTCGATATCGGCGCGGCAAGTCCCGCCGAAATCGCGGTTGCGATCC
The DNA here is from genome assembly GCF_001429005.1 of Ensifer sp. Root954. Classification (NCBI taxonomy): domain Bacteria; kingdom Pseudomonadati; phylum Pseudomonadota; class Alphaproteobacteria; order Hyphomicrobiales; family Rhizobiaceae; genus Ensifer; species Ensifer sp. Root954. The sequence continues at coordinate 345,590 of NZ_LMJM01000027.1, forward strand.
TCGCCGAAATCATCGAGGCGCTGCGACGGCGGGACGTTGCTTCCGCAGGGAGTGGAGTATGAGGTTCGGCCCGATCAAGGTCGCAGAAGCAGAGGGCGCGATGCTCGCGCATGCGGTGAAGGTCGGTGATGCCAGGCTGCCGAAGGGGCACCGGGTCACAGCCGCCGACATCGTCGCTTTGACCGCTGCAGGCGTCGAGCAGGTGGTGGCCGCCCGCCTTGATGCCGGCGACCTCCCGGAAGATGAGGCGGCCACGCGCATTGCCGCGGCCGTAGCCCCCGATCATCTCCGGTTTTCGCGGGCAGCGACCGGCCGCGTCAACGTCTATTCCGAGGTCGCAGGCCTCTTCGTTGCGAGCCGCGAAATTGTCGATCGCTTGAACCGCCTAGATCCCTCCATCACCTTCGCCTGTCTCGACGACCATATGCCGGTGCAGCCCGGCGATATGGTCGCAACGATCAAGATCATCCCGCTTGCGGTCGCAGGCGCCTTCGTCGAGCAGGCGGAGAGGCTTCTGCGCGACCATCGCGCCTTCGAGGTCAAGCCGTTTGCGCCGCGCCGCGCGGCCTTGATAGCAACGGAGTTGCCGAACCTCAAATCCCAGGTCATGGACAAGACCCATGCCATCCTCGCGGCACGGCTGCGACAGGCCGGAAGCGAACTCTTCACCGAACGGCGCGTCGCGCATAGGGAAGACGCCGTGGCGGCGGCGATCGCCGAAATGCGATCAACGCACGACCTGCTGATCGTCTTCGGCGCTTCGGCGGTTGCCGATCCCGAAGACGTCATTCCGGCGGCGATCCGGCGGGCCGGCGGCGTGGTCGATCATGTGGGAATGCCTGTTGACCCCGGCAATCTTCTCGTTCTCGGCCGCGTCGGCGAAACGCCGGTCATCGGTGCACCCGGCTGCGCCCGCAGCCCGCGCGAGAATGGTTTCGACTGGATCCTCGACCGTATCCTTGCCGGCGAGTGGCCGAGTTTCGACGATATTACCGGCCTTGGCGTCGGCGGCTTGTTGAGTGAGATCCCGACCCGGCCGCAGCCACGCGAACATGCAACGGAGTTGTCATCCGGCTCGGTTTCAGTCGTCGTTCTGGCCGCTGGCCGGGCCAGCCGTATGGGCGCTGACGGCGGGCACAAACTTCTCGCAACTTTCGATGGCGTGCCGCTCGTGCGCCGCAGCGTCGAAGCCGCGCTTAAGGCCGCTCCGGGCAAGGTCAGCGTCGTGACCGGCCACCGCGAGGCCGATATCCGCCACGCGCTGCAAGGGCTGCCGGTGACGTTCGTTTCCAACCCCGACTACATTTCGGGCATGGCCTCTTCGCTGACGGCCGGGCTTTCGGCAGTCGGGGCGCGGGCGCCGGGCATGCTGGTGATGCTTGCAGACATGCCCGGGATAACCGGCGACGATCTGCGCCGGCTCATCGAACGTTTCGTCGCCGAAGGTGGCCGCTCCATCATCCGCGCGACCGCAGGCGGACAGCGCGGCAATCCGGTGATCCTGCCGCGACAGACATTTTCAGCGATCAAGCAACTGGTCGGAGACGTTGGTGCAAGGCACATTATCGAAAAGAGCGGGCTGCCGGTCATCGATGTCGAACTCGGCGCGGCGGCGCGCCTCGATCTCGACACGCCGGAACAGATCGTCGCCGCCGGCGGTATCTTGGAGGAACAGACGCGTGGATAATGCCGCAATCGAAGACATGTTCGCGGTCCTCGGGCCGGTGACCATCAAGCGGATGTTCGGCGGCAAGGGCATTTATTGCCAGGGTGTGATCTTCGCCCTTGAGGTCGATGGCGAAATTCTGCTGAAGGGCGACGAGCAAACAGCGCCGGCGCTGGAGGCGGCCGGTTCGCGGCAATGGGCCTATGACGGCAAGGGCAAGCCGGTGAAGATGCCCTATTGGAGCATTCCGGACGACGCATTCGACGATCCCGACGAGATGGCGCGGTGGGTGCGGCTTGCCTATGAGGCGGCGCTACGCTCCAGGAAGTAAGCCGTCAAGCCTATGCGCGGCAGCTGCGCCTCAGATGAAAATATTGACACGATCACCACGTTTGCCATCGTCGCGCCTAAGTGACATCGGCCGGATCCGTTGGTGCCCGCGGAACGCCGCCAACAACGGCACCAGCAATGCGCAGAACGAGGGACGTACGAAGAATACCGGCCCCCCGGTGGGCGGCTGCTATGCGGCGACGCCCTGTTCATGCCTGCGCAAGGCTTCGACGGCATCGGCGGTAAAGCGGGATAGCGGTTGGGGCAGGGCGTCGAGGCTAAACCAGCCGAATTCGGAAAGCTTGTCCGGCTCGGTGAGTTGAGGTTCACCTGAGAAATCCCGGGTCACATAGATCATAGAGATCCAGTGCTGGCGGTCGGCGTCGATCACCTGTTCGCTGAGGCAGAGGAATTCGGTCGAGCCAATCTTGAGGCCGGATTCTTCTTCGGCCTCGCGGCAGGCCGCAGCCTGCGAACGCTCCATGTGATCGACCTTGCCGCCGACGATGTTCCAATGCCCGGCCTCAGGCGCATTGACGCGCCTGTAGAGCAGAATCTTGCCATCGCGCACGATGACAAGTCCGCAGCCGAAGCCCGGAAAATCGATGCCCGGCTGGCCCATCCTTTCGGATCAGGCCTTGCCGGCAATCAGCATGAAGGCAGGGATTTCGTCGCCGAAGCCGACGGGCGTCGGGCCGTCGTCATAGTCGCGGCGGTGACGGTTGCGGCGGTCGCGATTGTCGTCGTTGGCAGGGTTCGATGCACGCACCGGACGATCGCCACGGTTGTTCTGTGCCTGCTTGTTCTCTGCGCTGCGTGCCGGTTTCACCGATTCCGCCCTTTCCACGACTGTTTCAATTTCGGCCTCACTATCGGCGCGCACGGTATCGGATTTATGATCGGAACGGGCCTTGGAGCCGCGATCCCCATCTTTTTTCCGGTCCTTGCGGCCATCACGACCGCGTTCACGGCGGCCGGTATCGTGGCTTTCCATCGGCTCAGGCAGATTGGAAAGGTCGCCGTTCAGCCATTCGACCTTCTGGCCGATCAGCTTTTCGATGGCGTCGGAGAATTTCGTGTCGCGCTTGGTCACCAGCGTGAAGGACGCGCCCGAGCGGCCGGCACGGCCGGTACGGCCGATGCGGTGGACGTAGTCTTCCGCATGGATCGGAACGTCGAAGTTGAAGACGTGGCTGACATCAGGGATATCGAGGCCGCGGGCCGCAACGTCGGAGGCGACGAGCAGCTTGATGTTGCCGTCCTTGAAGTTGGCCAGCATCGTCATGCGCGACCGCTGGTCCATGTCGCCATGGAGCGCACCGACGGAGAAGCCGTGGCGGTCGAGCGAACGGAAGAGGTCGGCGACATCCTTCTTGCGATTGCAGAAGATGATCGCGTTCTTCAGTTCGTCCTGGGCGCGAATCAGATCACGCAGTACCGCGCGCTTCTCGTAATCCTTGGCATGCGCTGCAACGAAGCGCTGCGTCACCGTCTGAGCCGTGGAAGCCGGGCGGGCGACTTCGACGCGCTCCGGGTTCTGCAGGAAGCGGTCGGCAAGCTTCTGGATTTCCGGCGGCATCGTCGCCGAGAAGAACAACGTCTGGCGCGTGAACGGGATCAGCTTGGCGATGCGCTCGATATCGGGAATGAAGCCCATGTCGAGCATACGGTCGGCCTCGTCGATGACCAGGATTTCCACGCCGCTCATCAGCAGCTTGCCGCGCTCGAAGTGGTCGAGCAGGCGGCCGGGCGTGCAGATCAGCACATCAGCGCCACGCTCAAGCTTGCGGTCCTGCTCGTCGAAGGACACGCCGCCGATCAGAAGCGCGATGTTGAGTTTGTGGTTCTTGCCGTACTTGTCGAAGTTCTCTGCGACCTGTGCGGCGAGTTCGCGCGTCGGCTCCAGAATGAGCGTACGCGGCATGCGCGCGCGGGCGCGGCCCTTTTCGAGCAGCGTCAGCATCGGCAGCACGAACGAAGCGGTCTTGCCCGTGCCCGTCTGGGCGATGCCCAGAATATCACGACGCTGCAGCGCCGGCGGGATAGCGCCTGTCTGGATCGGGGTCGGGATTGTGTAGCCCGCATCGGTGACAGCGGAGAGAACTTTTTGGCTCAGGCCAAGGTCAGCAAAATTGGTCAAAGGGAAATCTGTTTCCGTTCCGGTTCAATAGAACACTGATCGATCGATGGAAAACGCACGAGCACGTGGCCGCGCTCTTAAGCTGAACGCCGCCGAAAGTCAAGAAATCCAGCACGTTGAAGCAGTAAAAGGTAAATAGTGGCGAATCTGTCGCATTTCTTGTCAAGCGGAACCACGCGGCAGCGTCAGTTCATATAGCTCGCAAGCTTGGTGCTCGCATCCAGAAACCGCATGGGGTCCACGGCATTGCCGTTCAGCCGGATTTCATAGTGCAGGTGCGGACCGGTGGAGCGCCCGGTGTTGCCGGACTTGGCAATGACTTCGCCAGCCTTCACCCGGTCGCCGGCTTTCACCAGCACGGTGGAAAGGTGGGCGTAGCGCGTCGCGACACCATTGCCGTGGTCGATCTCGACCATGTTTCCATAGCCGCCCGTCAACCCTGCATTGGTCACCGTTCCAGGCGCTGCCGAGCGGATGCGCGTGCCGACCGTTGCGCGAAAGTCGATGCCGGCATGCAGCGCCAGACGCCCGAGAAACGGATCAAGCCGGTTACCGAAATCGCTGGTGATGTCGCTGGCCGGCGAGGGGTTGCCGAAGGGCAGCTTGCGGACCTCGGCGCGCGTGCGGTCGAGCTCCAGGAGTGCGGTATCGAGCGCGGCAAGCGAACGGCCAAAATCGTCATCGTTCACAGGCTCGACGAAGGGACCGCCGATCGCCGAGTCGGCCGAGCCGGATATGTCGTTGGCCGGAATCAACTCGGCGACATCGTCAACGGGCAGGTCGACACCGGTGCGCCCGACGATCGAGCGAATCGCATCCGACGTCTTCGCCGCACCGTCCGTCAGTCGCTGGACCCGTGTCATCTGCTCGCGCTCGACATCCTTCAGCGAGAGCGTCACTTTTGAGAAAATCCGGTCGGCGCGGTCGGAACTTGATTCGCCCGCATCGGGTGCTGCATAGGCGAGGGCGGGGACAGCCGCAGCACTGACCGGCGCAACGGTCAGTCCCATCAGCTTCTCGATCGCCTTGACACTGCCGCTGCTGCTCGCATCGGCGCGTTTTTCATAGGCAAGCGGCTCGACGGCCGCAGGCGCATCGGTTGCGGTCGTGACGCCGGAATTTTCGGCCCTTTCGACCAGGGCGCCGAGCTTTCCGTTGCGCGAGGTCAGCGCCATCTGCTGGCGCAGCAGCTTCTCGACCTTTTCCTCGACCACCTGCTGGTCGAGCAGTTGCCGGCTGGTGACCCGATCGACCTGCGCCCTCAGCGCGGTGATCCGATCCTCGTATTCATGCTGCATGCGGGCCTGGCGGGCAATCGTGCCGCCGATCAGGTCGTCGCGCAAAACCAGATAGGAAGTGGCCGCGAGATAGCCGATGCTGCAGACGCCTGCAAAGGAGACAGCGATCGCCGCCATCCACGGGCGCACGGTCATGTGCCGGACCTTGTCGCCGCTGGCCAGGATCAGGACGTGATTCTGCTTGCGTTTTCCAAAGGTACGATTTGCCTGATGTCCAGACACCCGTTCTCTCCCGCCATGTGCGCGTTGCCTCGCATCACCTGGGGATCATTACACTTTGTTAGGGTTAACAATCGGTAAGCAAGATTGCGGGAAGGTGATGTCCGCTATCGATTGGTCGAAGCGGTCATCGAGCGGTAGAACGACGGCGTCAGGCCGGCCTCGGCGCGGGCGATATCGTTGAACGGCGCCTTCAGGGGACCGCGGAAATTGGCGCGCACCAGCTGCTGGAAGGTCGCTGCCGGGTCCTTCTTCTCGCGGGCGCAGAGGAAGCGGAACCATTTGGCGCCAACGGCGACGTGGCCCTTCTCGTCCTCGTAGATGACGTCGAGCACGGCCGCACTCTCGAAGTCGCCGGTTTCGCGCATCTTGGCCTGAAGCGCTGGCGTCACGTCGAGACCGCGCGCTTCGAGAATGAGCGGCACGACGGCGAGCCGCGCCGTCAGGTCGTTGCGCGTATCGTGCGCCGCCTGCCAGAGGCCGTCATGGGCAGGCAGGTCGCCATAGTCGGCGCCGAGGTCGTTCAGGCGCTGGCGGACCATGCGGAAGTGCTTCGCCTCTTCGAAGGCGACACGCATCCAGCCGTCGAAGAAGGAATTGGGCACCGGCTCGGTTGCAAAGCGGGCGACGATATCAAGGGCGAGATCGACGGCGTTCAATTCGATATGGGCGATGGAGTGCAGAAGTGCGATTCGGCCCTTCAGCGAACCGAGAGACCGGCGCTTGACCTGCGTCGGTGGCGTCAGCACCGGCTTGTCCGGTCGGCCCGGGCGCACCGGCACCGGCCGGTCGAGCGGCGAGCGCAGCGACAGCGTGCGGCGCTGCCAGCGCCGGGCGGCTTCCTGCGCGAGCGCCGTCTTGACCTCGAGGTCGGCGGCGCGGATCGCTTCGACTGCACCGCCCCGCAGGCTGTGGAACACGGGCAACTCGGTCATCGGCGCCCTCAGATCGCCTTTGCGGCGTCAAGGACCTCGCGGGCGTGGCCGTCCACCTTCACCTTTTCCCAAACCCTGACGACGACGCCGTCGGCGCCGATCAGGAAGGTGCTGCGCTCGACACCCATGTACTTGCGCCCGTACATCATCTTCTCGACCCAGACGCCATAGGCTTCGACGACCGATTTCTCCTCGTCGGCAGCGAGCGGCACCGTCAGGTTGTGCTTCTTGGCGAAGCGGTCGTGCTTCTTCACTGAATCGGGCGAAAGCCCGATCAGGGCAATGCCGGCTGCGGCGAATTCGTCGGCAAGTTCCGAAAACGAGATCGCCTCAAGCGTGCAGGCCTGCGTATCGTCCTTCGGATAGAAGAACAGAACAACCGGGCGCCCGCGCAGGGCCGAGAGCGAAATCGTACCGCCGCCGTCACGCGGCAGGGTGAAGTCGGGAGCGACATCTCCGGGAGCGGGTCTTGCCATGATTAAACCTTCCTTCCGCCAAGTTTTGCAGACAATCGCGCGCTACTGCATGTTTTCATTGGTCTTTGCCGACCAGAGGGCAAAACGTGCAGTGCTCAAGGTAGTCGAGCGACATTTGCGCGCCACAAGGCGCGCGGCGCTCTTGGGCATAGCGAAAATCGTCGACTGCCGTCCAGCGCATTTGTGCTAGATTCGACAGGTTTCGGACGGCATGGGCCGCTACGAAACGTTGCAGTCGCCTGCGCGCGCGAATTCCATCGCAGGTGGTCGCTTTCCACAGCATGGTCCCGCGTCCCTTGGTGACTCGGCACGATGACATGTGGTCTACAAGAAGCGAGAAGTGGTCGCCCCGAAATGACAGAGACGGAGGGCGACGACGAAGCTCGTATCGTATGGAGGACGCCCGCGCTGATGAGTGAGATCCGCGGCGAAAAAGTCGGCTTTCGCAAGAAAGACATCGTCGCGTTGCATGCGTTGCCTTCGGCGCAGGCGCACGAACCCATGATCGTGCACGCGCCGCGCAAGAACAAAGCCGCGCGCTTCTGTGCCAAGATCGCACTGCTGACATCGCTGCTCGCGCTTTCCATCGCGGCGATCCTCATTGTCGTCATCGAAAGCGGGGTGATGGACAGCACGCTTAACGCGCGCGCCCGCACCGCACTCAATGCAGCGCTCGGCGATGCCTACCGCGTAGAGGTCGGCAGCACTGTGGTGCGCATGACCGCGAGCGGCGCGATTGCGCTCAGAGCCCGCGAAGTGGCGCTCAGCGAAGCGTCCTCAGGCCAGCCGGTCGCCAAGCTCCGCGCGATCTCGATCGCGCTCGACCCGCTGGCGTTGATGACCGGACGCATCGCCGTCTCCAACCTCGAAGCGGAAGGCGGCGATTTCGATTCCGGGTTGCTGCCGCGCGGCGAACCGCTCGATCTCACCAAGATCCGCATTGCCGACGTTGGCGATACGCTGGAGGCAATCTTCTCCCACGTCGACCGCATATCGCAGATGGCGGCCGGCCGCGGCAGCCAGAAGGTCACGCTGTCGGATTTCAGCTTCTCCGTCATCGGCTCCCGCGATCGCGTCGTGCCCGTCGTCGCCAACGCGCTCGAGTTCAACCGTGACGCCGGCGGCTCGATGAGCGTCAAGGGCAGCGTCACCGTCGACGGGGTGGACGTCGATCTCAGCGCCGACGCCCTTGGCGACAAGGGGCACATGACCGGCTTCGAAGCGTCGATCACCAATCTGCCGCTCGCACCGTTCTTCTACCACGGTAAAGTCGGCTCGGAGCCGCCCTTCGGCGTCGTCGCATCGGCCGGGCTGTCGCTGAAGGCGACGCGGGCCGCCGGCAATGCGAAACCGGATCTGCGCGTGACAGTGCGCACGTCCAAGGGCGAGTTCCACGCAGGCAACCTCGTCTCGACGCTCAACGCCTCGCAAATGGACGTCGCCTATGACTTCGAGCGCTCGTCCGTCGAAATTCTGCCGTCGGCCGTCAAGATCGGCCGTTCGACCTTTCCGTTTACCGGGGCGATTATCGACCTCGACAAGATTGCCGGCGCAACGGAGAAGGGGTTTGCCATCGACCTCCTGCTTAAGAACGCAAGCTCCGCCCCGGAAGACGTCGCCGACGCGCCGCTGATCTTCGATGCCAAGGCAAATGGCCGGTTTGTGTCGGACAAGCGCCAACTGATCTTCGACCAGCTCGCCGTGTCGACCCCGCTCGGTTCGATGTTCGGATCGCTTTCCGTCGCCTTCGGCAAGACATCACCGCAGATCAGCTTCGCCTCGGTCAGCGATCGCATGGAGGCGACCGCCGTCAAGCAATTGTGGCCGTGGTGGTTGGCCAAGGGCGCGCGGCGCTGGGCGATCGCCAACCTCTTCGGCGGCACGGTCACCAATGCCCGCATCGAAGTATCGGTCGCCGAGGGGCGGATCGCCACCAACGAAGGCGAGCTCAAGCTCAACGAGCAGGAGCTCAATATCAACTTCGATATCGACGACACGCGCATCAACATCACCGGCGAGATACCCCCGCTGCGCGACACCTCCGGCAAGTTCAAGCTGAGCGGCCAGCGCATGACAGCCGAGATCGAGAAGGGGACTGCCTTCTTCCCGTCTGGACGCGCGGTCGCGCTCAACGGCGGCGACTTCATCCTTCCCGACGTCTACACGAAACCACTGATGGCGGAGATGAAGATCGAGGTTGGCGGCGATGCCGATGCGATCGCCGAGCTCGTGAGCTACAAGCCGATTCAGGCGCTGCAAAAGACCCCGCTGCTGCCGGAAGATTTCAGCGGTCCTCTGTCGGCCGTCGTGGGCGCCCGTTTCGGCCTGATCTCGGATCAGAAGCCGCCGAAGCCGCTCTATCAGGTACAGATGCAGCTCGATAAGGTCACGGTCCAGAAGGCCATGTTCGGGCGCGCCGTAGAGGATCTCGTCGGCACATTTCGGGTCGATAACCAGCAGGCGGTCCTCGATGCGGATGCCCGTATCGAAGGCGCGAAGGTCAAGGTCGCGCTGACGGAACCGGTCGATTCCGGTTCGACCGTCAAGCGTTCGCGCGAGATTTCGGGCTCGCTGGAGCAGGGTGTCTGGCAGAAACTGATACCTGGGCTTTCTCGGATCGTTTCCGGACCGATCACGATCGACGTTGCAATCGACGAGGCGAGCCGGCAGACGGCAGAGATCGACCTCACGAAAGCCCAGCTCTCGCTTCCCTGGATCGGCTGGAGCAAGGGCGTCGGGATTCCGGCCGAGGCGCAGTTCACGTCCTCGATGGACGGCAAGATCGCAACAATCAGCAATTTCGCGGTTGCCGGCGACGGCTTTGGTGCGCGCGGCAAGCTGCAGATCGACGATGGCGGTCTGCTCTCGGCGGATCTCGACAATGTCCGCCTGGCGCAGGGCGACGACTTCAAGGTCTCCATCGACCGCACCAGGGGCGGCTACACGGCGTCGCTCAGCGGCGCTGCAGCCGATATCAGGCCGATCCTGGCGCAATTGAAGACCGGAAGCGACCAGAACCAGGGTGGTGGCGACGACATTGCCATCAAGGCCCAGCTCGATCGCGTCACCGGTTTCAATGGCGAATCGCTCTCGAACGTCAATCTGGTCTACGGCGAGCGCGGACGTCAGATCGAGGACGTCAACCTCTCGGCCGTGACGAGCAGCGGTCAGGCGCTGGTTGCCCGGCTCGCCAAGGCCGGTGCCGACAACACGCTAGAGCTGACCACGGGCGATGCCGGCGCGCTGGCGCGGTTTGCCGACATCTACCAGAACATGCGCGGCGGCCTGCTCAATCTCAAACTGCGTGACCGTGGCGGGCGCTCCTGGCGCGGCAGCGTCGATATCCGAAAGTTCCAGCTGGTCGGCGAGCAGCGCCTGCAATCGATGGTGTCGACGCCCACCGGTGCCGACGGCCGAAGCCTGAACCAGGCCGTGCGCCGTGACATCGACGTCAGCTCGGCCCGCTTCGAACGCGGCTTCGCGCAACTGGCGCTCGATCGCGGCGCGATTCGCGTCGAAGGCGGTGTACTGCGCGGCACCGATGTCGGCGCGACCTTCCAGGGAACGGTGCGCGACAACAATGGCATCATGGACATGACTGGCACTTTCATGCCGGCCTATGGGCTGAACCGCATCTTCGGCGAACTGCCGCTGATCGGCGTGCTGCTCGGCAACGGCCGCGACCGCGGCCTGCTCGGCATCACCTTCAAGCTCAACGGCCCGTTCAACCAGCCGAAGCTGACGATCAATCCTTTGTCGATCATCGCGCCGGGCGTCTTCCGCAGCATCTTCGAGTTCCAATGAAGAAGGCCGACGCACTGCATGTCCTTAAATCGTCGCCGATTTAAGGACAAAACATGCAGCACTTCAAAGTTCTACAGCGACCTTTGCGCGTCTTAACAGACGCGCGACGCTGTCGGGCCGGCCCTTCAAATTCTTGAGTGGCGCTCCGGTTCAGGCCGGGCGCACCAGAATGTGCTTCTTCTTGCCGAGCGACAGCTTGACGACATTGTCGGCGGTCACGTCGCCGGTGCCGATGATCCGACGCTCGTCGCTGACGGCCTCGTCGTTGATCCTGACGGCACCGCCCTGGACATGGCGACGAGCCTCGCCGTTGGAAGCGGCAAGACCGGCGCGTACGATCAGCGTTAGCAGGCCGAGGCCGGCTTCAAGCTCAGCAGTCGGGATCTCGACCGAGGGCAGGTCGGCGGCGAGCGCGCCTTCCTCGAAAGTCTTCCGAGCGGTCTCCGCCGCCTGCTCGGCGGCCGGTCGGCCGTGCAGCATGGCGGTGATCTCGGTTGCCAGGATCTTCTTGACCTCGTTGATCTCAGAGCCGCCAAGCTCGGAGAGCCGATCGATCTCGGCCATAGGCAGGGTCGTGTAGAGCTTCAGGAAGCGGGTGACGTCCGCATCCTCGGTGTTGCGCCAGTACTGCCAGAAGTCATAGGCCGACAGCATGTCCGGGTTCAGCCAGATGGCGCCGTTGACCGACTTGCCCATCTTTGCGCCCGACGAGGTGGTCAGAAGCGGCGAGGTCAGGGCATAGAGCTGCTCGGTGCCCATGCGGTGGCCGAGGTCGATGCCGTTGATGATGTTGCCCCACTGGTCCGAGCCGCCCATCTGCAGGCGGCAGCCGGTGCGCTTGTGCAGCTCGACGAAGTCGTAGGCCTGCAGGATCATGTAGTTGAATTCGAGGAAGGACAGCGACTGCTCGCGATCAAGCCGCGTCTTGACGCTGTCGAAGGACAGCATGCGGTTGACCGAGAAATGACGGCCGACGTCGCGCAGGAATTCGAGGTAGTTGATGCCGAGCAGCCAGTCGGCGTTGTTGATCATCAACGCGTCCTTGGGGCCTTCGCCATAGCTGAGGTAGTTGGAGAACACCGTCTTGATGCTGGCGATGTTGGCGTCGATCGTCGCCGGCGTCATCAGCTGGCGAGCCTCGTCCTTGAAGGACGGGTCGCCGACCATGCCGGTGCCGCCGCCCATCAGCGAGATCGGCCGGTGGCCGGTCGCCTGCATCCAGTGCAGCATCATGATCTGGATCAGGCCGCCGGCATGCAGGCTCGGCGCCGTCGGGTCGAAGCCGATATAGGCCGTCACGGTTTCCTTCCGGAACAGTTCGTCCAGGCCAGTCTCGTCGGAGATCTGGTGGATGAAGCCACGCTCGCTGAGGGTGTGAAGGAAATCGGACTTGAAACCGGACATGATCTGTCTCTCTTGCGGGGGGAGTTTTTGAACGAACGGGCGTTTAGCACTGTTTTTGCGCATAATCACTTCAAAAGTGATTCTGGAAATATTGACCCGCATGACACAGACAAGAACCGCAATCGGCCTGATGAGTGGCACGAGCATGGACGGCATCGACGTGGCCCTGTTGCGAACCGACGGGGAGACCGTCGTCGAGCGCGGACCATCCGCCAGCTTTCCCTATGACGCGCGATTTCGGGATCGCTTGAAGCAGGGACTGGTTGAAGCGAAGGCGATCACGCAACGTGACCAAAGGCCGGGCGCCCTTGATGCGCTTGAGCGCGACCTGACGCTGCGACACGCAGAAGCGGTTAGGACCTTCCTCAAACAGAACAACCTGTCGGCGGCTGATATCGACGTGCTCGGCTTTCACGGACAGACCGTGCTGCACCGCCCGGACGAGGCCCTGACGGTGCAGATCGGCGACGGCGCGCTCCTTGCCGGAGAAACGGGCATCGATGTCGTCTACGACATGCGCGCCAACGACATGGAACATGGAGGGCAGGGCGCGCCGCTGATCCCCGCCTACCACGCGGCACTGGCGCGAGGCGCGGCCGGCCTTCCAGCACCGGTTGTCTTCGTCAACATCGGCGGCATTTCCAACCTGACCTTCATTGGCGAAGGCGAGACGCTCATTGCCTATGACAGCGGTCCCGGCAACACGCTGATCGACCAGTGGGTCGAAGCGCATGCCGGCATTCCCTTCGACCAGGGCGGCATGATCGCCAGCGAGGGAACGGTGCTGCCGGCGCTTGCCGAACGCTATCTCACCAATGCCTTCTTCACCGCGGCCACGCGCCGCTCGCTGGACCGGAACGATTTTGCACCACCGGCCGGAAGCGATGCCGGCCTTGCCGACGGCGCACGTACGCTTGCCCATGTCACGGCGGCAGCGATCATCAAATCGGCGGGGCACTTGCCACAGCGGCCAGTCACCTATGTCGTCTGCGGCGGCGGCCGGCTCAATCCGGTGATCATGCGTGACCTCGCTTCGCTTGCCGAAGTAGAGGGCGCGACAGTGCTTGCGGCGGAGGCGGTGGGCTTCAACGGCGATTCGATGGAGGCCGAGGCCTGGGCCTACCTCGCCGTGCGTGCCTTGCGAGGCCTGCCGCTTACCTATCCGGGAACGACGGGCGTGCGGCAACCGGTCAGCGGCGGCCGGCGCGCGGCAAGAACTTGAAGTTGATCTCGCGTTTCGCCATAAGTCCGTCATCCCAACGGATTAATCAAATTTTCGCAACAGCGAATTAGGATCTCAGCCGCTGCCACTGGAGGTGGTGAGGAGCGGCTTGGTGCCGCACGAGGGTTTCGGGTTCGTCGATGGGTGGTGCGATTTCTCTGCTGGCCGTGAATTTCATCATCGCGCAGATCTTCACGGCCGCATTTCTCATCATTGCCACAAAGAGCCGGCAGCGGCGTGCGGCGCTCTGGTGCGCTGCCGGATTTGCCGTCGCCTCGCTTGCAGCCGTCTGCGAAACGATCGTTCCCTTTTCCTCGACCCCGCGGCTCTTTGCCGTCAGCGCCTTTGCCTGCGTGCTCGGCGGCTTCTGTCTTCTGCGTTTTGGCCTTGGCCTTTTCTACCAGGTGCCGGTGCGCCTGCCGTTGCTCTGCGCCTTCTTCGTTGCCGGCGTTTCCCTGGACCTGGCGATCTACGACCTGCCGAGAGGTACCTGGGAGCATGCGCTCCCGTACCAGGCGCCCTTTGTCGTGATCCAGGCGTGGACGGCATCGGTCGTCCTTCGCTCCGGCCGCCGCACCTTCTTTGACTGGCTGTTGTTCGGCCTGCTGGCGCTCTCGGCCGTCTACTACCTCGTAAAGATCTATGCCGCGGTCGTCGCAGGCTCGGGCGTAACGGCCCAGGACTATGTTTCCAGCCCGTTTGCGCTCATCTCGCAGGCGCTCGGTGCGATCCTCATCGTCGGCGCCGGCCTTGCCATGCTCGGCGTGATGGTCAAGGAGATTGTCGACGACGCGCAGGCGCGCTCGGAAATCGACCTGCTCTCCGGCCTCTACAATCGCCGTGGCTTCATCGAACGGGTCATGCCGCTCCTGCACGCCCGCACCACCCAGACGCCGGGAACAGTCATTCTCGCCGATCTCGATCGCTTCAAGTTGGTCAACGACACCTATGGCCACCTCACGGGCGACGAAGTCATTCGCCGATTCGCCCGGGTGCTGATGGACGTGATGCCCAACCGCGCCGTCGCCGGCCGTCTCGGCGGCGAAGAGTTCGCGGTGTTTCTGCCCTGCACGGACCTGTCGGAAGCACGCGTCGTCGCCCATGGCATGCGTGCGGCGATCATGTCCCAGCAAATCGGCGGCCTTCCGGAAGCAGCAAGGGTGACGGCAAGCTTCGGCGTCACGGCCGTCGGCATCGGCGAGGCGCTCGATCCGGTGATACAGCGCGCCGACGAGGCGCTCTATACGGCCAAGGCCAACGGTCGCAACCGTGTCGAATGTGCCGAAGCACCGACCACGGTCGTCAACCCAAGCGTTCCACACTGGATCGGGCGGTCATAGACGACCGGCGTCTAGGCGATGCATTTCTCTCGGAGAAACCGGAGGATGTCTTCGGTGAACTGGTGCGCGTTCTGCAGTATCGAAAAATGGCTGACTTCAGGCTGGATCAACAGGCCGGCCCCCGGAATGTTGTCGGCGATGAACAGCGTGTCGTCCCGTTTGATGGCTTCCTCATGGTCGCCATCCACCACCCAGACAGGGACCCGGATTTTCTGGAGGTCGCCGGCCGTGATGTTCGGCTGCGAAGTCCACATCGCCATCATCTCGTCGAAGAAGCGCTTAAATCCCCCTGGCGTCGACGACAGCAGGGCGTACTCTTCGCCCGTTCGCGCGACATAGGCGTTGAAGACAACGCTCTTGGTAAAATCGTGTGTTCCGGATGGATTGCTGTTTGCCCCGAAGGAAAAGACACCGGCTATGAGATCGGGATGCCGCATCGCCAGCAGGAGCCCGATAATCGCGCCGTCGCTCCAGCCGACGATGACCGCCTTTGGCAACGTCAGGTGAGCCATCAGTGCCATGACATCGCCTGCCATGAGTTCATAGCTCATGCTCCCACCACCTCGGGAGCTGCGTCCGTGCCCCCGGCTGTCCATCACGATGACCTGACAGGTTTTGGCGAGCTCCGTGACCTGAAGCCCCCAATAGTCGGAATTGCCGAGCCCGCCATGTAGCAAAATGACGGGAGCACCCGAACCATACACCGCGTGCCAGATCCTGGCGTCCGCGAGCTCGACAACACCCTCACGTCCGCCAGCCGGAAGCTGCGGAGTGGCGGGCAGGGTTAGCCACCTCGGCTCGCACGCCGACATATTCGACACCTGCGACATGGCTCCCTCCCGTGAATGCTGCTCGGCTCTGCCCCACCCAGACAGCCTAGACTTGCACTATACGCCGATCACACGGCGCTGAAACTCATCCTATCGGGTGAGAGTTGTGCAGCCTTCGGGCGCACGACCATGGGGCGCATTTGTCCATAAGAAACGCCGCGCACCCGAAGGGGTACGCGGCGCTCCTGTACGTGGCCCGGGTTTTCAGCGAATACGCTTGGCGGCCGGCTCCGGCGTCAGTTCGCCGTTGAGGCGACGGTCGAGGTAGTCCTCGCATTCCGTCATCAGGCCTTCGACCTGGCCGTTGAAGAAGTGGTTGGCGCCGGGCACCGTCTTGTGGGTGATGAGAATGCCCTTCTGCGCCTTCAGCTTCTCGACGAGGCCGTTGACGTCCTTTTCCGGCGCGACCTTGTCGGAATCACCATTGATGATCAGGCCCGAGGACGGGCAGGGCGCCAGGAACGAGAAGTCGTAGATGTTCGGCTGTGGCGCGACGGCCATGAAGCCTTCGATTTCCGGGCGGCGCATCAGGAGCTGCATACCGATCCAGGCACCGAAGGAATAGCCGGCAACCCAGCAGCTCTTCGAATCCGGATGCAGGCTCTGCACCCAGTCGAGCGCGGATGCCGCATCCGAAAGCTCGCCGGCGCCGTGGTCGAATTCGCCCTGGCTGCGACCGATGCCGCGGAAGTTGAACCGGAGCGTGGTGAAGCCGCGCTTCTGGAACATATAGAAGAGCTGGTAGACGATCTGGTTGTTCATCGTGCCGCCGAACTGCGGGTGCGGGTGCAGGATGATGGCGATCGGCGCGCTCTTCTGCTTCGAAGGCTGATAACGGCCTTCGAGGCGGCCGGCGGGTCCGTTGAAGATGATTTCGGGCATTGGCTCTCCGGGAGTGTTCCTGGTTCGAATCTTGGGTTCAGATCGCGATGAGTCTTGACGAAAGCAGTCAGCTTTTCTAAAACCTAGTTTAGAACCGTTCAAAACTTCTGTGCGGGCATTCCGCCTTGTGCTTCGTCTCATAAGGCAAGCGGCGCGGAAAATTCAAGGAAAATGCATCGCCAGAGGTTGCGGGCCTGTGACCTGTTGATCTAGCGAAGGAAATCATGTCGAGTTCGCGCATCTATATGGACTGGAACGCCACGGCGCCGCTTCTGCCCGAAGCGCGCGAGGCTTGCCTGTCGGCGCTCGACCTCCTTGGCAACCCTTCTTCCGTTCACGGAGAGGGCCGCGCGTTGCGCACGTTGATCGAAAACGCCCGTCGCGACGTGGCAGCGCTCTGCGGCGCCAAGCCTGGCAGCGTCATCTTTACCAGCGGCGCCACGGAAGCGGCCAACCTGGTGCTTACGCCCGATTTCCGCATGGGCCGCACGCCGCTGAAGATCGGCCGGCTCTATGCCTCGGCGATCGAGCACCCGGCCGTGCGCGAAGGCGGACGCTTTCCGCGCGAAGCCCTCAGCGAAATCCCGGTGATTTCAGACGGCGTCGTCGATCTCCCGGTGCTGAGGGAGCTGTTATCCGCGCATGATCGCCAGCTCGGCTTGCCGATGGTTGCCGTCATGCTGGTCAACAACGAGACGGGCATCATCCAGCCGATCGCCGCGATCGCCGAGATCGTTCGCGCCCATGGCGGCATTCTCGTCGTCGACGCGGTGCAGGCCGCCGGCCGCGTGCCGCTTTCGATTGAAGACCTCGCCGCCGATTTCCTGATCGTCTCCTCGCACAAGATCGGCGGCCCGAAGGGCGCCGGCGCGCTGGTGGCGCGCGGCGAGGTTATGATGCCCGCACCGCTGATCCGCGGCGGCGGACAGGAAAAGGGGCACCGTTCCGGGACTGAAAATCCGGTGGCGATTGCCGGCTTTGCAGCGGCCGCCCGGAAGGTCGGCGAAGATGTCGGCCAACGAATGGGCGTGGTCAGCGCGTTGCGCGACATGCTCGAAGGCGAGATGCTGGCCGCGGCAACCGACGTGGTTATTCACGGCCGCGACGTTTCGCGCGTTGGCAACACGATCTTCTTCACGCTTCCTGGCCTCAAGGCCGAGACCGGGCAGATTGCCTTCGATCTCGAAGGTGTGGCGTTGTCGGCGGGTTCCGCCTGCTCCTCGGGCAAGGTCGGGCAGAGCCACGTGCTGACGGCGATGGGTTACGATCCGCGCCAGGGCGCACTTCGAATCTCGATCGGCGAGGGCACGACACAGGCTGATATCGACCGTTGCGCCGCGGTCTTTGCAAAGGTAGCAGCAAGAAGACGAGCGCCCGGGCAAGCAGCCTGAGCGGAACGACCGGACGAAATTGCGGAAAAGCAATTTTCCGCTTGGCAAACAGGGTGAAAAGCGCCTTTTAGCCATTACATAAGCGGTGTGCCAAGCGCATCGTGTTGACAAGCTGCCGGACCTTGGATCCGGCAAGATTGGAGAACGACATGCCTGCCGTGCAGGAGACCATTGATCAGGTCCGTCAGATCGACGTTGACCAGTACAAATACGGTTTTGAGACGACCATCGAAGTCGAGAAGGCCCCGAAGGGTCTCTCGGAAGACATCATTCGCTTCATCTCCGAGAAGAAGAACGAGCCGGAATGGATGCTGGAATGGCGTCTTGAGGCCTATCGCCGCTGGCTGACGCTCGATGAGCCCACCTGGGCTCGTGTCAGCTATCCCAAGATCGACTTCAACGACATCTACTACTACGCGGCGCCGAAGGGCATCACGGGTCCGACGTCGCTTGAAGAGGTCGACCCCGAGATCCTCAAGGTCTACGAAAAGCTCGGCATTCCGCTGAAGGAACAGGAAATCCTGGCCGGCGTGCAGAAGTCGAAGATCGCCGTCGACGCCGTCTTCGACAGCGTCTCGGTCGTTACCACCTTCAAGGAAGAGCTGAAGAAGGCCGGCGTGATCTTCATGTCGATCTCCGAGGCGATCCGCGAGCACCCAGATCTCGTCAAGAAGTATCTCGGTTCCGTCGTTCCGACGACCGACAACTACTATGCGACGCTGAACTCCGCAGTCTTCACCGACGGCTCCTTCGTCTACGTGCCGAAGGGCGTTCGTTGCCCGATGGAACTGTCCACCTACTTCCGTATCAACGAGAAGAACACCGGCCAGTTCGAGCGCACGCTGATCATCTGCGAAGAGGGCGCCTACGTGTCCTATCTCGAAGGCTGCACCGCACCGCAGCGCGACGAGAACCAGCTTCATGCCGCCGTCGTCGAACTCGTTGCGCTCGATGACGCAGAGATCAAGTACTCGACGGTCCAGAACTGGTATCCGGGCGACAAGGAAGGCAAGGGCGGCATCTACAACTTCGTCACCAAGCGTGGCGATTGCCGTGGCAAGAACTCCAAGATCTCCTGGACGCAGGTCGAAACCGGTTCGGCGATCACCTGGAAGTATCCGTCCTGCATCCTGCGCGGCGACGGTTCGCGCGGCGAGTTCTACTCGATCGCGGTGTCCAACGGTCACCAGCAGATCGACAGTGGCACCAAGATGATCCACCTCGGCAAGAACACGTCGAGCCGCATCGTCTCCAAGGGTATTGCTGCCGGCGTCTCGGAAAACACCTATCGCGGCCAGGTTTCGGCCCACCGCAAGGCCGAGAATGCCCGCAACTTCACCCAGTGCGATTCGCTGCTGATCGGCGACAAGTGCGGCGCGCATACCGTTCCTTACATCGAGGCGAAGAACTCGACGGCACAGTTCGAGCACGAAGCCACGACGTCGAAGATTTCCGAGGACCAGCTGTTCTACTGCCTGCAGCGCGGCATCCCGACCGAAGCGGCGATCGCGCTGATCGTCAACGGCTTCGTCAAGGAAGTCATCCAGGAACTGCCGATGGAATTCGCCGTCGAAGCGCAGAAGCTGATCGGCATCTCGCTTGAAGGCTCGGTGGGCTAAGGCCCTGGACTGAAAATTGAATGGCGCGCACCGAGAGTTTGCGCGCGAACGAACGTTCGTTTCCCAAGAGGACGATAGAAATGCTTGAAATCAAGAACCTGCACGCCCGCATCGCCGAAGACGGCACCGAGATCATCCGTGGCCTGAACCTGACCGTGAAGGCCGGCGAAGTTGCCGCCATCATGGGCCCGAACGGCTCCGGCAAGTCGACGCTCTCCTACATCCTGTCGGGCCGCGAAGATTACGAAGTCACCGAAGGCGACATCCTCTACAACGGCGAAAGCATCCTGGAACTCGACGCGTCCGAGCGTGCGGCCAAGGGCATCTTCCTTGCCTTCCAGTACCCGGTCGAAATCCCGGGCGTTGCCACCATGCAGTTCCTGAAGGTGGCGATGAACGAACAGCGCAAGTATCGCGGTGAAGACGAGCTGACGACGCCGGAATTCATGCGCCGCGTCAAGGAAGCCGCTGCCGAGCTGAAGATCGCACCGGAAATGCTGCGTCGCCCGCTCAACGTCGGCTTCTCCGGCGGTGAGAAGAAGCGCGCCGAAATCCTGCAGATGTCGCTGCTCCAGCCGAAGCTTTGCGTGCTCGACGAAACCGACTCCGGCCTCGACATCGATGCGCTGAAGATCGTCGCCGACGGCGTCAACGCCCTGCGTTCGCCGGATCGCGCCGTCGTCGTCATCACCCACTACCAGCGCCTGCTCGACTACATCGTGCCCGACACGGTGCACGTCCTCTACAAGGGCCAGGTGATCAAGTCGGGCGACAAGACGCTGGCGCACGAACTCGAAGCCAACGGCTACGCGGATATCATCGAGGCCGCAGCTTAGAGCCTGTTGAAGGAGTGTTCGAATGAATATGCAACAGGCAATCAAGATGACGGCGGCCGAGACGGCGCTCGTCGACGCCTATACCGCGCAGATCGGCGATCTGCCGGGTGACGGTTCGGTGCTTTCGGTTCGCGACACGCTGGTGCACGAACTGAGGACTGCGGGTCTGCCGACCCGCCGTGTCGAATCCTGGCACTACACCGACCTGCGCACGCTGCTGCGCGCGGTGCCGGCTACCGATCCGACGGCTTTTGCCGATCGCGTCGACGCGCTGGTTCCGGGCTCGACGGTGTTTTCGGTCCGAAACGGCCAGGCCGAGGTCAAGGGCAACCTTCCCGAGGGCGTGACGGTCCGTTCCTATGTCGACAGCCTGCTCGACGGTTCGGCCACGGCTGGCCTCGCTGTGCTCGGCTTTGACGACGCGATCGGCCGCATCAACGGCGGTCTCGTGCGCGGCGGTCTCGAAATCGCCGTCGGCGATGATGCAACGGTCGAAAATCCGCTGGAAATTCAGCTGGTACAGAGTGTCGGCCAGGCGCATACGCGCTTCCCGGTGACGTTCGGCGCCAACGCCAAGGCAACCGTGATCGAGCGGCATCTGTCGACCAAAGACGGCGAGAGCTTCGTCTCCTCCGTTAGCGACATTACGCTTGCCGACGGTGCTGATGTCATCTGGATCATCCTGCAGCAGCAGGGCGCTGCCGATACCCATCTCGGCCAGATCCGCTTCGATCTCGGCAAAAACGCCAAGCTGCATCTCTTCGTGATCAACGCCGGCGGCAAGCTGGTGCGCCAGGAGATCCATGGCAAGACGAGCGGCGAGGGTGCGGATTTCAAACTGCGCGGCATCAACCTGCTCGGCGGCGAGAGCCACACGGACGTGACCTTCACGCTCGGCCACAACGTACCGCACACCACGTCGACGGAGATCATCCGCAACGTCGTGTTCGATCGTGCCAAGGGCGTGTTCCAGGGCAAGATCCTGGTTGCCAAGGACGCGCAGAAGACCGACGCGAAGATGGCATGCAACACGCTGCTTCTGTCCGACGACGCCGATCTCTCGGCGAAGCCTGAGCTGGAGATCTTCGCCGACGACGTGCAGTGCGGCCACGGTGCGACGGTTGCCGATATCGACCACACGCAGCTCTTCTACCTGATGGCGCGCGGTGTTCCGGAAAACAAGGCTCGGGCCATGCTCGTCAATGCCTTTGTTGCCGAGATCGTCGAAGAGCTGGAAGATGACGAGGCGCTGGTCGAGGCGCTGGAAGAGGTCATCTCGACCTGGCTCGACAAGCACGCCTGACGGGCTGTCTGCGTAATTCCTTAAATCGGCGTCGATTTGGGGTAAAATTGCGCAGGACTTCAACATGTTGCAGTGCGCTTAGCGCGTCCTCAGGGACGCGCGGCGACGTGGCGAAATTGGATTGAAGACATGGAACACTCTGTACCGGTGCCCGCCTACGACGTCGAAACGATCCGCAAGGATTTTCCGATCCTGTCGAAAACCGTCTACGGCAAGCCGCTCGTCTATCTCGACAACGGCGCATCGGCACAGAAGCCACAGGTCGTGATCGATGCGATCTCCCATGCCTATTCCAACGAATACGCCAACGTCCATCGCGGCCTGCATTTCCTGTCGAATGCCGCGACGGAAGCCTATGAGGCGGCACGCGAAAAGGTGCGCCGCTTCCTCAATGCCCCGTCGGTCGACAACGTCATCTTCACCAAGTCCTCGACCGAGGCGATCAACACGGTCGCCTATGGCTACGGCATGCCGAAGCTCGGCGAGGGCGACGAGATCGTGCTGTCGATCATGGAGCACCACTCCAACATCGTTCCCTGGCATTTCATCCGCGAACGCCAGGGCGCCAAGCTCGTCTGGATCCCGGTCGATGACGACGGCGCGTTGCACGTCGAAGATTTCGTCAAGTGCCTGACGGACAAGACCAAGCTCATCGCCATCACCCATATGTCGAATGCGCTCGGAACCGTCGTTCCGGTCAAGGAAATCTGCCGCATCGCCCGCGAGCGCGGCATCCCTGTACTCGTCGACGGCAGCCAGGGCGCCGTGCACATGCCAGTCGACGTCCAGGACATCGATTGCGACTGGTACGTGATGACCGGCCACAAGCTCTACGGCCCCTCCGGTGTCGGTGTGCTCTACGGCAAGACGGACCGGCTGAAGGAGATGCGACCGTTCCTCGGCGGCGGTGAGATGATCGAGGTGGTGACCGAGGATTATGTTACCTACAACGATCCGCCGCACCGCTTCGAGGCCGGCACGCCCCCGATCGTGCAGGCAATCGGCCTTGGCTATGCGCTCGATTACATGGACAAGCTTGGTCGTGCAGCGATCCAGGCGCATGAAGCCGATCTGACGGCCTATGCGCGCGAGCGCCTCTCGTCGGTCAATTCGCTGCGGGTCTTCGGCAACACGCCCGACAAGGGTAGCATTTTCGCCTTCGAGCTTGCCGGCATTCATTCGCACGATGTGTCGATGGTAATCGACCGTGCCGGTGTCGCTGTTCGCGCCGGTACCCATTGCGCCCAGCCGCTCTTGAAACGTTTCGGCGTGACCTCCACATGCCGTGCATCCTTCGGGCTCTACAACACACGGGCCGAGGTCGATGCGCTGGTCGACGCGCTGGAGCATGCACGAAAGTTCTTCGCCTAAGAAATTTGTAAAAAGTTCAGGGATTTATCCCAATCTGCTGAACCACTAGAGAAAGTCCAGGAGGCCGACATGAGCCTTGATGCAACGGAAGAAAAGGTCGACGTCCGCGAGGGCATCGTGCATTCGGCGATCCCAACCGAAGAGATTGCGCGCCTCAGCGACGACATCATCGCGGCGCTGAAGACCGTCTACGACCCGGAAATCCCGGCCGACATCTTCGAACTCGGTCTCATCTACAAGATCGACATCGAAGACGACCGCATGGTCAAGATCGACATGACGCTGACAGCACCCGGCTGCCCGGTGGCGGGCGAGATGCCGGGCTGGGTCGAGAACGCCGTCGGCGCCGTCGAGGGCGTCTCGGGTGTGGAGGTCAAAATGACCTTCGATCCGCCGTGGACGCCGGACCGGATGTCCGAGGAAGCACAGGTCGCCGTCGGGTGGTACTGAGCCTCGCGTATTGATCCATTAAGGCACGGATACTACATTTGATTCTGTAAGGCGCCGGGCCTTTACCCCGGTGACGACAAGGAGAATGAGCCCATGGGCTTTGCCGTGATGAGCCTGACCGATGCTGCTGCCGGCCGCGTGCGCGCGATCGTCGAGAATTCCGGCGCCGATGCCAAGGGCATTCGCGTCGGCATCAAGAAGGGTGGCTGCGCCGGCATGGAATATGCCGTCGATCTCGTGACCGAGCCGAACCCCAAGGACGACCTGATCGAGCATCAGGGCGCCAAGGTCTGGATTGCGCCGGAAGCCGTGCTCTATCTGCTCGGCACGCAGATGGATTTCGAAGTGACGACGCTGCGCTCCGGATTCACCTTCCACAATCCCAACCAGACATCCGCCTGCGGATGTGGCGAATCGGTCGAGCTGAAGCCGGCCGATCTGGCCGCACTTGCGGCACAGGGTGACGCCGTAGTGCGCGCCAACTGAGTTTTACCATTCCTTCAATTGAATAGGTCGGCCCGGTTTTCGCCGGGCCTTTTTTCTGCTGAGATACACATCTATGGAATAGGGAGAGGGACATGGCGGCGTTGAACGAAGATCTCGTCTTCAAGGCGCTCTACGAAACGTTTCCCGATCCCGTGATCATCATCGACGCCGAGCGTATCATCCGTTCCGCGAACAATGCAGCACTTCGCCAGTTCGGTTATCCGTCCGCGGAGTTCATCGACAGATCCGTGCGCCTGATCTACGCGACCGATGCGGAATATGCCAAGCGCCTGCAGAACCGGGCGGCGCGCGTGGACGAAACCGCCCCCCGGACTTCGAACTATCTTTATATCAGGCGTGACGGATCGACATTTTCCGGGCATCTGCGCACCACGCCCCTGATCAACGACCAAGGCGAGGAACTGGCGCTTATCGGTATCATCAGAGACGTTTCGGACCTGACCGAAGCGGTGAGCGAACGGCAGAAGGCTTCCGAGATGCTGAATGCAGCCCTCGAAGCAATGCCTGAAGGCTTTGCCATCTTCGACAGGGAGGAACGGCTGGTCGTCTATAACAGGGCCTATCAGGCGATCTGCGGGCCTGCCGGTCCGGCACTCAAGCCCGGCATCACCGCCGAGGAAATCCTGCTCTTGGCGCGCCAGGGCGGTCACTACCCGGACGCCTTGCCGGGCACGCGCGAAGGCAACGAATGGATCGCCTCGCGTCTGCGCGATTTCCGCTATCCGGACGGAAAGCCGAAGATCCACCGCTATGCCGACGACCGCTGGCTGAGGGTGGAGAACATCAAGGCCAAGGATGGCAACACGGTCGTCGCGCGTGTCGATGTCACGGATCTGAAGCGCGCCGAGCTCGCGCTCGAGCGGCAACGGCAGGAACTGGAACACAAGAACGAGGCGCTCGATCAGTTCACCGCCACCGTCTCCCACGATCTCAAGGCGCCGCTTCGGCACATCTCGATGTTCTCCGAGATGATCGAAGACGACCTCAAGGCAGGCAATCAGACCGAACTTGCGGAAAATGCCCGGCACCTGCGCGACAGCGTCCGGCGCATGAACCGCGTGGTCGACAGCCTGCTCGACTATGCGCAGATCGCGCATCGCATCACCGACTGGACCCAGGTGCGGCTGAGCGACGTCGTCTCGGAGACGCTGACGATTCTCGCCGGTGACGCAAACGACGCAAACGCAACCTTCCAGGTAGGCCCACTGCCGGAACTGGAAGGGGATCCCGAGCTGCTGCGCCGCCTGGTCCAGAACCTCGTCGGCAATGCAATCAAGTACCGGCACGCCGACCGCCCCCCGGTCATCCGCATCCACGGCAGCGTTTTGCACCAAACGGTGGAACTGGTCGTCGAGGACAACGGCATCGGCATCGATCCGCGGTTTGCGACGCGCATCTTCGAAGTGTTCCAGCGGCTGCACAAGGATGAGACGGTCTATGGCGGCACGGGAATCGGCTTGTCGCTCGCCAAACGCATCGCCGAAAGCCATGGCGGTTCGATCTGCCTTGACACGAGCTTCCGAGAAGGCGCACGTTTCATCGTGTTGCTTCCGAGGTGGCTGAGGAAGGCGAAGTAGGGCGGAACAAGGTGACCTCGACGCCAAAGCGATTGCTCTTGGTGGAAGACGACGCGCACGATGCGCGTTTCGTGATGCGCGCCTTTGCCCAGATCGACAAATCGATCGAACTCGTCCTGGTGACCGACGCGGACGAGGCCGTGGAACAGCTCTCCAGCGGGCACTTCGACTACATGCTGATGGATATCAAGCTGCCCGGCAGCGATGGGATCGAGCTCCTAAGGCGCGTGCGCAAGAGCCGTGCCACTGCGCTCATCCCGATCATCGTGCTGACGTCCTCGATCAATCCGGCCGACGTGCTTCACTGCTACGGTGCCGGCGCCAATGCTTATGCGGCAAAGCCGTCTTCGGTCATCGAATATCGTCGCTTCGCCGAAGCGTTCATTCGCTTCTGGGTCGAAAGCACAATCCTGCCACCGGGCATGAGCGCGCGCCGATAGGCCAGCTGTCTTCACGCGATCGATAGTACACGCCACGTTTTTTTGGGGAATGGGGTCGAGCGCACAGGCGCGCATCCGTCCGGGCGCAGCCGCGCCGGAGAAAACAACCGGCGGAGCATTGCTGCTCCGCCGGTCGATGTCGTTACTCTGCGGCTTCCGCGTAGCTTTCGAGCGGCGGGCAGGTGCAGACGAGGTTGCGGTCACCGAAGACGTTGTCGACACGATTGACCGGCGACCAGTACTTGTCGACCCGGAAGGCGCCCGGCGGGTAGCAGGCCTGCTCGCGCGAATAGGGGCGATCCCATTCGCCGACCAGGTCTTCGACCGTGTGCGGAGCGTTCTTCAGCGGGTTATTGGTCTTGTCCATGCGACCTTCCTCGATCGCACGGGCTTCCTCGCGGATGGCAAGCATTGCCTCGCAGAATCGGTCGATCTCGGCCTTGGTTTCCGATTCGGTCGGCTCGATCATCAGAGTTCCGGCAACCGGCCAGCTCATGGTCGGGGCGTGAAAACCGCAGTCGATCAGGCGCTTGGCGACGTCGTCAACGGTCACGCCGGCGCTTTCGACCAGCGGACGGGTGTCGATGATGCATTCATGCGCGACACGCCCCTTCGACGACTTGTAGAGCACCTCGTAGGCGCCCTTCAGCCGCGCGGCGATGTAGTTGGCGTTGAGGATCGCCACCTTCGTCGCCTGGGTCAGGCCTTCGCCGCCCATCATCAGGCAGTAGCTCCAGGAGATCGGCAGGATCGAGGCCGAGCCGAAGGGAGCAGCCGAAACCGCGCCGTCCTGGCCGTCCGTTTCCGGGTGGCCGGGCAGGTATGGCGCCAAATGCGCCTTGACGCCGATCGGGCCCATGCCGGGACCGCCGCCGCCGTGCGGAATGCAGAAGGTCTTGTGCAGGTTGAGATGGCTGACGTCGGAACCGATGTCGCCGGGGCGGGCAAGGCCGACCATGGCGTTCATGTTGGCGCCGTCCATGTAGACCTGGCCACCGTGCTTGTGCACGATCTCGCAGACCTCACGCACGTTCTCCTCGAACACGCCGTGCGTCGAGGGGTAAGTGATCATGCAGCACGAGAGATTTTCGGCATACTGCTCGGCTTTCGCACGGAAATCATCCATGTCGATGTCGCCGTTTTCGCTGACCTTGATGACGACCACCTTCATGCCGGCCATCTGGGCCGACGCGGGGTTGGTGCCGTGCGCCGAGGTCGGGATCAGGCAGACGTCGCGATGGGCGTTGCCCTGCGCAAGGTGGTATGCACGGATCGTCAGGAGACCGGCATATTCGCCCTGTGCACCGGAGTTCGGCTGCATGGAGATCGCGTCATAGCCGGTGACGGCGCAGAGCTTCTCCGACAGGTCCTCGATCATGTGCTGGTAGCCAGCCGCCTGATCCTTCGGCACGAAGGGATGGATCTCCGAGAATTCCGGCCAGGTGATCGGCAGCATCTCGGCGGTCGCGTTCAGCTTCATCGTGCACGAGCCGAGCGGGATCATCGCCCGATCGAGCGCCAGGTCGCGGTCCGACAGACGGCGGATGTAGCGCGTCATCTCGCTCTCGGCGCGGTTCATGTGGAAGATCGGGTGCATCAGGTATTCGCTGGTGCGCAGCAGCGGCTGCGGCAGGCGGTAACCCGGCTCGAACTCTTCCACCTTGAAGTCGCCACCGAAGGCGCGCCAGACGGCTTCGAGCGTGACGGGGCGCGAGCGCTCGTCGAGGCTGATGCCGATCTTGGTCTCGCCGATCTTGCGCAGGTTCACTTCCTCGGCGACTGCGGTCTTGAGGATGATGCCCTGCAGCTTGCCGACTTCGACGGTGATCGTGTCGAAAAACACATCGGGCTCGACCGTGTAGCCGAGCTTTTCGAGGCCCATGGCGAGACGAACGGTCTTCTGGTGAACGCTCTGGGCGATCGCCTTGATGCCCTTCGGTCCATGGAAGACGGCGTACATCGAGGCCATGACGGCGAGCAAAACCTGCGCGGTGCAGATGTTCGACGTCGCCTTTTCGCGGCGGATGTGCTGTTCGCGGGTCTGCAGCGACAGGCGATAGGCGCGGTTGCCGCGCGCATCGACCGAGACGCCGACGAGACGGCCGGGCATCGAGCGCTTGTGTGCATCCTTGACGGCCATATAGGCCGCATGCGGACCCCCATAGCCGACCGGAACGCCGAAGCGCTGAGTGCAGCCGATGGCGATATCGGCGCCCATTTCGCCAGGCGACTTCAGAAGCGCCAGCGCCAGCGGATCGGCGGCAACGGTCGCGATAGCGCCAGTCTGGTGCAGGCGGGCAATCAGGCCGGTGAAGTCGTTCACATGGCCGTAGGTGCCCGGATACTGGAAGATCGCGCCGAAGACGTCGACCGGATCGAGATCGGCGAAGGGATTGCCGATGACAATCTGCCAGCCGAGCGGCTCGGCGCGGGTCTTCAGAAGCGCGATCGTCTGCGGATGGCAGTTTTCGTCGACGAAGAAGGTCTTGGCCTTCGACTTCGAAACGCGCTCGGCCATCGCCATCGCTTCAGCGGCTGCGGTCGCTTCATCGAGAAGCGACGCGTTGGCAACGTCGAGGCCAGTCAGGTCGCAGACCATGGTCTGGTAGTTGAGCAGCGCTTCGAGGCGGCCCTGGCTGATTTCCGGCTGGTAGGGCGTATAGGCCGTGTACCAGGCCGGGTTTTCCAGGATGTTGCGCTGGATGACTGGCGGCGTGATCGTGCCGTAGTAGCCCTGGCCGATCAGCGACACGAGCTTCTGGTTGCGGTTGGCCGTTTCGCGCATCTTGTCGAGCGCCTCGCGCTCGGTCATCGGCGCGCCCCAGGCAAGCGGCGTTTTCTGGCGGATCGACGGCGGCACGGTGTCGTCGATCAGCGCATCGAGCGTCGGGTAACCGACGACCTTCAGCATCTCGTCCATTTCGGCCGGCGACGGACCGATATGACGCCGATTGGCGAAGTCATACGGCTTGTAGTCCGTAAACGTGAAATCCTTGGGCATGCTCATCAGGCGACGAGCTCCTTGTAGGCCGCTTCCTCAAGGAGGGCATCGGCATCGCTGGGGTTGGCAAGCTTCAGCTTGAAGAACCAGGCAGCACCCTGCGGGTCGCTGTTGACGAGCGACGGGTCGTCGACGATCGCCTGGTTCACTTCGACGATTTCGCCGTCAAGCGGACAATAGACGTCGGAAGCTGCCTTGACGGATTCGACGGTGGCGGCGCTATCGCCCTTGGCAAAGTTCGAGCCGGTTTCCGGCAGTTCAACGAAGACGAGATCGCCGAGCTGGCCGGCGGCATGCTCCGTGATGCCGACGGTTGCGACACCAGCTTCGATCTTCAGCCACTCGTGTTCCTCAGTGAACTTCAACATGTGCGCTCTCTCCTGATCAGCGTTTGTAGGTTTGTTTGACGAAGGGAAGGGCGGCGACCGCCACCGGCAGGTACTTGCCGCGCACTTCCGCAAAAAGGGTGGTGCCGTTCTCGATATGGCCGGCATCGACATAGCCCATGGCGACCGGGCCATCGACCGAGGGGCCGAAGCCACCCGAGGTCACCTGGCCGACCGGGGTCTTGCCCTCGGCATCGGCAAAGAGGTTAGCGCCGCCGCGAACCGGCGCGCGTCCCTCGGGCTTCAGGCCGACGCGACGGCGCGAGGCGCCAGCGGCGAACTGGCCGAGGATACGATCGGCACCGGGGAAACCACCTTCGCGGGCGCCACCGGCGCGGCGCGCCTTCTGCAGTGCCCATTCGAGCGCCCCTTCGACCGGGGTCGTGGTGGTGTCGATGTCGTTGCCATAGAGACAAAGACCGGCTTCAAGGCGCAGCGAATCGCGGGCGCCAAGGCCGATCGGCTTCACATCGGGATGTTCGAGCAGGCGCTGGGTAACATCGACGGCGGAGGCAACGGGAATGGAGATCTCGAAACCGTCTTCGCCGGTATAGCCCGAGCGGGAAATGATGCAGGTGACGTCATGCAGGTCGGCTTCGGCGACGTCCATGAAGCGCATGGCGGAGACATCAGCCCAGAGTTCTCCGAGCACGGCTTCGGCGTGCGGGCCCTGAAGCGCGATCAGCGCGCGATCGTCGAGCATCGTCACGTCGCAGGTATCGGAGAGACCGGCCTTCAGGAGCTCGAAGTCGGCGTCCTTGCAGGCGGCGTTGACGACGAGGAAGAGATGGTCGCCGCGGTTGGTGATCATCAGGTCGTCGAGGATGCCGCCTTCGGCATTGGTGAAGAGGCCATAACGCTGGCGGCCCTCGGCAAGGCCGAGCACATCGACCGGCACCAGCTTTTCGAGCGCCAGGGCCGCGTCCTCGATCTTGCCGGACTTCGGCCGAACGATGACCTGGCCCATATGCGATACATCGAAGAGACCGGCAGCAACACGGGTGTGCTGGTGTTCCTTCATCACGCCATCGGGGTACTGCACCGGCATGTCGTAACCGGCAAAGGGTACCATGCGCGCGCCCAGCGAAAGGTGCAGCGCATGCAGCGGCGTCTGTTTCAAATGAGGATTGTTTTCCAAATCCGGCCTCCAGGTCTGGCGCTCCCGCGCCGGCTCACACTTCCGGCGTCAATCGCCGTCGATTCGAGCCCCCTCTGTCCCTTTGCCTGAGATTGTTATCCCTTCGGCGAGCGTAAAACGCTTCTCTCCAGAGTCCTACCGGCACCTTGCTGGTCCTTTGGCCTGAGAGTTTCCGGGGCGGTTGCTCCTTCGGCACCGGAGTGAACCGGCTTCTCCCAACAAGATCGTCTCCAGATAACGGCGAAGGCCAGAGCTTGGCAAGGGGGCGGTGTCGCGCCGAAACACATTTTTGTCGCATGACCAAAAGACGCAGCCGGGCAGGGTGCGGCAATTCTGCCTTTGCATTCTTCTCCGGTTGAGGATAACCCAAGACAGATACCGGGGATAACCATGACAGGGCGCGACGGAAAATTCGGGATAGCAGTGCGGCTGATCGCCGTCTTTGCGCTCGTTTTCCTGACCTTTGCCCACAAGCCGCTCAGCGCCAAGAGCCTCAGCCCGGCCGAAATTTCCGCCTACCAGCTGCCTGACGGAACGATCGCCGAAATCTGCTTCGGCATGGATGGCGTCGACCACGAAAGCGGCAAGGGCCAGGCGATGGCCCCGGTCTGCGAGGCCTGCCGTCTTTCGGGCTCTATCCTGCTGCCGGCTCCGCCAACCGAGAGCGTTCGCGCCGAAACGGGCGCGTGGCAGGTTTCGACAGCTGTCGCTGAATACGCGACGCCCCATCAGCATTTGCGGTTGCTGCCGCCTTCGCGCGGGCCTCCCGCGCGTTCGTAATTCTCCTCTCGCATCCCAATACAATTTGCCGCGTTCAAGCGGCTTGGACCACCGGACATCGGGCAAAGCCCGGCGCGTGGTCAGGAGATTACGACATGACAAAGACCAGGATCGTTTCGCTTTCGCTCGGCCTTACCCTTGCCGCAAGCGGCATCGCCCACGCCCATGCCACCTTCGAGAAAGACACGGCGCCGGTGGAGACCACCTTCAAGGCGGTGCTGCAGGTTCCGCATGGCTGCGACGGCAAGCCGACGACGGAAGTACAGATCAAGCTGCCGGAAGGCTTCGTCTTCGCCCAACCGCAGCCGAAGCCCGGCTGGGAAATCGAGATCATCAAGGGCGATTACCAGAAGACCTATGACAATCACGGCAAGAAGGTCTCGTCCGGCCCACTGGAGATCCGGTGGAAGGGCGGCAATCTTCCCAACGAATACTACGACACCTTTGTCGTGCGCGGCAAAGTCTCGGGCTTCGACAAGGAGACAGTGCTGGCCTTCCCGACCACACAGCTTTGCGGCACCGAAGGCAAGGTCGTCTGGGACCAGGTGGCTGCCGAGGGCCAGAACGCACATGACCTGAAAAGCCCGGCACCGACCGTAACGGTAACGATGGCCGATGCCGCTGATCCGCACGCCAGCCATGGCGGACATATGGCTGCGGTCGGCGGCTCGGCGAAGGTCGGCGATCTCGATATCTCCGGTGGCTCGGTGAAGGCCATGCTGCCGGGCGCCAAGGTCGGCGGCGGCTTCCTGACGATCAAGAACGGTGGGGCAGGTGAAGACCGGCTCGTTGCTGTCGAGAGCCCTGCGGCCGCGCGTGTCGAGATCCACGAGATGAAGATGGAAAACGACGTGATGCGGATGCGCAAGCTCGACGACGGCGTGGCATTGCCGGCCGGCGAAACGGTGGAGCTCAAGGCCGGCGGCCTGCATCTGATGTTCATGGACGTGAAGACGCCCTTCAAGGAAGGCGATACGGTTCCCGTCACGCTCGTCTTCGAAAAGGCCGGCAAGGTCGATGCGACGTTCCCGGTCGGCTCGGCCAAGGGCGGTGAGGCAGCCGGCGGCCAAAAGCATCATTGACCCGAGAAATCGCGATACCGCCTCAGGCGGCGTCGCTTTCATCCTCCTGGCCGGCGGGTTCATCCTGCCGGCCTTCGTTTTCCTGTTTCTCGGAACCGCCGTCGTCATCGCGCATGAATTCGAGATAGCGGCGCAGGGCTTCGGCTTCCGAGCGCTCCGGCAGACGGCCGTCGGCCGTGGCCAGCATGAAGGAGAGGGGCAGGGCGCCTTTGGTCTTCGGGATCGAGACCGGCGTCAACTTGGGCTCTTCGGTGCGCCGCGCCGAGAGCAACGTGATCGCTTCATCGGTCGGACCGTCGCCACGCACACGTGCAGACGGCTTCAGCGCTTCTGCCGCATAAGCCGCCGTCGTTGCGGATACTGTGACGACCTGTGTCACGTTTTCTCTGCCTTCCCGTTAGCAATCCATTCTTGTCGCTCAGTTTCACCTGAAGGCGGGTAAAAACTGGTGGTTGCATTTTAGGAAAACTCTAACGATGGTCACTGCGACCGGTGCGAAGCGGGCCGGAACACCACTAATACTTGCGCGATCACTAAAGTTAAAACACACTCGTTCTAATAGAAACGGGGAGGCTGTCATGACTGAGCGAAGCATGCTGGAATTCAGGGTGCGGGCCCTTTATCTCGCCCGCGATGTCAACGACCTCGACACCATGATGGCGCAACTTGATCCGGACTTCAGCTTCCGCATCGTGGGAAGCGGCAGGCTCGGCACGTTGGCACTGGCCGTCAACACGCCGGAAACAGTGCGCGACAGTTTCTCGACGCTCGTCAAGAACTGGGACCTGAGCGAGATGGAGATGGTCGGCTGCTATGCCGATGGCGATACCGTCATCGTCCACCGCGCCGGCTTTGTTCGCTTCATCCCGTCACAGACCCGCGAGCGAACCGAAATCATCGACAAGTTCACGTTCCGGGACGATCGGATCGTCGACCTTACGGAGTTCGTCGATACCCTGTTTGTCGCCGAAACGATCGGGCTGCTGAACGAGCCGGCCGTTGCCTAATCCTCCTCGGCGCTCGACAATATGAGCTTTTGAACCGCCGGCTCCTGGGAGCGAATGGCGTTCATCAACACCGCTAGGCGACCCCGTAGGCTGTGGACCTGGTCGAGCAGTTGCATGGCCACGTCGACGCCGTTGTCATTGACCCCCATGGGGCCCGTCAGATCCTGGATCAGACGCGCGCGCGCAAGGTCGGCATCCTCGAACAGCCAGCCGGCGTCAGCCTCCTGGGGCATCAGCCAGCGCTGCTCGACCCAGATGCGCAGAACCTTGACCTCGATATCGAGATGTTCGCAAAATTCACGGTCGTTCATAGGTCATCCTCCCATGCCCTTGCGCGGATCTTCCGTCTTGCCGGCGGCCCAGCCTTCGACGAAGGCGGAAAGCGCCGGGTCGGGGGCCTGCGGCAGCACGATCTTCAGGCTGACATAGGCATCGCCATGGCCACCGCCCGGCTTGTGCAGTCCCTTGCCCTTCAGCCGCAGCGTCTTGCCCGTGTTGGTGTGCGGAGCGATCGAAACGTTCACGGCACCATCGATCGTCGGAACGCGGATCTTGCCGCCGAGCACGGCCTCGCTCAGCGATATCGGCACCTCGTAGCGCACGTCGTCACCATCCGTGGCAAAGAGCGGATGCGGGCGGACGCGAATGTCGATCAGCGCGTCGCCAGCCGGTGCGCCGTCGCGACCCGGTTCTCCCTTGCCGCGCAGCCTCAGCGTCTGGCCATCGCGCGTGCCGGGCGGAATGGTCAGGTCGAGCGCCGGTCCGCCGCCGGGCAGGGTGATCTGGGTCTTGGTGCCATTGGCCGCGTCGAGAAATGCGATCTCCATCGAGAAATGGGTATCGCGACCGCGCTGGCGCTGCTGCTGCCCGCCCGCGCGCCGTGAAAAGAAGCTCGAAAAGATATCGTCCGCTTCGGCGAAATCAGAAAAGCCATGCGCGCTTTCGTAACGTGCCCCCGCATCGCCTGATTGGGCATAGTCGCGGTAGTAGTGCCGGGGCGGCGTTTCCGCTCCGGTCTCGTCGATCTCTCCGCGATCGTATTTTCCGCGTTTGTCTTCGTCTCCAAGCAAGGAATAGGCCGCTGAAACCGCCATGAAGCGGTCCTCCGCGCCCTTGTCTCCCGGATTGAGATCCGGGTGCAGCTTCTTGGCAAGCTTGCGATAGGCGCTCTGGATGTCCTTTTGCGTCGCGTCGCGGCTGACACCGAGCGTTTCGTATGGGCTCGTCATGCGATCTCCTTTGGGCGAGCGCGGATCGACCACGTTCCCCGAGCCTTGCCGGGCCGGCGCGTGCGTCTTCAATCGCTCGCCTAAAAGCATAGAGCAGATTTGCGCCCGCGACAGGGGCGAGACGCCGCGCGAACTCCACCATTTCGCGAATGAGAGCGGTCTGCTACAATCCGCCGCGCAAATGCACGCTTAAGGGGCGTAGCGCCCCGAAGCTTCGGGAGGTCGAAATGTCCGTCCGCCTGCAACTCGCGATCATGGTCGGCCTGATGATCAACGCCATTCTGTTCGCCATCGGGATCCTGATCGTTCTGTCGGTACCGGCCCTCACGGCCAACGCCAAATATGCGATCCCGATCGTGGTCGTCAGCTGTTTCCTCGTCACGCCGTTCATCGCCTGGATCATGGCGCCGCGACTTCGGCTGCAGTACTGGAGAGAGCGCGAACAGACCAACCGGCAGCGCCCGATCTAGGCGACCTATTCATCCATTGTTGACCGTGTCCGGATTGCCGCCCCATAGCGGGCGGCAATCGTTGAAGATTGCATCTTCAACGATCATAGATTTTGTTATACCACCATTTTAGTACTTGTTTTCTAACCGGCTCCGCCTCAGATTCTCCCAAGTCTCAAGGACATAGCCGGCATGCGGGCCAGAAGGGGACTTCATGAGAACGATCGTATTGTTGCTTGCGCTCACCACGCTGGCCGCCTGTTCACAAACCTACAATGGTCCGCCGCGGGTCGTCGGCGGTGATGGCGACTACTACCAGGGCATCGTCGCGCCGCGGTAAGTGCCGGCGTCAGAATCGGTCATCGGGCGATCGCTCGGCGGGGCATGCCGGTCAGGTCTCGGCCTTGAGTGCGTGCCGGGATGGGGCTGATCAAGTCCGATCGTCTTTCCACGTCCAGCTGCCATCCTCCCGGCAATCCAGGAAGGCGCCGTAAAGGTCGCGTGTATCGCCTTCCTCGCCGTTGTTGATGCAGGTGATCGAACTCTGGCGGAGAAGGCTCAGGGTGTTGCGCAAGGCCTCACGACCAAGCGTTGCCTCGATCCGGTCGAGAAACACATACCGTGGCCTGGCGAGAAGCACCTTGGCGAGGGCCAGGAGCTGCTGGTCGCCCAAGGACATATCCCGATCCTGTTCCTTCTCCAGCCCCTCGGCGCCATCGGCGAGCCCATCGAGACCGAGGCTGCGCAAGACATTGAGCACCTGGCTATCGGAGATGCCTTCGGAACTTCCAGGCGGCAGAAGATATTGCCGAAGAGGACCCGGCGGCAGATAGGGTCGTTGCGGCAGAAACATCAGACTTTCCGGGCGCTCGATCCGCCCGGTGCCGGGGGTCGGAATTCCCGCGGTGGCCCGGAAGAGCGCAGCCCCCGCGGCCGCATGCGGCCCTGAGATCAGCACAGGCGTTCCCATTGGGATCGACAGCGACAGATCGCGAAGCAATGGGTGGGTGACTGCCGATCCCAGCGTTACCTGGTCAAAGGCCAGATCGCCGTCTTGCTTCACCAGTTCGATGCTCGAGACGCTGCTTTTTCGGCTTTCCTCGATCGCCTCCAGCAAGGCGCTCAGTCGAGAAACGACGACGGCGAAATTCGAGATCGAGTTGAACTGCCTGACGATCAGCGAGAATGCGCCGACAAGCATGGCGAAGGCTGCACCTGATTGGGTAATCACCCCAAACTCGATTTCGCCGCGCATGAAAGCCGGAGCGATGATCAAATCCGGGATGATCTGGATCATCCAGTTGTAGCCGCTGGTAAAAAAGGCCAGGTTGCGATTGACGGCGGTAATCGTCAGGATGTTGACGACCAAGGCATCGAGGCGATCTAGCAATCGCGTCTTCTGCTGCCCCTCGACGCTGGTCACCATCACCGCTTCTGCGTTTTCGCGCAGGTGCATGAGGCTCGACCTCAAGTTCGCCTCCCTGTCGAGCCGCTCATAGTTCAGGCCGATCAGCGGCCGACCGAGCACGATCGTCATATACGAGCCGCAGGCGGCATAGAAAACAGCGACGACAAACAGCAGCGGGCTGATCGACCAGAGCACGCCTGAGAACGTCACCACCGTCAGCGTGCTGCTGAACAGCATGATGATGTAGGAAAGCGTGGTGACGGTGAACGCCTGGATGTCCTCCGATATCCGCTGGTCCGGATTGCTTAGCGTCCCCGAGACTTCCACGCGATAATAGGTCTCCTCCTCCAAATAGAGATCGACGGCGCGTCTCGTCATGAATTCACGCCACAGCAGCGCCAGCCGTTCTTCGACAAAACGTGCGATAACACCGGTGACGGTGAGAACGGCAAAGACGCAGACGTAGAAAACCGCTTGCCGAATGAACTCGTTCATCTGGCGCTCGGCGATCGCCGTCATAAAGTTTCGGCCGACGTAGTTGTTGACGACGTTGAGGCCGTTCAGACCGAAAAGCAGCGCAATAAGCCCGGCAAACATCAACTTGGCACGGCCTCCGACCTCGGAGGTCAGCAGCATCCGGACAGCCCGTGCGAAGCGAAGTGCGGTTGTTCTGATCGGCACTGGCTGGCTGTCCATCAGAGTACCTTTGTTGCTTTGGCCGTCAGAGCCAGCCGCCGGAGAAGCCTGCCCGTCGCAATCCCACCACCA
Source organism: Ensifer sp. Root954 (assembly GCF_001429005.1). Lineage (NCBI taxonomy): Bacteria > Pseudomonadati > Pseudomonadota > Alphaproteobacteria > Hyphomicrobiales > Rhizobiaceae > Ensifer > Ensifer sp. Root954. The sequence goes on from NZ_LMJM01000027.1 coordinate 382,878, forward strand.
TCGGCTCGCAGCGGCGCATGATGTTCCACAGCAGGCCGGTCCTGTAGTTCTCGATCATCAGCACCACGGGGCCT
>NZ_LMJM01000028.1:0-8476 GCF_001429005.1 Ensifer sp. Root954
CGCGCAAATGCGGCGTGTCGGTTAGCGTTGCACGCGCAAGTCGCAGTTCGGCGTGAACTCACAGCCGCAAAGTTAAAGTGTCCTGATCCTGCAAAGTTGGAATGTCACTCTCCCCGGGTTTTGATGAGCTGGGAGATTTATGACCGTGCGCACCGTATGTTCGGCATCTTCCTAAGACATGTAGTCTTCGAGCTCCCCTGAAAATCGGGTAAAGGGCGCGTGGTGGCTCGGTCGGTCGTCGAGCGCGCGCCGGAGCGGGACGTAAGCTAAAAGATGCTCCGCGAACAGGCGCTTACGATTGTCGACTTCAGCAGCGCAACGGAGGCCGACGTCTCTCAAGAGATGACCCGAAGCCTTTGATAAGGCAAAGGCAATTGCAAAGCGTCATCGACTGCGGATTGACAGTCGACGGAAATGGGCGGATAGCCCGGATGCCATTTTAAGGCTTCAAAGCACCCTGCAACCGGTTCTAGGGCTTTGGCAGCGATGCCGTTGACGGTTAGATGGGCCAAACCGGTTATGAAGCCGACCCCGGGCTCTCGGCCGCCCGGCAAAGCCACAAGAATTCTTCCACACGGACAATCAGAGGAAATCATGGAAACGGTAGAAATCAGCGATCGTAACGACTTTGCCCTTTGGGCCATTCAGCGCGCTCAGGAAATCGTGACGGGAGAAGGCGCAGCCTTCGCAATCGCAGCCCAGGGCGCAGACGAGGAAGCCCTGTCGCAAACCGCGGCCGCCCTCGGCCAGGCGATCAGCGATGCCATGCTCGAGGTTTTCGACGGTCTCGTCGCTTCATAAATTCGATCGATTGGCTCTTACTGCCGTCTCGCAACCCGGATCCGCGGGCGGCGTGGTATGGCCTCCCCATAGGATCGCGCGCCATGCTCACGAAACTAGCCGTGACCGGTGGTACTTCAGTCTCAGCCCCAAGAGCTTCGACGAATTACTGAAGGAAGCCAGCGCAAGCCGGCTCCCTCCAGCAGAAGCATTAGATGACGCCGAGCGCGTCCATCGCTTCGGCGACCCTCACGAAGCCGGCGATGTTGGCTCCGAGCACATAGTCGCCGGGGTTCCCGTATTCCTCGGCGGTCTCGGCGCAACGGTCGTGGATCGACTGCATGATAATGGCAAGCCGTGTTTCGGTTTGCTCGAACGTCCAGCTGTCGCGAGAGGCATTCTGCTGCATCTCGAGAGCCGATGTCGCAACACCGCCCGCATTGGCGGCCTTGCCAGGGGCAAACATGACCCCTGCATCCTGAAAAATGCGAACCGCTTCCGGGGTCGACGGCATGTTTGCCCCCTCGCCTACTGCGATGACGCCATTCTTCACCAGAGTGCGGGCATCCTTGCCCGTGAGCTCGTTCTGGGTCGCCGAGGGCATCGCGACATCGCAAGGAACGTCCCAGACGGAGCCGCCCTCGACATAGTGTGCCCTGGAGCCTTTCAGCCTGGCGTACTCGGATATCCGCTCGCGGCGAACCTCCTTGATCTGCTTGACCAATTCGAGATCGATCCCGTCCTCATCGACGACATAACCGTTGGAATCGGAGCATGCGACGATCTTGCCACCGAACTCCGCGACCTTTTCCATAGTGTAGATAGCGACGTTTCCGGATCCCGATACGGTCACGCGCCTGCCCTCGAAATCGAGGCCCTTGGTGCTGAGCATCCGCTGGACGAAGTAGGTCGCGCCGAAGCCCGTTGCCTCCTTGCGTGCGCGCGAGCCGCCGTAAATCAACGCCTTGCCCGTCAGCACCCCGGCCTCATACCGGTTGGTGAGCCGCTTGTACTGGCCGAACATATAGCCGATCTCCCGGCCTCCGACGCCGATATCGCCGGCAGGAACGTCCGTGTATTCGCCCAGGTGTCGGTGGAGCTCGGTCATGAACGACTGGCAAAATCGCATGATTTCCCCATCCGTTCGCCCTCTCGGGTTGAAGTCGGAGCCGCCCTTGCCGCCGCCGATCGGCATGCCTGTCAGGGCGTTCTTGAAGGTTTGCTCGAAGCCGAGGAACTTGATGATCCCGACGTTGACGGAAGGATGAAAGCGTATCCCGCCCTTATAGGGCCCAAGTGCGGAGTTGAATTGCACGCGGAAGCCGCGGTTGATCTGTACCTGCCCGGCGTCGTCGACCCAAGGCACTCTGAAGATGATCTGCCGCTCGGGTTCGCAGATCCGTTCTATAAGGGCCTGTTCCGCATAGCGCGGATGCTTGGCAATGACACGCCCCAGACTTTCAAGCACTTCCCGTACGGCCTGGTGAAATTCCAGCTCGCCGGCGTTGCGCCTCAGCACTTCCGTTAGAATTGGTTCCAGCTTCTCATCGACATTCAAGATGGTTCTCCTCATGCGCGCAGGTTCTTAGGCGCAGACCCCTCGCGCATTATCGGAAGCTAGGCGGCAAGTGAAGATTTATTTCCCGCGGCCATGCAATTCGTGATTGCTTCCCTGGACGCCGTTTTCCTTGGGAAAAACAGGCCGCCTCCATGGCCCCCTGCTCAAGGACAAAGTGCGGGCGCGCTCCCTCCACTGTGAAGCACGCAATCATTCCTCGCGGAAGGCTCGAAGCATTTGGTCGGTGAAGGGCTTTGTTAGATAGGAGATGGCCGTGCGCTCGTCCGTCTGGACATAGACTTCGACCGGCATGCCCGGCATCAGCTTGCGGTCGCCAAGCTTATTCAGCGCCTGGGTGATGTCGACCGTGGCGAGATAGTAGGGTTGTCCGGTGGCGCGATCGATGGTTGTTGCGGCGGCAACCACACCGACCTGGCCATCGAGTTCCGGGGTGGTGCGCTGATTGAAGACGGTGAAGCGCAGGCGGCTGGCCTGGCCCGGTGCGATACGGTCGATGTCGGCCGGCGGGATGCGGATTTCGACGGTCAGGTCGTCATCCTCGGGCACGATCGACATCACGCTGGCGCCGGGGGCGATGATGCCGCCGATGGTATGGACCTGCAGGTCGTAGACGAGCCCATCGACAGGCGCGCGCACCTCCATGCGCGACAGCCGGTCGCGGGCGGCGACCTCGCGCTCGCTGAGTTCGGCGATCTTGGCCTCGATGCCGACGATCTGGGTCTGGGTTTCCTTGCGGGTGTTCTGGTCGATGGCGAGCAGCTTGATGCGCAGTTCGCTGATCTGCCCGACGGCCTCGGCGATCCGCGCCACGAGTTCCCCCTTGGAGCCGTCGATCCGGGCCATCTGGCGCAGGAGATCACGGTGTTCGGAGACTGGCACCAGGCCGCTCTTCAGCAAGGTCTCGAGTTTGGCGATCTCCTTCCCGACGATCTCCCTTTCCGCGTCGCTCGATCCGGTCTGAGCCTTGAGGCCGCGGATCTGCTCTTCGAGCTGGGTGATCTGCAGGCGCATCTGCTCTTCCTGGCTGGTGATCATCCGGCGATTGGCCTCAAACAGCTTGAGCTCGCTGACCTTCAGCACCTCGCTGACATCGAGGCCATCGAAAGACACGGCGGCCTCGCCATCCCGCTCGGCCTTCAACCGGGCGCGCATGGCGTAGAACTGCTGCAACTGACCGCGCACGATCGCGAGCTCCACCCGGGTTTGCGTCTCGTCGAGGCGGATCAGCACGTCGCCCTTCTTGACCTGGTCGCCGTTGCGCACCGCAATCTCGGAAACGATGCCGCCGTCACGGTGCTGGATGAGCTTGACCTGCTGGGAGATGGCGACCTGGCCCTGGGTGATGACGGCCCCGGAAAGCCGGGCATGGGCGGCCCAACCGCCGACGCCGAAAAGCAGAGTGGCGGCAAAGGCAGCGGAGACGACGATGCGCGAGGTGATGCCGAACTGGCTGCTGTCCCGTGCGATCTTGTCTTCGACCTTGGTGGTCTTGGTCTCGTTCTCTCTGCTGATCATGGCCTTCTCCCGGTAACGCGTGACAGCTCTGGTTGATGCGGGTGGTGTTGCTTGCGATTGCTTAGACGGCGTCTCTCTGCTGCTCCGCGGCCGTCTCAATGGCGGCGAGAATGAAATCCTGCTCGGTCAGCGCGTGGCGGCCGGCGATCAGGAATTCGAGATCTTCGTCGCGCTCGAGATCGATGACGGCGCGCACGACCGTGCGCTCGCTGTCGCTGAAGGTCTCGTGATAGAAGGTGATGCGGTTGACCGGCGTCGGGCTGCCGTCATCGGCAAACGGCGCAAAGGCGAGGCCGCCGATGGCTTCGGCAATCTTCGACAGATCGATGCGGTCTCCGACCTGGAAGTCGCGGATCTCATCGCGCCCCTCCCCGCCATTGGCAAGGGCAGCGAGGCTGCGGAAGACGAAGATATCTGCGCCTGCGCCACCGGCCAGGAAGTTGACGGCATTGCTGGCGACGATGATGTCGTTGCCCTTACCGCCGATCGCGGTCTCGACGGAACTCAACCTGTCGTTGCCTATCTCGACACCCGTGGCAACGCCGCGGTCGAGATCGATCACCACCGCCTGTGTCGCTGCGGAGGCATCGTAGCGATCGACGCCGTCACCGCCGTCGATCGTATCGTCTCCGTCGTCGGTGCCGGGCAGGAGAACGACGACGAAGGTGTCGTTGCCATCTTCGCCCTTCAGTTCGTCGTCGCCAGCACCGCCGACGAGCACGTCATCGCCGTCGCGGGCGCGCAGCCTGTCGTCGCCATTACCACCGAATAGCATGTCGTCACCGCGGCTACCGGAGATCCGGTCGTTGCCGCGGCCGCCGACGATGATCTCGAAGTCCTCGATGCGATCCTCGCCGATCTCGTCGCCTTCGGCGATGCCGGCATCCATGTCGGCGAGAACCGCCTTCACCAGCGCGGACAGATCGAGCGTGTCGATGCCATCGCCGCCGCTATAGCTGTCGTTGCCGTCATCGTCGGCCTCGCCGCTGCCATCGAAGGCGACGACCACGATCGTGTCATTGCCGGCGCCTCCCGAGACGACATCGTCGCCATTGCCACCAATCAGCGTATCGTCCCCGGCATTTCCGGCAATGACGTCGTTGCCGTCATTGCCGATCAGCGTGTTGCAGTTCTCGTCGCCGGTGATCCGGTCGTCGCCGGAACCGCCGATCACGTCTTCGATGCTCTCGATCGTATCGGAGCCTATTTCCGCGCCGGTGGCCGTACCTGCGACGAGATCGATGACGACCGTCTCCTGTGCGCTACTGGCATCGATCGTGTCGTGGCCTTCGCCACCGGAATAGTGATCGTCGCCATCGCTGGCGGGCGGCGATGCGCTGCGGGTTTCATCGGCGGTGAGGCCAGCGACGATGATGTCATCGCCGGCGCCGGCAAGCACCGTGTCGTCGCCGGAGCCACCGGTCAGCCGGTCGCTACCGGCCCCGCCGTCGACGAGGTCGTTGCCGGCATCGCCATCGATAACATCGGTACCTTCCTCACCGAACAGGCGGTCGTTTCCCGCGCCGCCCGAGAGATAGTCGTCACCGGCCTCACCAAGCAGGATGTCGTCCCCCTCTTCCCCATAGAGGTGATCGTCCCCCATCCCGCCGAACAGAATGTCGTTGCCGCGCCCGCCATAGAGACGGTCATTGCCGGCCTCACCGTAAAGCGTGTCGTGGCCGTCGCCGCCGATGAGCGTGTCGTTGCCGCTGCCCCCCAAAATGGTGTCATCGGACTCGCGGCCATAGACGATGTCGTCGCCACCAAGGGCCGCAATGATGTCCTTTTGCGGCGTGCCGCGCATCACGTCGTCACCTTCGGTGCCCCTGATCTCGTTCGCCGGCCAGTCCATCAGCGTCATCAGCGCACCATTGACGGTACGGCCGGTGCCATCCGAGACCGAATAGGTGAAAGTGACCTCACCGAGATCGCCGCGTTCCGGCGTATAGAGCCACATGCCCTCGCCATAGGCGCGAATAGATCCATTCGATACCGTCAGGTTGGCGATCGACAGCCTGTCGTCGTCCGGATCGACCGTGTTGGCGAGAAGATCGTTCAACAGGATGACGGCCGAGAGGTTCATCAGGCCGTTGGCGAGCACATTGCGTCCGGTGACGACAGGAAGGCGATTGCTGCGGGCACTGCCGTCGTCGTCGTCACCATCGCCGGGACCACCAGGACCACCCGGCTCGTCATCGTCGTCGTCATCGCCGCCACCGGGACTGCCGTCATCGTCATCAGCATCGTCGTCCTCTACCCGGCCGGACGGCGAACTGCCGAAGGACGCCAGACCGGGGAAATCGAAACCCTGCGGGCCGTTGTCGTTGGCGGGGCGCGCGCTTGTCTTATAGGGCCGCTCGTCGATGAGATCGGTTGTGGGCAGGCCCTCGTCGAAAGCCAGCCGCACAGAGGAGCGCAGGCGGCCGAGCCTTGACGGCAAGGCCTCGTCCGGAAACGCCAGGTCTTGCAGAAGCCCCTGCACGTAAGCGGCGGCATCCTCGATCGCCCCGAGTGCCCCGGACATGTCGAGCACATCGCTCGGCTGGCCGGGACCGACCGGCTCGGGATTCGGATCGTGCTTCGCCGGTTCGCTTTCGCCTTCCTTGCTGCCGAACACTGAACCGAGCGCGCCGAGGAACAGCGCCGACAGCACCAGCCGCCCACGCTTGCGCCCGGGCTTGTCCGCGATCTCGTACCGGTTCATCGGCGCGATCGCCTGCTGGCTGTCGGGGCGCTTCAGGATGAGCTTTTCGTCCATGACATCCTCCTCGGCCTGCGGCCGAACCTCTTAAGGTCTCTCACTCAGCCGCCGCCGACACCCGTTGCGGCGGTTGTCCGCCGGCATCCGCACGCCGGGTCTTTTCGACCACCAATGGCCGGGTCTTTTGCGACGGCAGGATCTCCTCCTTCGGACCGAAGGCGACCAGCCGTCCGCCCTGCACCAGGCCGATCATGTCGACCGTCTGCAAGGCGCTCGGGCGATGGGCGACGATGACGACGATGCCGCCGCGCTCGCGCACATTGAAGATCGCCCGGTTGAGCGCTTCCTCGCCTTCGGCGTCCAGGTTGGAGTTGGGCTCGTCGAGCACCACGAGAAAAGGGTCTCCATAGAGTGCGCGTGCCAAGGCGATGCGCTGTCTCTGGCCCGCGGACAGGGCGGTTCCATGGGGACCAAGCTCGGTCTGGTAGCCATTCGGCAAGTGCACGATCATCTCGTGAATGCCGGCGGCCTTGGCGGCGCGGATGATCGCCCGCGCATTCGGCGCTTCAGCGAAACGCGAGATGTTGTCGGACACGGTGCCATCCATCAGCGCCACGTCCTGCGGCAGGTAGCCTACATGCTGGTTGAACAGCCCCTCCGGCCACTGACTGAGATCGGCGCCGTCGATGCGCACAGCCCCACGCAGCACCGGCCAGATGCCGAGTATGGTGCGAGCGAGCGTCGTCTTGCCGCCCCCCGACGGGCCAATCAGCCCCACGGCCTGGCCGGCCTTCAGTTCGAGGCTCACCTCGCTCAGAAGCACCGCGCCAGTCGAAGGCGCAACCGTCGTCACCTTGTCGAGGCTAAGGCTCTGCTGCGGCGCCGGCAGGTCGAGATTGCCGCTGCGTTCGTCGAGCACTCCGAGCGTCTCGTTGAGGCGGTGATAGCTGCGGCGGGCGGCGACGACGCCCTTCCACTGCGCGATTGCCAGGTCGACCGGCGCCAGTGCCCGGGCCGTCACGATCGACGAGGCAATGATCGAGCCGGCCGACATCTGTCCGCGGATCGCCAGATAGGCGCCGAGCCCGAGGATCGCCGATTGCAGGATCATGCGCAGCACCTTCGACAGGCCCGACAAGGTGCCGCCGATGTCCGAGGTTTTGGTCTGACAGTCGAGGTGGCGACGATTGGCCTTCTCGAAGCGCGCCACGGCCCGGCCGGTCATACCCATGGCGTGCAGCACGTCGCTGTTGCGGGCATTGCTTTCGGCAATCGAGCTGCGCGCCACGGAGGCCTTGATCGTCGGGCTGGAATGGCGCCGCGTCATCACTTCGGCGATCACCGTCAGCAGCGCCAGAACCAAGGCGCCGCCGAGCGTGAGGTAACCCAGCATCGGATGCAGGAGCCAGACGAAGGCGAGATAGATCGGGATCCAGGGCAGGTCGAACAGCGCCACCGGGCCCTGGCCGGCGAGAAAGCCGCGCAGCGTGTCGACATCGCGGCCGCGTTCCGTCGCCTCGGCGGTCGAATAGCCGAAGCGCGGCATTTCGATCACCACCTTGTGGGCGAGCGGTGCCAGTTCCGCATCGAGCCGCGCGCCGAGACGCACCAGGATCTGCGAGCGGATGACATCGAACAGGCCCTGGAACAGGTAAAGCCCGACCGCGAGTACCGATAGCGCCACCAGGGTGGAGATGCTGCCGCTGGTCAGCGCCCGGTCATAGATCTGCAGCATGTAGAAGGCGCCGGTCAGCGCCAGGATGTTGATGATGCCCGAGAGACCGAAGAGATAAATCAGAATACCGCGCATGCCGCCGATCTTGTGTTGCGGCTCTTTCTTCTTGCTCATGATGAGATCCCCTTTTGCCCGCCCCGCATGCCGTCCCGGCCGACGTCAGTCG
>NZ_LMJM01000028.1:8524-47118 GCF_001429005.1 Ensifer sp. Root954
CTTGAGGTTGTGGGTGCCGTCGAGCGTCAGTGCGAACTCGGCATCCTGGTCGCTATCGACGCTGCCGCGGATCACGGTTACGTCGGCACCGTCGCGGGTCTCGTGCGTAACCACGATCTGGCCCGCCCCTGAAAGCGTCGTGCCGCTGGAAAGCGTGAAGCCCTGTTTGCCGGCCTGCCCGCTGTTTGCATCGATCGCCGAGAAGTCGATCCGGTCGCCCGGCGAGAAGCCGTAGATCGTGTCGCCGTCGGCCGCCGCCACCGACGTGAAGCGGAAGACGTCGTCACCCAGGCCGCCGTCCATGATGTTGACGGCCGTCGAGGCGGTGATCTCGTCGTGACCCGAACCGGTGATGATATTCTCGAACCCGTAGATTGTATCGGTGCCGACCTCGGCCCCCACCACCTGGCCGCGGCCCATGAAGCCGTTGCCGAGATCCACCTTCAGGTTGCCGGTCGCCACCGAATAGTCGAGCGTGTCGACGCCATCGCCGCCCCAGTAGCTATCGGAACCGTCGTTGAGCGTGGCAAGCACGATGTCGTCGCCGTCGCCGGCCCAGACTCTGTCCGCCCCGGCGCCGCCTTCGATGATGTCGTTGCCGGCATCGCCGTAGAGAAGGTCGTCGCCGCCATTACCGAACAGCATGTCGGCGCCAGCCCCGCCGTGGACTTCGTCGTTGCCGGCCCCACCGGAAGCGACGTCATCGCCGTCGCCGCCACTCAGCACATCGTCGCCATCCTCGCCGCGCAACACGTCGTTGCCGCTGTCGCCAGAGAGAATGTCAGCCGATGCCCCACCGAGCAGGATGTCGCCGGCGGCCCCACCGAGCAGCACATCGGAGGCCGCCGTGCCGATCAGCGTGCGGGCCGCAACCGGCAAGGGTGTGCCGTCGGCGTCACCGGAGCCGTCACCCGAGCCGCAGTGGTCATCATCGCCGTCATCGTCCGAGCCGCCTTCGTCATCATGATCATCATGATCATCATCATCATCATCATTGTCTCCGCCGGAAACGAGGGTCGGCGTGTCGCCGACGAAGGTGATGGAGTGCGTGCCGCTCGAAAGGGTTCTGGTGCCGTCGCCGTTGTCGGTTTCGGCATAGTCGGCAGGATTGGCACCCGTCGGGATCTCGATGACATCCTGAGGCCGCAGCGCGCCGACGATGGTGTCCTGACCGCCATTGCTGCGGAAGACGATGCGGTGCGCCGAAGACAGGCTCGAAATGTCGATCACGTCGTTGCCGGCGGAGCCTTCGACGGTGATCGTCGAGTAATTCAGGCTGGTCGTGTCGAAATTCCCGATGACCTGGATCGTGTCGCCTTGACTGACGCCCTGGTCCGGGCCGCCATTGTTGTTGTTGTTCGTCACGTTCAGGGTGTTGACGCTGATCTCCTCGATGTTGTCGAGCTCGGCGATCACGCTTTCGACGCCGCCGACGGTGCGGGTGATCACGATTTCCGTCGAGGCCAGGAACGTCGTGTTCAGGCTTGTTGCCAGGTTGGCGTTCTGGCCGGCGGTGATGGCATAGATGCGGAACAGTTCGGCGCCGGCACTGCCCGAAAGCACATAGGTGTCGCTGCCCGCACCGCCGTCGATGATATCGCGTCCTTGAGTGCTGCTTTGGTTGATCGTGTCATTGCCGCCACCGGCAAAGACAATGTCATTGCCCGCGTTGCCGTTCAGCGTGTTTGCCGCATTGTCGCCGACGAGAATGTCGTTGCCGGTCCCGCCGTCGATTGTGCCCAGGATATCGCGCACCACGTCGACGGTTGCCGTATCCGTACCGGTTCCGCGGTAGGTGAAGCTGCCACCGACAGCAACGCCGTTGTCGTTGATCGTGACGCCATCCGGGCCGAGGGTTGCCGTGAGACTGTTCGCCTGCGTGATCGCCGAAATCGCCATGGCGCTGTCTGGATCAACATCGTTGGCGAGCAGCGCCCAGCTCGGGATCGTGAAGGGATTGCCATTGGTCCAGTTCGTCACGATACGATCGTTGTTGGCGATCATGGGATCGTCCACGGCAACGACGTTGATTGTGGCGGTCGCCGGCTGGCTGTCCCGGAAGCCGTCATTCACCGTCACCTCGATGGTCCGCGCCGTGATGGCTGGGTTATCCGAAGTGTTGGAGAACCGGACCGAGTCCAGCGCGCGCTGGTAATCGGCTGCACTCGCCTCGCCTGTGAGCAGCAGCACGAGTTCCCCGGCAATCACTGCCTGCGAAACCGCGATTGCCGCGGGGCGACCGTTGGCCGTCGTTGCCGAGAGCGTGTCGCCCGCTGCCATGTTCTTCAGCACGACGCGTGCCGAGACGATCGTCTCGTCCGTGGTGATGCCCGAGAGGCTCGAGATACCGACGGCTGCCTGGTTTTCCGTGAAGGTCGCGTTCCAGGCCGTCGTTCCGTCGTCGACGGGCGTGGTGTATTCGACATTCACATTGTCGATCCGCACGGTTTCGGTGTTGCCGTTCACGCCGCTGAAGACGAAGCGGATCGCAGACGCGGCCGTGAACGGACCCGCAAGCGAGAGGTTTGCCGTCCCATCGTTCGATGCGCCGGTAATCGTCTCTATGGTCGTGAAGTTGTTGCCATCGGCGGAGAACTGCACCTGCAAGGTTTCGCCGTTGTCGAGGCCGCTTTCTTCGTAGCTGAAGCTCAGCGTCGCAGTGCCGGCGCCGACCATGGAAAGATCGACGGTCCGGGTGATCGTGGCGCCCGCTGGCGTAGAGCCGGCGCCTGTGTCCTGGCGGAATTCGAGCTGTCCGCCATTGACGCGGATTTCGCCCGTCGTCGCCACGTTTGTCGTGCGGTCGTCCGTCTCAATCCATGGCGAAGTCCAGGTCGCCGATCCGTTTGAGTTGGCGTAGTTCGCGGAACCGAAAGCATCGCGATAATTGCCGCTGTCGAAAGCGTGCAGGTCGAGCGAAGGACCACGAAGGTCGAGGACCCGATCGGCAAACTGGATGCGTTCGATGTTGAAGAGGCGGTCGGTCCCCTCGGCCTCGAGATTGCGTCCGGTTACCGGGTCGATGACGCCGGCGGTGGGGTCTGTGTGGGCGACCGTCACGCTGCCGTCGGCATTGAAGGTGATCTCGTAGTTCTCGAAGTTGTCGTAATAGACGGCTGTGTCGACATCGCCGGCCTTGCCGCCGTCGACAATCTCGCGGATGACCTGCAGCTGGCTTGGCTTGATCTCGCCCGAAAACAGGCGGCTCTGGATGTCGGCGATCGAGTCGACGCTGAAGGCAGACCAGCCCTGACCTTCACGCGGCGAGACGAGGATGCGTACGTTCAGCCACTTGTCGCCGTCGATGATGTCATTTCCGCCCATGCCGCGGATCGTGTCCGAACCGCCGCCGCCGAGGATGATGTCCGACCCGTCGGACGTATCCATCACGGCGACCTCCTTTGCGCCCGCCGGGTTGATCGGAATGCCGTTCGCATCGAGGTTGTGCGGATTGTAGAGGTCGAAGCGCTGGAGGTGGGCGACGAGCTCGCGCAGCCCGGCGATCCGCTCGACATTCTTTTCTAGCAGCGCGTTCGAGAAGCTCTCGATCGGAGCGTCGGCGTCGACTTGAGCAGCATTGCCGTTCGGATCGTAACCGCCGATGACCACGTCCCGGCCGGTGAGCGTATCGTTGCGATCCCACCCAGAGAGCCCTTCGACCAGATCATAACGGTCGCGCAGGATGTTGTTCTGCTGGTTGACGAAGATGCTGATGTTCATGTTCGCATCGGCGTCGTAGTTGTTGTTCTTGAACGTGGTCCAGTCGAAGCCGGCCATGCCGTTCGAGCGGTTGACGCCGATGCCTTGCACCATGATGTCGTCGCCGGATTCTGCATCGAAATCGGTATCGTTCTCACCCGCGATCATCACGTCATGGCCGATGATGCGGGAGTTGAAGAACAGTTCCGAATTGTCGCCCGAGAGCGTTGTCATATTGCCCTGGGCTTCCATCCAGTCGTCGCCCTCGTTGCCGAGAATGGCGCCGCCACCCCCGGTGGGCGCCCGGATGAAGTCGTTGCCCTGGCCACCCGAAAGCGTCTTCTGATCCTCCCCGCCGGCCAGCACGTCGTTGCCGTCGCCGCCGAAGATCAGGTCGAGGCCCATGCCGCCATTGATGACGTCGTCGCCGGCTTCGCCCTTGATGACGTCGCTTGCGCCGATGTCGGTGCCGCTGTCCGTGATGATGTCGTCGCCGTCACCGCCGTGCAGATGGTCGACGCCGAAGCCGCCCTCGATGCGGTCATCACCGCCCTCGCCCCAGATCGTGTCGTCGCCTGCACCCCCGATCAGGGTTTCGCCGGTGTTCGTGCCGCCAAGCACCACGTGCTCTTCACCGGTAAAGCGCAGGTAATTGGTGCCGCGAACGACGAGGGAATCGGTGCCCGTAACCGCAGAAATCACGTCGGCTTCACGGGTCGGGTCAGCATTGCCGAGCCCGTGGTTCCACTGCTTGGCCTGATCCATCGTGATGATGTAGTCGGCCGTCTGGAAGGCCGAGCCGTTGATGTGAAGGCCGCTGTCCTCAGTGTCGGTATTGCGGCGGATCAAGTCGGCGAAACTGTCGGCCTCGAGTTCGTTGAGCAGGTTCTGCCCTTGCGTGCGGCTCAGATAGTAGAAGCGGTCGCCGTTCTGGAGGTTCTGGATCTGCAGTTCGAAGACGAAAGTGAAGGTCGAGCCCAGCATGCCGCCGAAGGGCATCAGCGCCTCGGCTAGGCCGCCGATCCAGAAGTCCACCTTGTTGAGGCCGGTTTCCCGCGCTGCCCATGTGCCGGTGGAGTTCAGATAATCGAGCCGCGCCTGGCGGTCCGCCGGCGTTTCACCGGGCGTGCCGAACACGAGGTCCCAGGCGGCATCCCGCTTTGCCTCGGCCGTGGTGGCGGCGAGGACCGTTTCATGGGTGCCGTAGGCGGCGATGAAGTTGACGATCGAAAGCGGGTTCTTGATGTGCAGGGCGAAATCCGCCCAGCTCTCATAGGGCTTGAGGTAGCTGTCGTTCGTCTGTTCGTAGATCTGGCGTCGCGCCTCGTTGAGCGAGGGAATGCCGGTTTCGCGCGCTCGGGTGATGTTGACCGCCGCGAGGTCCAGCGGCAGGCCGACGAGGTTGTTGCGCAGCGCGCTGGTCACGAATTCGTCGATCTCGTTGCCGACCTGCTGGGTCATGCCGCGAATGATGGCGCCGGAGGCAGCGTGTGCATCGACGCCTGCATTGTTGAACGCCAGCGGGTTGAGGAAGGCTTCGATCAGGCCGAGCTCCTGCGGTGTTGCCGCGCCTTGAGCGTTCAGCGTGAGCATCTCGACGTTTTCGGCAAGCATCGAGTGGCCGAAGCGATAGACGACCTGGGCGAATTCCTCGAAGATCGCACCGTCGATCTCGACGGAGTGGGAGAACACGAAGGCATCGATCTGCGGCGCCACGGCGCGGACGAACTCCTCGAAGACGAGGTGCTGGTAGACCATTTCCGTCGAGAAGCGCGCCGCCTGGAAGAGACGCTCGCCATCCCATACGAGGCCTGTGGAACTGGTCGGGAACGTGGTCACGTCGACCAGCAGCCACTCGTTGAGCAGCGCCAGATCTCCTTCGGCCAGCACCGTCGCCTTGATGGCGCTGACCTGCCGGTTGTGCTCGCTGTGGAAGACCGAATGGGTCGCCGTCAGCGCGATGTTCTCGTTGCCGCGGCCGTCGCCGACGACGAAGTGGGCGTCGAGCAACTCATCGTCATAGGTGACGTTGACGCCGAATGCGTTCGGAAGGATCGGATTGCCGGCAACATCGTCGTCGTCCGCGACAACAGCAACGGGAGCAGTTTGCGGGTTCCGGTCGTGATCGACAGGACCGCTCGGTACGGCGCTGTGGGCGATGTCGTTGAGGAAGGCGCGGCCGGCGCTCAGCGCCGTGACTGCATCGATCGGGTTCGCGAGATTGCCCTCGACAGGTCCGTTGACGGTTATCATCAGCGGCAGGCCGTTGGGTCCGCGAACGAATTCGCCGTAGAGGTCCGTCACCAGGAGCGGCACACTATGAACGTTCAGGTCGCTGAGCTCGATGCCGAGCAGGTCTCTTGCCTGGTTCTTGATATCAGCCCAGGTCGGCGGTCCGCCCGTTGCGCCGTGTAACATCTCGCCCGTTGCCAGGGGCTTGCCGTCCACAAGCACATACTGGCGCAGGAAGACCTGGTGCGATGGATTGGACGTATAGACCTGGTTGAGATCGATCCACGGTGTGGTCTCGTTGCGGTGATCGCGGATGTCGTCCGACGTTCCGAGTACACCATCAGCGCCCGGGTCATTGGTCGCGCGGGTAAGGACCATGAAGTTGGTCGCACTACCCGGGACATAGAGCGGATCATCCGGCTGCAGGGGAATGATGACGTTGCCGCTGCCGCCCTTCGAGGTCAGGTCGAGGCCGTGGTCGAAGAACTGGCCGAAGATGGTCATGAACCCGTTGAACGAAGCGGTGTCGCCGAGGTCGGCGGCAACGTTCTTGATGAAGACGTTGTCGCCATCCATCGTCACACCGTGAGACGAAAGCTCATCGATGACAGCGGCATCGGCCGCCGCGGCCGCGGCCGCGGCGGCTGCCGTCGCGGCACTTCCAGTCGGAATTGCGTCGCGCGCGGCAATAGCGTCATCGAGGGCATCTGTTGCGTCCGCCAGGTCCCCCGCCGCCGCGTCCAGCGCCGCATCGGCGGTCGCCAGCGCCGAAGAGGCGCTTGCTGCAGCGCTTTGGGCACCGTCGACGGCGCTTGCCAGGCTTTGTTGCTCGGCCACAGCGTCTTGCAGGACGATCACCGCGGTCGCGTGCTCCGCCTGTGCTGTCGTCAGTGCCGCCGAAGCGTCTTCCAGATTCTCGACCGAAAGATCGTAGGCGATCTGAGCGTCCTCTCGTGCATCCACAGCCGCGAGATACAGCGCGCTGTTTTGCGGTGTCGGCGCATTCTGGAACGCCGTGAGGGCGGCGCTCTCCGCCTGTTGCGCCAAGGCCAGATTGGCAAAGGCGATGTTGCGTGCATCCGTTGCATCGGACACCGCCGACGCTGCGGCCTGGCTGGCTGCAAGTGCCGTGGCGGCAGCCGCCTGGGCGGTCGCGACCAGAGGCGCATGGGCATCCCGTGCCGCGATTGCCGAGGCCAGAGCGGCATTGGCGCTTGCGAGTGCCTGCGTTGCTCCCGACTGGACGACGATGGCTGCGTCATAAGTCGCCTGCGCCGTTGCCTGCGCCGTCTGAGCATTGGCGACGACGACATTGGCGGCAGCGACGGCGGCGGCAGCGTTCGCAGCCGCCGTCGTCACGGCGGCATGCGCTGCGCGTGCAACTGCCTGCAGATCCATAACCGTGCGGACAATGCCGAGGGCTTCCGCCCCCTTGATGTCGACGGACGCAAGCGCTGCCGCTATCGCGGCGGGATTGTCGAGCGACTGGTCGGCAACGATGTTGGAGATCAGCCGTGGCTGGCTATCGTAGACGGACCCCGTCGGATCGGCATAGCTCGTCTGTTGCCCGTTGCGCGGGTTGATTTCGGCCGGCGCGTAGTTCGGCGTCAGCAACCGCACCATCGTTTCATCGGATGAGCCGAATTGTGTCATGTTCGGCTGGAAGTTGTTGAATGAGCCATCGACTGTGCGGAGGCCGTAGGGAAGAAGGGGGCTCGATACCAGCTGTTCGAGAGCGGCACGCGGATCGGCGCCGCCGTTGATGGCTGCCGTGTGGGCTTCGGCGATCTTGATCTGCGTCAGGATGAAGTCGAGGTCGTTCCGGTTAAGCTTTACCATTTTTCCCTCCATCGGAGCACCCCGCAGTCGCGGCCGCCCGTTTTCAAACAAAGTTCCATCGTCCGGCGGCGAGGCTGTCCTCCCCGGCGCGCCGGTTGCTTTTCGTGTCTCGTTCGTGAGCCGAAATAGGCCTTCTGATGCTCGTATGGTGAGCCGCGGCGCCGACGAAAGAAACGGCGCAAGGTCGGACGAGATTGTCGACGAAGGTTGGAGCGGATTTCGGACTAGTGGACGTGCACTCATGGCATTGGTCCAATGAAAAACCTGGACTTAGGTCCAGTTCTTCTTTCTCCCGTAGAAATTGACTGGAGAAGGTCTTTCAATTTGCCAGAATAGTGCGATCATCGCCTGGGCGGCTTGGCCGGGGCACTGCATTTCCGCGGCACGCAATCCGAGAGGAAATCGCGCAGCGTGACTGAGCATTCAGGGGGTATTTCGCATGAGTTCGCCGCGCCAGCGGAGCCGGCGCTAGTGGGCCGCCGTCGGTTGCTGCTGCCGATACGACAATGGTTTGGCCGGCAGACCCTCTCCATGCAGTTCCTGCTTGCCTGCGGCGCGCTGATCTTTCTGGTCGCAGCCGTCTCCGGCTATCTCATCTCTCGCGAAGTGTCTCATAATGCTGCGGTCGATCGCGCGGCTGCGACGGCTCTCTTCATGCAGAGCATTCTCGAACCGGCCGGAAACGAGATTGCCCAGTCGGGCCAGCTTTCGGCAGAACGCCGGCTTCGTCTCGACGAGCTTTTTGCCGAGCCGCAGTTCAAGGATCGTTTTCCCTACTTCGAGCTGTGGCTGCCGGATGGGTCGGTCGCCTACTCCACATCCAAGGAGTTGATTGGCCGCCGTTTCAACCCGCCGCCGGGGCTTCTGCGCGCGCTCAAGGGCGACGTTGCCGCGGAATATGCGGACCTGACCGCGAGCGAGCATACGCTGCGCAGCCTGAGCACGCGGTATCTGGAAATCTACAGTCCGCTGCGCCGGTCCGATACCGGTGAAGTCGTTGCTGTCGCGGAGATACACGAAGATACGGATACCCTGCACTGGGAGATCTTCGAGGTTCGCCTGATCGGCTGGACGGTCGTTGCCGGCGCATCCACCCTCATCATGCTCGGGCTGCTCGCAATCGTTCATCGTGGCAGCGCAACGATCGAGCGGCAGCGTTTGCGGCTGGAGCAGCGCGCCGAGGAGGCCGAACGGGTTTCGGAGGAAATTCGCGTCCTGCGCGATCGCGCAAGGCTCGCTTCCTTGCGCATGACGGACTCCAACGAACGTCTGACGCGCGGAATTGGTGCGGATCTGCATGATGGTCCGGCGCAGCTTATCGGCTTTGCCATCCTCCAGACGGAGCCTGTACGCGTCGCACGGTCCAGATCCGAGCGTGAAGAGGCGCTGGAGGTGATATGTGGCACGCTGGAAGAAGCCCTGAAGGAAATCCGCCTGATCGCGCGGTCGCTGCTGCTACCGGATATCGAGCATCTGGACCTCGACCAGGTGATCGGGCGGGCAGCAAAACTTCACGAGGCGCGGACGGGAACCCAGGTTGCCATCAAGGGCAGCGGCAGCAAGTTGCCTCTCCCGCCTGTTATCAAGACCTGCATCTACCGTTTTGTTCAGGAGGGCCTGAACAACGCCCACCGGCATGCGAACGGCCGGGGCCAGGCTATCCGTTGCCGCATCGATGGCACCGTTCTGAACCTCAGCGTTCGCGACCATGGCGGCCCGTCTGCCAAGAGCAGTTCCAGCGACAAGCCGGATGGCAGCGGTCTCGGCATTCACGGTCTTCAACAGCGGGTGGAGAGCCTTGGCGGCACGCTGAAGTTCGTACATCGACGGGACGGGGCGGAGCTCCAGATGACACTGGATCTCGGAGGAGGAATGCTCGATGGATGAACCATCTTCGGTCATCGTCGTCGACGACCACGCACTCTTTCGAATGGGCGTCCTGCAGGCACTATCAGCGCACAAGCGCTTTGCCGTCGTCGGCGAAGGAGGCTCGAAAGAGGATGCCCTCCGGCTCGTGGAAAACTTTCTTCCGAACGTGGCGCTGCTCGACATCTCCATGCCCGGCAGCGGGATAGACGCCGCCCGTGAAATCTCGACGCGATGGCCAACCACGAAGATCGTGATGCTGACGGTGTCGGAGGAGGACGACGACGTGCTGGAGGCACTTGATGCCGGTGCGGCCGGCTACGTGCTCAAGGGTGCTCCCGCACTGGACTTGATTACGGCGATATCAACCGTTGACGAGGGGCGAGCCTATCTTTCGCCCGCACTTGGCATGCGCCTGTTCGGCGTCATTCGCAACCGCACCGAAGGCCACCGGGTGGAGCGGCTTGTCGACAAGCTGACGCCGAAGGAGGCGATCGTCTTCCGCCTGCTGGGACGCGGCTGCACCAACCGGACGATCGCCGAGGAAATGAGCGTGCAGATCAAGACGGTGAAATTCCATGTCGGTCGACTGCTCATCAAACTCGGCGCCAAGAACCGGGTCGAAGCGGCCCTGCTGGCGCAGCGACATCTGAAGCTTTCGACAAGCCGCAAGACGTGAGCCGGACCGCCGGCAGGGTCGGTGCATTCCTCTCGCCGAAGACGCAGCCTCGCAAACGAATTTGCTGGCCGTTCACCGGTTCACCAGCCGCCGGATGCCCTAAAGGGCGTCGCGATCTTTCAGACTGGCTCGGTGCGTTAGATTATTGATTTGTCGAATGTCGTTATCGCAAAACCGCTGCGCCCTTTTGCGCGACATTCTCTAGTTGATCCGCTCGCGCTCGCCGGCAACCTTCGGGATCACGTCGAGCCGCTGGGCCGCCAGCACGACTTCAAGGCGGTTCCTGGCATCGAGCTTCTGCATGAGCACGCTCATGTAGTGCTTGACCGTCTTTTCGCTGATATCGAGACAGCGCGCGATCTCCCGATTGGTGCTGCCGCGCATCAGATGCCGAACGATCTGCTCTTCACGAAGACTGAGGCGTTGTTGCGCCTGTTCGCGCCGGCGCATCTCCGCGGTCTTCATCGCCATGATGACCTTTGTGGCAAACCCCGCCGAGATGAAAGTCTCACCGTCATAGACCATGCGGATCGCCTGATGCAGATCGCTGGCCCTGCTGCCCTTGAGCACATAGCCGGCAACACCGTAGTTCAGCACCTGGATCGCCGTTTCTATGCTTGAATTCGCCGTGAAGACGATGATGCGCGTGCCCTGGTACTTTCGAGCAATCAACTCGATGGCCGCAACGGCATCCCCCGGCATGCTGAGATCGAGTACGAGCACGCGCGGAGAATGATCTTCGACAATTCTTAAAGCGTCAACCGCGTTCTCGCCCTTCGCAACGATCTCCAGATCGCTCTTACCAGAAAAAACACTGATTAAACCATCAAGAAGAATAGGGTGATCATCGACAAATGCCACGGAAATACACATGGAAGCCAGCCCACAATTAGATACTTAAAAAAACCCACATTGCAAAATCGCAGAGATATTACGCAGTTAAATTTATGCAGCTAGGAACGAATACATTTGATATCGAAATTCAATACATACAGAAACGACCGCGCATCACACAAAGCGCATCGCATCCTCGTTCATTCGGTAGAGAAGACGCGAATGAGCCCCACACCCTCCCATGCCGCGAATACTATTACAGAAGAACTCAATTTTAAAGCGCATGCTTAAACATAGGTTAATTTTAGGGAGTTGAACCTCCTCGCGACACGGAGTTCCGCCGCCCGAAGTAGGGCGACAAAGCCCCTGCCCACCGATTGGCGCAACTGTCGCCACAAAGCCGGTCCTCAGCGGCCTTGCCGTCAGCATGACGGTAGATTTGAATGCGCTCTGGCTACTTTCCTTCCGGCTGCGGAATGCAGCGGACATTCACACTGTGGGTCGTCAAATGCGGAAAACTCGCAAAGGATCTCGTGATGCCCAGAGCCGCCATTGTTGGGGGAACCGGATAGATCGGCCGGGCGACGACCCGTCGGCTGCCGGGAGCGACATCGATCGCCTTTTAAAGCAGTGGCACCGGTAACTCGACACGTGCCGAGCCAAAACACGGATTTGGAACCGCCCTCCTGATCTTGGCAGCAGGAGCTCCTATATTACAGTCCATCTCCCGCGCTGGCCCGCAGCCAGTGGGAGACAAAGCGAAGACGCGCTCACGAACCAGGTGGAGGATATCTGAATGACCGAGAGAGCTGTTCTGGCCGGCGGTTGCTTCTGGGGAATGCAGGATCTGATCCGCAGGCTCCCCGGCGTCACCGGCACCCGTGTGGGCTATACCGGCGGCGACGTGCCCAATGCGACCTATCGCAACCACGGAACCCATGCCGAGGGCATCGAGATATTCTACGATCCGGCGAAGACCTCCTACCGGCGGATTCTGGAGCTGTTTTTCCAGATCCACGACCCCACCACGAAAAACCGTCAGGGCAACGACATCGGCACCTCCTATCGTTCGGCGATCTACTACGTCGATGACGAACAGAAGCGCATTGCCGAGGACACCATTGCGGATGTGGAAGCCTCTGGCCTGTGGCCGGGCAAGGTAGTGACGGAACTGGAACCCGTCGGCGACTTCTGGCAGGCGGAGCCGGAGCACCAGGATTACCTGGAGCGCTATCCGAACGGCTATACCTGCCACTTCCCGCGTCCGAACTGGGTGCTGCCGCGACGGTCCGCCGCGGAGTAACAAACGCCCCGGCGAGCGTCTGGCGAACCGTGTCCGCATGCAGCCGCCAGGTTCGGCGGACATGGACGCCGGCCGCATCATTCGAATTCAGGACAGTCGTTGCGACCTTGGGATGATTGTTCTCCTTCCTGGAAGCATCACATGAACTTCAATAGTCAACGACTTGAATTTACCGGCCATTCCGGCGCTACCCTTGGCGCCAGACTCGACCTTCCAAACGGCCCGGTGCGGGCCTATGCGATTTTCGCCCACTGCTTCACCTGCTCCAAGGATCTGGCGGCGGCGCGTCAGATCTCGGCCGAACTCGCGCGCGAAGGGATCGCGGTCCTGCGCTTCGATTTCACCGGCCTCGGATCAAGCGAGGGCGAGTTCGCCTCGACCAACTTTTCGTCCAACATCGCGGATCTTCGTTCGGCCGCCGACTATCTACGGCTACACTTCGAGGCGCCGTCGCTCCTGATTGGCCATTCGCTTGGCGGTGCAGCCGTCTTTGCGGTTGCCAAGCAAATTCCGGAAGTTCGCGCCGTGGCCACGATCGGCGCACCCGCGGACGTCGGCCATGTGCTCAAGAACTTCGGAGCGAGCCTCAAGGAAATAGAGGAAAGTGGTGCCGCCGAAGTCGATCTTGTCGGTCGCAAATTCCTGATCAAGAAACAGTTCGTCGACGACGCTTGCGCCCAGCGCCTTCATGAGGCTGTGGCGACGCTCAGGAAACCCGTTCTCATTCTCCACGCGCCGCTGGATCAAACGGTCGGCATCGAAAACGCCAGCGACCTCTTCCATGCGGCCAAACATCCGAAGAGCTTCGTTTCGCTGGACAAGGCCGACCATCTGCTCACCGATCCTGCCGATGCCGCCTACGCCGCCCGGGTGATTGCGGAGTGGCTGAGCCGCTATCTCGTGGCCGACAGTCCGCAGGGCACGGAGCCGGCGGAACAGGTCCAGGTGACGGAAACGGGCGAAGGCAAATTTCAGAATTCGGTTCAAGCCGGCAGGCATCGCCTCTTTGCCGACGAGCCGCAAAGCGTCGGCGGGTTCGATTCCGGGCCATCGCCCTATGACTACCTGTCGATCGGGCTTGCCGCCTGTACCTCCATGACGCTGCGCCTCTACGCCGACCACAAGAAGCTGCCGCTCGGGCGCATCAAGGTGGAGGTCTCGCATTCCAAGATCCATGCGCGGGATTGCGAAGACTGCGCTGCAACGGAGCGCGCCGACAGCGGGAAGATCGACCGGTTCGAGCGGGTCATAGCGATCGAGGGCGAGGTCGCAGACGAGCTTCGCTCCAAGATCGCCGAGATTGCCGACAAGTGCCCGGTCCATCGCACTCTGGAAGGGATCGCCAAGATAACGACGGCCGTAAAATAGTCCGCGGCCCTGCCCGGAATTTTCCTTTGTAGTATTCCGCTAGTACCCGTTGCCTCAGCCGGATTGCTAAACTCCGCCCATTGGTTTTTGGGAGGAAACAAATGGCAAACTCGAAAATTCTGATGATCACCGGTGATTTCACCGAAGACTATGAAACGATGGTTCCGTTTCAGACCTTGCTCGCCTGCGGCCACATGGTGCATGCTGTCTGCCCCGGCAAGAATGCCGGCGAGACGGTTGCGACCGCGATCCATGATTTCGAAGGCGACCAGACCTATTCCGAAAAGCGCGGCCATAATTTTGCGCTCAACGCCACCTTCTCCGCCATCCGCGCTGAAGATTACGACGCGCTGGTCATACCCGGCGGTCGCGCGCCCGAATATCTGCGTCTCAACCCGGATGTCATCAAGGCTGTCCAGCATTTCTTCGCGGCGGGAAAACCGGTGGCGGCCATCTGCCACGGCGCACAATTGCTGGCGGCGGCCGGCGTGTTGAAGGGCCGCACCTGTTCGGCCTACCCGGCGTGCCGTCCGGAGGTCGAACTTGCCGGCGGCATTTATGCGGATATCGCGATCAGCGACGCGGTCGCCGACGGCAACCTCGTTACCGCGCCGGCGTGGCCCGCCCATCCGTCGTGGCTGCGCCAGTTCATGGCTGTGCTCGACGCCTCGGCCCTGCTACAAACGGACGCCGCCTGAGAAGGCAGCCACGGGAGGGGCGAGATGTGCGAGTTGTTCATAAAGGCGGATGCGCGGCTCTGGGAGAGCACCACCCGGTCGCTGCGCATCGATGGCATGGTGACGAGCGTCCGGCTGGAGAACTTCTTCTGGTCGAAGCTTGAGGAGATCGCGCGGCGCGATCGTATGAACGTCACGCAGCTGATCACCAAGCTACACCACGAGTCCATCGATGCCGGGCATGATCTCGGGAACTTCACATCATTCCTGAGGGTCTGCTGCGCGCGCTATCTCGACCTGCAGCTGTCAGGCGACATTCCGACGGATGTCAACCAACCGATCGCCGGGCTGAACGCTCCGGCGATCCTCACGCGCGAGCAGGAAAAATATCATTGAGCTGAGGCAGGCCCCCTTCGCGGGGGCAGTCCCGGCTCGACGCGCCCCTCGCCTGCTGCCGCGGATCCAGGATCATCAAACCAAAGTCGTTTGGTTCAAGCCCCGGCGACAAGACTATGCTATTCAGGGGGCCAGCGATTCTGAGTTTGTAGTGCAATGAGCCCCAAGACCCGCGGTTATCTGTTTGCCTTCCTTGCCATTTGCATCTTTGCTGGCCAGGACGCCATCACCAAGTATCTTGGCGACCGCTACCCCGCTTTGTTCATCACGATGATCCGATTCTGGGCGTTTGCGCTCTTCGTGTTCGCTTTCGCCGCCTCGTCATCGGGTGGACTTCGCAAGACCGCTCACACGCGCCATCCCTGGCTGCAGGTCGTGCGAGGCCTGCTGCTCGTCGCCGAAATTGTCGTCATCGTCATTTCCTACGTTCACGCCGGGCTCGCCATGAGCCAGTCGATCTTTCAGGCGACACCACTGATCATCACCATCCTCTCGATCCCTCTTCTCGGGGAGACCGTGGGATGGCGGCGCGGTGCGGCCATTCTGATCGGTCTGATCGGCGTTCTGGTGATCATCAATCCCGTCAACGTGCACTTCGACATGTCGCTGCTTCTGCCGCTCGCAGCCTCCGTGCTTTTCGCGCTTTACAGCATTGCCACCCGCGCCGTCAGTCGCGAGGATTCGGCCGTCACGAGCCTCTTTTATGCCGGTGTTGTCGGCGCCGTGGCGATCTCGCTGGTCGGCCCGTTCTACTGGACAGAGGTGGTGCCGTCCGATTGGTTTGCCCTTGCCGCGCTTTGCGTCTGTGGCACCCTCAGTCACTTTTTCCTCATCAAAGCCTACGGACTGCTGCCGGCAGCCGAAGTCCAGCCCGTTACCTATTTCCAGCTGGTCCTCAATGTGATCTTCGCCGTCATGCTCTTCGGCGAGACGATCACTCACAACATGATCGTCGGCGCGCTCATCGTCGTCGGCGCCGGTCTCTTCACGATCTGGCGCGAGCATCAGCTGGCGAGACGGTCGTCGGTATCGCGCGCCTAGTCCTGCTCGCTGACCGGCCGCTCAGGCGCCGCCAGCGATATGAGAGCAGCCAGCGTCTTTCGAAGGCCGAGATCAAGCCGCTTGTCCTGCCGGACGATCATGCAGAGCCGCCGGCTCAGTTTTTGGCGAAAGGGCCTGACCACAAGCTCGCTCGATGCTGCCGCTTCGCCTGCTCATCGCCCACATGCGTGGAGCCTTCAGGCTTGATGATCCAGGTGCGTTGCCCGCTGAGACCCCGCAGCATCCTTCATCGCACGCTCCGCAATCGTTGAAAGCCTGAGTTCGGCAAACTCCTGCAGCAGGGTCCGCTCCGCTTTTTCGAAGGCGTCCACCAGCGCCGCATTCGCTGCGCGCTCCACCGGGCAGGTCGGATGGTCCTCGGACACGCCTGCCGCCAGAACCTGCCCATCGTCCAGCGCCCGCTGCACATCGAGCACCGTCAACTCCTCAAGCGGCCGCAGAAGCGCCCAGCCCCCTCCCCGGCCGCCTTCGGAACCGACGACACCCTTGCGCTTCAACGCCCCCATCGTCCGGCGAACGACCACCGGGTTGGTGTTCAGCATCTTGGCGATGGTCTCTGACGTCTCCCGTCCCCCGAGCAGTGCCATGTGTATGAGCACATGGATCATCCGCGCCAACCGGCTGTCTTGCTTCATTCGACTCCCCATAGCGTAACAGTATAAGTTACGCACTCTTGACGCCACCCGTTTCCGTAACTTATACAATTACGGTATCAGAGTGTCGAGAAGGAACGAAGATGCAGGCCCAGACAATCCAGACCCGAACCATCCGCATGGGCTTTATCGAACAGGGAAACGGCCCGGCCGTTCTGCTCTGCCATGGCTTCCCGGAGACCTCCCATGCCTGGCGGTACCAGATAGCGGCACTTGCGGAGGCGGGCTTTCGCGCGATCGCGCCTGACATGCGCGGCTACGGCCTCTCGGAATGTCCTCCATCGGTCGACGAATACAGCGTGTTTCACATCGTCGGCGACATGATTGCTCTGCTGGATGCCCTCGACCTATCAACGGCCATCCTCGTCGGTAACGACTGGGGCGCGACCGTTGCCTGGCAGGCGGCACAGATGCGGCCCGACCGTTTCTGCGGCGTCGTCGCCATGAGCGTGCCGATGATGGGCCAGCCGCCCGTTCCGCCGACCCGGATCTTCCCGCGGACCGACGAGGCAGAATTGTACACGCTCTATTTCCAGGAGCCTGATGTCGCCGAGGCGGAGCTGGAGCGTGACATCGGCCAGACGCTGCGAAAGATCCTCTTTGCGGCTTCCGGCGACGCGGGCGCGCGACAGGCCGGAGACCAGACACCCAATCCGTTCGGCATGGTATCGCGCCGGCATGGACTGCTTGCGCCGCTGCCCGACAGCATGCCCGACTGGCTCACTGCTGCAGACCTCGACACCTACATCAGCGCCTTTGCCACGACCGGTTTTCGCGGAGGGTTGAACTACTATCGAAACCTCGATCGCAATTGGCAGCTGCAGGCCGCTTTCGCCGGCGTAAAGGTCGAAATTCCTGCCCTGTTCATGGTCGGCGAGCGCGACACGGGCCTCGCCATCCCCGGGATGCGCGAAATTGTCGATGCAATGCCGCCCCTCGTCCCGCAGCTCAAGGAAAGCATCATCGTGCCCGGCAGCGGCCATTGGCTGCCGCAGGAGCGCCCCGATGTCGTGAACGAGGTTCTCATCCGGTTTGCCCGGAATGTTTGAAAGCCACGTGATCGACGAGCGAGGACACCCCCTATCCCCCGAGACCAAAAAATGCATGATCGCACACGCAAAACGTGTTGATCCAAGGGGTGCATCTCGATGAAACGGGTGCGGCCCGGGCCCTCATGAGACTTAAATCCAAACCTAAAGTATTCTCAGGATTCCTCATGAAAACCTTTCGATATCTCTTTTTGCCCGTAATCGTTGTCGCCTTGTCGGCTTGCACCACAACCTCCGGCGATTCCCGGCAGCAGGCGCTATCGATCACGGCGCGCAGCGGGGTGAAGACGCTCGTCGCCAAGAACTGGCATATCGACGATAACTGCAGCCAGATCGACTATCCGGCGATGACGATTGCGGAGAAGCCCAAGCATGGCCACCTGGAGATTGTCCACGAGGCGGTCTATCCGAAACTTGTGGGCAAGCAGTCAAAATGCGCGACAACCAAGGTGAATGGCGTCGTCGCCTACTATACGCCGAACCCCGGCTATACCGGCCGCGACCGGCTTGCCATTCGCTCCCCATATGAAGACGGAAAGATCGAAGAAGGCGTATTGAGCGTGACTGTCGTCAAATAGACAGCCGCTTGGTCGGGCGGCGGAAGCATCTGGAAAACGAAGTGCCATCGAACCGGTTCCGCGCTATAATCGGGCGCGGGGTGGAAAGAAGGTGAAGCCAATGAAGAGGCTAGCAATCTTTGCCTTGTCACTGGCGGCGGTGGCTACGAGTGTTCCGCCGGCCATGGCATTTCCTCCAGCCGTTACGGCGGAGATCGAGGCATCTCAAGTCCAACCGGTTCAGTACAGGCACCACGGCGGCGGCTATCACGGCGGCTACAACCACGGGCATCACCACGGCGGTGGCGATGACTGGGCATGGGCGCTCGGCGGATTGGCAACCGGCGCGATCATCGGCGGGCTGCTCGCGCAGCCTCGCTACTATGGCCCGGGCTATTATGACGAAGGCTATTACGGCCCGACCTATTCCGCCCCACGCTACTATGCGCCGCGCTACTATCGCCAAACCTATTACGGAGGCAGCGCCCACACCCGCTGGTGCTACGCTCGTTACCGGTCCTACAGGGCCTATGACGACACGTTCCAGCCGTATTACGGTCCGCGGCAGGCGTGTGTCTCCCCCTACTACTGAAGCGTTGAAGCTCAGCTGACACGGGCTTCATAACTTGGTGCAGATCCCTCGGTCCGGCACTTGCCGGATCGACGCGGCAGGCCACCTCTAATTGTCTGCAACTTTTATTCTTTTTGTCGAAGCCGATGAAAGGAAAGTTTTGCAACCCTAATGTACGCAATGGTAGAGTGCATTGTTTGCGCTTCCCGCGCGGCCTGATTTGTAGCGTTTAGAGCACTTTAAGAGGGCTGTGCCCCCGGGGACCGTCAGCATGCTGAACCTGCCTCGCCTGCCGCTTCTGGACAACCTTAAGGGGTATCAGGGAAGTTGGTTGCGCAGCGACATTTCCGCAGGCGTCGCCATTGCCGCGGTCGGATTGCCGAGCGCCATCGCCTATCCCGCCATCGCCGGGCTGCCGCCCGAGACGGGCCTTTATGCGAGCATCACGCCGCTTGTCGCCTACGCCCTTTTCGGTCCGTCGCGGCAACTGATCGTCGGACCGGATGCGGCGACGATGACGGTGCTGGCGGCCGTGCTAACGACGGTATTCGCCTCCTCTGCCGGTGGCGCTGACCGCGTAACGGCGGCGGCCCTGCTGGCCCTCATCGTCGGCATCCTCTGTCTGATTGCACGCCTCGTCCGTCTCGGCGTGCTCGCGACCTTTCTTTCTCGCCCGATCCTCACAGGCTTCTTTGCTGGAATTTCCCTCTCGATTCTGGTTGGACAGATCAAGCGCGTCACCGGCGTCCAGATCGAGTCGGACGGGCTGATCAGCCCTATTCTCGAACTTCTGAGGCAGGCCGGCTCCATCCACTGGCCCACTCTGGTGTTTGCCTTGGCGTGTTTTGCGCTGCTGCAGGTCGCCCGCTTCTATCGCTCACCCGTTCCAGGTCCTGTTATCGTCGTCTTCGTCGCGGTGTTGTTGTCATATCTCTTCGACTTCGAAGGGCGCGGCATGACGGTCGTCGGCAACATTCCCGACGGCTTGCCGACCTTCGTCCTGCCTCGTCTCGAGGGTCTGCCGATCGATGGATTGCTGACCGGCGGCGCGGCAATCTTCCTCGTCAGTTTCGGTTCCGGCGTCATCGCAGCGCGCAGCTTTGCGGCGCTCGGCGGCTACCGCGTCGATCCGAACCGTGAACTGAGCGGCTTCGGCGCCGCCAACATTGCGGCAGGACTGTTCGGGACGTTTCCGGTGACCGCCTCGGATTCACGCACGGCCGTGAACTTCGCCGTGGGTGGGCGTTCGCAGATCGCGAGCCTCGTTGCGGCAGGGACCCTGATGGTGGTGCTGCTCTTTCTTGGTGACGTCCTTCGCATTCTGCCGGTCGCCGCGCTCGGGGCGATCCTTGCGGCAACGGCGCTCAGCCTGATCGACATCGACGGCCTCAGACGGATCTGGACCGTCAACCGCATCGAGTTCATTTTCGCGCTGATTGCCCTTTGGGGACCGATCGGCCTCGGCGTGCTGAACGGCGTGGTCATCGCCATCGCTGCAACACTGGTGTACCTCATCTTGCAGACCATGTATCCGCACGACGCGATGCTGGGCCGCATCCCCGGGCGCGACGGCTTCTACAAGCTGCACCGCATGACCGAGGCACGCCCGGTTCCAGGCTTCGGTGCCTGCATGGTTCAAGATAGTCTGCTTTTCTATAACGCCGATTACGTCCGCGAGCGCCTCGAGGTGATCGCCGAGAGCCTGCCGAAACCTACTCGCTGGCTGGTGATCGATGCGAGCGCCATCCCGCAAATCGACAGCACCGCCGCGGACATGCTTGGAGAGTTGCAGAGCGACCTGAAGAACCGCGGCGTCACGCTCGG
The DNA here is from genome assembly GCF_001429005.1 of Ensifer sp. Root954. Classification (NCBI taxonomy): domain Bacteria; kingdom Pseudomonadati; phylum Pseudomonadota; class Alphaproteobacteria; order Hyphomicrobiales; family Rhizobiaceae; genus Ensifer; species Ensifer sp. Root954. The sequence goes on from NZ_LMJM01000028.1 coordinate 29,134, forward strand.
CCTGGCCGAGTTGCATACCGATGCGCGCGCCCTGCTCGAGCGCTCCGGGGTCGTCGAGAAGATCGGCCCGGGTATGATCTTCGAGGGAATGGAAGATGCGCTCGACGCTTACGAGACCAAGTACGGGCGGAACGACGGTCAGCCGACCGGTTCTATCGAGATCAAGCCAGATGACCATGTCCGAACGGGAGGGAAAAATGGGCAAGCATGACGGCAAGAAGAAAAAGGGCAAAGACAAGAGCGAAGGCGAAATAGCCGCCGACGCGACGACTTCGGACGACTTGTCATCCGAGGGCTATGCCAAGGAGCTCGCCCGGCTGCAGCAGGAAACCGCCCATCTGCAGGCCTGGGTGAAGAAAACAGGCGCGCGCATCGTCATCGTCTTCGAAGGCCGCGATGCGGCCGGCAAGGGCGGCGTGATCAAGCGGCTGACCGAGCGTGTCAGCCCACGCGTCTTCCGCGTGACCGCGCTGCCGGCGCCGACCGACCGCGAGAAGTCGCAGATCTACATGCAGCGCTATATCCAACACCTGCCCGCCGCTGGCGAGATCGTGATCTTCGATCGCTCCTGGTACAACCGCCCCGGCGTCGAGCGCGTTATGGGTTTCTGCTCGGATGACAGTGCCCGACGCTTTCTCGAGCTCGCGCCGCGTTTCGAAGCGGCCATGGTCGAAAGCGGCATCATCCTGCTCAAATACTTCCTCGACGTCAGCGAGAAGGAGCAGGAAAAGCGCTTCCGGCAGCGCATTGCCGATCCGCTGCGCCAGTGGAAGCTCAGCCCGATGGACGTCGAATCCTATCGCCGCTGGTGGGATTATACCCGCGCCTACAACGAGATGATCCGTATGACGGACACCGATTTCGCGCCCTGGTGGATCGTACCGTCGGATGACAAGAAGCGTGCCCGCATCAACTGCATCTCGCACATTCTCTCGTCGATCCCATACGAGCGCGTGAAATTCTCGGAGCCCGATCTCGGCAAGCGCCAGAAACGGCCGGATGACTTTGCTGCGGACGACCACGTGCGTAGAAACGTGCCCGACGTTTTATAAGACTGAAAAGCCCGCACCAAAGGTGCGGGCTTTGAACACTTTCGATCGGGGACGGGCCGCAGCGTGACAACGCGATGCGACGCCGGGACGGTCGTACTCAGGCTTTTTCGGGAGCCCAGTTCAAGAAGAACCCGACGTCACCGGGCACGCCACCCGGGAAGTTGATGATCATCGCCTTCAACTTGTAGCCACTTGGCTTGCCGAAGGCCTGATAGCGATCAAAGAACTCTTTTGCTTTTCCCTGCAGCGTGTTCGGCCAATCCCGGTCGCCGCTGTTGATCGCGCGGCCGCTGTCAGTGCAAAGCTCGGACGGGAAGCTGTAGACCATCGCTTCGAACTTGCCGGCCTTCACGGCGTTCGCGACCAGCCGGCGAACGATGGCGATTTCCTCTTCCGTTACATGCTTCTTGAGAAAATCCGCGGCAAAGTCGGCGAGCTTTTGCTCTTCGATGGATTTTAGTCGCCGCTCCTTGTCCATCTCGTCCATTTCACGCTGGAGCATCTGCATTCTGAGGTCCTGTGCACTTGGAGGTGCGCCGGCATTCTTGTTGTCAGACATCACGTCGATCCACTTCAAGCAAATGGGCGCTCTGTGACGAAGCGATACACGGCTTCCGTGCATCACATGACCAGGGACGTCCCGCAGTTACATCCAAGGAAACCCAAATGGCAGTGCAATTCGGGGACGAAACATTTTCGAATGCGAGCCGCTATATCTCCGATGGCCCTCTATTCATTGGTCTTTTCACTGCAAAACGAAAGAACCGCGACTGGCTCTCCCGATGCAAGGCTATCCTAAAATACCACAACCGCAAGAGGACAGTGACAACTTAACAGAGGCGGCAAGATCAGTCGAAAATCCCTGCGCATTCAACGCGCTCGCGGGCATTACATAACGGTCAGGCCCCAGAAGACAGGGCGCATCCTAGAGCGCGGAATGCGCCTGCGCGCTGCCATGTGTTTCCGGCGAGCCATAGCGAGCCGGCAGGCCACAAATGGCTTCCATCCTCGGGTCGTTCTCGACAATACGCTCATCAATCCATGATTTCGCCCAATGATAGGCTTCGGCGAACAGTTCGGAGTGCCGGCTCCAATCCATAAAGCTGATCGCGGCTGAAACCGGCGGGGAAATCAGGATGTCCTTTTCCCCAAGAGCGATCTCCTGCGGCCGGTGCGCCAGCATGCTTGCGGCAATGACCTGGATCAGGTTGGGGATTTTCCGCAAGCCCGAGCGGCCGAAGGGGTTGAGCAACCGAACGGTCAGTTCGGACGCGCCGGGAATACTGTCATAGTCGATGTGTTGTTTTCCCGGACCGCCCCCACCCAGGCTCACGACGACGTTCGGCCCTGTCTTCAGTTCCTTCATCTGTTCCAGTGGCAGATTGTTCATGATCGCCCCGTCGACCAGCATGTCACCGTCGGCCGTGAAGAAGGGCGGCAGTATGCCGGGGATCGAGCCCGACGCCCTGACGGCCTGCCACAGTTTTCCGCGGCGATGGACATGCGCTTGCCCTGTGCTGAGATTGGTCGACAGCGCGAAAAATGGCAGCCAGAGGTCTTCGATAAGAACGTCGCCATATTCCGCCTGCAGGGTGCGGTCGAGCACCTTGTGATCCAGCAGCGCATATTGCGGCACGGTCAGGCGACGGAACGCGCGGCTGCGGACGAAGATCTCGTGCGTCCCACGATTGATCTCGTCGGCGTTCATGCCGCGGGCGAAGCCCGCCATCATCGCCGCTCCCGAACTGGTGCCTCCCAGATAGTCGAAGGAGGCGCCGGCCTCGATAAAAGCCTTGTGGACGCCAAGATGCGCGCATCCGAGCGAGCCCCCGCCGGCTGCGACAAAGCCCCTCGCCTCGCCGGCAATGAAGCGGACCAAACGCTCGACATCCTCAATGTCTTCGAGCGCCACGTGATGATGCTGCCGGAGTCCGGGGCGCTCGTTCAGCCAGCCGCTGGTGCCGACGACCGTTGCGGCGCGCTTGTCATGCACCAGAACGAGCCGCACGCTCGATGGCGAGTGCACGGACAGCGCCAGTTGCTCTGACGGGTTGAGTTTTGCAGAGCCGGACGGGTCGCCGACCAACAGGACACCATCGGCCTGGCGGATGCAGACACGCGTCCAGTCGCTTGGTTCGTCGTCGGCGATGTAGACGAGGCCTCCGGTCTTGGCTTCCAATTGGTTGAGCCAGTCCAGCACCGGCTGATCATCGATCGGAACGCCGGGAAAGCGCTCTTCGATGTCGGCCCTCGCCAGGAAAGCCGTGCGCGTGGATCCGGAAAAAGCCTTGCGCAGCAGGTCGATGAAGCGGGGAGAAACCCGGCTGCTTCCGGCAGCAACAATTGCGAGCGTCCTTATCCGGCAGGCGCCCTTGGCATGCGGCGAAGCCGGTGCCTGCTTGGCAAACCGTCGCGCCAGAAACGTGGTGACCGATTGGCGCAGGCTCGGCAGGGCACTCGCCGCCTTTTCGAACTGGTGGTCACAGATCGAAAGAACAATGGAATCGCGGGCAGCAACGACCGTAGCCATGCGCGGCAGCCCGGCGAAGAAACCGACCTCGCCAACGAGTTCGCCCTGCCCTATCTCGGCAATAGGGTCGGAGACGTCATCCCGGTGCACGGTAAAGCGGCCGGACAGGACCACGAAAAACCGGTCCGACGGCTCGCCTTGGCGGACCAGGATCTCGCCACGCCGCACGATGCCGCGATCGGAATTGGCGGCCAAGGCTTCCAACGCAGCCAATGACGTCTGGTCGAACATCAGGGTCTCCGACAACAGCTTGGCAGCAAGGGAACCGGTGGCGTCCATTGAACCTTCCTTGGAAACAGGCCGCTTACGAGCTTAGCCGTTTCGATCGGGATTGCCGAACACATTTCCTCGCCACGCCATATGGCGCAGGCGGCCTTCACCGGGTCATAAACAGATGGGCTCGCCCCTGAAGACACGATGGCGACGCCGGGTCGAGGGCGCCAGCGGGACACAACCTTTCTGTGCAGAATAGCATTGCGTTGCACCTAGCCTGAGACGGCAGGGTATTACCCTAAGACTCGAGACGGCGCTCAGGACTATCGCAAACCTATCGTTAGGCTTGCTTCTTGCCGCCCTCGTCGCTCGCCTTACCCTCCGGCTCCACGTCAGGCTTTTGGTGTCGCACGGCCTTGGCTTCGAAGTAGCCGATGATGGTGAGAACGGCGAAGGCGGAACCGACCGCCAGGCCGGCAACGATCCAATGGCCGAAGCCGACCGAAATGCCGATCGCGCCGGCAAGCCAGAGGCTGGCCCCGGTCGTCAGGCCCTGAACCTCGCCGCGAGACAAGACGATTGTGCCGGCTGCAAGAAAGGCGACACCGGCTGTGACCGCCTCCACCACGCGCAGAGGATCGATGCGGACGCGTTCGTCGAAGAAGCCGCCGAGGCGGACGCTTTCGATCGAGATGATGCCGAAGGTGCAGGCTGCGAGGCAGACGAGCATATGGGTCTTGAGGCCGGCTGGTCGTGCCTTGACCTCGCGCTCGAAGCCGATGACCGCGCCCATCAGCAGCGCTCCAAGAATGCGCGCAAAAATGACCGGATAGGGAATTTGCGATGGCGGAAACAATTCGGCAGTGATCTGATCCATGCGGAACCAACGCGAATGCTTCGCATTGGTTCCGCATGATGGCGCCCGCGCCTCACCCAGTGCGCAGACGCCAGGAGCGGCCTGTCCCCACCCCGCTCCGAAGCGCTAGAAGTCGCTTAGTTACCGAGGGCCGCGAGGGCTGCGTCCAGGCGTTCCTGAGCCTTCTTCGGGTTCTTCGCTCCCTTGACCGCTTCCAGGTTGGCCGGCGCATCGCCGACCTGAACGACGCCGACCATGCCCATGCCGTAGTGCGGCGTGCACTTTACGCCGTAGACGCCCGGCGCCGTGAAAGTCACCTTGTAGTTTTCATTGATCTTGCTTTTGAAGGCCTCGGCGCCATCGGGGATCATGCCCTTGATGGTTTCGACGTTATGTCCCTTGTCGGTCGGGATGAAGGTGACCGTGTCGCCAGGCGCAACCTTCAGCGACGCCGGCTCGAAAACCATCGCGCCGTCCTTGCCCTTGTTCAGCATGTGCACTTCGAAGTCCGCGGCGGCTGCCGGTGCGGCGACCAGCATTGCCGCGATCGCGATACCAAATCCGCTCTTGATTGCATTCAACATCGTCTTCTCCATTTGAGCGACCAGCCCGTGCTCGGGTTGTTCGAGAAGAGGATTAAGCCTGAGACGCCCCCTCCACTTTGATGCGCGTCAAATTCGCGCCGCTTTTTTGTCGGCATTGACGATACATAGGATTCCTATATTAATGACCGCATGAGCAAGGAACCTGACACGACACCGCCCCTGATCGACCGTATCGGCGACGGCCTTTCCCGCGTAGCGACGGCCATGCGCACGGAGGCCTGGTCGAGTGCGGAAGCGATCGGCCTCAATCCGACGCAATTGCAGATCCTGACCTTCCTGGTTGCCCGTAGACGCGGCGGAATGCGGGTAAAACAGATCGCCGGTTATCTCGGCGTCAGCCAGCCGACGACGACGGACTCGGTCAACGCGCTCTTGCGCAAGGGGCTGGTCGAGAAGCGGCCGGATCCGAGCGACGCGCGCGCCCTTTCGGTTGCCACCACGCCGGCCGGCGAGGACGCAGTGCGACAGGCGGGGCGGCTCGCATCGGCCACGGAGGATGCCATCGCTTCGCTTTCGAGGCTGGAGCAGCAGGATCTGCTCATGCATCTCGTCAAGATCATCCGTGGTCTGCAGGCGGCTGGCGCCATCCCGGAACAGCGCATGTGCGTCAACTGTCGATACTTTCGGCCGCATGTCTATGATGACCCGAAGGCGCCGCATCACTGCGCGTTCGTCGATGCTGCGTTCGGACCGGCGGAACTGCGCGTCGATTGCGGCGAATACGAAACGGCAGAACCCGAAGCACAAAGGGCGGCCTGGCGTCTCTTCAATCGCGAGACGGTCTGATCATGCGAAACGATCCAGCCGCCGGCGCCAATGCCGGCGGTCCCGAAGGCGTCGCTAAGCCCCCCACGCCTCGCCACAAGCTTCACCATCGGAATTCGCGAGCGCTGTTTCCTGCGTCGCAAGCGGACAGACGATGATGTCGGCGCCGGTCCGACGACTGCCATCGGCGGACCGGCAATTTTCTCCCTCCAGCAAATAGAAAGAGAAAACCATGAGCAGAATTAATCTAGTCGACCCCGTTTCGGCAACTGGCCCCAGCGCCGAACTGCTTGGCGAAATCCGCTCCGCCTTCGGGGTAGCACCCAACATGTTCCGCGCCGTCGCCAATTCACCGGCGGCCCTTGCCAGCATGTGGGGCTCCTTCGGCGCGCTCGGCAAGGGACGCCTCGGCGCCAAACTCGGCGAGCAGATCGCCGTTGCCGTCGCGGATCGCAACGATTGCCACTATTGCCTGGCGGCGCACACCGCACTTGGCCGCAAGGCCGGCGCGACCGCCGAGGAGATGACGGCAGCGCAGCACGGCAAGTCCTCCGATCCGAAGACGGCGGCGGCCCTTACCTTTGCTCAGAAGCTCGTCGAGGCGCGCGGACAGGTATCCGACGTGGATGTGCGCACCTTGCGCGACGCCGGCTTCGATGACGAGGACGTCGTCGAGATCATCGCGCATGTCGCGCTCAACCTGTTCACCAACTACATCAACGTCGCGCTTGCCGTTCCGGTCGACTTCCCCGGCGTGAAGCTCGTTCGCGAAGCCGCCTGATCCGCACATGTCGCAAAGGCCGGGCGACGAGCGTTCGCCCGGCCGTCTTGGAGATGAGAACAATGAACAGCAATCACAGGACCGCGGCTCCGGAACTCGCCGTTTCGACCTGGTTCAACACACAGGAACGTCCGAGCCTTGCGCAGCTTCGCGGCCGGGTCGTTTTCCTTCATGCGTTTCAGATGCTGTGCCCGGCCTGCGTTTCGCACGGACTGCCGCAGATGCAGCGCGTCCAGAGCATTTTTCGGGATACCGATCTTCAGGTCCTCGGCCTGCATTCGGTGTTCGAGCATCACGCGGTCATGACACCCGAGGCGCTGAAGGCGTTCATTCATGAATATCGCCTGACCTTCCCGATCGCCGTCGACCAGCCTTCCGAGCAGGGACCGATACCGAAAACGATGGAGCGATACGGCATGCGAGGCACGCCGACGGCAATCATCATCGGACGCGGCGGTCATGTCGAACACCACCGCTTCGGCATCGAAGACGACATGGTCATCGGCGCGCGTCTTGCGACACTCCTTTCCGCCCCGATCCCCGATTTCAGCGGGGCCACCGCCACTTCAGCCGGGTGCACGAGCGAAGGATGCGTGCCCGACGCGCGTGCCGGCTAGAACCTCTGAGCATGGGAGAACAGACGATGACGACCAGAATGGCGCTCGCCCTCAGACATGTGCATTTCGAAGATCTCGGCAGCTTTGCCGGACCGCTGCGGGCGGCGGGGTTCGCAATCGAGTACCGCGATGTCAGCGACGAAAATTACCTCTCTTTCGATCCGTTGGAGCCCGATCTCGTCATCGTGCTCGGCGGTCCGATCGGGGTCTATGAAGACGAGGCCTATCCCTTCATCGCCGGGGAAATCGCCATGCTTCAGGCACGTCTTGCCGGCAACCGGCCGACGCTCGGAATCTGCCTCGGCGCCCAGCTGATCGCCCGCGCGCTCGGTGCCCGCGTCTACCCTTCCGGCCTGAAGGAGATCGGTTTTTCGCCGCTGAGCCTTAGCGCCGCCGGCGAGGCCTCGGCCCTCCGCCATCTCGCCGACGTCTCCGTCCTGCATTGGCACGGTGACACCTACGACCTGCCGGCCAGCACTGACCTGCTGGCCTCGACATCGCTGATCGCGCAGCAAGGCTTCGCGCGCGGCAATACGGTGCTCGCCCTTCAGTTTCACCCGGAGGCCCAAGCCGGCGCGGCCTTTGAACGCTGGCTCGTCGGTCACGCCTGCGAACTGGCGGCCGCCGGGCTCAGCGTTCCGAGCCTGCGCGCCGACGCCCGACGTTACGGGCCTCGCCTGGAGGCGGCGGCCGCGTCGATGATCGGCGAATGGCTGGAGAACATCGATGTTTGAGCAGGCCCCGATTGCGCTCGACGCCCTGCTCATCGGCACCCTCACGCCGATCGACGACCGCGGAACCTTAAGCGGTATCGACAAACACCCGACTCTCGGGCCGGTACATCTCGGCACAACCGGCTTTGCCGGCGACCATCAGGGTGATCTGAAGAGGCACGGTGGCCCGGATAAGGCCGTGCATCATTACCCGCGCGACCACTACGAGGCTTGGGTCAAGGATCTCGGAAGCGTAGCCAGGCTGGAGCAGCCGGGCGCCTTCGGCGAGAACATCTCGGCCTTGGGATTGACGGAAAGAGATGTCGCGGTCGGCGACCAGTTCCGCCTTGGTAAAGCCCTTCTCGAGGTGAGCCAGGGCCGGCAACCCTGCTGGAAGCTGAACCGCCGTTTCGATCTGCCGGATATGGCCCGCCGCGTCCAGCAGACCGGCCGAACGGGATGGTACTACCGGGTCATCGAAACCGGCTTGGTTTCGCCCGGTGAGCGGATGCAACTCGTCGAGCGGCGCTATCCCGAATGGACGATCGCCCGGCTGTGGCACTATCTCTATGTCGATACGCTCAACCGCGATGCCCTGTCCGAAATCGCCGATCTCGCCATCCTGCCCCCGAATTGGCGGGACTATGCAGCCAAGCGCCTGCAGACGCGGGCTGTCGAAGATTGGTCCCGCCGGCTCGACGGCGAGGCTCCGGCTTCAACGCCTGGCGGCGCCGTCGAGGGTCGTGACCAGTCGTTGCCGAACGGATGACGCCGACCTGCGGCGGGTGGCGACCCTGTCCGGCCGCGCCAGCATCTCGGCGATCTCATCGGCAATGAAGATGGCGTGATCGTTGACCTGCGGCAAGCCCATGAGTTCGCCGAAGGTGCCGCGCGCCAGCGGCCCGGCAACGATCAGCGATCTCTCGGCCACGCCACTCGTCCCGATCGCCCGACTCGCCTCATCGCAGGCAAGCCCCAGTCCGACACTGTCTAGGCGCAGCCAGCCCTTCGACGCCAGATCCGCGAGCCAGTCCTGGCTGGAAAGAATACCCGTATGCGCCGGGCCGGTCGTCACGACGCAGGCATCGAACAACAGGCGTTCCCGGATGCGCGTCTGCCGGTGACGGATATCGACCGCGATGACCTGACCGTAGCGCTCGACGCCCTCGATCGAAGCGCCGAGGACACGCAACTGTCCCGTCTCGATTGCCTGCCGGATCGCGTCATCGATCTGCGGCGCCACGCGGAACCGGTGGGCGTCCCAGAACGGTCGCAGGCGCTGCACGAGGCGGCGTCGCTCTGCAACCGGCAACGCCCGCCAGACCTGTCCGCCCTGGCTACGCAAGGCGTCGAAAACCGCATGCCAGCTGAGCCCCGCCAGAGCGGCCTGCCGCACCGCCAGGCGCACGCGTCGAAGCAGTTCGAGCGCGGTTCGCGCCGGGGTACCGACAAAATCGCCGAAGGGTTCCTGTGCTCTTCCCGCGTGGCCTCGCGAACGAAGTCCGCGGCGCGACAGGGCGACGATCGAGCCGCGGTGGTCGGCGAGCCTCAGCGACGCAATCACGTCCGCCGCCGTCAGGCCGTTTCCAAGCACCAGAACGTGATCATCGGGACGAAGGCAGGTAAGAGACCCGGCGACCGTAGTGTCGGCGACGAAACGCGGGTGGCCTTCGAGCGCCTGTGCAACGCGCTTCGGCGCACAAGGCGAGGGATGCGTCGTGGCGATCACGACGATGTCGGCCAGCAGCTCCGTCCCAGCGTCGGAGGTCAGCTTCCAGCGCGCTCCACGCCGCTCGATGCGCGCGATGCGCTCGCGCCGGTGCACGACCTTGCCGCTCCGCACGAACGGCGCGACGAACGCGCCGACGTATCGCCCGAACACCGCCCGCCGCACATAAAGATGGCCATCGGCCGCCCTTGCGTCCGGGTCGCCGCGTGGCTCGCCATGGGCCGCCAGCCAGTTCAAAAAATCGTCGGGATCATCAGGAACGAGGCTCATGCGGGCCGCAGGCACATTCGTACGATGGGCGGGATTGCCGCTATCATAGGCAAGGCCCGCGCCGAGCCGGTCTCGCGGCTCGAAGACCACGATGGCGGCGCCGTCGCTGGCGGCATGGCGTGCAAGGTTCGCCGCGACCACTGCGCCGGTGAAGCCGCCGCCGACAATGGCAATGACCGGTCGCCGCACAGCTGTCACGACTGGGAGACCTTCAGCTTCGGGCGATGATCGCCGGCGATGGTTTCGCCGAACGGCCCGGTGTTGATCGACGTCTCGCGTGCCGGGACGGCGTGGGCCAGCGGCAGATGCGGCAGAACCAGTTCACCGAACCGATAGGCCTCTTCGAGATGCGGGTAACCGGACAGGATAAAGCTGTCGATGCCGATTTGTCGGTATTCTTCCATGCGCGCCCTGACTTGATCGGGATCGCCGACGAGCGCCGTTCCTGCCCCTCCGCGCACCAGACCGACGCCGGCCCAGAGATTGGGAGCGATTTCGAGCTTGTCACGGCGACCACCATGCAGGCGGCTCATGCGGCTCTGACCAACCGAATCCATGCGCTCGAACACCTTCTGTGCGGCAGCAATCGTGTCGTCATCCACATATTGTATCAGTTCGTCGGCGGCCTGCCACGCTTCCCTTGCGGTTTCGCGAACGATCACATGAAGGCGGATGCCGAAGGTAACGTCCCTGCCCTCGGCTTCGGCCAGGGCGCGCACTTCGGCGATCTTGCGGGCAACGTCCTCGGCCGGCTCGCCCCAGGTCAGGTACTTGTCGATCGTACGCGCTGCCACCTCCTGGCCCTTGCCGGAGGAGCCGCCGAAATAAAGCGGCGGGTGGGGCTGCTGTACGCACGGAAACAGGAGCTTCCCGCCTTCGATATCGAAGTGGTTCCCCTTGAAATCGACCTCTTCTCCGCGAAGCACGGCCTTGTAGATGTTCAGGAATTCCTCGGTCACCTCGTAGCGTTCGCCATGCGCGAGATGTATGCCGTCGCCCTTGTTTTCGATCGGATCGCCGCCGGTAACGACGTTGATCAGCAGCCGTCCGCCCGAGAGACGGTCCAGCGTGGCCGTCATGCGTGCCGCGAGCGTGGGCGAAAGCAGGCCGGGCCGAACCGCGATCAGGAACCGCAACTTTTCAGTGAGCGGCGCCAGCGCCGAAGCGACCACCCAACTGTCCTCGCAACTCCGCCCCGTCGGGATGAGCACGCCATAGTAGCCGAGCGTATCGGCGGCCTGCGCGACCTGCTTGAGATAATTGAGGTCCACGTTTCGGCCGCCGCGCGTGGTTCCGAGATAGCGGCTATCGCCGTGGGTCGGCAGAAACCAGAGCACATTGATCTTTTCGGGGATCTTCTCGGGGATTTCGTCGGGCACAATTCCCATTCGCGCAAGCCTCCTCGCAGGTTCCTTCGGAGGCACGCAAGAGCGTCCCTCGATTGCCAAAAAGCATAAACTCTATAAAATTTATTGACAATAAGAATTCGGACGATCATCCTTGATGTGAGGAAAAATTTTTCCCGCATCAGCCGTGAGCGACCGGGAATTAGATTAAATTTTTCGAGGATTTGGCCATGACCATTGCGCTTGCCGCTTCTCCCGCATTCGATGCCATCGTTCCGACCGCCAATGGTTACGGGTCGATCACCACGCCGGCGCTGAAGGCGGCCATGCGCAACTTCTCAGGTGGCGTCTCCGTCATCACCGCAGGGATAGGCGAAGAGCGTACCGGCGCCACCGTGACCTCCGCAACCGCGCTCGCCGTCGATCCGCCGACCATGATCGTCAACATCAACCGCACATCCTCCACCTGGCCGGTCATCGAGCGCTATCGGCATTTCTGCGTCAACCTTCTGTCGCGCGAACAGCAAAGGGTCGCCGAGCGTTTCTCCGGTGTCGATGGCACCAAGGGCGCCGCTCGCTACGATGGCGCCGAATGGATCCGGCTTGCCAGCGGCGCGTCGGCGCTTGCCGGCGCGCTTGCCGCCATCGATTGTGAGGTCGAGGAGATCATCGAGCGCCATAGCCATGCGATCATCCTCGGTCGGGTCGTGGCGATTACCGCGGGGACCGGCGAACCGATCGTCTACCACAACGGCCGCTACGGCGGCGTGCAGTTCTGACGCTGCTTTCCATGCATGGCACAGAGCGCTGCCACGGATCTCAAATTTGGAATGGGCTCTCTGCAAAGCCACAAAAAGCGGAATAATTTATCTACATAAAATCCATGCTTTTAATCAACATAATGTCAGGACTTCCCGAGGAAGCCGCAACCGTTGAGGAGCATACGATGACGATCCGCAGACGCACCCTTCTTGCCGCCAGTGCCGCCCTCTTGGCGGCGAGCCAGCTTTCCCTTCCAGCCCATGCGGACGAAACGACGCTGACCATCGGCTACCAGCCCATCGTCGAGCCGTCGCGCGTGCCGCAGGCAGACGGGACCTATGAGAAGGTGACCGGCGCCAAGATCACCTGGCAGAAATTCGACGGTGGCGCAGACGTGATTGCGGCACTTGCATCCGGGTCGATCGACATCGGCTATGTCGGATCCTCGCCGCTGGCCGCCGCCGCGAGCCGCCAAATTCCGCTCGAAACAATCTTCGTCGTCGGCCTGATCAGCGACGCAGAGGCGCTGGCTGTCAAGGGAATCGACAAGCCGGAAGAGCTTGCCGGCAAGAAGATTGCAACGCCCTTCGTCTCGACGGCGCATTACAGCCTGCTCACCGCCTTGAAACACTGGAACATTGACCCGAAGGCGGTTGAAATCCTCAACCTCCGGCCACCGGAGATCGCCGCTGCATGGCAGCGCGGCGATATCGATGGCGCCTATGTCTGGGATCCGGTTCTCTCCGAAATCAAGAAGACCGCGACCGTGCTTGCGACATCGAGCGACGTCGCGAAATGGGGCGGACCGACCTTCGACGCCTGGATCGTCAGCAAGAAGTTTGCCGAGGAACATCCTGAAATCGTCACCGGCTTCGTCAAGGTGACCGGCGACGCCTATGCGGACTACCGCGCCAAGCCGGAGGCCTGGAGCGCGGGCTCGCCGCAGGCCGAGAAGATCGCACGGCTCACCGGCGCAAAGCCCGAGGAGGTGCCGAACCTGCTCAAGGGCTATTACTTCCCCTCGCTCGAAGAGCAGGCGAGCGCTGATCTTCTCGGCGGCGCGACCGTCAAGGCGATCGCCCAGACCTCGGCCTTCCTGCTCGAACAGGGCAAGATCCCGGCAGTCCTCCCCGACTACGCGCCCTACGTTTCCGCCCGCTGGGCGCAGGAAGCGGCAAAGCTCTCGTTCTGACGTTCACTCAATTGCTGCCCGCCCGGATGAAATCTTCGGGCGGGCGCACTTCGCCATGCCAGGAGAACAGCATGTCCGTCCTCTCGCTTGAGAATGTCACATTGCGATACGCGGCCGATGCCGGCCGGAAGACGCCGGTGCTTGCATCGATCGATCTGTCGATCGACCACGACGAGTTCGTTGTCGTCATCGGCCGCTCCGGCTCCGGCAAGACCAGCCTTCTCAATCTTGCTGCTGGCTTCGTGAAACCAAGCAGCGGCCGCGTTCGGCTCGATGGCGCGCCGGTCGCCGGCCCAGGGGCAGAGCGCGCCGTCGTGTTCCAGGACGATGCGCTCTATCCGTGGCTGACTGCCCTCGACAATGTCGCCTTTCCCCTGCGCCTGCGCGGTTTTTCCAAGGCGGATCGGCTGGTGCGGGCGCGAACCCTTCTCGATCAGGTCGGGCTCAGCGATGCAGCCGAGCGGCATGTCTGGGAACTGTCGGGCGGCATGCGCCAGCGTGTCGGCATTGCCCGTGCGCTTGCCTCCAGCCCGAAGTTTCTGTTGATGGACGAGCCGCTCGGCGCGCTCGACGCGCTGACCCGCAGCCGTATGCAGGGCTTTCTTCTGGACATATGGCAACGGAATCGAGTCGGCGCCCTCCTGATAACCCACAGCATCGAGGAGGCGCTGCTGCTGGCAACGCGGGTTATCGTGCTTGCCCCCAACCCCGGCCGGATCACCAGCGAAATCTACACGACCTTCGGCCGCGATCACCTCGCAGGGACACCGCTTTCGGAAATCCGCAGCTCAGCCGCCTTTCGCCGCCTGCAGGACGAATTGACCGTGCTCATCCATGCCGAAGAAGAAGGAATTGCCGCATGAGCATCTCGGTTGAAGGCCTGCCGCCTATCATGCCGACGGCACGCCACCTAGACGGGCAAGCGGAACAGAGCGCCGACCGACCACCATTGCCGCTTGTCTGGATTTCGCTCGCGACCATTACGGCACTGCTTTTCCTCTGGAGCCTTGCCTCCAGCTATGGTTTCGTCTCGCCGCTGTTCCTGCCGTCACCGGTTGCCGTCTACCAGGCACTCCGGAGCCTTGCCATCACCGGTTTTGTCGATGCGACGCTCGCTGAGCACGTCGGCGCCAGCCTGCTGCGGATCTTCGGCGCGCTTGCCGTCGCCCTCGTCGCCGGCATTCCCGCCGGCCTTGCCATCGGAGCGAGCCGACTCGGCAAAGGCATCCTCGATCCGATCGTCGAATTCTTGCGACCGCTGCCGCCGCTTGCCTATCTTCCCCTGGTGATCATCTGGCTCGGCATCGGCGAAGCGTCGAAGATTGCGGTGATTGCACTGGCGATGTTACCGCCGGTCATCCTTTCGACGGCAACGGGCGTCCGTTCCGCATCGGCCGATCACGTCAATGCGGCGCGCTCCTTCGGCGCGTCGCGGCTGCAGGTGCTGCGCCATGTCATCGTGCCGAGCGCCCTGCCCTCGATCCTCACGGGAACCCGTATCGCGCTCGGCGCCGGGTGGTCGACGCTGGTGGCGGCCGAACTCGTCGCCGCAACTCGCGGCCTCGGTTTCATGATCCAGTCCGCCGCCCAGTTCCTTGTGACCGACGTGGTCATCGCCGGCATCGTCGTGATCGCCGCTGTCGCCTTCCTGTTCGAATTGGCGGCACGCCTCATCGAGCGCTGGCTGGTGCCCTGGGCAACGCGGCGTTAAGCGGCAAGCCTTAGCCAGTCTTCAGAGTGACCCGGTTCCGGGTTGCGATCAGTCGCGCCGCGGCATAGGTCTGCGTGACGATCTCCGGCACGAGATCGATGTCGGGCAGGCTGCCAACACCGAGCGGCCCGATTGCGTAGAGATCGCGCGTCGGGCCTCCGCCCGCGAGCACTTCGCCCGCCGGGCTGACGGCAATGCCGAGATCGAGTTCGTCGGGCTCGGCAAGGCCGCCGGAAAAAAGGCTCTGCATCAACGGCGCCTGAAGGTCAGGCGCCGAACAACGACAGTCGATCACCTGGTCGGCTGACAGCAGCGTCTCCTGGCTTTCACCGGCAAAGCGCACCATCAACCCTTCCGGACGGCGCCGGCCGGCCCAACCCTTGCGTAACACGGTCCGCTCGCTGGCAAGCTCCTGCCGGAGACGCAGGTAGAGGGGTGCCGGCAGGCGATTGCGGTGGCTGTCGTAGATCGACCGCAGGTGCCGGTTAAAGCGATGTTTTTCTTCCTCAGGCAGCGCCTGCCACAAGGACCGCGCCCGTCGACGCAGGCCGTTCATGGCCGCCTGCCAGCCGAGCCCTGCTTCTTCTGCCTCGGCACAGGCCTGCCGGACGAAGCGAACGATATCGCCGAGCCGCGTCGGCATCGGCTCGACCGGAAATGTCGGCGCTGCCGAAAGACGGGTATGCGGCTGCGGCAGGAAACCATGGCGGGAGAGGATGGTGACCTCGCCGGCAAAGCCGTTATCGCGAAGCTGCAGCAGGCGGTCGACCACCCGGACTCCGCTACCGAGCAGGACCGTGTGGCGCGGCACGACGAGACGACGGGCGCGCACCAGTGGCTTTTCCTCGTCGGCAACTTCCATCTCGCCGCGGCGCAAACCAAAACCAGTCGCCAGCACAACGGCGTCGCATTCCACCGTCGCGTTCTCCTGCACCACGAGAAAGCGCCCATTAGCCTGCTTGCGAAGACCAAGCACCGCCTGACAGGAGAGCTGCATCGAAATATCCGGCCGGCGCGTCAGCGCCTCGGAGAAGCGCTGGTAAACATAGTCGCTGAAGATGCTCTTCGGCACGAAGATCTGCTGGAACCCGGGAATGGCGGCCGGCACGGCGGCGCGAAACTCGGCATTGGCCGAGAGCCAGTCGTTGAAGTCTTCGGGCTGACCGGCGGCCACCGAAAGGTCGCGAACGCGGCTGTTGAGGATTTCGCCGCTCTGGGCGGCGGCCAGGACCTGCCCGCCGCTGATCGTCGGTTGCGGATCGAAGAGATGGACGTGAAAGGCGGCCCGCACAGACTTCATCAGGGCGATAGCCATCATTACACCGGAAAAACCGCGGCCGACGATGGCGATATGCGGCTTGCCCCTGGAACCCATTTCCGTCGGAGACGTCTTGGCAAACAATCCATGGACAGTCATGTGCACTCTCCTATGGCCGGCCCCGCCGGCAAAGTTTGAAATGCATGGCTGTTTCGGTCCTCAACGCAGACACCGACCGAATTGTGAGGGTATCGGCGACCATCTGCAGGGTCGCGAGAAGATATCGTCCGCCGCAAGGACGGTCGAGCCCGTATGTCCTATCCCGGCTGGCCTGGCACCTTGGCGCATGCGCATCCCTAGACGGTATACTCTATAAACTTTGTGCGTTATTAGAGCGCGAAACGGCGCCGACATCAAGGGCCGTGTGATAAGACCACGCAAAGCGGTCTCCGTCGCCATGCTCTGGAGCGTTCAAGCCACGCCGTTTGGCAAGGGTAACTGCTCTGAGAATTCGCCCGGCTGCGCACGTGCAAACTCCCGACGCGAAATCCCGTTCAACACCCTCAATAGGTCATAGCCATGCGACCAGCGGCCAAAACCACTGGCAATGTTGATGTGCCCGGCATGGCCAAGATCAACGAGGCGGCTGCCCCAGCGGGTCGAAAAATGACGCAGGCGGTCGAAAGGCATATAGGGGTCGTTCAGGCTGCCGACGACGAGGCTCGAAAAAGGCAAGGGCAGATCGGGCATCGACCCGAAATCGATGGCACCCGGATGAAGCCGATCGGTCGGACCGAGATCGCACGGCGCGACGAGCAAGGCGCTGCGCACCTGCCGGGCGAGCGGGCGCCGCACGAGATTGGCGACCAGAAGGCAGCCGAGGCTGTGGGCCACGAGGTCGACTGTTCCATGCCGGAAGATCTCGTGTTCGAGCCTGTCGCGCCAAAGATCGAGCCTCGGGCGATCCCAATCGTCCTGTTCGACAAGAACCGCCTGCGGATTGTCATTGAGCCAATGGCGCTGCCAGTGGCCGCTGCCCGATCCGAACAGCCCGGGAATGATGAGCGTTGTTGCCATGACATCAGCCGCTTACAAGAATGTTTCAAAGTAACGGCCGCGCATTCTGCCGCGCCCGATTCATGGCTTGATTATGGAAGAGCGGGACACAGCGCGTAAGCAAGGAACATTCAATATCTATAAATTCTATAGCATAACTTTTCAGCTGCATCGTTTGCCTTCCATCATTTTAGATGTCAGGCATGGAACAAAGTTGGGAGCAGAGTGTTTCTTGAGACGCGGTCAGAAGCGAAAATCAGTTTCCCTTCCGGCCGCCGAAGCGTCAAAAATTTGCGTTGTTGGAGCCCATGAAATTGGTAGTTTGGCGCCGAAAGATACCGGCGCTCGAACAAGCCGGCCAACCGGCGGTTTGAAGATCGGTTTGGATGAGGGGATAGCGCAGCCGCTCGCGGCTGTGGGGCTAAGAGGTGACCGAAAGGTGACGGAGCGACGCAATGGGAACCGGTGGCGATTTCGCCAGCCGAGTGTTTTGCCTGGATTTGGATTGTCGCTCGGGATCACGCTGAGC
>NZ_LMJM01000029.1:0-26864 GCF_001429005.1 Ensifer sp. Root954
AGGCCCCGTGGTGCTGATGATCGAGAACTACAGGACCGGCCTGCTGTGGAACATCATGCGCCGATGCGCCCCTGTGGTCACCGGCCTGAGGCGTGCGGGGTTTTCCGGCGGCTGGCTCTGAGGGTACCGCATCACTGCCAAATGCCGGTATCGACATCATGCGGAAAGGTAACGGCCATGAACATGGGGTTCTTCTCTAATCAGCATGCCGGGCTATACAGAAGGCACGTCCTGGTGCTGGCAGGAACTGCAGCACTCGCAAGCGATAGCCCAAGGGCAAGGACGGCACTTGGCGGAGACACCATCAGGATTTGAGACGGTCAGGCAGGGCGAGGACGCCCATCTCAGCTGGGTGAAAGGCGGCTTTGATCTAAAAACCTAGGGTTAAGGACAGGCGACGCTTGAAGATGCACCTCCCTCGGCCCTGTCGGCGGCTCGTCCCCCATCGCACGGATGACCGCATCGAACAGCAGATGGCTGAACAGGCTTGACCAGCACATCTGAAATTCCCGCCCTTCCCGCCGCCTTGACTACTTCCTCATAGCCACGGGCGCACCATGATGAGACACGGTGTGTCCGTCATCCTAAGCGATCGGAGCGCCAGTGCAGTCTCTATTCAATCCATTTTCGGCATCTGCCAGTCGAGAAGAACAACACCGTAACGTGTTTGCGGAGGCTTGTTCCGAATGGCGTCGATTGCGTCCGTTCCGGGGCATGGCGCGAGTATCGAAAGACATCGCTGTCGACATCGCTCTCGTGCGCTAGCGGATCATACGTGGACTGACGGCACTCAGCATTCTCAGGATGTCGTCCTCCAACTTCCGGCACAGGTCTTCATATTCTTTCAGCCGTGCTGGGTCGGGAGGCGCCTGCTCGCGCAGTTCGTCACGGGTCATGGCGGCTTTACCGTAAGCTTCGAGCAGATCGGTTATCGCAACGAAGTGTGCGTCGGCAATTTGTTTTCGATGTCGTGGCAAGCGCATCATCATCCGGGCTCTACCGACCTTTTGGAAGTCCATTTTACACCCCTAAAGGTAAGGCTGAACGCAGTCTCCTCGAACACGACTTCATTAGCAAGTTGCCTAGCGACTTTGCGTGCCCCACGCATATCAGTAACCGGCGGGCCATCACCGCGCAGAGCAGGTCCGCGATGCCTCGACGGACAGGCCGCCAGAGCGACGACCGCTCGCCCTCGATGGTCCAGCCGACGAAGCAACAGAAATCGTCTGGTTGCATTCTGCGAGTGAATGCGCTCTCAATTGCGTCGTCTGTCGAAATCGAAGGCGCAGACGGAAGGCAACACTCAGACGAAGGCTCTGGATCGTACCCGTTTCGATCTGGAGCCTTTTCACATCAATATCACAATCCCCCTGACGACGATCACCGCGGCTCCAGGCCAAGCCGGTATCGCGGGGATCCAGTCAAGCAATTGCGGATAGTCCCCTCCGCCAGGGCTCTTCGATCGAGCCGCAATACACCTGCGATCAGCGCGATCACTCGCAAGTAGGCTCTCATTTCCTCCCTAAAGAGCTCGCCTCACCCAGCAAACCCTTCACATCCCGTCGTCAAACTCCGCTGCTTGCCCTTGAGCCAGGAACTGCGCAAGAGCCGACATCAATGTCTCCGCGCTGTACCGGTCAAGCTGAACCTCGATCGTCGTACCAGCCGAAGTTGATAGTTCAAAACCCCCCAGGAGCGGCTCAATGGACGCGATAGAAAAAGAACCCAGAAATTCGCCCTGGACCGTTGTGCTGCCAAGCCCCATGGATGCCTCCTGCATGGTACGAAAGACATCACTAAAATAGTCGCTTTTGATCGATCCGCAAAGCCGGCGCCGGGTTCGCGATGCTTAAGGGGGTAGATTGAACGAGTGCAATCATTCAGCGTCAGGAGATCATGGAGACGCCGATGAAGACGAACGCGGCTCCAGGCCAAGCCGGCAGGGACCCCAGCCAGTCAAGGCGTCGGTCCCAGGCGGCGATTTTGCTCGATGGGAAGGTTTCGACCCTGGTTGAGGTTGCGTACGAGGCCCCCAGCTAGTGTTCTTCTGGTCAGCCAGAACAGCCCCTGCGATCAGCACCGTCGACCCCAAAGCATTCCATCGTCTATTACCCTCTAGATAGCTCGCGTCACAACCTCCGTCGCGACGGACACCAACAAGGCGGCCAGCGCGACGGCCGTTCCAATTCGCGCGATCTTCATCCGGCGCCCGCGAGCACCATTCCAGTCATAGCCCATGATCTGTTCCTCAGCCGGCTTCATGCCGTTCGTGAATGGTGGCTGGCGTTCCTAACAAAGAGGTAAATCCCGTTGATTTCCCCTCCTGGCCTACGTTCGATGTTGGCCTCGTCTTCGGCCAAGTCGGAGGTCCAACATCACACGGACCAGCCATCTCCTGACATCTGATGTCGCCACGAATTCATCGATGTTTTCGATGGCGTATTCGAGTGTTTTTTCGGTGAGCGCGGTTGCCGCACGCTGTGAGGCGGTCAAGCTCCGCGCCCATGCCGTCAGCTCTGGCAGCAAATCCACGACCATGCCAACGCCTCCCGATGGTGGTGAATGGTCGAGCGGGCGGCGAGCATCCTTAAGTCGGCGTTCCAGTTCCCAGGCGTCTCGTATGCCACTCATGAACAAACGGAGCGCCTCGCGAGCCAGCCATTCGCCTTCTTCACTTTGTCGGGGGATATTCCGTGCGTTCACGACCTTATCAAAGACCGTGGAAATGACGGTGAGCCCCTCGGGAAGAATGTATCCGGATTGCAGTCGATCAAACATAACCTCCTCCATTTAAGGCGAAAGTGATGATGGTCCATCAGTCGCTGGAGCCCGTTTCATGGTCCAGCAATCAGACAAAATATGGTCTTCAAAACGGGCTGTGACTAGCCCTTAACAGCGCCAGCGCCGACTTCGGCCGGCGATTTTTATCTCATTTTTTCATCTCACTAAAGGAAAACTCGATGAACAGAACGACGTTCCTCGCCTATGCGAGGCGCGCGCCTTTTGGCGGCCGGCTCATGCATCCCAGGTCGGCGCCATGAGTGTCATCCTATCGGCCCCAATCGGCCGGTAAGGTAATCGACGACCGGTGGCTCGCCGACAGCTCGCGACCGTCTTTCACGAGACCGGCGGCACGATGCAGCGGGTGATCGAGAAGCTCAATTACTCGGCCCCGCGCCTGGCCCAGGTCTGGCCGTCAAGACAAGGCGACGACTAGCCGGCAAGTGGTTCATTGGCGCATGAACCAGCTTGTCGACCGCGTCGGCCATCTTGAGGCGTCCTCGATAACGATTGGGGAGGAGGTCTCCGAGATGAAGCTGGTGACCGATGACGTGAGGCGATGGAAGCTGAGGCATCGGTGGCTTGGAGTCACCGGAATTGCGGCCAGGGCGCTCGGGATAAGTCAGGCCGAGGCGATACGGCGGATCATCTTCGGGATCACGGGGTAAGGTTGGTAAGCAGAAAGAAGAACCCCACCTCCGACGGCACGACGATGGGGCTCTCTACGTTTGATTCGGAGGGATCCGGGATCATCAGCAATGAACAAACCAACAGGTCCCGGATAGGTTCCTGCTGCCGTTGAATAAAGATGGCTCCGTAAGGTCGCGCAGGCTGCGCTAGTGGATGGTCTGGGGCCATGTCACGTCCACGAACCGACCAATGGACCGAAGGTAGGCGATGATCTCGGACCTCAGAGCTGCGCGGTCGCCATACCTCTCGCCGATCCGACTAAGTTCCTCCTTGGCTTCTTCCTGCTCATCGACATCGCCAAGCACATACATATCGTGTCCCACGGCGTTGATATCGCAACCCGCCGCGATCACTTCGGCCACAAAACTTGGGATCTCATTTGCGTTCATTTCGCGCTTGCTCTCAATCATGACATCCTCGCTTTGAAACGAGAAACTACTGTGAAGTCGAGCGGTTCCCACAGGGACAAAAACGCTCACCGGAATTCGGAGCAAACGGAAGAATGGCCCCGATGGGGTGTCGGGGCCAGTTGGTATCGTTGGCGCTTCTACGCGGGGAATGGGAGTACCTCCATGAAGCGCTGTAATCCCGGAAAGGATCATTGCCTATCCTCTAACTGCCGCGTGTGAAAGTGGTTCCCAGTTGGAGAAAAGAGACGGCCCCGTCCGGGGAGAGCGGGGCCTCGGCACGGAGGTGCCATGGGCTCCATGCTGGGCTATTAGATGGAGCCTAGCCTAGATCCCGCGGGGGATGGTGGATCGTAGGCAAAGCTAGAAACGCGTACATTTGACAGAGGTTCCAGCACCGAAGAAAAAAAAGGGGCCCCGAAAGCCGATAACGGGACCCTAGGAGGTACGTGCCAAAATCCTGGTGTAAGAGAGCCAGGACGATCTTCAAACCTACGACGTCAGGATTGGTTCCGGCTCGATCTGAAAGCCGAGAGGGGGAGAAAAAATGGCCGCAAACGGCGACGACAGCGCCAAAGCGAAAGGATCCGGTCTAAAGTACCAGAGTCCTTGGCCTTGGTGCGCACGGTTTTCAGTGTCGGTCCATTCGCGGAGATCGGTCCACACAGCGTAGACGGAGAGGACGGTGTGTGTGAACGGTCATCAGGGAAATCATGAGGTTGCGATATGCTGCAGGCAGCAGGATCTGCCAGGCGGCCCCGTAATCAACCTCAAGCGCCCCGACCTCTTCGTATCCTCAGCAATGTTCTCGAAAGCCATGCCATTGGAACACGACCGAGCTGCTATAAGAATGCTGAGACACACTCTGCCACGGCGTAGCCGCCGGTAGGGCTGGATGAAAAGTGCCAGTTACGCTACTATAAAATCGTAGCGGCCGAATTTTCCGTCGCTCGTCGTTTTGATGTCGAGCAACAGGTCTGCATTGAACATGCGGTCACGCCTATTGTCCGGCTCATCGGCAAAATACAGCTGCGTCGTCAGCACGTTCCCGCCCGGCCTTTGGACTTTCACGTGGTAATGCCGGGTGCGACCAGGATACAGCCCAGGCACGATCGTCTCGAACCACCATTTGCCTTCTGCGTCCGTGAATTGATGCCCGCGGAGTTTGTATCCGCTGTTGTCGTAGGTGCCGGTCTCATCGGCATGCCATAACTCGATCAACGCTTTTTCTACCGGCTGGCAGTCCTTGGTTAACACGTAGCCAATAAGTGTCATTCTTTCACCGCCCGGTGAATCGCTGGCGAAGTCCTTTTTTTCAGGGCTCTCCGGTGTGAAATACGGGCCTTCGGTCTGTGCCGGCGTCAGATCGTCGTCATCACCGCAATTGGCCGTAAGCGGCAACTCCACGGAACCGCCGGCTGCATGGCCGAGTCTCGGCAGAACAATCGGCGTGGCGACGAAGCTGATAAGGAAATGTCGCCGGGTCGGCATGGCGCTATATCTCCAAACACGGAAGCCAAGATCGCGGGTCCATTAGGCAGAACTGGGGCGGATATTACCAGATTTCGCGACCAACAACGTCATCAGGCGAATGCCGCTGCTGAAGCGTCGCCGGTCTACACGGTTTGCACGTAAGCATCTGGTGTCTGAATTGGAGCAGCAGCAATGCCGTTCCATTGACGCCGTCTGCTTTCTAGCGGAAGTAAGCTTCGTCGCCTTCATGTCTCGGCGAAACTGCGTTTGGCAAAGCATCCTGTCTTCGTTCTGGGCTACGGGCACCGCGAGTTGCTCGACGCCCTGGCAGCTGCGCGAGGATCTTGCGAAATGCAGCTGGTGTGGGGTGACCGGCGTCCCGCTGATGGTCGTCCATGTTTCCAGCGGAGATGCGATCGATATCGTCGCAGCCGCCCACGCCGCGGCGTGACCTAAATCGACGCTCGTTAGAGCTTCGCCGTCGTCGACTACGGCGTGGAAAAGAAGGATCGTTTCGCTGCCTATAATGCCGTGCCGGGCACGAGACGGATTTTGCGCATCACTGCATCAAAGTTGCCCAGGCTAGACGCGCTGAGTTCCACCAGCAGATCCCACCGGCCGTTCGTCGTGTGAATCTGCGAGATTTCAGGAAAGCCGCCACGCGATTGATCTATCGGTTCTGCTGTCCTTAGAAAAGTGATGGTGGATAGCTCAATGCTCAGCGCCGCCGGCTTAGCCGCCAAGAAGCCCACGGCGCGGTGACCGACTGACTTTCGGGGTTGGAAAGATACCAGAACGCAGCGCGGGCAGTGTCAAGGATAGCCTGGCTCGACTTGCTCCGGCTTTCGACGAACCATCATCGCAATTTGTAACTAATCGTTTCAGCCAATCTATTGGCGCAGATTCGGTACAAACCCCTGCTCATCGCGAAACAATCCATACACAAGCAGCGCGTCAACTGAACGCGGTAATAGAAACGGATTTCGTGAGGACTGACGTCCCGCCGCAAAAGCGCGACTGCATCTTCGGCTGCACACTCCAACTTCGACACCTGGCCGCCACTGGAAAGGGTTCCAAATGAAAATTATGCATAGCATCGCGATCGCTGCCGCGGCGGCTTCAATCAGTTTCGCGCTGGGCGGCGTTGCCCAGGCGCAGGAACTCAAACGGACTGGTCTGGTTCAAAGCGATATCAGCATGCCGGGCAAGGAAGCGCTTCAGGTCCGGGTAGATTTCCCGCCAAAGGCTGCATCTATCAATCATAAACATCCCGGCGAAGAAATTGCATATGTGCTCAAAGGTACGCTTGAGTACACCCTCGAGGGTCAGAAGCCGGTAACGCTGAAGGCCGGTGAAGCCCTCTTCATTCCGGCGGGTGTTGCGCACATCGCCAAGAACGTTGGCGATGGCGAGGCGTCGGAGCTTGCGACTTACATCGTCGCGAAGGATACGCCGCTTGCTGCCCCGGTGAAATGAGTTCGCTGCGATGGGGGAGCGATCCACTAAGTCTGTTCGTGGCTCGACCGTATGCGACCTGGGTCGACAGGCGCCGCGGCTACAAGAAATGCCGCGACAACCGATCCGCAACGGCTTCGATCATAGAGTGCAGACGAAGAGGCCCGCTGGCTTGCTATAGCCAGGTGGGGTCTATGCACCGCTTACTCAGATGGGAGCACCCCACCGCAAGAACTGCTTGGCGGGGCAACTACACAGACCGTGACTGCCGCTCTGATGCAGCCGGGGGCGCGGGCGCTCCCCGGAAAAACAAGTCATAAAGTTCGGCGACACGTGCAAGCGGATAAACGCTGTCGACCCGGCGCTTGGCCGCTGCGGCGAGCACTGCATATTCGGATGGACGGAGACCCTGCATACGATCCATCGCATCGGCCAATGCGGTGACGTCGCCAGGCGGAACGATGAAACCACTGTCGCCGACTATGACCGCCGCGTCGCCCACGTCCGTCGAAATCACAGGTTTGGCAAAACTCATCGCCTCGGCCACCACATTGGGGAAACCTTCTGTGCGTGACGAAAGTACAAGAGCGTCGATGTCGTGATAAAAACCCGCCATGTCTGAAACATTTCCGCGTAGTTCGATGGCGCTCAAAGGCAGGCCTGCATCAGCGATCATCTGGCGAACGATGGCGCTATCGAGGGTCAGGCCAGATCCAGCAGCGACGAAGCGGATCTCCGGGTGGCACCGGTGGGCATGTGAAGCGGCAGCGAAGAAGGTCGCGTAGTCCTTCTGCGGATGTAACCGACCGGCAATGCCGAATACCAAAGGCCGGCGGGCGTTTACTGGTATTTCCTCTACGAAATCGAAACCATTCGGGATCGTGACGAGGTTCGGATTGCGGTAGCCGAATTGTCGATGCAAATGGAGGGCGCGCGAGGAGTTAAAGACAATCCCCGTTGGCCGGCTCGACAGAAGACGCGTCAAGTGTAGCGCCGTACGGGTGCTCGCGCTGAACGAACTCATGTCGTCCAACGACTGCCTGACGTTCCAGTAAACCGGCACCTCGTGAGCAACCCGCCACGCAGCCACCTGTCCAACGACCATGGCGTGGTACAGCCAGCACATTAATGCATCCGGCCGCTCATTGCGGATGAGCTGGCGAACCGTGAGCACGGATTTCATCATTCCGGCGGTCGACCGAACCTTCAAGGGACGAACATCGAGATCATGATCCGCAATCACCTGCCGATGTCGTTCGGAGACATCCATGAGAGACACGATAATTGGACGTTCGCCTCCGATCGCGCTCGCAAGTCGCAGCAGCATCACCTCCGCACCGCCAGTCCCCATCATGTTGGTTATAATATGCATCACGCGCATTCTTGCCGTTTCCCGCCGTGCTAATTCGGTGCGCCCATTTCGTGCCCCTCCGCTGGTCCGATCATCTCGTGATCTCCGCGGCTACCGGAGGCTTTGATGGGTCTTTCCACATGCCTGACCGTCGGATCGGCACGCTGATCGAAGACCGCGCGATCCTTCGTCAGGACCGCCTCTGCTGCGAGCAAACCCGCGAGCGTAGCCCAGTCGGACCCCGGCCTGTTGACGTGGTAGAGCGTTGGATATCTTGCCAAGCTTCGCAGAAGTGACAGACGTCGCTCCGTCTGCTGCTCGCGCCAACTTGCTGCGGCGTTTGTGCGTTGCAGGCGGCGAACAGAAGAGCCGATCAGTCTTCCCGGATCGACCAGCCCAGCGGAAGCAAGTTCGTTGAGAGTGCGCTTAGTAAGGGCCTGGTCTCCTATTTGGATAATCGGATCGTCGGCCTGGCAAAAATATTCAATGCAGAGGCTCGAATGCCCTGGTGGAACCATTGCCCCGCCAAATGCCGCGTAATTGGTAATGCGCCCGATGGATGTCAGGGGATCGTTGACCTCCAACCAAGCGTGTGGAAACTGTGGTGGTTCGTCAAAAAAAAGATAAACGAGGATAACGCTCCGCCGTGCTTCGCGGCAATCCACATCGTTCGGACCGGCGCCAAGCAACTCCGTAAGCTTCTCAATAGGCAGGCTGGAAATCACATGGCGGCTCGTTCTACTGTGAACAACGCCGGACTCCAAATAGTCGACTTCGAATGAACCGTCCGCCTGGGGTCGGATCGCCCGGACCTCTGCTTGGAACCGTATCCTGCCGCCACGGGCATCAATCTCGCTGCGCAGCGCTTCGAAAATCTGGCCGGTACCGTGCGTGGGGTGACGCCAGGCGGCTTGAGTTTGTACACCTCCGCGTTGGGCAAGTCGTAAGGCCTGTCGCGCAATTTCGAATGATCGGGAGCGTTTCGAGGGGACTTCGTCGTCCATTTGTGGCACGGGCATTTCCACCCAGCGCCGGCCGCGGAATTTCTCCCAGTAGCCCTGCGCCAGCAACTCTGCAAAAACCCGTCCGACGCGACCATGCCAATAGGCCTCGTAGGATTTCGGGGAGCGCATCGCTGCGCAGGCCCAGCCTCCCAGCATCGACAGTCCTCCACGGACCAGCCAGGGAACAGGGATGCCACGCAGAATTCCGCGATATTTGCCAGACAACTCAAGGATGCGTCCGCGATAAAGGCTGCCGACACGATGAGGATACGGACCGTACGCACCGCCAAGCGCCTCGTTCCAAAGTGCATCGACTTCGGGAAACCGGGTGTAAAGTTCCTTGCGGCCCAGATCGACAGTGAACTGACGCCACCTGAATGAACGCATCAATCCACCGACATCGTCATCCCGCTCCAGCACAAGCGGCTGCAATCCGCCGCGACAAAGCGCGAGTGATGCTGCAAGGCCAGATGGGCCTGCCCCGAGCACAATGACGTGTTCATCATTCCTACGAGCACGGACATCGGACATATTGACTCTTTACGTAGAGGAACAGCTCAAACATGCCGACACCAACGCTGCCGTTGGAGGGCAAACCAATAATCTCTCTTGCCGAGTTTGTACCATTACAATACCCTGTCAATAAATTCCAAGTTTAATTTAGTTCATTGGAAATGATAGCACATTAAGATGCGACAATGACAAGCATCGCTCGAATTATGTAAACAGAAATACTTATGGGTAAGTCGAATGGGCGACGGGGGAGGCTTTGTCCTGTCTCTGGATTTTGAGCTTATGTGGGGCGTCAATGATTCCCGCACGGTTGCCAATTATGGCCGCAACATCCTTGGAGTGCGCCACATGGTTCCGCGGATGCTTGACCTGCTCGATCATTACGAACTTGGCTGCACCTGGGCGACAGTCGGATTCCTCTTCTGCGACGGTCGTGACGAACTCCTTGCTCGCCTGCCCGCGATCCGCCCTTCCTATCGCAATCCGCGTCTTTCGAACTACTCCTATCTGAACACCGTAGGCGCGGATGAAAGCAAGGATCCCTACCATTTCGCCCCAAGCCTTATTCGCGACATCAGCAGGCGACCGCATCAGGAAATCGCCACGCATACATTCTCCCACTACTATTGCCTTGAAGAGGGCCAAACGTACGAGGCTCTCGCTGCCGACATCGATGCGGCGCTCGATGTCGCTGCTGCCAAAGGATACTCCATCCGCACGATCGTCTTTCCACGCAACCAGGTCAGCGCTGCGGCGCTGGCGGTCTGCCGGGAGGCCGGAATTACGGTTTACCGGGGAACGGGACGCGCAGCTGGCGGCGGAGGTGTCGCTCGCGAAAGAGAAGGCGTTCTTCGGCGGGCCGTTCGGTTTGCCGACAGCTATCTTGAAATGGGGGCCCGACGAGAACTTGGGGTCGAGAGGCATGATGGGATGTGCAACGTCCCGGCAAGCCTTTTCCTGAGACCCTTTTCGCATCGCCTGGCGGCTGGCGAGGGTCTGAAGTTACAACGGATCTTGAACGCCATGCGCCGTGCCGCGCAACGAGGCGGCGTGTTTCATCTGTGGTTTCATCCAGAAAATTTCGGCGTCGACCAGGACGAGAATTTCGCGACGATGTCAGCTATCGCCGCAGAAGCCGCGCGCCTGCGCGAGCGTTACGGCTGGCCGACACTCAACATGGCCGAGGCCGCCGCTTCAGCCGTACGACAAGACACGACAATCCAGGCGGAAGGCAGTTAGCGCTTTGGCACTTCGCAAGCAGCTCGCCGACGTACCTTGGGGGATCGACGCAGTGACAGCAACGGCTCGTGGCAGATCAGAGGTGGACATCCGTTCTCCCCGGATCGCCGTGATTGCGAGCCTCACTTCGTCACTGGTGAATTTCCGGTTGGAGTTGCTGCGTGGTCTTCGGCAGCGTGGCTGCGATGTTTATGCACTGGGACCAGACGACGACGCGGAGACCACCGCTGTGCTTGAAAGCCTCGGCGTTCACTACATCCGCATACCACTGGCCCGAACGTCGACCGGACCAATCGGCGATCTAACAACCTTCGCAGCACTCGTGCGCATCTTTCGGAAAATCCGCCCAGACATCATTCTGCCCTACACCATGAAACCGATCATCTACGGCGGGCTCGCCGCCCAGCTCACGCGCGTACCGCACCGCTTCGCGCTGGTAACGGGCCTCGGCTACGTCTTTGTTGAACGGGTACACACGCTGCGCACGATTGCGCTGCGGTGGTTGAGCGTCAAATTGTATCGCATGGCTCTGAAGGGCGCGGAGCGCGTCTTTGTCTACAACGAAACGGACGCGGCTGAACTGAAGGCGCGCGCGATCGTCGCAGAAGACGTTCTGACGCTGGTACCCGGTTCTGGCGTCGACACTGAACGGTTTGCTGCATGCCCGCCGCCGATCGGGCCGCCGGTCTTCCTGATGATCGCGCGTCTCTTGCATGACAAGGGTGTGAATGAATTCGTGGCGGCAGCAAAGATCCTTCGGATGCGCCATCCGCAAGCCCGCTTCAGACTGCTTGGACCGTTCGATTCCAATCCCGCAGCGATCTCGCGCGACGAAGTCGATCGCTGGGTCGCTGAGGGTGCGATAGAATATCTCGGGCAGACGAAGGACGTACGGCCCCATCTTGCCGATTGCTCGGTTTTCGTCTTGCCTTCCTATAGGGAGGGACTATCACGCACTATTCTCGAGGCTATGGCAACAGGCCGAGCGGTGGTGACTAGCGATGCACCCGGCTGCGCAGAGCCGGTCCAGCACGGCGTCACCGGCTACGTCGCCCCGGTCAGAAACATTGATGCTCTCGCGCTTGCGATGGAGAGATTCATCGCCGACCCCACGTTGATCGAAACCATGGGCGCTGAAGCTCGTCGCCGCGCGGAGGAGCGCTACGACGTACATGCGGTCAATGAGACGCTTTTTGCCGGCCTTGGGTTGGACCCGGTGCTTCCTGGGTCGCGGGACAGAAGTCTTCCACTACAGGGAGCAGGTGCCCCGTGAGCGGTTTCCCGGTTCAGGAGCGTATCGCAGTCGTCGGGCTCGGCTATGTCGGACTACCGGTGGCCGTTGCATTCGCACGTGTGGCAGAGCACGTCGTGGGTTACGACATTTCGCGCCGGCGAGTGGAGGCCCTGGGAACCGGACGCGATGACACCGGCGAAATTTCGAGCTCCGAACTGTCCGCTACGCGACTGACGATTTCGAATGATCCCGAATGCCTGGGGAATGCCACGCTATACGTTCTCACTGTGCCAACGCCGGTCGACAAGGCGCAGCGACCGGATTTTACGCCCCTGCTCTCCGCCTGCCGCGCTGTTGCTCCTCATCTGACGCCAGGGGCGATGGTCGTGCTTGAAAGCACGGTTTTTCCGGGCGCAACCGAAGAGATCTGCGGTCCCGAGTTGGAGCACGCCTCCGGCCTGACGTGTGGTCGGGATTTTTTCCTCGGATACTCGCCGGAGCGGATCAACCCCGGCGACCGCGTTCACCGGCTAGAGACGATCGTCAAGGTTGTCGCAGGACAGAACATGGCGACCCTGGAAAGGATCGCAACCGCATACGGCGCCATCATCCATGCAGGCATCCACCGCGCCAGCTCCATCCGGGTGGCCGAGGCGGCGAAAGTTATCGAGAATACCCAACGCGACATCAACATTGCGCTGATGAACGAATTGGCGATGATTTTTGAAAGACTTGCCATTCCGACGGGCGAGGTTCTCGCTGCAGCCGGGACCAAGTGGAACTTCCTGCCGTTCACGCCCGGGCTGGTCGGCGGACACTGTATCGGTGTCGATCCGTACTATCTGACGGCAAAAGCCGAGGAAGTCGGCTACCGTCCCGAGGTCATCCTTGCGGGCCGCAGGATCAACGATGGAATGGGGCGATTTGTAGCGCAGAAAGCGGTGAAACTCATGGTCGAAATGGGCATTGCACTCAGCACTGCCCGGGTTGGCGTTCTTGGGCTGACCTTCAAGGAGAATGTGCCAGACCTGCGCAACTCTCGAGTACCCGATATTGTCGACGAGTTGCGCAGCTTCGGGATTCGGGCTCTCGTTCACGACCCGCATTGTTCGGCGCATGAAGCGAAACACGAATATGGCATCGCTCTTGATGACCTTTCACACTTCAAAAAATTGCAGGCGCTGATCCTCGCCGTGCCGCACGACACCTATCTCGCCAACGATGGGGAGATCGCCCGGATGCTTGATCGCGGTGGTGTGCTTGTCGATGTCAAGGGAGCGCTGGCCCGCGCGCAGATCCCTGACGATATCAGGCACTGGAGCCTTTGAGGCATCGGACCAGGCAGATATTTGCGACAGCCATTCGTGTTGCGCGCCCGCAACGATCCGACATCAGGAGAGACACAGCAACGCGTCGACTGACTACAGACCCCACAATTGCAGCCTTAACAACGACCAACTACATGACATTTTTCTAATAATAAACTACACTGAGCGCGCCTTTGAGGCACGACCTCAAATTGAATTTCTGTTTTCATCTTAAACCATTGTAACGTATGCAATTTTTTGGCGGGCGTGCCATGGTTGAATTAAGACGTTTTCGCAAATCGCTTTGGCTGTTGATGACCCTCTCGGCGATTTCGGTCGCGATACTGAATTCGCGGTTCATCTTGGTGGATATTCACACCATATTTCATCGAGCCATTGATCACCTCGAGAATGAAAAGTTCGAGCTGTATTTGCACCTTTTTACGGCGCCGGTGCTTCTTGTCGGCGGGGCACTTCTTTTCTTTGACCGGCTCCCGCAACGGTTCCCCACTGTTCACCGCTGGGGCGGCCGCGCGTACATCTTGACAGTGCTTGTCACCTCGATCGCAACGCTGAAGATGAGCCTGAACGAAACCGAGGGGCCTTTGACGGTTTTCGGCTTTGCCGTTCTGTCGATCCTATGGTTCGTCACGGCCGCTCTTGCCTGGTTGCGGGCTGTTCAAGGGCGATATGCTCGTCATGCTGAATGGATGATCCGAAATTACGCCCTGACCCTTACAAATGTGACTTTCCGCGCTGAACTGCATCTATCCCTTTGGCTTGGGGCAGACTTCGACCTTATCTATGAGCCCCTGCGATCGCTGCAGTTTGTTCCAAACCTTCTGCTTGCCGAATTGCTGATTCAAACTGCCTTTTTCACAAGCCCCAATTGGCGGGACCTGCTTCGCTCCGATGCCTACCGCCGGCGACGAGACAGGCAACTTACGTCTCAGCCGGTGCGAGAGTTCTCAGTTCAAATACCGCCTGGTGACTCGTCATCACCTTAGTAAGCGTTGCGTGCAGCTAACCGAATTGACGGATCTGAACCTCGGTGGACCAGTGAAGTTGATCAATCGACTTCCCTTGACCGACTTGCCGCAAATTTCAGCGAATTTGCGCGATTGCGAGAGGCGATAACGTTGAATCAGCACCCGCCATCGCGACGTCCGCGCAGCGAATGGAAATGGCAATTGTTACCGTGATGTTTTTCAACCAGGAAAAGGGCTGCGGCTTAATCTCTCCCGATAACGGCGGAACGGACGTGTTTGTCCACGTCTCAGCGATCGACGGGAGGCCTTCTGCGAGACGGTCAGAAGGTCAGCTATGACGTCGGCCAGGATCGCAAGACCGAAAAAACGAGAACCAAGAACGTCAGGTCTGTCCGAGCCGCCCCATCACCAGGCAGAGCAGCCCTGCACTCCAGTCAGACCTGCATCAATTCAGCGTTTCGAGGACTTGGCGATGCAAGGCTTCGTTGGCGGCTGCGAGGCACAGATTGCCGGAAGTCAGCGTGAGCGGCCGACCCTGCCAGTCGGTGATACATCCGCCTGCACCCGTCACCACCGGGACAAGGGCGCAATAGTCGTAGGGATCGAGCCCTCCATCGATGCTGATGTCGATGCTGCCGTCCGCGACGCGGCCATAGGCCATACAGCTCCCCCCATAGACGCACCACCGCGTAGATAGGCGCAGGCGCTCAACGCTATCCTTCTCGTTTTGCTGGAACGGTTCCGGATTGCCGTTGGCCATGAACGCTTCCGAAAGAAGAGCAGTCGATGCGGTCCGGATGGCAACACCGTTGAGGGTCGTCGCGCGCCCTGACAATCCCAGCCAGCGGTCGCCGGTGACAGGATTGTCAATCAGTCCAAGGACCGGCGTCCCGCCATGCGTCAATGAAATCAATGTGCCATAGACAGCAAGTCCGCCGACGAAAGCCTTGGTGCCGTCAATAGGATCGATGACCCAGACGAACTCCTCCCCCAAACCCTCGGCGCCAAACTCCTCCCCGAGCACCCCATGGCGAGGAAAGCGGTCTGCGATGCGTTCGCGCAGCGACTGCTCGACCGCGCGATCCGTTTCCGTCACCGGGCTTGAATCCGATTTCGCAACGGGGCGGCGCGGGCCGGCCGCAGCAGTGCGCACGATCTGCCGCGCAACATCGGCGATCTCGCTGGCGAAACTGGAAAAAAGCTGAAGCGGCTGGTCAAGCATGGGCGGGTACCCTCCTCAATGTGTTTTGTGCCTCTACGGCCGGTCGCATGTGGCGGGACAGTCGGGCCTCGATCGCCCGCACCAGGCGCGAGAGCATCCAGGCGACGCAGAGATAGACGAGCGCAGCTGAGATAAAGACTTCGTAGGGAGCATAAGTCCGGGCGACGATGGTATTTGCCGTGCCCGTGAGCTCCATGATCGTGATTGTGCTGGCGAGTGAGGTCGCCTTCATCATGCTGATCATTTCGTTGCCGTAGGCCGGCATGCCGATGCGCAACGCCTGGGGAAGAATAACGAGCCGGTAGATGAGCGAGGGGCGCATGCCCAAGGCGACGGCCGCCTCCTTCTGACCGGCCGGGATTGCGAGAATGGCGCCGCGCAGGATGTTCGCGGTGTAGGCTGCGGTATGGAGCGCGAGCGTCAGTAGTGCGCAGAACCAGGCTTCACGAAGGACTGGCCAGAAGATGCTGCTGCGAACAATCTGAAACTGCGAAAATCCGTAATAAACCAGGAAAACCTGCACCAGCAGAGGCGTTCCACGGAAGAAGGTGATGTAGCCCATCACCGGGAGCCGGATGATCGGGCGACCATTGGCTGCGACGATGCCAAGCGGCAAGGCGAGCAGGGCTCCGCAAACAAGGGTCATAAGGAGCAATTGCACCGTGGCCAGCGCACCGTAGAGCAGCGCCGGAACGCTCTCCAGCATCAGGGACCAGTTCATGCTGGGGACCTCCTCTCGCCGCGCATCAACCGTCCTTCGAACCAGGCGATAAGGCGCGTGTTTGCCAATGTCAGAGCCAGGTAAATCAAGGCGGCCGTCATATAGAAGGTGAAGGGCTGGCGAGTGACCGAAGTGGCCATCTGCGACAGGCCCATCAGTTCATGCAAACCGACGATCGAGATCAGCGAGGTATCCTTGATCAGCGAAATCCAGTTGTTGCCGAGGCCTGGCAATGCAAAGCGCATGAGCAGCGGCAGACGGATCTTGGCGAACATGACGAACCCCCCGAGGCCAAGCGAGTGCCCCGCCTCGATCACTCCGCTCGGAACGGATTGCCACGCACCGCGCAGGACTTCGGCAGCATAGCCACCGAAGACGAGGCTGAGCGCGAAGACGCCAGCCTGGAGAGGCGGCACCTCGACGAAGCCGAAATCCGCGACGAAGAGGTTGACCGCTTTCGTCAGCGCCACCGTGCCGCCGAAGTACACGATCAGGATGACCAACAGTTCGGGGGTACCTCGCATCACCAGGCTGAAGCCACGGCCAAGGGATGCCACGGCCCGGTTCGGTGACATCTGCGCCAACGCGCCCAGCATGCCCCAGCACAGGCCGACGAGCAGCGAGAGGACTGCCACTTTCATGGTCAAAAGGGTGCCGTGGGCGATCTCGTCACCCCATCCCTGCAATAGATCCATGGTCGTCTCCAAAGAAAGACGGAGCCGTCGATCGGCTCCGTCCGGTTGTCGTCGCGGATTATTTTGCGGAGGCCGGAAGGACGCTGAACGACCAGTATTTGTCGTTGATCGCCTTGAAGTTGCCATCCTTGAACATGGCGGTCAGCGCAACATCGACATTCTTCAGAAGATCCTCGTCGGCCTTGCGGATGCCGATACCGATACCGGGGCCGAAGTAGGATACGTCGTCGATTTCCGGACCGACGAAACCGTAGTCCTTGCCCTCCGGCTTGCTGAGGAAATCGTTGTCGAGCTTGATGGGGCCAGCAAAAATGAGATCGACGCGGCCGGCCTGAAGATCGAGGATCATGTTGTCGACCTTGTCATACTCGGACACGGTCGCCTGCGGATACTTCTCTGCGATGTACTTCGCATAGGTCGACGAGGGCTGGAGGCCGATGGTCTTACCGGCAACGCCTTCCGGGTTCGGCTCGCCTGCATCCGTCACCGGCTTGGCATCCAAGGTCTTTAGTCCGACGAACCGGGCGGCCGACGAGCGGTAGGGAACGGAGAAATTGATGCTCTGCAGCCGCTCCTCGGTGATGGACATCGATGCGGAGATCAGGTCGTACTTTCCGGCGAGCAGGCCGGGGATCATGCCGTCCCAGGCCTGGCAGATGATTTCGACCTCGCTGCCAATCTGCCTGCCTATGGCACGCGCGACATCGACGTCGAAGCCTTTGATTTCTCCGTTCGCGTCCTGATATCCGAACGGGGGATAGGTGCAGTCGGCTGCCACTTTCAGCTTCGCGGCCTGCGACGACGTTGCGCCGAGCAGAAGGCCGGCGAAGGTGAATACGATGATCTTTTTCATGGGACCTTCCTTGTCAAAAGGCTGCGGTTTTTCGGCATGGGAACAGGGCAGCTGCTTTAAGCGGGCGGCTGCATATGAGGTGTCGCTGGCGGCGACCTGTGTTCAAAGCCAGCAGCACGTACCTGCTCCGGCGATGCTGGTGAGCGCGACTATCTGGTGATGTCTTTGGATCCGACTTGCATTCTGGCCTCCCTCCAGAACCTGTCTTCTGGAACAAAGGATGGCGCGGAAGCAGAACGAGCTAAAGTACCAATTCCCATGAACTGATGGTACCAGACTGAGCTTCAGGAAGATTTGCCGGCTTTCTCCAGAAACCGCCTCGTGACAAGCTCCATCCGCTGAACCGCCCCGGCCAGCCGCTCGGTGGAGAGATTTCCAAATCCCGCTACGAGACCAAAAAGATCCTTCCGCTCAATGCAATAGGAAGAGAGCGGTGGGGTGTCGATCCATGCCCCGCGCAGGAGCCGTGAAAGCTCGACGTCGTCGAAGGGCTCGCGCGCCGTAAGCGTCAAATGGAGACCAGCGTCCAGTTCCGGCACATCGAACACGTCGCCCAGCTTTTCTTTCAGGGACGCGATCATCGCGGTGGCACGATCCCTGTAGAGGGCGCGCGTGCGCCGGATATGAGATGCGAGTTCTCCGCTCGCCATGAAGTCGGCGACCGTATGCTGGTGCGTCAGCGGCGCATAGCAGGAAAGGCTGTCTTGCACTGCCGTGAACGAGGTGATCAGCTCGCGCGGCACGACGAGATAAGCAAGCCGCAGCCCGGGGGCGAGCACACGATTGAAGGAGCTGACATGTATGACCCGCTCGCCACCCTTGCGCGCGGCGAGCGGCACGAGCGGCGTACCGCGCCATCTGATCTCGCTGTTGAAGTCGTCCTCGAATATCCAGCGCTGCGACGTATTGGCCCAGGCGAGAAGCCGTTCAATCGCCGCTTCCGACATGGTTGCACCCGCGGGAAACTGGCCGACCGGCGAAACCAGGATCATCCGGGCATCCGCGGCACGATGCGCGATGTCGTCAGCGTTCAGTCCGTCACGAGAAACGGGCACGGGTGAGAGCCGAAGCCCAGCCGAACGCAGAGTGGACAAGAGCGTCGCGTAGGCCGGGTCCTCGACGCCGACAACGTCACCGGCGTCGAGAAGAACATGCGCGACGAGATTGGCAGCCTGAAGCGTGCTTCCCACGACGATGATTTGGTCAGCCTCGCATCGGATACCGCGCGCCTCGCTAAGATAGATGGCGAGTTGTTGGCGAAGCGCCGCCAGGCCGCCGCCTTCGCCATACCCGAGGTCAGAAACCGTGAAGCGTCGCCAATAGTTGGCGGCGATCTTGCCGAACTGCTTGTAGGGGAAGATATCCAGCGCCGGCATGCCAGGACTGAGATCGAACTTGTCCTGGCGCGACCAACTCCAATGCCGTACCGACGCCTCTCTCCCCCGTGCAGACAGCGAAACCGGTAAACTCGAAGGCGGCAGGCCTCTTTCTCCTCCAGGCCGCACCGAGTCTTCTGGAAGGCTCTCTTCCACGTAGAAGCCGGAACTCGGGCGACGCTTGATATAGCCCTCGGCCGCCAAGCGATCATAGGCAATGTTGACCGTGTTTCTCGATATCGCGAGATCGGTCGCCATCGACCGGCTGGCCGGCAATCGGGCGCCGCGCGCAAGCTGTCCGTTGACGATCAGCCGGCGCAACTGGATGAAGAGCTGCTCCTGCAACGTCGGCCCACCGGACTTTTCTCGAACGACCATGGTCCAAACGGGATAATTGAACTGTTTCGCTGAAGCCATCCGAGAAATCCCTGTGCGGAGCCGCGCACTATTTTCCTGCCGGGCGGTATTTCGATCTACGAGACGACGTTGCGAATGAAGCGGACGATCTTCTTTCCGACGTTGCAGTACGAATAATGCTGGGCCGTGCTGTAAGTGACAAACTCGCCCGTGGCATAGTCCTGCGCCTCGCCCGATTGGATCAAACGCAGCGTTCCTTCGACAACGAAAAGCATCTCGTGCCATCCTTCGGGGTCCGGCTCGGCCACGTAGCTGTCGCCCGGGCCGAGGGTCCACAGCCACATCTGTGTTTCCCGCGAGGCGGGCGCCGAACAAAGCAGCATCGCGGCGCTCGCCGGTTGACTTCCGCGCCAGGTGACCTCGTTGATCTCGGCGCGCGTCTCCCTCGACGGATCGCGCACCAACTCGACGAAGTCTACGCCCATCGCGGTCGCCAATTTATCGAGGCTGGAAAGGCTGATGTTCGCGTCGCCGCTCTCGACCGCCGCGATCATCCGCCGGCTGATACCGGATGCATCTGCCAGCGCCGTTTGGCTCAGGCCCGAGGCGAGCCTTAAACGGCGGAGGTTTCCGGAAACGTGGGCCAACACATCGGCCCGGTCTTGACTGTGCAATATATTGCTCATATGGTCCTTCTAGACTACCGGCTTTCACAGCTCAACACATTTCTGTGCGTCTTGCCCTGCATGGGGCGCCAAGGCTTTGGCGTCCATGCAGCGTGACTTCGCACGCCTTTTTGGGATCGTCACAATGCAGAAATTGGTCGTACTCAACGACGAAGATATCACCCGACTGTTGCCCCGGACAGATGTTCGCGCAGCCCTGGAGCGTATGTTCATCGCGCTTGCCGATGGACGGGCTGTGCAGCCGCCACAGACGTTGAGCCTGTTCCCGGCCGGCGGCGGAGACTTCATCACCTATCCAGGCGTTCTTGGAAGCGATGGTGTCTTTGGCACGAAGCTGTCGCCCTATATCCCCGGCACGAATGGGGCGACCGTTACCGCCTGGACGCTTCTGATGTCGATGGAGACCGGGAAGCCGCTGCTCCTGTGTGATTCCAAACGCCTGACGACCGAACGAACGGCCGCGACCACCGCGATTGCCGCCGATCTGCTCGCCTCGAAGGAAGCAAAGATCCTGACGATCATCGGCACAGGCGAAATCGGCCTCGCGCATCTTCGGCATGCCGCATCGATCCGTCCGTGGCAGGAAATTCGTCTGTGCTCTCCGGATATTGCCAACCGGCACGGTCTTCCGGTGCAGCTCGAATCGGGCTGCCCGGTGACGACATCCACCTATACCGATACGGCCGCGGCCGGCGCCGACGTGGTCATGCTATGCACCTCGTCCGGCACACCGGTCATCGACGCGTCGAGGTTCGGCGCGGGCGTACTCGTCACATCCATCAGCACCAATGTCGCCAACGCCCACGAGATCGCCCCCGACACGCTCAATCGGTTCGATGTCTATTGCGACTATCGGGCCACCACGCCGGCTGCTGCCGGCGAAATGAAACTTGCCGCGGAACGTGGCCAGTGGAGCACAGATCGCCTTGTTGGCGACCTGCCCGAACTATTGTCGGGCCGAGCAACCGCCCGGGACACTGGCCGTCCAGCTTTCTTCCGTTCGATCGGGCTCGGGCTCGAAGACATAGCAACCGCCAGCGCCCTGCTTTCCGCAGCACGCAGCTAACCCTTCCAAGACAGCACAGGAGATAGGCAATGAAGATTCGTAATTTCGGCGTCGAGATCTGGATGAACCGCTACGAAACCAGATGCGACTGGAACATCGCCGAGACCTGCGTCGAGTCGCTGACAGTCGCCGAACTTTTGGAGATGGCCGGCAAGACCGACACGATCCTCTCCGAGCTTCTGCCCATGAAGCTGACCTACGGCGCCATCGAAGGCAGCGAACGCCTCCGCAAGTTGGTTGCCGGCCTCTACGAAAGGCAAAGTGCAGAAAATGTCGTGGTCACGCACGGCGCCATCGGTGCGAATGCCCTGGTGCACGCAACACTGGTCGAACCGGGTGACCGTGTGATCTCGGTCCTGCCGACCTACCAGCAGCACTATTCCATCCCGGAAAGCTACGGCGCCGACGTACAAATCCTCAAGCTCACGGAAAAGACTGGCTTCCTGCCAGACCTGGAGGAGCTGAAGCGCCTTGCAACACTGGGCACGAAACTCATCGCCATCAACAACCCGAACAATCCGACGGGCTCGCTGATGGATCGCGCCTATCTGGAGAAAATCGTCGAGATTGCCCGCGCCTGCGGCGCGTGGATCCTGTGTGACGAGGTCTATCGCGGTACGGACCAGGAAGGCGACGGAATGACGGCGTCGATCGCCGACCTCTATGAGAAAGGCATCAGCACCGCGAGCATGTCCAAGACTTTCGCGCTTGCCGGCCTGCGCCTTGGATGGATCGTCGCTCCCGTAGAATTGATCCATGCTGTCTCCGTCCATCGCGACTACAACACGATCAGCGTCGGCATGCTGGACGATCATTTCGCAGCCATTGCACTGGAGAACCGCGACAAGATTCTTGCGCGCAGCCAGGCGATCACGCGCACCAACCTCGCCTTGCTTTCCGACTGGGTCGAGAACGAGCCGTTGATCTCGTGGATCAAACCGAAATCCGGCACCACGGCACTCCTCAAGTACGATCTGCCCATGTCCTCGGAAGAGTTCTGCATCCGGCTTCTGGAACGTACCGGCGTCATGCTGACGCCTGGCAGCGCGATGGACATGGAAGGGTACGTCCGGATCGGCTTCACCAACAACGGCACCACCCTTCAGGAAGGCCTGAAGCGCATGTCCGAATTTCTTAAGGGCTATCAAACCGCGGCCGCGTGATCAGGGCGGTGGAGATGCAATGTCTCATAACGAAAGGGGAGTGAACATGAAGAAATTGCTTGCCGTGATGACGATTTCGCTGGCAGCGAGTGTCGCCAGTGCGCAAGATCTGCGGGTCGGCACGAGCGCAGATTATCCGCCGTGGGAGTCCGTCGATGCCGCCGGCGAGGTCGTCGGTTTCGACCGCGACGTCGGTAACGAAATCTGCAAGCGCATCCAGGCGAATTGTACATGGCAGAACCAGGCCTATGACGGTCTGCTGCCCGGCCTGCAGGTCGGTAAGTTCAACCTGGTGATCTCGGGCGTATCAATCAACGAGGAACGGGCGCAGAAGGTCGACTTTTCCATCGCCTACGCGGACGCCCCAAACGCAATGGTCGTTGCCGCGGGCAGCCTGGTTGCCGAGGCGAAGTCCGCCAAGGATCTGCAGGACAAGCTTGCGAAGGTCGCGATCGGCGTGCAGACCGGCACAACCCATGAGCAGGTGGTTCGCGCCCATTTCCCGGATGCGGACGTGCGCGTCTATGACCGCCCGGACCAGATTGCCGACGACGTTGTCGCCGGACGCATCGATGCCGGCCTGATGGAGCGATCCGCACTGGAGCCGCTTGTGAAGGATCGTGGCGCTGACAAGCTGGTCTATGCCGGCCCGCTCCTGACCAGCGCGGACTTCCCCGAATTCGGCAAGGGACAGGGCGTCGCCATCGCCAAAGGCAACACGGAACTCGCCGCCAAGGTTGACGAGGCCGTGTCAGCGATGCTCGCCGACGGCACGATCAAGACGATCTCCGAAAAGTGGTTCGGCTACGACATTTCCAAGAAATGACGAACACATGAACCACGCGAGGGGGCGAGCAAGCCCGCCTCCTCGCGAGAGGAATTGGACGATGACACTCCCAGACCATATCAAGATCGAAGCGACGCGAGACCTGACGGACCTCGTCGCGATCCCTTCCGTCAGCGCCCGAGTTGACGGCCTCGATGCGTGCGCCGATAAGGTTGCCGCTCTTCTCGCCGACGCCGGCTTCCAAACTGCAATCGAGCCAGGGGACGTCGGTCCGTTCGTAACCGGAGAAATCGGTGAGGGCCCCTTCACACTGGTGATCTACAACCACTACGACGTTCAGCCTGAAGAGCCTGTCAATCTTTGGACGGTACCGCCCTTCAGCCTGACGGAGCGTCACGGCGCGCTCTTCGGCCGCGGTGCGGCAGACGACAAGGGCGAATTCGTCAGCCGCATTGCCGGATGGCGCCTGTTCCGGGAACGACACCCCGGCCCCTTACCCTTCCGCCTGATCTGGATCGTCGAGGGCGAAGAGGAAATCGGAAGTCCTTCGCTCGTACGCTTCCTTGAGAAACGTTATGCAGGCCTTCAAGCTGACCTCTGCTGGTGGGAATTCGGGGAGGTCGATACACGCGGCCGACCGGTGGTCCTCATGGGCTTCAAGGGCGTGTTGGCGATCGAGCTGAGCGTTCGCACCGCACGCGCTGATCTGCATTCCAGTCTCGGCGCCATATTCGATAATCCCCTATGGCGGCTGGCCTCTGCTGTCGCTTCCATGCGCGATGCAGCCGGCCGTGTCCTGATCAAAGGCTTCTACGAAGGCATCGAGCCCGATCGAGCGACGAGAGAACTTGCCGCTTCGCCCCCGTTTGCACTGGAAGACTTAATGGCGGCAACCGGGGGGCAAAAGCTTCTTGGCGCCGTGACGCCATCCAACTTCTACGAGCACCTCAACTTCGAACCCTGCCTGAACGTCAACGGTATCCATGGCGGATACGATGGCGCTGGCACGAAGACGGTCCTGCCCGCGACCGCGACCGCCAAGCTCGATTTTCGTCTCGTCCCTGGACAGAACCCCAAAGCCGTCGCTGACCTGGTACGCCTGCACCTGGACGACAACGGCTTTGACGATATCGAGCTGATCGTTCACGACGCCGAGGTCTTGGGTGTTCGCAGCGATCCGTCGCATTGGGCCGTCAAGCTCGGGGCGAAGTTGCTGGAAAAGTGGTTCGGCCAGCCTGCCATCCTTCAGCCGAGTTCGGCAGCCTCGGGTCTTGCGCACCCCTTCGTGCATCAGCTCGGCGCCACGCTTTTCGGTGCGGGCATCACGCACCATGGCGCAATGTTGCACTCTCCCGATGAGAACATCCTCATCGACCATTTCCACCAGATGATCGGCTTCTCCGCAGACTTCTTCTCCGCGCTGGCCAGCCAGTGCGGATCGGCGGCAGACGTTGGTTACCAGCAACGCGAGGCCGGGTCATGATCGAAGCGGTTGTCCAGTATTTTCCCCAGCTCCTGCAGGGCTTCCTCGTCACGCTCTCCGTCGCCGTGGGAAGCTTTGTCCTTGGACTGATCTTCGCGGTCGTGCTTGCACCGGCCGCGGTCTACGGATCCGCCCCGGTTCGCAAGGTCATCGCCGGTTACGTCAGCCTCATTCGGGGTCTGCCGGAACTGCTGGTCATCTTCCTGATCTTCTACGGCGGCACGGTTCTATTGACCGGTCTTTTCGGCGTCTATGTCGAAGTGGATGCTCTTACCGCCGGCATCGCAGCGCTGACTGTCGTCTCGACCGCCTATCTGACGGAGATCGTCCGCGGCGCACTGGTCGGGGTGTCGTCAGGTCAATGGGAGGCGGCACTCGCTCTCGGCCTTCGCAGGCCCGGAGCGTTCCGGCTCATCGTCCTGCCGCAGATGATGGTCCGAGCCCTGCCCGGCCTCGGCAATCAGTGGCTCGTGATCCTGAAGGAGAGCGCCTTGGTCTCGATCGTCGGACTCGAGGAATTGATGCGCAAATCCGTCGTCGCGGCCGGCGCAACCCACAAGCCCCTCGCCTTCTACCTTACGGCTGCGGCGCTGTATGTGCTGGTGACCGGCGTCTCGACGCTCTTCATCAATGCCTACAACCAGCGCCTGACCACTCATCTGCGGTAGTCCCATGTCATTGGATCTTTTTCTTCCCGCTTTCATCACCATCAAGAACGGCTTCGTTCTGACACTGATCATCACCCTGGCGAGCTTCCTCGTGGGACAGGTGCTCGCGCTGCCGGTCGCCCTGGCTCTGTCCTCTCCCTCAAGGTGCTTGCGGCTTCCGGCGTCTGCCTACACATTCGTCATCCGTGGCAGCCCGCTTCTCGTGCAGCTCTTCATTGTCTACTACGGCTTAGGACAGCTCGAGGCCGTTCGCGAGAGCGTCCTCTGGCCCATCCTCCGTAGCCCGGTCTACTGCGCCGTCCTGACGATCGCCCTCAACTCGGCCGCCTATTCGGCTGAGGTCCTGGCCGGTGCAATCCGGCAGGTGCCCAAAGGGCAGTGGGAAGCCGGGAAAGCCCTCGGGTTGGCAAAATACGTCCTGTTGATCAAGGTCGTCCTGCCGCAGATCTACCGCGCCGTGTTGCCAAGCATCGGCAACGAACTGATCCTCGTCATGAAGGGGTCGACCCTCGCCAGCGCGGTCACGGTCATGGAAATGACCGGTGCAGCCCGCGTATTCGTCGCCAAGACCTATGCACCATTCGAAACGTTCCTGATCGCGGGTGCCATCTATCTCTTGATCGGCGCCGCCTTCGGGCGGGTCTTCAAGGGGCTCGAAACAAGGTTCGCCATCCCAGGCCGATAAGCCAACACGATCGACAGTCGCGAGAACTGCAAGCGGAGAACGGCTTCCGCGCGGCGCAGCCAATGCACACTTCTGGAGGAGAAAAAATGTCAAAGTCAGCAGTCAAGATCGCCGGCATGAACAAGTGGTACGGCGCTTTCCACGTCTTGAAGGACATCGATCTAGATGTTCAGCAGGGTGAACGCATCGTCATTGCCGGCCCGTCGGGCTCCGGCAAGTCGACGATGATCCGCTGCATCAATCGGCTCGAAGAGCACCAGAAGGGCAAGATCGTCGTCGACGGCATCGAGCTCACCAACGACCTGAAGAAGATCGATGAAGTGCGCCGCGAAGTCGGCATGGTGTTCCAGCACTTCAACCTCTTCCCGCACCTGACGATCCTCGAAAACTGCACGCTTGCGCCGATATGGGTGCGCAAGATGCCGAAGAAGCAGGCCGAGGAACTGGCGATGCACTTCCTGAAGCGCGTCAAGATCCCCGAGCAGGCGAACAAGTATCCGGGCCAGCTCTCCGGTGGTCAGCAGCAGCGCGTGGCGATCGCCCGCTCGCTGTGCATGAAGCCGAAGATCCTGCTCTTCGATGAGCCGACCTCGGCGCTCGACCCGGAAATGGTCAAGGAAGTGCTCGACACCATGGTGTCGCTCGCCGAAGAAGGCATG
>NZ_LMJM01000029.1:26973-102830 GCF_001429005.1 Ensifer sp. Root954
GACCGACGGCATTGCACCATTCCGCGCGTCCGCGCCCGTTCTTGTCGAGCCCCGCTCGATGTCATAATTACCCCGGCCGATCATTCGTCGGCCGGGGCCCGGCCGCGACCGGATGGCTATCGACAAAGCCGTCGCAATCCTCAAGGTGG
Organism: Ensifer sp. Root954; assembly: GCF_001429005.1. Taxonomy (NCBI): domain Bacteria; kingdom Pseudomonadati; phylum Pseudomonadota; class Alphaproteobacteria; order Hyphomicrobiales; family Rhizobiaceae; genus Ensifer; species Ensifer sp. Root954. The sequence continues at coordinate 27,123 of NZ_LMJM01000029.1, forward strand.
CAAAGCGCTCGATGATTGTCGCCGGCGCTTGTGCCGCCGGTGCGCCAACCCATTGCAGGAAAACGCGGCGCGCCAGCCGCAGCGACACCCGTCGACGTGAGTTTCCAGGTAGACGCTCGTCAGGTTAGAGCTTCGCCCTCGTCGACCGCGGCGTGGACAAAAGAAGGCTCGTCTCGCTGCCCATAATGCCGGGCACGAGACGGATCTTGCGCAGCACGGCATCGAAGTTGGCCAGGCTCGATGCGCTGAGTTCCACCAGCAAATCCCACCGGCCGTTCGTCGTGTGAATCTGCGAGATTTCAGGAAAGCCGCCGAGCGTGCGGATCACCCGATCGGTCACATGGCCCTCGATCTCAACCATCATCACCCCACGAACGACATCTTCAAGCGCATCGGCACGCAGCATCACCGTATAGCCGAGGATGGTCCCGTCCTGCTCCATCCGCTCGATGCGCGCCCGCACGGTCGCCCGCGAGGCGCCCGTTTCCAGCGCGAGATCCGAGACACTTCGACGCCCATTGCCGCGCAACAGCATCACGATCTTCTGGTCGAGAGCATCCATGCCGATTTGGATTCCGTTCTTATCAATTTGGTCAAACTAGCATCTCGATATGCCAAAATTCAATGTTCAATCCGCCATCGATGACTTTTATAATCATGAAAACAAACGGGAGTACACTATGGACTGCACGCTCATCGGCGCGCCCCTGCAAATCGGGGCAGGGCAGCTTGGCTGCGAGATGGGGCCGAGCGCCCTGCGCATCGCTGGCCTTCGTACGGCACTGGAAGAACTGGGCCATTCGGTCAAGGACAATGGCAATCTCAGCCCGCGTGCGTTCGACGAGATGCCCCATCCGAACAAGGCCGTCCATCACCTCGGCGAAACGGTCGCCTGGGTCGAAGCGCTGTCTGCTGCTGCCTACGAACACAGCAAGGCAGGCATGCCCATCTTCCTCGGCGGCGACCACGCCATCTCCGCGGGTACCGTTCCGGGTCTCGCACGCCGAGCCGCCGAACTCGGGCGGCCGCTGTTCGTGCTCTGGCTGGACGCCCATACCGACTTCCATACTCTCGAAACGACGGTCAGCGGCAACCTGCACGGCACGCCCGTCGCTTACTATACCGGCCAGACCGGTTTCGATGGCTTCTTCCCTGCGCTTGCCCATCCCGTTGCCGCACAAAACGTCTGCATGATCGGCATCCGCAGCGTTGACGCCGCCGAAAAGGCCGCCATTCGCACCACCGGCATCACGGTGCACGACATGCGCGTAATCGATGAGCATGGCGTGGCCGTCCTCGTCCGCAATTTCATCGAACGGGTCCGGGCCGCAAACGGCCTCCTGCATGTCAGCTTCGATGTCGACTTCCTCGAGCCGGACATCGCGCCGGCCGTTGGCACCACGGTACCGGGAGGAGCAACTTTCCGCGAGGCGCACCTGATCATGGAAATGCTGCATGACAGCGGGCTGGTGACCAGCCTCGACATTGTCGAACTCAATCCGTTCCTCGACGAGCGCGGCAAGACCGCTCGGCTGCTCGTCGATCTCGTCGCCAGCCTGATGGGCAAGCGGGTGATGGATCGCCCGACTGTCACTGGCTGATTTCAAATGTTCTTTGGTGGAGGGAAAATGAATACTGATCCGAAACTGAACGTGGTTCCGTTCGTAAGCGTCGACCACATGATGAAACTGGTTCTGAAGGTCGGCATCGACCGGTTCCTGACGGACCTGGCGGCCACAATCGAGGAGGACTTCCGCCGCTGGCCGGTCTTCGACAAGACCCCGCGCGTCGCTTCCCATTCGCAGGAAGGCGTCATCGAGCTGATGCCCACCAGCGACGGAACGCTTTACGGCTTCAAATACGTCAATGGTCACCCGAAGAACACGCGCGATGGCCGCCAGACCGTGACGGCCTTCGGCGTGCTCTCGGATGTCGGCAACGGCTACCCGATGCTGCTGACCGAAATGACGATCCTGACCGCGCTACGCACTGCGGCAACGTCCGCGGTCGCGGCGAAGTACCTCGCCCGGCCGAATGCCCGGACCATGGCCATCATCGGCAATGGTGCGCAGAGCGAATTCCAGGCTCGCGCCTTCAAGTCGCTGCTCGGCATCGACAAGCTTCGCCTCTACGATATCGACGCCTCCGCCACCCGGAAATGCGCACGCAACCTCGCAGGCCTCGGCTTCACCATTGAAGAATGCACGTCGGTCGAAGAGGCGGTCGAAGGCGCAGACATCATCACCACGGTCACCGCCGACAAGCAGTACGCGACGATCCTATCGGACAACCATGTCGGTCCCGGTGTCCACATCAACGCAGTGGGCGGTGACTGCCCCGGCAAGACCGAACTCAGCAAGGACATTCTCCTGCGCTCGGACATCTTCGTCGAATATCCGCCGCAGACACGCATCGAAGGCGAAATCCAGCAGCTGCCGGCCGAGCACCCCGTCATCGAACTCTGGCAGGTCATGACCGGCGAGACAGGGGGCCGTAAGAGCCCGGATCAGATCACGCTCTTCGACAGTGTCGGTTTTGCGATCGAGGACTTCTCCGCCCTTCGCTACGTCCGGGACCAGATTGCCGAACACGGTATGTTCACAGAACTCGACCTCCTCGCAGATCCCGACGAGCCACGTGACCTCTACGGCATGCTTCTGCGCTGTGAGAAGAAACTCGAAGCGGCATAGACTGACGCGAAGTAATCACGTTCCCCGGTTTGTCGACGGTCAAACCGGGGAACGCTGGGCGTCAGTCGCCAAGCAGCCTGATAGAGGCCAATTGAGCGCCTTGATGGGAATCGAACTTACTACCCAATTCCTTGAAACCGCGACAAAAAGTAATACCTCGGATAAATCACTCCTTACACAGGTCCGGCCATGACGACGACAGTTACATCCAAGGGTCAAATTACAATTCCCAAGCCTGTGCGCGATCTCTTGGGTATCGTACCTGGAAGCAAGATAGACTTCCGACGCACTTCAGATGGAAGCGTTGTCCTCGTCCATGCTGCGAAAAAGCAGCCGCCCAGCCGCTTCGCGAAACTACGAGGGCATTCGGGCAAGGGCCTCGACACTGACGCGATCATGGCGCTTACGCGTGGCGAACCGTGATACTCGTAGACACGAAAGTCCTTCTCGACGTCGTTACCGATGATCCAACTTGGGCCGATTGGTCGATAGCGCAGCTGGAAGCCGCAAGCCTCGGGGGAGCAATCTGGATCAACGACATCGTCTACGCCGAACTCGCCGTCCGCTACGATCGGATCGAAGACGTTGACGGCTTGCTTGATCAAGCGGGGTAGAAGCTGGCGGCGGTACCCCGTGAGGCCCTCTTTCTGGCAAGCAAGGTTTTCACACGATATCGCAAAGCAGGCGGAACGCGGACAGGGGTGCTCCCTGATTTCTTCATCGGTGCGCACGCAGCGGTTAGCGGATATTCGCTGCTCACACGCGACGTCGGCCGTTATCGCACCTATTTCCCAACGTTGACGCTGATTGCGCCGAACTTGCCGACCTGATGAAGCTGCTCATGGGAGGCTCAGTTCCCGTCGATACGTTATGCGATCCAAAATGCACAAAACCGGAAGATGCGCGTTGCGCAAACGCGGGTGGAATACTGTGCGTTGGCGCACTTCAGCAGGGAGTCAGAAACAGGCGGCGACCCCACTCCCCTTTGCTGGAACATTGTCGCAGCTCAACGGTTTTGCGTTCACAAACCAGGAGGTGGAAGATGATTGGTGTGAACCAGCAATCGATTGAAGATCAAATCGCCGAATTGCGATCGCAGATCGCGGAGGTGAAGCAAGCTGTGAGTGAGGGGATCAATTCTGCGGCTGAAGGCGCCTCTGGAATAGCTAGGAACGCAGCCCAGACGGTCCGACAGCAAGGACAGGGCGCAATAGAGGCCGCGCGGGAGAATCCCGGAACAGCAACGACAATCGTCAGTACGGCCGCGCTTATCGGATTTTGCATCGGCCTATACCTGGGCCTTTCTTCGACGAGTGGCGTTCGGGCGCGCTGGTAGGCAGGAGCCCATCTTATCTTTCGAAGCCCAATCGAACATCCCTAGCATTTCTAACCGAGCAACTGATCCGCAGCCGGATGGCATCTGTTAGTCGGCAAAAGGCGTGTTAGGTAAAGACTCCTTGCCGATTGCCGATTTGTCGGTGCCGCCGCCCGCCAGCGATCCCGGTCAGCCGGCTGTTGCGGTCGAAAGCTGACGACGAATTTGGACGCGCGCGGCGCGAAAGTCCGAGGCGCAACGGTGAGCTTCCCTCCACTCAAGCCAAAGGCAACCGAAGTGTTGCCGACAGAGTTCGCCTCGACGAACGGGGCGCGACGCTCGACGTAGTTGCCGTTCGAGTTACCAGCGACCTGCCGATTGGCCGATTGATGCCGGGGGTGCCATGTTCACAGAACTCGACCTCCTCGCTGATCCCGACGAACCGCGTGACTCTACGGCATGCTGCTTCGCTGCGCGAAGAAGCTCGAAGCGGCATAGACTGACGCGAAGCAATCACGTTCCCCGGTTTGTCGACGCTCAATTGGGGGCCAAAGGATCAGTTGACCCGGGCTCCTTCGGCGCAGAACAGATGGATCTTCTGGTTCTTCGGCTGGAGATAAATCTGCTCCTCAGGTTTCAGGTCCACGCGGCGATGCAACACGATCCCCGCCGTCTGTGTGCCGACGCGCACCAGAAGGTGAGTTTCGGCGCCGGTCGGCTCGACCGTCAGCACGGTTGCCGGTATGCCGGTTTCGGAGAGCTCCAGATCTTCCGGGCGGATGCCGTAGGTGCGTGCTTCACCGTGACCCAGCGACGTCGGCAGCGGCAGGGAAACACCGCCGTCAATGAAAAAGCCGCCATCACCGACGTTGCCCTCAAAGAGGTTCATCGACGGCGAGCCGATGAAGGTGGCGACGAAGGTATTGTCCGGGCGATCATAGAGGTCGAGCGGCTTGCCCATCTGTTCGATACGGCCGGCGCGCATGACGACGATCTTGTCGGCCATGGTCATGGCTTCGATCTGGTCGTGGGTAACGTAGACGATGGTCGTGCCGAGCCGCTGGTGCAATTCCTTGATCTCGCTGCGCATGGTCACGCGCAGCTTAGCATCGAGATTGGACAGCGGCTCGTCGAAGAGGAATACCTTGGGGTGACGAACAATGGCGCGGCCCATGGCGACACGTTGGCGCTGGCCGCCGGAGAGTTGCTTGGGCAGACGGTCGAGCAGCGGCTCAAGCGCGAGAATTCCGGCGGCCTCCTTCACCAGCTTATCGATCGTCGCCTTGTCTCGACCCTGGAGCTTCAGGGAGAAGCCCATGTTCTCCTTGACCGTCATGTGCGGATAGAGTGCGTAGCTCTGGAACACCATGGCGATGTCGCGCTCCTTGGGTGCGACGTCGTTGACGACGCGCCCATCGATGCGGATTTCGCCGCCGCTGATGTCCTCGAGCCCCGCAAGCATGCGCAGGAGCGTGGACTTGCCGCAGCCGGACGGTCCGACGAGCGTGACGAATTCTCCATCCTCAATGTCCACGGAAACGCCGTGGATGACGGAGGCTGCGCCATACTGTTTCAGAACGCGGTCGATCGCTACCGATGCCATTTTTCTTCCTCCCTCAAAGCTTGAGTTGCCAGATTTTCGCGCCGGTGACGGCGCCCGTCAGCCTTGCCGATCGCGCGGCGGCAAATCCCGGAATGCGCTTGGTGCCTGTCCAGCGGCCGTTGTCGGCAAAGACCTCGATCGAGCCCGCATCGAGGAAGATGCGCAGCTGCGAAGGTCTGGCGCCTGACGCCAGATATCGCGGTGGCGGCTTGCCGGTACCGGCATCGAAGAGGATTGCAAGGCCCTCGTCATCGAGCCTGACGCCAAGCGCGACATCCGGGTGATCGAGGACGAGCTCGAAAGCCGCGCCGGCCTCGGGCAGTGCAAGCACGATCTCGACCGCACCGCTTTCGAGTGGAACCGTTTCGCCCGCAGCAAGGGCTGTTTCATCGAGCAGCCTGTGGCGCAGGTTTTCGACTGCCGCGACCGGCGGCGTCAACACGGCACCCCCATCGAGAAGCACGCGACGCGGCAAGGTCATCGCCGTCGGGAAATCGTCCTTCTTGGAAAAGTCTGTCCAGTTGGCAAGCCAGGCGATGCCGACCGGTTCGTCGCCGTCGACGAAGGCCTGGAAGGCGTAGGCGTCGGAGCCGAAATCCAGTTCCTGTTCGAATTCGGCCGTGAACGACCGGCCGTCGAAGCGGCCGACGGTGACGGATGTGAGGTTGCGCCGGCCGGTGGCCGGGTCACGGCTTGTGAGCAGGCCAAAGATCAGCGCCCAGCGGGTCTCCGGATCATCCGCCATGCCGCCGACCGGCAGCATGCAAGGGCACTCCGCTGCGGTCATGCCGAAACCGTCCTCGCGATGGATGATGTCGAGGAAGGTCCAGCCCGTGGCACCCTGCAGATCCGCCGTCTCGTAAAGCAGGACGACACCGCCCGATCGGTCGCGACTGCCAAGCAGCATCTTCCAGCGGCCGTCCGGGCCCTTGAACACATAGGGATCGCGGAAATCAGTCGTGAGGTTCAGACCCTCCGGACGGATAGGCAGGATCACCTCGGACGGGCCGGCAACGATGCCGTCTCGGCTGACGGCCGAGAGCTGGATCTGCTCCTCCGGCTCCCGGTCGCGAACGTGTTCGGTGTAGAAGACCCGGATGTCGTCCCCGTCCGGCCCGGAGACGGGGACGGCCGAGCCGGAAAAGGCGCCGCCACGGCCATCGTCCTTTTCCGACAGGTGGTCCGCCGGAAACAGGAACATCGGCAGGTGCGTCCAGCGGATCAAATCTTTCGAGACCGCATGGCCCCAGTGCATGGTGTTCCAACGCAAGCCATGCGGATAGTGCTGGTAGAAGAGATGGCCGAGACCCTTGAACCGGCCGAAGCCGTTCGGGTCGTTCATCCAGCCGAAGGGCGGTCGGAAATGGTAGCTGCCGGGAACCTCAGGCGGCGCCGTGCGGACGTCGTGATGGAGGACGCGGATCCCCTCCTCCAGCACCGTCTGCGGGTGGAACGCATAGGCGACGGAGAGCGCAGTTGTTTCCGCTTCATAGGCAAGCACCGTGCGGCCAGTCGTCCCGAGCGTCACCGCGAAGAATTCGAACTCCCCGGCGCGGCGCGTGGACGGACCGGCAATCTCACTGCGGTCTAAGGTGACGGACAGTATTGCCTCGTCGCCAATTTTGCGCGCCTTCAGCCAGAGATGCAGCACGGTCCCGGCCGGGAGTTCGGCCTCGACGATTTCAAGCACGGGGCTCGCGGGTTTTGTCTGCGAAGTCATAATCAACCTTTCACGGCGGAGCCGACGAACGAACTTACGAACCAGCGCTGGAAGGCGAGGTAAAGGATGAGGACAGGGATCATCATCAGCACGGACGCGGCCATGGCGCGGTCCCAGTAAATGCTGTCCTGTCCGAAGAAGGTGGCGATCGCGACGGAGATCGGCCGGGCATAGTCGGTCTGGGTGACCAGCGTCGGCCACAGATACTGGTTCCAGCTCTCGATCCCCATCAGGATCGAGACCGTCGCAAGCGCCGGCAGGCTGAGCGGCATGTAGATCGACCGGTAGATGCGAAACGCCGACGCTCCATCCATCTCCGCAGCTTCGTAGAGTTCCTTCGGTAGCTGGGCGAAGAACTGGTAGAACAGGAAGACATAGAGCGGGCTTGCCACCCAGGGCAGGATCTGCACGGCAAACGTATCCGTCAGGCCCACCCGCGACATCATCACGACCAGCGGCATGATGATGCTTTCCTGCGGGATGACGTAGAGCGCGACCACGAGGGCAAGCAGGATCGCCTTGCCGCGAAGCGACCCCCAGGCGAGAACGAAGCCCGCCATGGAATTGATGATCAGCCCGGACACGACGGTGACGACGAGGATCACCAGCGAGTTGACGAGGTAGCGACCATAGGCAAGTTCGCCGGAGAAATTGGCGATCTCGCGGTAGTTCGACAGGGTCGGATCGCTGACCCAGAAGGCGCGGAAGCTGCCCATGTCCGCAAGGATGCGGAAACGGTCATCCTTGAGGCTGGCGATCAGCAGCATGAAGAGCGGCGAAATCATCACCAGAGCGATGATGAAGATGCAGACGGTCTGGACGACACGCAGGCCCGTCTTGCTGTTGCCGCGGGGGATCGCCAGCGGGGCTGGCTGGCTGAGCACGAGATCAGACATCGAAGCGCCTCAGGAGTTTGCGCTGGAGAAGCGCGATCAGAAGAACGATGACGAAGAGAATGACGGAGACGGCGGATGCGTATCCGAGCTTCTGTTCCTCGAAGCCGGCACGCACCATGTAGTGCACGACGGTCTCCGTGCTTTCCTTCGGTCCGCCCTGGGTCAGGATCGCAACCTGCGTGTAGAGCTTGAAGGCCTGGATCGTAGTGATGACCAGCACGAAGACGTGGGTCGGACGCAGGCCCGGCATGGTGACGTGCCAGAAGCGGCGAAACGCGCTGGCGCCGTCGATGCGGGCGGCATCGTAAAGTTCGTCCGGAATGCCCTGCAGGCCGGCGAGGTAAATGATCATCTGGAAGCCATAGGCCTGCCAGGCCGAGAGCAGCACGATCGAGAACATCGCCCAGTTCGGGTCGCCGAGCCAGTCGATCGGCTGGATCATGCCGCCGGACAGGAAACCGACGATCTGGTTGAGGGGACCGCTCGGATATTGGAACAACGTGCCCCAGATCACGCAGACGACCACCATGGATGTAATCGCCGGCAGAAAGAACATTCCGCGCAGAAGGTTCTGCATCGGCAGCTTCTGGTGCAGCAGCAGCGCCGTCAGGAAGGCAAGACCGCACTGAACCGGCAGCACCCAAGCGGTGAAGCGGGTGACATTCCAGAGCGACGTCCAGAACAGCGGATCGGCGAACACCCGCTGGAAATTCAGGAGGCCGACGAAACGCACCGGCGTCGGACGCGGCACCAGCGGCTGATTGGTCATCGCCGTCCAGAAGGATAGAAGAAACGGCGTGATCAGGAAGACGGCGAGCAGCAGCACGGCCGGTGCGATCATCGCGACCTCCTGCCAGAACCGCTGCCGGTCGCGCCGCCTGGCGGGGCGTGGCAGCGCGGCCGTAGACGTCTGTTGCAAGGTCATGGTCTCCTCCTCATCGCTCATCCTCCCGAAATCGCGCAGGGCCGGCCAGCGGGAAGGCCCTGCAAAATTCGCCCTATTGCTGCTCGTCGAAGGGCGGGTAGCCGGCGTTGTCCTCGATGTCCTGATCGATCTTCTTGGCCGCAGCCGTCAGTGCCTCCTGCGCATCACCGCCATTGAAGATCTTGTCGACCGCCTGCATGAAGGCCGAGGTGATCGTCGGATAGGCCGGGTGCGGCGGACGGGCGACGGCGGTTTTCGAGGCCTGCTCGAAGGCGACGGCAAGCGGCCCGCCTTCAGCGTAGAGCGGGGATTCTGCGGCAAAGCTCTTCAGGCCCGGATAGGCCGACTGGGTCTTTGCATAGTCGCGATAGTCCTTGTCCTTCAGAAGGAAGCTCAGGAATTTTCCGGCGGCCTCAGGGTTTTCGGAGCTCGCCGAGATACCCCAGATCCAGGTGCCGTTCGGGCTGACGCCCTTTTCGCCGATCTTCGGCAGCGGCATGACGACGATGTTGTCCTTCATCGCAGCGGCAGCTTCGGCGTAGAACCAGTGCCCACCCATGGCAAGCGCTGCCGGCTGCCCCTCTGCATAGAACTGGTTGGTGCCGGACGAGGTCGGAACAACCCAGCCGTTTTTCACCCAGGTCTGCATCATCGTCAGCGCCTTGACGCAGGCTTGGCTGTCGAGCGTGCCGCTCGCCTTCCAAGCCTTGCGATCGATCAGGTCGCAGCCCGCACTTTCGAGCAGCGGGCCGTAGGCATAGGTGATCCACTCGGTCTTGATCCCGTAACCGCGGAACGTGTCGATCGGCCACTTCACGCCTTCGAGTTTGGAGAGCTTTTCGAGATAGCCTTCGAATTCCTCGCGCGTCCAGGCATCGTCGACGGATTTCGGAATGCGTGCGCCGATGGCTTCGAGATACTTTTTGTTGCCGTAGAGAACGACCGAGGAGTCGGTAAGGCCGATTGCATAGAGGTCCTTGTCGATCGGGTAGGTTCCCTGAGCGATGTTCGAGCCGGTCATGTCGTCGAGGACATCCTTGTCGACGAGTGGCTTGATGGGCTGCAGGTAGCCCGACCAGACGTAGTTAGCGAGAAACGGCGCGTCGAGTTCCATCACGTCGGGCAACTGCTTTGCCATGACGGCGGCGCTGAACTTCTCGTTATAGGCGTCGTGCGGCGCGTAGATCATCTCGACGTCGATGTCGGGATTGGCTTCCTCGAAGCGCTTGGCGACGTCGCCATAGGCCTTCACCCAACCCGGATCGCCCTGGTGCATCACATGGATGACGGATTTTGCCTCTGCAGAACCGGCGGTCCACAAGAGTGCGGAAGACGCGAAAAGCGCGCTAAGTAAACGATTACCCAGATAAGTTGTCATTGATCTTCTCCTCCTATTCAGTTCGACAAGAATGCTGGTTGCTAGACCGATGCCCGCTCCACGAGATGAAACGGCAGCTTGCGCAGATGCGGCGGCTGAGGTTCCCCGGCGAGCAGTATCTCCATGGCCAGGCGGCCCATCGCGCGGTGCGGCAGGGCCATCGTCGTCAACGGCGGATCCAGCCGCGAGGCGAGCTCGACCTGGTTGTCGAAGCTGGCCACCGCAATGTCGTCCGGGATTTTAAGGCCGGCGCGCGCAAGGGCCGCATAGACTTCCATTGCGACACGGTCGTTGCCGCACAGGATCGCGTCCGGCCGCTGACCGGTGGCCAGCAATGTCTCGACATGCGACGCGACGAGGCTCGGAGCGCGGTCGCTATAAACGCTGCGGCGCACGGCCGGAAGCACACCAATCGGTTCGAGGCCGGCCTCTTCAAGGGCTGCGCGAAAACCCTTCTCTCGTAGCGCCCCGGCAAGGATACCCGGCAGGTTGATGAAGGCGATGCGGCGGCGGCCAGAGGCGAGCAGGTAACGCACGATCTCGCGCGCCCCACCTTCTTCGTCGGGGACCAGTGACGTGACGCGCCCGGAGGCCTCGCGGCAATTGATCATCACGCCGACGGAGCCCGCGAGTGCCGGCGGCAGATCGACGTCCTTGTGGTACATGGCGGCATAGGCAACGGCACGCGGCCGGAACTGCTGCACCTCGTCGACCACCGAGCCGATTGACTGTCCGCTGCTGTGGTTGACGGCAAACACTGCCATGCCTGCACTGCGCGCAGCACCATCGAGCCCGCGCACGATTTCGGTGGCGAACGGCGAAGTGATGAGGCCATCAGAAACGACGCCGACCAGCGGTAGCCATCCCTGACGCACACCGCGCGCGGCGAGATTGGTCACGTAACCCAGTTCCTCCGCGATCGCCTTCACCTTCTGGCGGGTATCGTCCGACATGCGCGCGGAGCCGCCGTGCAATGCGCCGGAGACCGTCTTCACCGAGACGCCTGCACGCTCCGCAATGTCAGAAAGCGAGATTGCCACGATGCTCCTGAACTCCGTTGGGTTATCGATTACCCTATAGTTTAAACCACGGTCTTTTGTCAAGCGCAGCCGACGGGTCCTTGTGACTTCGCCGACAAACCGCTGGTTCGTTGCAGGCGTCCATCTGACCCAAGCGACCCGTCTGCCCTTCGTTGCCCGTGGCCAAGGCGTCACGGCCATCTTCCCTGGGGACCAAGCGACGGCGGCGATCTTCGACGTGCTCGGCAACGCCGTCGAATGCGAGAGCAAGGTGGAATATGACCTTCTCGCCAAAGCCAGCGCCTTGATGGCCGCCTATTTCGACATCATGCACGCACGACAGAATGGCTCGCCCAAAATGGCCTGCCGGAAGAAAAGGGCCGCGCCTATCCCGTGCCCCTGTTTGCCGGTCGTTCCGAAGCGGCACTTCACGCAAGGCAAGGATGTCGATTTCGTCGAGATGAGCCGCGAGTTTGCCACCAAGAGCGGCCTCAACGAACAGGTGTTCCGGGACTTCGACGAAAGGTGCGGAACCCTAGCGCTGACGCGAGTGCTCGACAGAGTGTTCGAGCGGATCAACAACCGCTAACAGGTGACACTCGCCGCCATTTCGCCCCATGCGGTTGATTAGATCACGAATTCCTCCTCATAGGTCTGCGGCTCGGGAACGACCGTAACCTCCACCGGTACGATCCAATTGGCCGCGTAGCTCTCGAAGTCGGAACGCTGCTGGTCGGGCTGCACGCGCCCCGCCGCATCGATCGCGCGACATCGCAGTTTGTATTGCCCCACCTTTTCAGGGGTCCACATGTACTCCCACAAGCGCCATGCAAAGGGACGTTCTTTCTCGAGGAGGCTTGCCTCGCGCCAGCCACTACCATCTTCGGTGCAGACCTGAACCTGCCGGATAGCAGCCTCGCCGCCCCAGGCGGCTCCAAAAATTCGATAGGGTTGGCCGGCGATGAGACGCGCGCCCTGCACGGGTCGCGCGATCTGCGCTTTGACCTCCATCTCCGTGAGGGGGACTAGGCTCGGTTCCCCGAGGTTGCGCTCCCAACGGAAGTACTCACGCGCTTGCCAGTAGCCAAGGAATGGTTGTTCCAAAACCGTGATATGGGTGATCCACTTGACCCAAGCCATGCCGAACCAGCCACCCACAACCGCGCGCAGCGGGTAGCCGTGATCGCGCGTCAACGGCTCCTCGTTCATCGAATGGGCAAGGATCGTGCTGTGCGCCATGGCCTTCTCCAGCGGTAGACTGCGCGCAAAAGCGATGGGGCCAGGAGAAGCCGTTTTTTTGTTCGTGTCGACGACGCCGCTGTCTGCGCCCACAAGCAGGACCTCACGCGCGTTAGGCTTAACGCCCGCCATTTCCAATATCTCGCTGAGAAGAACTCCTGTCCACGCAGCATTGCCGACGGCTCCGTTCTGCCACTGCAACCCCTCCTTCGGTGGCACATAGTAGACGCGGCCATTCCCGGCGCATTCGACGACGGCAGTCAAGGTCGTGCTCCGCATCGCCTTGATGCTGTCGAGGTCAAGTTCGAGCGGCCGCGCCACCGCCCCGTCAACGCGCAATCTCCAGTCTCGCGCATCGAGGTCCGGCGATGGGAAATGGTTTCGCACGAAGAACAGCTCGGTTGGGATCAGCAAATCGGAGAGCGACGCAAATGGAAACTCGGTATTCTGTGGGGATTTTTGTCGAACTATCAGGCTGGGTTGCTCTGGTGTCGGCATCGTTCTCGTCTCTCCTTCCAAAAGCACAACCTCGGTATCCATCCCCGCGGGTTCCGGTTAGATCACACCCCGCGCAGTGCGCCTGTCGCGTTCCGCCTTCGGCCGCATTCTCGCCTATACCGCACGTTTCGAGCATCGACCTCGGACGGCAGCTTACTGCATGGTCACATCTCTCTTTCGCGCCGGCTTGTCGTTGAGACAGTACCTCTGCAGAAGACCAGCAACATGTTGTTGGCAGGCATCTCGATCGTCTCGCGGAGAACAAGTCCAGCGGCCTCACCCATTTGTTCAAGGTCAGCGATATCACGCACACCCCAAGATGGGTTGCGCTCCTTTAGAGCGGCGTCGAAAGCAGCATTCGAGGGGGCGTTGTGTACGCCGTCGCGCATAAAGGGACCGTAGAGAAGGAGAAGCCCACCATCGTGAAGCAAACGGCCAGCTCCTTCGAACAATCCTGAGCTTGCCGTCCATGGCGCGATGTGGATCATATTGATCGATAAGATGGCGTCAAAATGCCCCGTTTGTTCGACGATCCATTGTCCTGAGCACACATCAATATCCCGCGGTGCCAGCACATTCTTCAGCCTTGAGAATTTGATCCAGCTAGACGTACTGGCGCGGGCGTCGGCATCCGGATCGCTCGGCTGCCAGGTGATGTCTGGCATTGCCCCCGCAAAACACACGGCGTGCTCACCGGTCCCGCATCCAATCTCCAGCACGGTGCCACGTGTTGGAAGGACACGTTGTAGGACCGCGAGGATCGGCGCCGAATTTCGCGCAGCGGAAGGTGAGAACATGCGCTGGTCGGCGCTGACGTCGCGCTGTTCCAGCGCAACAGGCGAACGGTCCTTCTTCTCTGGGAGCATTGGCCTGTAATCCCCTTTGGGCAATGCCTCCACCTTATAGCTGAAATAACTGAAATCAAGGATTGCGGACTTACAAAGGTCGTCGGTGCTGCGTTCGGGATCATGTCCCAGGGAGTGGTGTAAGTGGCGGCTTTGGTCGCCGCGTTCTCCGGCATGGGCCGGGATGATCAGCGCGCCACGGCTGGCAGGCTGATGAGCGGATCATCGCTCATCTGGCTGATGGTTTCCAGCGTCATGTATCTGGCGCGTTGGACAGCCCATTCGTCGTTCTGCTCGAGCAGGATCGCGCCGACGAGGCGGACGATGGCGTCAGAAGGCATCAAGGCAATCATCAGCAAGACACTGCGCGAGCAATGGCTGACGCTCGAGGCGCCTCCTCTCGCACCGGTCGTCGCCGAAATCCGTGCGCGCTGTGAAGAGGCTGGTCTTGCCCTGCCGTCCTATGTCACCATTGCCCGGCGCATCCCGGCGCTGTTTTCGCCTGAAGAGATCGCCAGAAAGCGGTCGGCCAATCCAAAGCACCTGCTGCGGTTAAAACCGCGACCAGGCTATATCCACGCACCGCACCCACTCGACGTCTGCCAGATCGACCATACGCCGACCGATTTGAGCGAAAACAAGGTCGCGCGGCCCGGCTGATCACCTGAAAGCGCCGGTCATACCGGCGGGTTCCGGCCAAGAGGCACCGCTGGAGCAGAGCAAACACTGCATGCAGTAAGCTGCAGAATCGCAATGCGCTCAGGCCTGGAGGTTGTCCGCCGACATCTTGCCGGACTTGCGGTCTTTCACCAGCTCATAGGTAACCTTCTGGCCGTCGTTGAGTCCGCGTAGACCAGCTCGCTCTACCGCGGAAATGTGGACGAACACATCGGCAGTTCCGTCATCCGGCTGGATGAAACCGAAGCCTTTTGTTGTGTTGAACCATTTTACTGTACCGGTTGCCAAAGTATCCTCCTTTGATCATCGTCGTGTCGGACCGATAGGCTCGAATGATACTGGTACGCTCACATTAGTAGACGGTTCCGGCGTCAACGAAAAGCATGCGAGCTGCGCCTAATCCCAGGACAGTTGATCCTTCGGAAGCCGACCACTTGGGTCGTGTACCTGCACTTTATGCGGCAGGTTGGGGCCCCAGTTCCAAAGCACCAGATTTCGATCTCCCTCTTCGGCGCCGGGCGCAAAGCTGGGTACTATGATGCCTGCCGTGCCCCTCGCCTTGAGTCGATCGTATATCGACCAGGATGGGGGTCTCCTTCCTTCGGAAAGCGTGGTGGCCCAACTGCAGGCTATTTCCTCCACCGAAACGGAATTCGAGGCCCGACCAACTTCAGAAGTAAGATCCGCAATGTCATCACAGTCGACATCGTAGGAACAAAGTACACAAGGGTCGATGCGATGGGCAAACCCTTGATTGGCTTCCTTTACCGCCGTCATCACACTGAGGGCGAGATAGAGAGCTGGCACGACTTTTGGGTTGAACCGCGCGCCTCTTATAGCCGCGCCATCTCCTGAAACCGGTTTGAAAGCCCAGCGTGGATCGTGCGCACGGTAACAATTGCCCACAAACCTCAAGCGAAGCCCCCTAGGGCCATATGATCGAGGTAATCTCGCACCGCCGCGGCCTTGCCGTCTTTTACGAGAGCCTCGGGCGTACGCCCGCCAAAAGCTGGTAGAGGTTGGGCCCGGTACCAAGCCATTGCCTGCTCCTTACCACCGGCCCAATCTGAGACACGACTGATAATCTCCAGCATTTCCCGAAGACGGCTCTGCGTTTTCGCGCCCAGGCTACGTTCACTTCTATACAGTGTTTCGCGGGCTAGCCCCGCCGTCTCGGCCAACTGGCTCTTAGACATGCCGAAGCCGGTTGCGACCCGTTCCACAGCGATCTTTCCCGAGCGATCCATATAGGACAGCACCAAGGGACCGCTGTGCTCTAAAGATTTCAGAACCTGAGACATGATCATTCCGCCATATCCAGCAACTCATTTATTGTGCGAAATATATGACTCTATTGACGGTAACGCAAGCGACTACGACATTCGCCGGGGTAGCGAGAAGTTTCAAGCCACTGCCACCCCCAAAGAGCCGTTCGCTAGGCGCTTCGAGCAACCACTGGATTCGCCCGCAACAGAGCCATCAACACCGGCCCGAGCGAAAACTCCCCTCGCCGCGCCTTGTCCGTCAGATTGCGCAGATATCCGCCGGCCGAGTTGATGTGCCCTGCCCTTTCGAGAATACAGGCCATTGTCGCAGCCGCATTTTCCGGCCCCATCGCCTCGCAGGCGTCCTGGTAGGCGCTTGGACTGACGCCCAGCATCGATCGGACCACCACTCGCCTACTCATCCCACCTACCTGAAGGTCCGGCTGCGGCAGGTGTTTGGTGAAGATCTGTTGCTGAACTCAGTTATCAAATCGACCGCTGTCCCGGGCGCTCGCCGCTGCCGCCACCCCGTTGCTTTTGCGACGGGCTTGGGTCTTTTTGCGGTGATAGGTCCACCTTTCATATCGCTCCTCGATCGCGCTAAGGGCGATGTTTGCGAGCAAAGGTGAGATGATCCCCCCCTGAGGGATACCGGCGTCCGTCCGGAGGAACTGATCCTCAGTCAAAACACCGGCCTTGAGGAATAATCCGACCAATCTCACCACTCGTCGATCACCGATGCGCTTGCGCATCCGCTCGAGCAGGTGATGATGATTGATATTGTCGAAGCATCCTTTGATGTCCCCCTCAATAACCCAAGGATATGGCAACCGGTTTCGCCGAGTGTCCTTGTCCCGCTTCTGCGGCAAGGCTGCCCGACGAATGTACTCCAAGGCGCCGTGGGTGTTTCTGCCGGGTCGAAACCCATAAGAGACATGCCAGAATTGCGCCTCGAAGATCCGCTCCAAAAGGATTCTGGCCGCGCCTTGTACGACGCGGTCTCTGATGGTGGGGATGCCCAAGGGTCGGAATTGCCCCGGTTTCCCGGCCTTTGGAATGAGCTTGCGCCTGGCCGGACTTGGCCGATATGCACCACTGCGCAGATCAGCTTGAAGATCGAGCAGGAAGCGATGTTCACTCCTGTTTCGGATACGTCCCACCGTCATCCCGTCAACCCCGGCCGTGCGTCCACCTTTGTTGGAGGCAACGCGCTGCTAGCCAGGCAACAAGGTTGAGCCAGCTTCGTCCAGCGAGGGCGGCGTGACGGTCGAAAAGCGCCCGTTTTGGCGCGTTGCTACCTATCAAGGCCAGTGGCTCTATCCCGCGACGTCCAGGCACGGGAGCCCGCCCTTGATCAGGCTTTCAGGAAGACCAGCGCTCGCAGGATCTCCGCAAAATCCGCATGCTTGAAGGCGACGGCGCGAGGACCGTGCGCATATGCACCGGGATACCAGCCGGCACGATAGGCATCTGTCGGATTGTTGAACTCGATCACCACTTCGTAGCGCTCGGCCCTGGACGGCAGCACCTGAGCGAAATCGCCGGACAGCGCTTCTGCCACGCCTTCACGAATAAGCCGGCGCGACCAAGCAGGCGAGATCGACGTCGTCGAACGACCTTTACCCTCCAGTGTTTCCACGGACTTCAGCCCCGGCACCATCGCCCGCGCCTCAGAGCAAATACCGGCATCGCCGGCAAGGAAGACCGACGGTACACCGTAACCGGCGGCACAGAGCGCGTTGACGGTAAATTCCGAGGCGACCTCTCCGTTCAAAAGCAGGCGCGAGATGCGCATCGTGGAGGTATGGGCGAGCGGATTTGCCTCGCTGCCCGCTTTGGAGTGATAGCCCGTATAGAGCGCGGCCGCGAAGCCGGCATCGAGGCCGAACATCATCGCATCCGGATGGCCGGACCAGCCGCGCACAATGCGGACATAGTCCGGCAGGCGGTCGAGGATGAGGTTGCGACCGCTGTCATGGGCGTCTTTCACCACGACTTCCGTCGCACCGGCGGCACGCGCGCCCTCGCAGGCAGCGACCACCTCGGCGGTCATCAGGGCGCGAAATTCGGTCCAGTCGGGATGGGTGCGCTCGGCTTCGTCCCATTGCGCGATGCCTGCGGTGCCTTCGATGTCAGCGGAGATGAAAACTTTCATGGGCGGGTTCCTCTATCGGTCAAATCGGGAAGAGCGGGATAGATGCGGTCGTTTCAGGCAGGCATCGCGAAGGCCAACCAACGCGATGGGCGCCGCCAACCGCGGGGGCTTCAGCGGCCACTTTGGCAGACTTGGTTATCGGCGAGGCACGTCTGACCGGTGATCGGCGATTTGCATGTCGTTTAACGGAACATTGGTGCAGCTCGCCGCCACAGGCCAATTCAATTTGGGCAAAACTCCATGCAAGAATCGCCTAACTCCCGAGATTTCAATCGGTTATGGATAACTCCCTCACGATCATGCGTGCGTGCACGGTCGCTAGCGCGGAGTTCTCGCCGACGCTCAAAGTCGGTGAGAACTCCACACGCAGGTCTAGAGAAGTTCGCCCATCGACTGCAGGAGCCGATCGATCTGATCGGTCGTGTGCTCGGAAAACACCGCAAGCCGCATGGTCGCAACATCTGACGCGTCGGAATAACCACCAGGCTGCTGCACCCTGACGATGATGTCGCGCTCCGCCAGACGATCGCGCAGCTGTTCGAGGTCGGTGACGCCCTTGATGGTGACGATCGGTACCGGCGTGTCGGCAACGTCGAACCCGAGGGTCCGCAACCCGCTGCGCATGTGCTTGACGTTGCGAACGAGGTTGGCGCGCTTTTCCGGTGTCGCCTGCAGAACGCGCAACGATGCGGCTGCAGCGGCTGCAAGACCCGGTGGCGCCGGCGAGGCACCACGCATGATCATCGCATTGCCCGCGATCTTGGCGGCCAGATCCGCACTACCGGGAACGATGCCGCCGAGCGCGCCGAACGCCTTGCTCATCGTGCCGGCGAGATAGTTGCCCTCGCCTTCGAGCCCCGCGTGCTGCAGCGATCCGCGGCCGGTCTCACCAAGGACGCCGACACCGTGGGAATCGTCGATGCAGAGCAGCGCACCATCATAGGGGGCCATGGCCTGCCGGTAATCCCCAAGTGGCGCCAACCGTCCGGATGACGGAAAGACGCCGTCGGTCAGCACCGCCGGCCGCTCGCCCGCCTTCACATGCAACGACAGTTGCGCAGCAAGATCCTCCGGATCGGCATGCCGAAATTCGTGAACCCGCTTGCCGAGCGTCGGGATCGCGTCACGGGTGCTGTAATGCGTTGCGTAATCCATGAAGATGACATCGAATTCGTCGCGCAGCCCCTGCAGCAACACCATGGGGCTGGTGTAGCCGGAAATCATGTAGACGACCTCGTCTGTGCCGAACCAGTCGCGCAACCGCTCCTGCAAATCGGCATAGACCTGCATATGGGCGAGCGTCCCCGGCCCCATGCCGTAGCGCCTGGTCGCTTCGCAGGCTGCCTCGATCACCTCGGAGTGGCCATGCAGGCAGAAGTACGACGTGCCGCAATAATAGTCGACCTCGCGCCCGCCGATGGACATGCGGGCGCCAAGAGGTGACTCCATCTTGATTGGAGCGGTCATGGTCACGCCGCTTCGGCCTGGGACGGGCTGCGTCGCGCCAGGAACATCGGCCCGACGCGGATGCCGCGCTTGCCGTTGTCGTCGACGGCATCAAGTTCGAGGATCTCGTCTTCGTAAAGCCGCCCATGCATGCGGAAGCGTCCCTCCTCGACCGGTTCGCATGTGTGCGTGCAGAAGTACTCGATCAGGCACTTCAGGCCGCCATGGCTGTAGGTCAGGTAGGTGATGTTGAAGTCCGGTCCATATTCGCCGAGATGCGGCGCAATGGCGTCGGGCACAGTCTCGTCCTCAGGCGTCTCTATGCGTGTCCAGCTTGTATCCCGCCAGGCGAGCTTGCCGGCTGCCGGGAAGGAGAGGTTCATATGGGCATAGTCCGCGCCGCGCCCGTAGATGCGACCGTCGATGACGAAATCGTTGCCCGCCACCGGACGGATCCGGTGCGGAACGCCCTCGCCCATCAGGTAGACCTTGCCGTCCTTGGATTTGACCTCGACGATCTCCTGCGTGGCGTCGTCGCGGTAATAGCCCGGCAAGGCCTTGAACTGCGCTTCGGAGATCTCCGGCGGACGCTGTGTCCGCTCCGGCATCGTGCCCATCTTGCGCTCGGCAAGAACGATGCGCACGCCGTCGACCCCAAGCCGGGAGGCAATCTGGTTGGCGAAATCAAGGGTCGCAAAAATAAGCACGCCGACGCCGGCGGCAGGCAAAAGCATCATCTGCGAAGCATAACCATAGACAGCGCCACCATGGCCGACCGAGGTCCAGCCGTCGACGTCACCGGAACCAAAGCACAGGCCATACCCATTGAGCGTCTTGTCGTGGCCGGCCGGACGTTTGCCGAACGGTGTCCACATCTCGCGCAGCGACGCCGGCGAGATGATCGAATTGCCGGCAGCGTCAAAGCCGCCGCGCAGCAGGCACTGGGCGTAGCGTGCCATATCGCCGGTGGTGGAAAAGATGTTGCCGGCCGGCGAGCCGCCAAGGCTGAACACCGGCGCCGGCGTATCGCCGTCGAGCGTCCACATGTCGGCCGGCGCAAGCCGCTCGCGAATGCCCGGCGCCATGCCGCAGGAGGAACTGTCCATGCCGAGCGGCTTCAGAATGTTGGTAGCGACATAGTCGGAATAGCTCTGGCCAGTGACGATCTCGATCACCCGACCGACGACGGCGATACCGGCGTTGGAGTAATGCATCACCCCGAGGCTCGGATCCTGCTTCAAGGTCGAGCTGGCAAGCTCGTCGACCGTGTCCTCCAGCGGAGGACGGGTCGCGTCGAGATAGTGGCCACTCTTGGGTTCGCGCACGAGCCCGGCCGTATGGGTCATCAGCTTGCGCAGGCTGATGACCGAGCCGTAGGGCCCGCCTTCAGCGCCGGCGAACGGGTTCACCGGCTTGAATCCGGGCAGGTAGGTCGAGACGTCGACATCGATATCGACAAGGCCCTTTTCGACCAGTTGCATGATCGCCAGCGAGGTGAAGGTCTTGGTGATCGAGCCGATACGGAAGCACGTGTCCTTGCCCATGTCGAAATGGCGGTCATGGCGCTGGACATGGCCTTCGGCAAGCACACCGTCTCGGTCGACGAGGGCGTAGGAGATCGACGGGATCGCCTTGTCCTCGACCTCGTACCGGATCAGATCCTCGAACAGCTCGATGGAAGCAGCAGACAGAGAGGACATGGAAAATGCTCCTTGGTCGTAAGGGATTGGGTCTCAATGGGCGTGGCGTGGGTCGAGCATGTCGCGCAGCGCATCGCCGACGAGGTTCCACGACAGTACGAAGAGGAAGACGGCCGCGCCGGGGAAGGCCAGCGTGTACCAGAACTGGAAGGGATTGCCGGGCTGACCGACGATCCAGTTGCGCGAATAGGCGATGAACTGGCCCCAGTCGGCATAACCTTCTTCGGTGCCAACGCCGAGGAAGCTGAGCGCTGAGGCGGACAGCACCATGGAACCGGTCGCCATCGTCGCGAGAACCAGCACCGGGAACATGGCGTTGGGCAGGATATGCAGGACGATCAGCCTGAGATCGCTGGCGCCGTAGCTCCTGGCTGCGTGGATGTAATCCATCTCGCGGATCCTCAGGATCTCGCTTCGAACGATGCGGGCATAACTCATCCAGCCGAACGTCGTCAGCGCGATCGTGATGGGCACGATGCCTTTGCCGAGCAAAGCCGTCAGCACCATGGCGGCGATCAGGAAGGGCACGGCCATGAACACGTCGACGATGCGCATCAGCACTTCCTCGACGACGCCGCCGTAATAGGCCGCGACAGCGCCGACGACCGTGCCGATCAGCACTGAGATCGCCACGACCCCGAGCCCGATCTTGAATGCCGTGCGCGTACCCCAGACGACGCCATAGAAGATGTCGTACTGGCCCTGGGTCGTGCCAAACACCGCCTCCGGCGAAGGCGGTTGCGGCGTTGCCAGGAAACCCGCGCGCGGCGTGTCGTAGGGCGAAAGCTGGAAGCTTTGCGGCGGCGCCAGAACGGGCGCGAAGACGGCGATCAGCACGAAGGCGAGGAGGATCACGACACCAAACAGCGACACCGGATTTCGTGCGAGGTAACGAAGAAACTTCATTGCGTCTTCACCCTCGGGTCAAGCAACGGATAGATGAGATCGACGACCAGGTTCATCAGCACCAGGACGACCGCGAAATAGAGGCCGAAGCCGAGAACTGCGGGAAAGTCGAGATTGGCAGCGGTCTTGGCGGCGAACTGGCCGAGCCCGGCGTAGTCAAAGATGGTCTCGGTGATGACCACGCCACCCATCATCACGGCGAGTTCCATGCCGGCGATGGTTGCAAGCGGCAGAAGCGCGTTGCGCCTGGCGTGATGCAATTCGACGACGCGGCGCGGCAGGCCCTTGGCGCGGGCGGTGCGTACGTAGTCCTGGCGCAGCGTTTCCAGCATCGAGGTGCGCATCACCCGCGTCATGCTGGCGACGTTGACATAGGTCAGCGTGATGACGGGAGCCGCAAGGTGACGAAGTGCATCGCCGAAGATCGCCAGGTTGCCGTTGAGCAGCGCGTCGATAGTATTGGCGCCGGTGTAGCGCACGAAATCGCCGGAGCTGACCACGGTTTGCGCCCACTGGCTGAGCCGGCCGGGCGGAAACCAGTCAAGCGCCGAATAGAAGATCAGCAGCATTAAGAGGCCGAAGACGTAAACCGGAAAAGACCAGCCGAGAATGGTGAAGATGCGGATGACGTGGTCGGGCCAGCGGTTGAGATAGATGCCGGCGCGCGAGCCGAGGTAGACGGCGAGTAGCAGACAGGGCACGAAGGCCAGCACGACCAGCTCCAGCGTCGCCGGAAACAGCGACATCAGCGCCGTCGACACCGGCTGGCGGGCGGTCTCGGACCAGCCGAGATTGCCGCTGAGAACGCCGCCGATCCAGCGGCCGTACTGAATGTAGAAGGGATCGTTGAGCCCGTACTGCTCGATCATCCGGCGGATGCTCTCCTGACCACCCTTGAGATAATCCGGCGACGGCGCATAGGCCGCCAGTCTCTGTGTCGGCGAAAGCGACATCTGCAGCGCGAAGATCATCAACGACAGCGCGAAGAGGACGATCGGCAGCATCATCAATCGTCTGAGTGCGTAGTTCAGCACGGTTCACACGTTCCGATTTCAGGGAAAATGAAACAAGGGCTGCCGGGCGGGATCGCCACCCGGCAGCCCTGGCCAATCAATCGTTGGCCTTGGTGACCGGGTAGAAGTCCCACGCACCGTAGAGGATCATGTTGTCGACATAACCATCGATATTGCTGCGTGTGACGACGTAGCCGAAATCTTCCCAGAGGAACTGGGTCGTGGCGTATTCGTACGACATCTCCTGCAGCTTGGCGTAGATCGGCTCGCGAACCGCCGGATCGACCGATGCCCAGGCTTCATCCAGGAGCGGCTTGAACTTCTCCGCCATCAGGTCGCGATAACCTTGGCCGACCATGCCGCCGACGAGACCCGTGGGCGAGAGGTAATAGCTGGCGGCACCGAGCGGACCACCCGGATCGGAATAGTCAGGACCCCAACCCATCACCGTCAAGGGTGCTGCCGGCTTTTCGCGGTTGTTGAGCTTGTCCGAAACGGATGCCCACGGCAGAGCCTGGATCTGCATCTTGAACTTCGGATTGATGCGCGACAGGCCCTGCTGCAGCGCCGAGAGTGCCGCCGTCAGCTGCGGGTTGCCTTCGGTCACATAGGCGGTGAAGGCAAAGCCGGTATCCCAGAGCTTGCCGTCAAATGCCTTCTTGAAGTGTTCTTCGGCCTTGGCGGGATCGTAGCTGTAGACAGGTGAATCCGGGCGGTAACCCATGATGCCGCGAACCGTCGGCCCACGAGACTGCACGGTCTTGTTGAGCAGCACCTGGGTGAGGAGCGCGTCGTAATTCTGGGCGTAGTTGAAACCCTTGCGCACGTCGATGTCGGCGAAGAAGTCCGGCGGAATACCGGCGCCGTCGAGCTTGCCGCTGCCGATCGCCGGATTGTCGTTGTCGTCGAGCGGCCAGGCGAAGAAGATGCCGCGCGAGAACACTTTCTGCAGGCCGTCAATGACCTTGACGCCTTCGGTCTTGCTGAGTTCGTCGATGAACTCGACGGGTGCCGTGACGAAATCGGCGTCACCGGACAGAAGCTGCAGGCGCCGCGTCGTCCATTCCGGCACCGTGCGCATGACCACCCGCTCAAGCTTGGCGGGGCCCATGAAGTAGTTGTCGAACCGCTTCAAGGTGATGCGCCGGTCGGTCCGGTCCCACTCCTCGAGCATGAACGGCCCGGTGCCATTTTCTTCCGCAAACAGCGGATTGGCGCCGAGTTCCGGACGGTAGTGGGCCTTCCAGGTGTCGCCCGAGCCATCCCAGCCGCCGACCGATGCAACCCATTCTTTGTCGACGACCGAAGTGCCGAAGGGCAGCGCGATCACCCCAAGCGTGGCCGGAAACGACTTGGGCAGCTTGAGCGTGACATTATCGCCATCGACGACGATCTGCGACGCGAGTTGGTCATAGACCTTGCGCAGGATCTCGGGGCTGGCGTCGTTGATGGATTTCACCTCGCCTTCGGCCTCAACCCACTTGGCGATGTCGGTATATTTGCCGGCTGTGATCACCTCGGTGATCGCGTTCGACATCCAGGACTGGCCTTGAAGAATGGCACGCAGCAACGAATAGCGTACGTCTTCGGGCGTGATCTGGCCGTAACCCGGCTCGATCGTCGCCTTCTGGGCGTCAGTCAGCTTGTCGTAGTATTCCCAGGTGACTTTGCCGTCGGCGCCCTTGATCCCGACCTTGTGGGCTGAAACGCCTTTGCGGATCGGGAAGGTATAGCTCACCGAGCCATCGGCCGCCTGCTTGATGAGGCCGTTTTCGAGCGAAGGTACTTCGGTCGAGAGCGACGGCACGAACTCGGAGATCTTCGAGCCGTTGAAGTTCAACAACCGACTGTAGATGTTGAGAGCGCCGTAAGAGCTCGGCGTGTTGGCGATATAGGCCGGATCGAACGATTGGATGTCGTCGGTCCACATGAAGACGAAAGTGCCGGGGTTCTTGGTCTCGGCCATAGCGGGCGCAGCCGCGATGCCGAGCCCCAGGCACAGAGCTAGGGCTAAGGTGCGTTTCATCGTTGTTCCCATTTGGTGGAGGCGGAAGTTTTCTTCTCGTTATAGGGGAGGCTAGAAGAGCGCTTGCAGGTCTGTCCAATGTGTAATTAGGATAGACTATGCAAATCACGCATGAGGGCCGGCATGGAACTGCAATGGCTTGAAGATTTTCTCGAAATCGCCGCCACGCGGAACTTTTCGACGGCGGCGACTGCGCGCAACATTTCGCAGCCGGCCTTCAGTCGCCGCATCAAATCGCTTGAGAACTGGATCGGCGCGGACTTGATCGACCGCAGCACCTATCCCGTGCAACTGACACGGGCGGGAACGATGTTCCTTCCGGGTTGCCAGCGTCTCGTGCGTGAGGCCTACAGGCTGCGCACCGATTGCCGCAATGTCGCCGGCGAAAGCTCGGCCATGCTGACATTTACCTCGCTACATACGCTGGCGATGTACTTCTTCCCGAGATGGATCGGCTCGCCGCTGATATCGCGGATACCGCTTCGCACCAGCATGCATGCCGCCGACTTCCTTGAAAGCATCGATCATCTGTGTTCGGGCCAGTGCGATTTTGCCATCACCTATGTGCATCCCGATGGCCCGCCGGTGCTGGAAGGCGGCCCGTTCGAATCCCTGCAGATCGGCAAGGACAGGCTGATCCTGGTGTCGGGAGCCGACGAGAGCGGCCGACCCCTGTTCGACATCGACGGGCCCGAAAGCACGGAGATCCCTTATCTCGCCTATTCCTGGAGCGACGGCTACATCGGCAAGCTGGCGACCTTGATCCAGTCGCGCTGGCGCCGGCCGCTCAATCTCAGCATCGTCTATCAGTCGGGCCTCGCCGATGGCCTGAAGCACATGGCCGTCGCCGGGCGTGGCGTCGCCTGGCTGCCGCAGATCTGTGTGGCGGAAGCCCTGCGCCAAGGCCGCCTCGTCCAGATCGGCGGACCACAGATGTCGCTCGAAATGGAGATCCGTATCTTCAGGCGCGCCGGCCCTGGTAGCGCCGACAGCGATGGGTTGTGGCAGCATCTCAAGCAGTGTGCGGCATTGCCACAGTACAAGAACGGATTCGATGCCGGCATCGACGCCGCCTGAGGCACGGTGATGACCCAAATCGCCTGACCGAGGCCATATGCGAAGACAGGCGACACGATGCAGAAAGCGCATAGTTTCGATTGCCACATTCGTGACACATTGATTTCACTCGGTTTTGCGGCACGGACAAAAGCCGGTTGCGTGCCGCCCGGGCACTGACGGCCTGCCTCGCGGGGAGTTCTCCGCCACCCGAGCATATTGACAGGAGGCAACCCCGTTGCGAGACCTGATAGGGCAACGTCCCCTCGAAATCGGGTCCATGTGCTGATGTTCCTGTCTAAATCCGCGCCCCCTGAACTGCCCGAGGATGTCATCCTATCCGTGGAAGACCTTGAGGTTTCCTTCGCGGCCGGCACCCGCTCACAGCTGCGCGCGGTGCGAGGCGTCTCCTTCCGCATCGCGCGCGGCGAGACAGTTGCGCTGGTCGGCGAGTCCGGATCCGGCAAATCGGTGACCGCCATGACGATCATGCGTTTGACCGAGTATGACGGCGCGGCGATTACCGGCGGGCGAGTGCTGATGCGCTTGAAGGACGGCAAGGTCGCCGATCTCGCGACATTGTCGGAAAAGCGGGTCGAAGCCCTTCGTGGCGCAGACATCTCGATCGTTTTCCAGGACCCGATGTCGAGCCTGAACCCGGTCTTTACCGTCGGCGACCAGATTGCCGAAGCGGTGATCCATCACCAGCACAAGACACCCGAGGAAGCGCGCCAGATCGCGCTCAACACCCTCAAGCTGGTACGTGTGCCCGATGCGGAACGCAGGCTCGACCAGTATCCTCACCAGCTCTCCGGCGGCATGCGCCAGCGCGTCATGATCGCTATTGCGCTCGCCTGCCGCCCGTCGCTGATGATCCTCGACGAGCCGACGACCGCGCTCGACGTGACCATTCAGGCGCAGATCCTCGATCTGGTTCGCGCCCTGCAGCACGAAATCGGCATGTCGGTGCTGTTCATTACCCACGACATGGGCGTCGTTGCGGAAGTCGCAGACCGGGT
Source organism: Ensifer sp. Root954 (assembly GCF_001429005.1). Lineage (NCBI taxonomy): Bacteria > Pseudomonadati > Pseudomonadota > Alphaproteobacteria > Hyphomicrobiales > Rhizobiaceae > Ensifer > Ensifer sp. Root954. The sequence continues at coordinate 54,515 of NZ_LMJM01000029.1, forward strand.
CTGCGTGATGCTCAAGGGTGAAATCGTCGAGACGGGGTCGGTTTACGACATCTTCGCCAAGCCGAAGCATGCCTACACGCGCGCCCTGATTTCCGCCGTGCCGCGCCTCGGCAGCATGGCCGACAAGGATGCGCCGGAGAAATTTCCGCTGCTGGTGTTCGAACCGGAGCGGCAGCCCGCGGAGGCGACAGAATGAACGCGCCGGCTCATATGACGCAATCTCCTCGCCCACTCGTCGAGGTGCGAAACCTGGTGACGCGCTTCGATCTCAAGGCCGGGCTGTTCGGCCACGTCTCCGGCCGGGTACATGCGGTGGAGAACGTCTCCTTCGACATTTTTCCCGGTGAGACCCTGGCGCTGGTCGGTGAATCCGGCTGCGGCAAGTCGACGGTCGCCCGCTCGCTCATGCAGCTCGATCGACCGCGCTCTGGCTCCATCCGCTTTGATGGAACCGAACTGATCGGCGCGCCGCGCCCTGTCCTCGCGCGATTTCGGCGCGAAGCGCAGATGGTCTTCCAGGATCCGTTTTCTTCGCTCAACCCGCGCATGACGATCGAGCAATCGCTGATGGATCCGATGCGGGTCCACAAGCTTGGTTCGACCGGGGACATGCGCGCCCGCGCTGCCGAACTTCTGGCAAAGGTCGAGCTTTCGCCTGAGCATCTCGAGCGCTATCCGCATGCATTTTCCGGCGGGCAGCGCCAGCGCATCTGTATCGCCCGGGCGCTTGCGCTCAACCCGCGTCTCATCGTCGCCGACGAAGCAGTCGCTTCGCTCGACGTGACGATCCAGGCGCAGGTGATCAACCTACTCATGGACCTGCAGCGCGAGATGCAGATCGCTCTTCTGTTCATCAGCCACGATATGGCGGTGGTGGAGCGCATCGCTCACCGCGTTGCGGTCATGTATCTCGGCGAAATCGTCGAGATCGGCGATCGCCGCTCGGTGTTTAGCAATCCGCAGCACCCCTATACCCGCAAGCTGCTATCGACCGTGCCGATTGCCGATCCGACGCGCCGTCCGGAAGGGCGCCAGCCGATGTCCGACGAAATTCCGAGTGCGGTGCGTGCGCCGGACTTCGTGCCTCGCGAACTGCCGATGCGGCAGATCTCATCGACCCACTACGTGCGCCAGGTCGCAACCGCCTGACAGTAGCCGCTATACCCCGTTCCAGATCAGAGTATCCCAACATGAGCACTTTCGAAGTGACGCAACCGGCTGCGAGCGCTGCCGGCATGGCGTCGACAGATATCCGCGACAGCGCAAGCGGGACCACGGCCGCAATGTTCCTGCGTCCAGCGGCCGCCGAGCGACCGACACCCTATATCGAGGTCGACGACAAACGGCTCACCCGCAATATCAAGGCCATGCAGCAACGCGCCGATGCAGCCGGCGTGGTGATGTTTCCGCATGTGAAGACGCACAAGAGCCTCCACATCGCCCGGCAGCAGCTTGCCGCAGGTGCGCGCGGTATCACCGTCTCCAAGCCCAGCGAAGCGCTGGTCTTTGCCGAAGCCGAGATTCCGTCGATCATCCTGGCCTATCCCATCGTCCACGCGGCGTCGCTCGATGGCCTTCTGCCTGCGGTCAAGGCGCGGGGCGTGGAACTGCGCGCGATTGCGGCGAGCCAAACAGGTGTCGATGCGCTGTCGCAGGCCGCCAGCCGGCACGGCATCGAGATCGGCGTGTTCCTCAAGGTCGACGTTGGCCTCGGCCGCGTCGGCCTCAAACCCGATGACCCGGCAGCGCCTGAACTGTGCGCAAGCATCGCCGGCGCCCCCGGTTTGCGATTTTCCGGACTGCTTTCGCACGCCGGACATGCCTACGCGGCTCCTGAGCCCCATGCCCTGGCCAAGATCGCCCACGACGAGGCCGAGGCCCTCGCCGGCCTCGCCGAGCGGCTTCGGCAACGCGGAATTGCCGTCGATTGCATTTCCGTCGGCGCAACGCCGACTTGCCTCGGTGCACCGCTGCCCCGGGAAGTCGATTGCATCCGTCCCGGAAACTACGTCTTTCTGGACGGCACCGCCCTTCGGCTTGGCATTTGTACCGCCGACGACCTCGCGCTTTCAGTCGTCGCCCGCGTCGTTGCGTCGAACGAGGCGCACTTCATCATCGACGCTGGTTCGAAGTCCATGAGCTCCGATCGCGGCGCACATGGCATGGGTGGCGCAGGGTTCGGCACGGTCGTCAGCGCCGAAGGCGATGGCGAAACCGGCCGGTGGACGCTCGAGCGACTGTCCGAGGAACACGGGTTCGTCCCCCATTCCGGGCGCGCCCTGCCGCTCGGCAGTCGCGTGCGCGTGTTCCCCAACCACTCCTGCGCCTCGATCGCCAACTTCGACAATTTCGTCCTGGCGCGCGCGGATGGCACTGCAGCCAGCCTGCCGGTCGACGCCCGCAACGGTCAGACCTGAAGGGCGCACCAGCCTTTTCGGCCACCCGGGCGGCGATCAATCGCCGCCCGAGAGCGAGCTGAAGTTCTCGCTCCTTCGTCCATCATCGAGATGGAAAGCTGGATTGTGAGACCTAGATCTCCCAAATATCATTGCGACGCCAATATCAGTGCATCGAGAAGCCGACGCGGCTGATCGGACTTCAAATCTACGCCTCCAGTGTAAAGGATATGATCCATGAAAGTCCTAATGGTCCTCACTTCGCACGACACCCTCGGCAACACCGGCAAGAAGACAGGGTTCTGGCTCGAAGAGCTGGCGGCTCCCTATTACGTCTTTAGGGATGCCGGAGCCGAAATCACCCTTGCATCACCCAAGGGCGGCCAACCGCCGCTCGACCCGAAGAGCGATGAACCGATGTTTGAGACCGACCTCACTCGGCGTTTCAAGGCAGACCGGGAAGCCAAGGCCCAGCTCGCCGAGACGGTTCGCCTCGACAGCGTCAACCAAGGGGACTTCGACACCGTCTTCTATCCCGGCGGTCACGGTCCGATGTGGGATCTCGCCGAGGACGGAAACTCGATCAAGCTGCTCGAAGCCTTCATTGCGGCGGGCAAGACGATTGCCCTTGTATGCCACGCACCCGGCGTTCTGCACCGCGTCAAGAACCCGGACGGCACACCTTTCGTAAATGGGCGAAAGGTCACGGGCTTTACGAATTCCGAGGAAGCGGCCGTCGGTTTGACGGAGGTCGTGCCCTTCCTGGTAGAAGATGAGTTGCTCGGTCTCGGCGCCGTTTTCTCGAAGGTTAAAGACTGGGGCGTCCACACGGTCGTCGATGGCCGGCTCATCACCGGCCAGAATCCCGCCTCATCTGGCGAAACGGCAAAAGCCCTCCTGGCCGCCTTGAAACCGTAATCGAAGATTGGATCGGGGCGCGTCGCCAGAAAGAGCGTCCGCCTTCGGCGGAGCGTGTCTTGCAGACAGAGGACTATTCCGTCTCCAATTCCCTTGGCGAAACAATCGATCTCAAGGGCTTCATAGAGGAACAAGCCCGCTTCAGCGTCGGGTTCGATGTCGAGAGAACGCTGGGGCTCGAAAACGGACTAACGCTATCACCGTCGATCGGCGCGGATATCGGCTTTGCCTCGCTTGATGGCGAAGGCCTGTTCGGGAGGATCTCCGCCGGGCTCACTCTCTCCAACCAACAACTGGAATATCGACTTCTCACTGCTGTTTAACGTCGAGGGCGATGGTTCGCGCTCGGGCGGCGGGAGATTGGCGCGCGCGTGAGCTTTTGACCGAACGATCACACGCCAGACGTCTTCGCCAAAGAAATGACGGCCCCTCTCAGCGCTCACATACGTTTTCCAAGCGGCCTAACCTAGGCCGAAGGAGATATTGAGGATGCGCTGCGGAGCATAGACATGTTAGGCACTTAGGGAAGGACAGCCGCATCTTGCAACATTCGCACCGGTGCGCCTCACTGCTATCAACGGGGTGCGCCTGAAGCGGGACGCTAGTAAGCCAGCTGAGCACGTAGGCTTGGGACGATCCAGTCGAGGAAGCACCGCACCTTCAGCGGCAGGGGATCGGCTGGTCCATGGATAACGTTCACAGGTAGCGGTTCCGGTGCAAAGTCCGTCAGCAATTCGTGCAGAGCGCCGGAGCGCAACTGATCGGAGATCTGGTAAGACAGCACGCGGATAATGCCGATACCGGCTATTGCAGCCTGAATGGCAGCCTCCGTCGTATTGACCGCGAATTTGGGGCGCGGCTCGATGGCAAAGGCCGCGCCGTCCCGGCGGTAGCGCCATTCCGGCGCGGTCGCAAAGCCCTGAAAGCTTATGCCATCATGGTGGCTGAGGTCTTCCGGCTGAAGCGGAGCGCCTCGGCGGGCAAGATAGTCGGGGCTCGCGCAGATCACCCGTCGGACGGCGCCGACGCGCGTTGCGATAAGCGCGCTGTCCGCCAAGTGTCCGATCCGCAGGGCCACATCGACGTGCTCGTCCGCCAGACTTAGCTGACGATCGGCGAGGGTCAGACGCAGGTTGATATCGGGTTGCTCCTTCAGGAACTCCAGAGCTATTGGCAGCAGATGGCGCTCGCCGAAGGCAATCGGTGCGGTCACGTGCAGCCCTCCACGCAGCGCGCCATAATCGCCGCTGGCCTGCCGCTCCGCCGCGTCCAGCTCCTCCAGAATACGACGTGACGCGGCGACGAAGCTGCGCCCCTCATCCGTCAAGGAGAGGCCGCGGCGGGTGCGCACGACCAGGCGCACGCCAAGGTGTTTCTCAAGATCCGCGACCCTGCGGCTGACCGTGGCGAGCGGTGCATGCAATCGCCGCGATCCAGCCGAGAGGCTGCCGGCGTCCACCACCGCCAGCAGCACCGACATCGCTTCAAACCGATCCATCGTATCCTTCCGGAAACTGAGAGGAAAGTTCCAGAAATGGCAGGATACCCTATTGCTTTCGGATATCCTAGCTTTTGCGTCGATCCAGGGGACGCCGGCCGGCTCCCCGTATTGCCAATGATCAGGAGAAAGACGTCATGCCTCAACTTTCACGTCGTGCCTTTGCAAGCGCTCTTCCTCTCGGCCTCCTCGGGGGAGGACTGATCAGTGGCGCACTGGCCCCTGCCGCCGCGCAGAATACCCCCAACACGCCGGTCAGCATTACGCCGCTGGCGCAGATCCGCATCGGTCGCTTCACGGTGACGGCGCTGACAGACGGGTACGCCGATATGCCCTTCGACTATTTTCCGGGACGCGCGCCGGCCCAGGTGGAGGAGGCGGCAGTCGCTCAGTTCACCGCCCGGCCGAGCGGGGTGCGGTTCCTCTTCAACCAGTATCTCATCGATGATGGCGAGCGCCGCATCCTGATCGATGCCGGTGCAGCGGGCTCGATTGGTCAGACCGGCAAACTGCCGCAGGCGCTTGGTGCGCTTGGCCTGCAGCTTGACCAGATCGACGCGGTGATCGTAACGCATATGCATCAGGACCACATGGGCGGTCTGATCGCCGGAGGCAAGAACAACTACCCAAAGGCGGAGCTCTACATCGATCGTCGCGACGTCACCCATTGGACCGACCCGGCCAAGCGCAGCGGCGCGCCCGACTATCTGCAAACCAGCTTTAAGATGGCGGAGGAGGTGGTGCGCCTCTACCCGAAACTCCAGGCGATTGACGGAGAACGCGAAATTGTGCGCGGCGTCTCAATTGTCGACCTGACCGGCCATACACCCGGCCATATCGGCGTGCGGGTCGAAGATGACGGAAAGAGCCTCATCATGGTCTCGGACATGATCTTTCCGGTCGTGCATCCGGGGGCGACCGACGTGTTCTTCCTGTTCGAGCAGGACCGGGCAGCGGCCAAGGCAATGCGCGACCGCTTTTTCCCTCGCGCCGCTTCGGAGGGCGCACTCATCGCCGCCACGCACATGCCCTTCCCAGGGCTCGGCCGTGTCGTCGCCGACCGTGGCCAGATGCGCTGGGAGGTGGCCGACTGGGCCTTACAGGATTGAAGTTAGCTACGGCGGTCTAGAAAGTCGGTCATTTCTACGGCATCAATATTCCGGCGCAAGGCGCGGTCGAACCGATGGTTGCCGGATGGGTTCCCGTCTTTTCCGGAACGCCATGCGATGCGCCATTTTGCTTGCAGGAACAAATCGCATTTAGGAACCACGCGGGGTCGCCTGATGTCTTTGGCTGCGCGCGAGCCCGGCAAAGCGACGCTTCACCTCTTCGAATAGGGGTGGAGGCAACGGGCCGTGGTAGCCGCTATCGGTGTCGAGCGGCCGGACGTCCGGGTCTGGCGGGGCAAAGCGGTTACTTCCCGTCAAAACAATCCAGGAGCGCTCGTCATCCGGCCCTAGCGAGCTTTGTCGCCGGCGGGATCTCGACGGCATCGGCCGGGCGGAGGGTGGCGAATGCGTGATCGGGAGTGGGGCGGGTGCTGTTGATTGCACCGGTCTCCTCGGTGATCGAAGTCGCCGCAAAGCTTCACTGCCTGATCGTTACGCATGACCCGGACCTCAAACTCGAGGAAGCCCCCTGGCCAGAGCTGCGAACCCTGTTGAAGGACCTCATCCGGATCAACGGTGCGCGAGACGATCAGTACCGTCACGAACGACTGCCGACGCGGTCGGAACCCGCCCGCAGTTTCACTCTGAGGGGGAGATCTAGCAACATGGACCTCGGCAAATCAACGGGCATGCGAGACGTTTTGGACCTGGCGACGCAATACAAAGCCGCCGCCGTCAAGCTGGGTGAGAACCCATCCGGTCCTAACCATCTTCCGCAAAGGCTGCTGGCTCTTCATGCCATCGAGCTTTATCTCGATGCTCTTCTTCAGGCGAAAGGCCTCGATGACGAGCCGATCCACAACTTCCAACATGACCTTGGCGAGCCGGCCCGAAGAGCGGGGGCCGCAGGACTTGTCTTGCGCAAGCGCACGCTGGCGCACGTGGCAACGCTCTCCTCAGCTCAAGAGTATCTCATTGTCCGATATGCTCCTGAGCTGACGTCCACGCTCTCGCAGGTGAACCGGGTTATGACGACGCTTGAGGAGGTTTCGCGGAAGGTACCAAAGATGGTGAAGGCGACCAAGCCCCATAAGTGAACTTGATCGCTGGCGGCCAAAGGGATGGCGGGTTTTCCAAGTTGGACCCGCGCTCGAAGGTATGTCAGACAGTGCTGCCCGAGATTTGCATTCAGCGTTGACTGGATCTTATCAAAGAATGACTCGCAACAAAATTCCCAAATTGGAAACTTTGTGCTTGTTTCCAAATTGGGAATTCGTTAAATAGGGGCTCAAGTGAACGTTATCGCTAAATCTGCGCTGGTCAGCTTTTGGAATAGCTTGCCGAAAGGCGTCCCACGAGAGGCCGCCCGAGCCGCAATGACGGAATGGTATACTACCGCATCGAAGGCGAGCTGGAGTAATTTTAGCGAGTTAAAGAAGACATTTAACTCAGCTGATCTGGTGGCCGGCAACAAGGTTATCTTCGACGTCGGCGGCAACAAGTACCGCATTGTGGGACTGGTCGCATTTCGGTCCAAGCGGATTTTCGTCCTGTTTGTCGGGACGCACGCCCAGTACGATGCGATCGACGTCAAAGAACTCTGACGTGAAAGGAAGTCGACATGTTGGATTTGAAAGGGTTTCGGACGCTTCAGAGTGAGGCCGAGTACAACGCCGCACTGAAGGAAGTTCGGCCATATTTCGAAGACGAACCCGAAGAAGGCTCTGAGGAAGCTGCGCACTTTGACGCGCTCGTCCTTCTGATCGAACAGTACGAGGGCAAGCACTATCCGATCCCGACGGCGAGCCCGGTTGAGGTGGTGAAATCGGTGATGGCTGCGAATAATTACACGCGCGCCGATCTCGTGGCGGTTATTGGCTCGAAAGCACGGGCGGCCGATCTTCTGAACGGAAAACGGGAAATTAATCTGGATCAGATTAGAAAGCTCAGCAAAGAATGGAACATCCCGGCTGGTTCACTGATCGGCGAAGTGGCGGCGTAAGGGATTCCGGCTAAGCTCGCCCCATTACCCCGTTCGACCAGGCGAGCAACGTCGTTGATGCGCTCGATTACGACCCGAATCGTTCAACCCCGGACGATCGAATTCGTTCTTTCAGATTCGAGTCGGGCCGGGCCCACCATATCCCTCATTTATGTTCTAAGGCCTCCGGCAGTGTCGTGTGCGGGCCAATAGGATCACATCCCAGGTCTCTTGGCACGACAGCTCGGAAAACTCGTCAGGAGCGGGAACGCTTGGTCATAAGTCCCCATTCAGCACGACGGGCCGTCCGTGCGGCGTCCGCAAATATGCGCGCTCCCAGGCATCTCGCCGCTGGATTAATTCCTTGCCGGAAATCGCGTGTGCTTGATCGAGGAGGCTTTCGAGTGCGGACAACACGGCGCGATAATAGGTCTCGGTGTCGTCCGACTGTCCGGCGAGATGCGCCTCGCACAACTTCGCTCCCAGGGTTTCAGCCCAATGCGCTCCTGATATTACGCCCGAAGCAACCAACAAATTTGCCATCGCGGAAGCCTGAGCATGCCACGGCTCGGCGAAAGCCGGTTCGCTGTCCCTTTGCGTCAGGTGGGCCGTCCCGGGTTCAGATCCGCTCAAGATAGCTCTCCCAGAGATCGACGAAAACTTGATCGCGGCTGTCGTGGGCTTCCGGCCACAACTCGGACGCGGCAAAGCCAACCGTGTAGAGGTGCTCGCCTCTGGGCGTTCCGGCGGCTGACGCGTCCGGCAGTACATGGGCGCCGTGATGTGCGATCACGCTTCCACGCCTCCCCCGCACATAGGACGGCAAGCGCGTATGTCCGGAATGTCCCATGGATTTGCCGCGCACCACGTCGCCCACGACGAACAACGGCGGCGCCCCGGAATCAAGAGCGTAGCTGCGCACGGACTTGACGTAGGCGCGCGCCTCGTGCGCTCTTTCGGGCGGATAGCCAGGCTGGCGTGCAAATGACGACCGGCCAACATCGAGTTCTTCCAATGCAAGATAGCCGGCATCAATCATCTGGGCTGCAATCGTCAGCACCCATTGATCGAAGTATGGCCGCGTCAAATATTCGGCCGGAACGATCAACTCGCGGCAATGCCTGAACCAATCAATCGACCAGTCCGCATCGCCAGCGGCAGCCTGGGCGAGACCGAAAGCCCGCATTTCCCAATCCGAACGGAAGGGACGCTCGTCATCCCTGCCTAGAATGGGGCCAAATCCTTCGCGCCCGCCAAGATCGTGAACGCCGTCCATCAGGCTTCCCTCTTGGTTGGAGAAAGATCCCTCTGCGTTCCGATCATAGAATTACGCGAGACCAGCTCCGCGAGCTGCTCTTCGCTCCAGGATTCCACACCATTGGGCTGCTGCGGTATCACCAGATATCGTCTCTCGGACGTCGAGTCCCAGACCCGCACCTCGACAGTCGGGGGAATTTCCACGCCAAACTCCGCCAAAACCGCGCGCGGTTCGCGCACAGCGCGCGCCCTGTATTCGTTCGACTTGTACCACGCAGGCGGAATCCCCAGAATCGAGAATGGGTAGCAGGAACAAAGGGTGCAGACGACGAGATTGTGTATCTCTGATGTATTCTCAACCGCCTGCAGGTGACCCGTTCCGTGCCCAGCAAATCCGAACTGCTCGATTGCAGCGGTCGCATTTTCGAGAAGAGCCCTTTTGAACGACGGTTCTCTCCAGGCCCGAGCCACGACCCTCGCCCCGCGCTTAGGTCCGATCTCGTCGCGGTACATTTCGATCCAGGCGTCCATAGCCGCAGGATCAATCAGCCCCTTTTCGACTAGAAGGCTTTCGAGTGCTCTGGTTCTCAGCACGGACTCGGAAGGCAAGTGCTGATGCAGCTCGTGATGGATACTGGAAATGCGTCGCGAATCGAAGCTTGTCATCGCCTTGCTCCAGGAGCGTAGTCTGCCAAATCAACAAGCGACCCCACCATTTTGAGGTGGGTCGAGGCGTGAATGATCGAGCGGTTTTTCACCAAGGTCAAGCAATGTTGCACCGTGTCAGGAGTCAATCGTATCAAACCCGGGAAGGCGAAGGTCTCTGGTTTTCGCTCACAACGCCGTTGTCGCGATAATGCGGCGAACCAGCCAAATTCCATTGGCCGCGTCTTGCCTTCATGGAGCGCCATGACCGATTTCGCCAAGCCGTTCCCTGAAGGCCAAGAGCATCTCCTCCCATCATGCTTCTTCTCGGAGCAGAGGTTTTCTCGATTTCACAGAAATTTCAGAACTTGTTCGGGACATGAAGCTCCGCCTGGTCGACCATGAATTCGCTGTGGAGGTCGTCTCATGCAACTTACCTCGGAAACGCCCGGGTGGCATCGCGCCCGCTACGGAGCTTTGGCGCGCAGGGCGGACCTAGCTTGACTCTGCGTTCGTTCTTGTTCGCATCGTGCGGCTAGCCTGCATGAGCACATCGAAGACACTTGAAGGAGCCGCGATGCCCAGAAACTGGGGCGTCTGATCGAGGGAGGGAACCCAAGCCGACATCGCCCGATCGCCAGAAAGACTTGCGGTTGGCCCAAAGCGAATATCACCACGCGCCCCTCCGTCACCAATCAAGTTTATTTCAGGTAGACGGTCCAGTCCGATGGACGTGAAGCTCGCGAACGGTCCTTTTCGGACGATCAGGACCCGCTGATCGGTCACGGCATAAACAGTCCGCTTCCTGAGCCAAGCATCCACGGCGAAGCGCCCGGCAAATATGAAAAGCCCTATAGCAAGGAACATTGTGCCCCAAAGGCGAAAAAAAACCGGAGCACCATTGGAAATGGCAGTCCATAGCCAGAAGAGGGTGAAGGACAGCCAGACCGTGCTAAACGGAATGAGGAGAGCGTCGCGACTCGTGAATAGTATCCCCTGCGCCGGAGAACCTTCCCAAAGAACGCGTTCCCCGGGCATAAGTTTGGTCCTGATTTCTAGCCCGCTCAAAGTGCGCACCTCCGTAAGCAATGAATCAATCATAACTTGAATTAGTGACTACTTAAACGGGTGTGCAGAACATTTTGTGACTGGCGCAAAGGCCGTACTAGGACGCGACCGTTGCCACCGAAGCCCACCGTCGCGCCGAAGAGTTCAACGCCCTAGACGCCATCGTGCCGTTTGATCGCCACAATCAGCTCGCCGCGCTGCTGAGGGACGATGAAGCCCCGACGCTCGAGCATCTCGCGGGCGAAGGCATGGGCGATAACACGCTGAGGGCGCTCGCCTCCGACCACGGGCATCTTGCGGCCTGGTGCCGGCTCACCACTGGCTCCCCTCGCCTGCTGCTGAAATTCGTCGTCCACCATCTCTGGGACCCTGGCCGGCGCGCGGAAGCTCCAAGCCACGGCATGCCGGTCGAGGTTGTGACTAGCTTGGGGACCGGGCGGCTCTTGCGCGCCGACGGGCCGCATGCCTTCGCAACCTTGCGACGCCGACTGACGAGTTGGTCGATCCTGACCCGCTGGCGCGGTCTCACAGGGGCTTTCGGCGACTCCTCGTTCAAGTCGGCGCTGCGGTTTGCGGTCGCGCGAGCGTCCCGACCGCGGGCAACGAAAGAGCAAGAAGGCGGTGGCAGAACTCCTCTCGGTCTGCGCCGTCGAGCGGTCAGCCGATCTGCGCGATCAGGCGCTGCTTGTGACCGCTTTCACCCCCGGCGGCCGACGCCGCTCCGAAGTGGCGGCGCTACATGTCGAGGACCAGCCCGACGAGGAGCCGACCCCGCCGATGCCGGCTCCCTCACCTTCCCTGCCTCTCAATCCGTCTCGGCCTCACGAAAACGACGACGAGTGAGGACAACGAACGAGTGGTTCTCATCGGGCGTCCGTAAGCGTCCGGTGATGGCGGTCGACTTGCTTTTGGTTACAGTGCTGCGATGACAATGTTGTTTTGGGAAAGGAGCGGCTTTGCGTCGGTCTATTTTATTACCGCTTTTATTTATCGTTGCCGCATGCCCGAGTTTTGGCCAAGGCCAAGCTGGGGAGAATACCAAACGCAATGAGTATCCGTTTCAATGCGGAGCGATGTTTGCGATCGTGGCTAAAGTGTATGAGGACGCCGGTGAGATCAGCAAATCGGCAGTTTACAAGGCCAAGTTCGAAAAACTTGCTTTGAAAGCGGAAGCGGATTTTGAGAAGTTAAACCGAACGAAGGCCGACGCAGAGGCATACATGCAAAAGCATGTCGATTCCTTAGCAGCCATAGCCGAGAAGGACGCCGACGTCCTGGTCAATTTCGCCCGCCGTTGTAACGAGCTTTTTCCAGATTAAAACTCTGCAGACTGTTTGCGTGGCAATCACGCGGCTGGCAATGAGCAATTCCAGGGCGGCAATTTCTCAACCCTGTTGATCGGATGGTTTGCGACGCGCGTGAGGATCTCGCGAAGATAGGCCTCAGGATCGAGACGTTGAGCTTCGCGTCAGCAGCTTCGATGCCTTTGCGCGGCACGTAAATTGCGATTGGGCACCTAATTTGAGAACCTGGCTTCGATTTTGGCACTTAATGTGAGAATCGCCACCGTGGAAACCATGGCTGCCCCAGGCCAAGCCTCATCAGAAGACCCCGAATATAACAGAAGGTTCTGGCCGGATCGCGCGGCGTCAACGGCCGAAAATCGCACCCAGAAATCTCAAATTGAGTGCCATCACCTGCCCAAGGGGCGCATTCTCGCGATTAACTGCCAAGCGACAGCTGCATCCGCAAGAGCGGCAATGGACGTATCGTCCGCAAGGGGGCATTGCCTTCTTTCTTTTTCGGATAGAGGACGAGAAAGAGGTCCGCTAGAAAATCAGCGCGTTTATCTTTGGGTATTGACGATATTGGTGGTGCGGATGCCGTTTGGCCGGCGGGTGGCCCACCCAGGACTGGGCTGCCGCCACTGGGTGCTTTCGGTCGGTCCAATATACGAGGCGCCAGAGTTCCGCAGGGACCCTAACCCGGCAAATCCAGGCGAGCCTCCCATACCCAGGAGCTTTGTTTCGGGCGCGAGCCCAGGTCCCAGCGGAAAGTGGGCGGCAACGTTCCCCCAGTAAACGGGCTCGTAGCCAATGTCGGCGCCATTTACAGCCAGCTTTCCATTAAGCCAGCGCCTGAACGGTTTCCCAAGTTCAACGCCTTGCTTCTCGTCACGCACCTTCACACCATGAACATAGATCACAGTCATGGAGAGTCCCCCGAGATGACACAATGATAGTGCAGCTACCCGCCTGAAGCGAGTTATTCTTTAGAATGCACTCATCAAGTAGGAAGACACGGTGGTTCCGATTCCAATCGTCGCTGACCAAATTTTGTATCTAATTTCTGGTCAGTAAGCGGGCCACGAGACGCCGGAAACGCCGGCAGGAGCGACCGCTCTTTTGGGCATCAGAGGAATTGGTCCAGAGTTCGCTACGATACTCTACACGGAAGGCCTGTTCCGACACTCAGCGGGAAATCCGCGATTGCGAGCGACAATGGTCGAGCTCGCCTGGCTATGGCTGCGGCATCAACCAAAGTCGGCGCTAACGATATGGTTCAAAGAGCGCATCACACGCAACAGCGGCCGCCTTAAAACGCCGATGATTGTAGCACTGGCTCGCAAGTTGCTGGTTGCTCTGTGGAAGTACGTGAGTTCCGGTGTCGTAATAGAGGGCGCGATCATGAAAAGCGCCTGAACGCAAACGCAGACACTATCGTCAGCACACTCATCCTCAGGGCCTGATCAGTCCTGACGGATCCAGGTGGACGGACCGGGAATCCTTTTGGCTCTCAAACGCCGATCTTGAGTTTGGTCCCGTTCTCCTGAGCCCGTGCCCGTCGAAAACGGGATAGTGGTGCAGCCGCTACGGACGGCGACCGAATGTGAGGTTGTACAGGCCCGCGAACGGGCCGGTAAGACTATGGGCTCAGACCGTGGATCCGCCAAAACGGAGAAATTCGATGCCACTCGAATGACCAATTGACAAAGATCCTGATGTGAACGGATTCGAACCTGCCAAGCCGGTTTGCCTCATGATTAGGCCGATCGACGGTGACTAGGAAAGAAACCGACGGCAACCTCCTGACCGTCCCAGAATAGGAAACGGCAGCCTGTCCACGGCCGCCGTTTCGTGAGAAAATGGAGAAAACTGGAAGGACCCGCTCAACGGGTAAGCCGGGTCGGGCCCAGTCACGTTTCTGCCTGTCGAATAGATGGCCGCGGATCATGGAACTTCTCGTCGCCCTTGGCCTTATCGCCCTCAAGATCGCATTGCTCATCGCAATGCTTCTACTCTTGCCTTTGCCGCTGACCTGGCTGGAGCGAAAGATTGCCGGTCACATGCAGCAGCGCATGGGTCCGATGCGCGTGGGGTGGCACGGCCTGCTGCAGCCGGTGGCTGACGGTATCAAGCTCCTGACGAAAGAGGATCATATCCCTGCCGAGGCAGATCGCTTCCTATTCAAGCTGGCGCCGATCCTGGCGCTCGCTCCGCCCTTTGTGGTTTTTGTCGCAATCCCCTTCGGCGAGACCGTCTCAGTGCTCAATGCAGAGATCACGCTCTACGTTTCCAACCTCAATGTGGCTCTGCTCTTCGTCTTCGCGGTCATCGGTCTGGAGGTCTATGGCGTCATCTTCGGCGGCTGGGCCGCCAACAGCAAATACGCCGTTCTCGGTAGCCTCAGGACCTGCGCACAGATGATCAGCTACGAAATCCCGATGGGTTTCGCGGTCGTCGGCGTCGTGATGCTCGCACGGTCGATGAGCCTGGTGGACATCGTGCGCGCCCAGAGTGATCTCTGGAACATCGTCTATCAGCCGATCGGGTTCTTCGTCTTCTTTGTTGCGGGATTGGCCGAAGCGCAGCGCATTCCCTTCGACCTGGCCGAAGCGGAAGGGGATCTCGGCGCAGGGTTCCATACCGAGTACAGCGGTATTCGTTTCGCGCTCTTCATGGTCAGCGAATACGTCATCGTGCTCCTGGTATCGGTCCTCTCCGTCATCCTGTTTTTTGGCGGCTGGAACGGTATTCTCATTCCGCTGCCGCCGCTTCTCTGGTTTGCGCTCAAGGTGGCATTCTTCATTTATGTTTTTATGTGGTTCCGTTTCACTTTGCCCCGCTATCGCTATGACCAACTGATGGCGATCGGATGGAAAGTCTTGCTTCCTCTGTCAATGGCGAACATAATTATCACTGGTATTGCTTTCACTTAGGAGCCAGGGCGGCTTGTCCACGCGCCTTCTAGGTTCGGTGTCGATCTGACGAAGATGCGTGCAGCAATCGAAGGGACTACAGCGACCCTCCCGCGTTGGAATAGACGCACGCCGCTGTAGAACGGCGCGACGATGTCACGCGTAGTCGACAGAGCTGGAACATGGATCGGCTGGGCGCTTTTTGCCGACCTGGCGAGCGCCTTTACGCTGACCTTTGGCTATATGTTCTCCAAGCCGGTGACCATGCAGTATCCGGACAAGGAGAAGTGGCTCCCCTATTCGCGCTATCGCGGCCATCACTTCCTCAAACGCGACGAAGAGGGCGAGATCAAGTGTGTCGCGTGCGAGCTTTGCGCTCGCATCTGCCCCTGCGACTGCATCGAAGTCGTTCCCTACGAGGACGAAAACGGCAACCGACACCCAGCAAAATTCGAGATCGACACGGCCCGGTGCCTGTTCTGCGGCCTGTGTGAAGACGCCTGCCCTGCGGACGCCATCGCACTTGGCCAGCAGTACGAATTCTCGAGTTTTTCGTCACGCGACCTCGTGATCGGACGCGACGATCTGCTCGAAAAACCTGGAAAGGCAATGACCGGCGGTGGTGTCGTCGCCGCACGCCTGAATACGGATGAGGACGTGCTGGTCGAAACGAGCGAACCGCGCGGATACAACTGGTGGCGCAATATCCGGCGAACGTGAGGAGCAGCAAACCGGGGCGCGCAGATAGGAGGCTCAGATGCTTGTCGGTGAAATCGTGAAGGATAAGGGTGCTGGAGTGATCGCAGTCGCTCCCGACCAGGCGATGGTGGAGATCCTGCGGCTCTTTCGTGACAACAATATCGGCTTCGTGGTCGTCAGCCACGCGCCCGGAAGGTACATGGGCACGGTCTCGGAACGGGATTGCTGCAATGCGCTTGCGGAATATGGGCCTGAGGCAGCGCTGATGCCGGTCGCCGAGATCATGAACCGCAACGTGGCGATCTGTTCGGCTGTCGATGGGCTGCCCCTGGTGATGTCGATCATGACCCAGAGACGGACACGTCATGTGCTGGTCATTGAGGAGGAGGCCATTGTCGGCGTCGTCAGCATCGGCGACGTGGTCAAGCACCGGCTCGACGAGGCGCAGCGCACGGAGCGGCACCTGCACGAATACATTGCCGGGGCCGGCTACCACTGAGAGTGGCTTTGCGCCCAGAGGTCGGGACGCGGGCCTTGCAGGGGCCTCGCGCGCACATCCTCATGCTCCTCGCCAGACCCGGTTCGTGCCCTCGATTGCGTGCGCTGTTTCTGCCTTGTGAACCTTAACCGGACACGGGTATTCACCTCGCCTCATCAAGCTGTTGAGGCGAAGAGACCGATAGTTTTCGGGAACAAAGACGAGCCCCTTGGGAAACGGCCTTTCGACCTTGAGCTGCGCTACCAGTTCACCGCGGGTTGAACGAACGACCACCTGATCGCCGTCCGAAAGGCGAAGCTCGGCCGCATTCTCAGCGCTCATCGCCACATAGGGATCGTTGGCGACCGTGTTCAGGATCTCCGAACGCTCGGTCAGATAGCCATTGTGGAACAGACAGTTGCCGGTGACGAGCATGAGCCCGTCGTGCGTCTGCAAAACGGTCGGCGGTGCGTGGAAGGCGCCCACCGGTGGCGTCGAGCCCTCTTTCGTGAAGGCACCGTCGGCACCAAGTCCGGCCCAGGTGAGCGCCTGATAGGCTGGTATCAGCCGGGCGATCTCATCGAGAACCTCGACATGCGTCGAAGGCTCCAATGTTTGGCCGCGCTCAGCTGCGACAAAATCGAAGATAGCGAGATTGTCCCGCGCCTCAAAGACTGGTTCCCGGAATTTGCGGACCTGCTGGATGCGCCCCTCGTTGTTGGTAAAGCTGCCGGGCTCTTCACCGTAGCCCGCCGCTGGCAAGACGACCTCGGCCAGTGCGGCCGTCTCGTTAAGGAAACTGTCCTGGACGATCAAGAGATCAGCAGCACCAAGGGCCCGCGCCATGAACTCTCTGTCCGGATAAGAGACCAGGGGGTCAGTTCCGACAAGGTAGAGCGCGCCCATTTGCCCAGCCACGCAGAGGTCCAGCATCCCGTCGAGATCAGCACCCGGCCCATGGGGGATTTCGGCGCCCCAGTTCCGGGCAAGAGCGGCGCGCGCCGTCTCGTCGACAACCGGCTGCAGCCCCGGCAAGCCGCTCGCCAGGGCCCCCATATCAAAGGCGCCCAGCTGGTTGGCGCGGTCGAAGAGGAACTGCAATGCTGGGGTCTTGCCGAGGAAGCGAAGCAGTTGCAAGAGATTGGTGAGTTGCTGCAACGCTCCCCGCGCGTCGGACGATCTCAGGAGGTCGACACTGACAAGCACGGTGACAGTGCCGCCTTCGTTAAGTGCTGCGGACAGGCGATCCGGTCCCTCGCCGCCATTGCCAGCCACCGGGCGGCCGCCTGCCACGCCGATCTCTGCAAGAGCGTCACCTGACAGTTTGTCACCGACGGCCGCAGCAAGTCCGGCAACCACGGCTGCAAGGCTCGCGACCTCTCCGCCGGGCGGCACACGAACCACAGCCTTAGCATCGGCGTCGAGGCGGGACGGTCGCGTCGAGAGCATGAGTAATCCAGTCCCGCGCCGCCTGGCGGCATCCCGCAGCAGATACTCGGTGACCGGGTTTTCCTCGGTCACGTTGCCGCCGATAACAAGCACGCGATCGGCGCCGATCACGTCCGTCAATGGTGCACGACTGTAGCCTGCCATCAGCGGGGCAAGCGCGTCGAAGGGGGTGGACCAGCGCGACGAGCAGTCGATGTTGTTGGTCGCAAAGACGGTGCGCATGAGCTTCTGGAACTGATAGAGCACTTCATTGGGCAGGCGCGGCGAGACAAGTCCGCCGGAAGCCTTGCTTTCGACCGCTGCTAGCCGCCGGCGCAGATAGTCTCCTGCTTCGTCCCAGGAAACCGGCACAAGAGTGCCGTCGCGGCGGATCATCGGTCGTTTGATCCGATCATGCCCTTCGATGAAGTCAAGGCCGAAACGGCCGCGTGCGCAGAGCGTTTCGCGGTTGACGCCGTGTTCCTCCTTGGACCGGACACGCATGAATTCGCCCTTGCGCGCGCCGACGGTCAGCTGACATCCCGTGCCGCAATGCGGGCAGATCGTGTCGACCTCGGCGAGATCCCAGGGCCGAGCCTTATAGCGATAGGGAAAGCTCATCAGCGCGCCGACCGGACAGACTTCGATGCAGTTGCCACACTGGTCGCAACTGGCAAGACTGCCCTCAAACCCGGTGACGGCCGTATCCATGCCTTTCTCGACGGTCCCAAGGGCGACCGCGCCGACGACCTCCTCGCACATGCGCACGCAGCGCTGGCACTGGATACAGCGGTTGACGTTCATGATGACGACCGGGCTCAGGCGAATGTCGCGAGAATGGAAGACGCGCTTGGGATCGTGAAAGCGGCTTCTCCCCGGGCCATAGGCCATCACCATGTCCTGAAGCTCGCATTCGCCACCCTTGTCGCAGATCGGACAGTCGAGCGGGTGGTTGGCAAGCAGCATGTCCAGCATGGACGAACGTGTTTCATCAATCAGTGGCGTATCCGTTCGCACGACCATGCCTTCAGTGACGGCTGTGGCGCAGGACGGCTGTAGCCGCCGCAGTCCCTCGATCTCGATGAGACACATGCGGCAGGAGGCAAGCGGCGGCAGGCGCTTCAAGTAGCAGAAGGTCGGAATTTCGATGCCCAAGCGCTGAGCGGCCTGCAACACAGTCGAGCCGGCCGCAACTTCCAGTGTTTGCCCGTTGATCGTAACGCTCACCATGACTTACTCGCCCGCGCTAGAGCGCTCCTCAGTGGAACGGACACTTCCGCTCCTCGATATGGGCGACGAACTCCTGGCGGAAATGCGCAAGCGAGGCCCGCAACCCCATCGCAGCACCGTCACCCAAAGCACAAAACGTATTGCCGAAAATGCCCTTGCAGAGCATGTCCAGCTGCTCCATGTCGCCGGGGGCTCCCTCGCCCGCCTCGATCCGGCGCAGCACTTTCACAACCCAGTTCAACCCCTCGCGGCAGGGTGTGCACTTGCCGCAGGACTCGTGGTGAAAGAACTCGATGATGCGGGTGGCGACCTTGACCATGCAGGTCGTGTCGTCGACGACGATCACGCCTGCCGAACCCAGCATCGTGCCGGCAGCAGCAAGCGAGTCAAAGTCCATTCCGACGTCTAGCCCCTTCTCCGGGATCACCGGTGCGGAAACACCACCTGGTATTACCGCCTTGATCTTGCGACCGGCCGGCGGCCCGCCGGCATGGTCCTCGACCAGTTCTCGAAGCGGGATCCCCATCGGCAGTTCGTAAAGCCCGGGCATGCGCACCTGCCCGCTGACGCAGTAGAGCTTCGGGCCGGGGCTCTTTTCGGGTCCAATACCGCGGAACCAGTCAGGGCCGCGCGCCACGATATGCGGTACGCAGACCAGCGTCTCGACATTGTTGATGACAGTTGGGCTCGCATAGAGCCCCGCAACCGCCGGAAATGGCGGTTTCAGGCGCGGCTGCGCCCTCTTCCCCTCGAGGGAGTCGAGCATTGCGGTCTCTTCGCCACAGATATAGGCACCAGCACCGCAATGGACGTGGACGACGAAATTGAAGTCCGAGCCGAGTATCCGCGTTCCAAGATAGCCTTTGGCTTTGGCCTCGGCGATCGCCTGTTCCAGCCGCCTGATCGCCAGCACATACTCTCCGCGAACATAGACATAGGCGACCTCGGCTCCGATCGCATAGGCACTGATCGCCATGCCCTCGACCAACTGGTGCGGGTCGCGCTCCATGACGATCCGGTCCTTGAAGGTGCCAGGCTCCCCTTCGTCGGCGTTACAGCAGAGATACTTCGGCTTGTCGGCGCGCTTGGGGACGAAACTCCACTTCATACCGGTCGGAAACCCGGCTCCGCCGCGGCCACGCAGGTTCGACCGCTTGATGAGATCGATGATCTCGTCGGGCGTATGTTCCTTGAGGGCTTTGTGAAGCCCTCGGTAGCCGCCGCCGGCCTCATAGGTCGAAAGAAGATGTCCATCCTGCACGTTCACATTCTTCAGAAGAACCGGTTCGTACATGGTTATTCCCCCGGCGGTTCGACGGCCGCGAGATCGGCGCCGGCCGCGTGCGGAACCATGGCGCGCAGCCGGGCAAGGAGTGTGTCGATCCGCTCGATGTCGAGATTGCCGTGATAGTCGTCGCCGACCTGCATGACCGGAGCCATTTCACAGGCGCCTAGGCATTCGACCGTCGAGAGCGTGAACAGCCCATCCCCGGTCGTGCCTCCCTTCTTGATCCCGAGCACGTTCTCCAGATGCGTCAGCAGATCCTCGGATCGCCGCAGCATGCAGGAGACATTGTCGCAGAGCTGTAGGTGGAACTTGCCCACCGGCTCGGTATGGAAGAGCGTGTAGAAAGTTGCGAGCTCGTAGACCCAGATCCGCTCGACGCCGAGGATTTCGGCGACCTCTTCCAGCACCGGGCCGGGCAGATGGCCATGTTCGCGCTGCGCGATCAAAAGTGCGGGCATGATCGCCGAGCGCTGGTCGGGATACCGCGCCGCCGCCTGTTCGATCTTCTCGCGCATCGCCATCACGTCCAAATCTCCGCTACTTGTCGACCTCCGCCATCACAGGATCGAGGCTGCCGAGCACGGCGATCATGTCCGCCAGATAGCGGGCGTTCGTGACGCCGAAGACGCCTTGAAGGTTGACGAATGAGGGTGCCCTGACCTTCATGCGGAACGGTTTCGGCGATCCGTCGCTGATGATGTAGAAGCCGAGCTCCCCCTTAGGCGCTTCGATTGCCGAATAGACCTCGCCCTTCGGCACGCTGAAGCCATACGCCGACAGGTCGAAATGCTGGATCAGGGCCTCCATCGAGCAATGCACACGCTCCTTGTCGACGGGGAAGGCAATCGTCGGCATGTCGACCTGGAACGGCCCCTCGGGCATCTGGTCGATGCATTGTTCGATGATCCGCATGCTTTCACGCATCTCATCGACCCGGCATCGCCAGCGCGCATAACAATCGCCTTCGTCGCGCGTGATGACATTGAAATCGAGCCGGTCGTAGATCTCGTAGGGCTCGTCACGACGGATGTCCCAGTCGACGCCGGAAGCACGCAGGTTCGGACCGCTGAGCCCGAGATCGATGGCGTCTTCGGCGGTGATGACGCCGATCCCTTGGGTGCGTTTGAGGAACACCCGGTTGTCTTCGAGCAGCCGCTCATAGTCGCGGATCCGGTTTGGGAAGATGTCGCAGAACTCCCTGATCTTTGCGAAGAACCCGTCAGGCAGATCCTCGCGAACGCCACCGACCCGGCAGAAGGAGGTGTGCATGCGCGCACCGGTGACCATTTCCAGGAGATCCATGATCATTTCGCGCTCGCGCATGACGTAAAGCAGCGCGGTCATGGCGCCGAGATCCATCGGCAGTGCGCCGGTGATCAAAAGATGACCGGAGATGCGCGCGAGTTCCGCCATCATCACGCGGATATATTGCGCCCGGATCGGGGCCTCGATGCCGAGCAGCTTCTCCACCGCGAGCGCGAAAGCCAGGTTGTTCGAGGGCGGGCAGAGGTAGTCGAGCCTGTCGGTCAGCGGGAAAATCTGCGTATAGGTAAAGCTTTCTGCCAGTTTTTCCGTGCCGCGATGCAGGTAGCCGATATGGGGGTCCACCCGCTTGACATACTCGCCGTCCAGTTCGAGCACGAGCCGGAGGACCCCATGGGTGCTGGGGTGTTGGGGTCCGAGATTGAGAAGCACTTCCTTGCTGTTGAGCGCTTCTCCTTCCGGCCTCGTGAGCTCGGTGACTTCGGTCATCTCAACTTTCCGGTATCGATCGGTCTCCCTGGTTCATGTGATTTCGGGTCGGTCCGAAAGGAAACCGCCCGCACCTTTCCTCCTATGGAATGTTCCGGGTGGCGAGGTCGGGCTGGGTCGGCGGCGGACCTTCCGCGCCAAACGGGTTCAGCTTGTCCTTGTACCCCTTAAGCGGGAAATCCTTGCGCTGGGGAAAGCCCTCAAAGCCCTCCCACATATAGATCCGGCGCAAGTCGGGATGCCCCTGGAACCGGATGCCATACATGTCCCAGGCTTCGCGCTCATGCCAGTTGGCCGTGCGCCAGACCCCGGTGACCGAGGGAACCTCGGGCGGATCGCCAAGTCGACACTTGATGCGGACACGCCAGCGGTTGGGCAGCGAATAGAGATGGTACACCGCCTCAAAGCGCGGCGTTTCGGGATAATGGTCAACGCCGCAGATGTCTGAAAGGAAGTTGAACCTGAACTCGGGTTGGTCCTTCAGGAACCGGCAGAATTCGACGATCTTTTCGGGCGGAACCACAAAGACATCAATGCCATGCGCAGTGCCGAGATCCTCGATCGTCGCCCCGAAGCGCTCCAGGATCAAAGCGCGATTGAGAGACGGTTCGACACTCATGACGCCGCCACCCGATCGAGAGGCGTTCCGGCAAGCGCGCGGGACTTCTTGATCTTTTCTTGCAATAGCAGGAAGCCATGCATCAGCGCCTCAGGCCGTGGCGGACAGCCGGGCACGTGCACATCGACCGGCACGAAGGTTTCAGACCCTTGCACCACGGCATAGGTGTTGTAGACACCCCCCGAAATGGCGCAGGTCCCCATGGCGATCACCCAGCGCGGCTCCGGCATCTGATCGTAAAGCCGCCGGACGACGGGCGCGAACTTCCGGGTCACCGTGCCGGCGATGATCATCACGTCGGACTGCCGCGGCGAAGGGCGAAACACCACGCCGAACCGGTCGAGGTCGTAGCGCGCGCACCCCGCCGAGATCATTTCGATGGCACAGCAGGCGATGCCGAAGGTCTCGGGCCACAGGGCCGACCTTCGGCTCCAATTGATGACGCTCTCGGCCGTGGTGAACAGCACACTGTCCTGGATCGTGTTTCCTACTCCTCCCATTCCAGCGCTCCCTTCAGCCAGGCGTAGGCAAAACCCACGAGAAGCAGCACGATGAAGACGAACATTTCGAGATAAGCGACGAGACCAATCTCTTTGAGGACGACTGCCCAGGGGAAGAGAAACATCGCCTCGACATCGAAGACGACGAGGAGGATCGCAAGGATGAAGAACTGCACCCTGAAGCGTCCCCCGGCTGCCTCGCCTGCCGGGTCCATGCCGCATTCATAGGGCATGTTCTTTTCGGGATAGGGATTGGACGGCCGCAGTAGCGAGGAAACAAAAAGCGTCGCCCCCACCACCAGAACAATTCCGGCGATCATGAAAAGAACCGGCAGGAAATCCGCTGCAGACATATCGCGCAGCCCGGTCACCATCGGGGGCGTTGCTCAAGCCGCGATCGGCTCTTTCGGGCCGGTAACGCGGCCGCCCAGTAGGCGGCTAAGGGCATTCCTTTCCTAAACTGCTAGTTTATTCTGTCGGATAGGCCAATGCAAATGCGATCGCTCAGCCGCCGAAGGCCGACTGCTGGGCGAGCTTCAGAAACCACGCCGGAAACAGGCCGATGCCAATCGTGCCGGCGGCGGTGACGGCGAGTGCGGCACCGACCAGGGGCGTCAGGGCTGGCTCGAACGCCCGCACCGGTTCGCGCATGAACATCACCATGACGATGCGGATGTAGAAATAGGCGGCGACGGCGCTCAGGAGCACCGCGATCACGGCCAAAAGGACGAAACCACGCTCGACGAGCGCGATCAGCACGTAGAACTTGGCAAAGAAGCCTGCTGTCGGTGGAATGCCCGCCAGCGAAAACAGATAGAGCAACATCAACAGCGCCAGCCCCGGATGCAGCTTGGCGAAGCCGGAATAGTCCTCAATGACTTCGCCCGAGAAATTGCCGTTGCGCATCATGATGACCGCGCCGAAGATGCCAAGGTTCATGAAAGTGTAAATCAGAAGGTAGAGCATCACGCTGGCGATCCCGTCCGCACCGCCGGCCACAATGCCCAAAATGGCAAAGCCGGCATGGGCGATACTGGAATAGGCGAGCAGGCGCTTGAAGTTATCCTGCACCAGCGCCACGAAACTTCCGAGCGCCATCGTCACCACCGCGACAACGGCCAATATGATCCAGACGTTGGAACTTGCGACCAACGGGTTGAGGAACACCCTGAGGATCACCGCGAAGCCTGCCGCCTTGGGCCCGACGGACATGAAGGCGGTAATCGTCGTCGGGGCACCTTCGTAGACATCCGGCACCCACATATGGAACGGCACCGCGCCAATCTTGAAGACCAGCCCCGCGACGATGAACACGACCGCCAGAAGCAAACCCGGATCGAGCGGATCATTGCTGACTGCCGTCGCCATCCGATCCAGTTGCGTCGTGCCGGTAAGGCCATAGACCAGCGAAACACCATAAAGGAAAATCCCGGTCGAGATGGCGCCGAGGATGACGTATTTGAGCGCCGCCTCGTTTGAGCGTTGTTCACGCCGAAGGAAGCCGGTCAGCACGTAGGTGCACAGCACCATCAGTTCGAGGCCGACATAGATCGACAGGAGATCGGTCGCAGACGCCATGATCATCATGCCGGCAAGCGCAAGCAGCAGCAGGACATAGTATTCGCTGCCGCCGATCCCTTCGATATCGGCATAGTTTCGCGAGAGCAGGAACGTGAGCAGGATCGACAGGTAGAACAGCGATTTGAAGAAGATGGAGAAGGGGTCGGCGACGAACATGCCCGCATAGGCCGGCTGCGCCTCTCCTGACAGCGTGAATGTCGCCAGGGCGGCAAGCAGCACGACCGCGACCGACGCCCACACAAGAAGAGCGCCCTTTCCCTTCGGCAAGAGTTGTCCGCCAATCAACAGGATGCATGACCCGACAATCACGATGATTTCGGGCAGGCTTACAAGGATCGACGCAAGGAGCGTTGCGGCGGTCATGGGCCGTTCCCCCTGTCGTGGACCTGCTGCAAAAGATGCGTGACCGAGCTGTCGATGATGGCGAGAAAGGGCTTGGGGTAGAACCCGACCCAAAGCACGAAGACGGCAAGCGGCAGGATCGCCACCAGTTCGCGGCCATTGACGTCACGAACCTTGAACCGCGCGCCGACGGTTGCCGGACCGAGCGCCACCTTCCGGTACATGCCAAGCAGATAGGCCGCGCTCAGCAATGCGCCCGATACGGCGACTGCGCCAAGGGTGAGGTTGGCCGCAAACCCGCCCGACAGCACCAGCAACTCGCCCACGAACGCGTTCGTTCCCGGCAACGCCATCGACGACAGCACGAACAGCGCCAGAAATCCGGTGTAAACGGGAGCCACCTTCATCAAGCCGCCATAGTCGGCGATGCTGCGGGTGTGGGTGCGCTCGTAGATCAGGCCGACGAACAGAAAGAGCGCGCCGGTCGTCACGCCGTGATTGAACATCTGCAGGATGCTGCCTTGAAGCCCGAGCGGGTTGAGGGCGAAAATCCCAAGCGTCACGAAGCCCATATGGCTGATGCTGGAATAGGCCACCAGCTTCTTCAAGTCGTCCTGCGCCAAGGCAAGCAGCCCGCCATAAACGATCGCGAGTGCCGAGAGCGCCATCATCAAGGTCGAATAATAGACTGAAGCCTCCGGCAGCATCGGCAGCGAGAACCTCAGGAACCCATAGGCCCCCATCTTCAGGAGTACACCGGCAAGGATGATGCTGCCGGCCGTCGGAGCCTGCACATGGGCGTCCGGCAGCCAGGTATGGAGCGGGACCATCGGCACCTTGACCGCGAATGCGACGAGGAAGGCAAAAAACAGCCAGGATTGAATGTCGAACGGCAGGTCGAGTGCCATCAAGGCGAGGATGTCGAACGTCCTGCCACCTTCGAAGTAAAGAACGATGACGCCGATCAGGAACAGGAGGCTGCCCGCCAGGGTGTAGAGGAAGAACTTGAACGCCGCATAGACCCGGCCATCGCCGCCCCAGACCCCGATGATCAGATACATCGGGATCAGCATCGCCTCCCAGCAGACATAGAACAGAAACAGGTCGAGCGCCGTGAATACACCCAACATCAGGGTCTGCATGGCGAGCAGGCAGACCATGAACTGCTTCACTTTGCGGTCGATGGCGATCCATGAGGCGAGCACCGAGACAGAGCCCAAAAGCGCGGTCAGGAACACGAAGAGCGCGCTGATCCCGTCGACGCCGAGCGCAAAGGTTATGCCAAGCGCCGGCACCCACGGGTGCTTCTCGACGAACTGCATCTCTGGGCTCCCGGTATTAAAACCGGAAAGCATTGCAATGGCGAGCGCCACGTCGAGCAAGGTGAAGCCGAGCGCTGCCCACCGCACCGCCTCATCGCTGCGCAGAAGCATCACGACCGCCGCCCCGGCGGCAGGTATGAAGACGATCAGGCTGAGCAGCGGGAACGCCATCACACCCCCTACTGCCACACGACGGCAAAAACAGTGATCGCCGCGATCACGCCGGCGATCATCGCCAGCGCGTAGTGGGTGACCATGCCGGTCTGCAACCGCCGCAACGCGCCACCGCCAGCAAGGATGGCGCGGGCAAGCCCGTTCACCGCCGCATCGACGCCGTTTAGATCCACCCGCAGTCCGGCGCGCGCCGTCCCGTGCAGGAGCGGCAGGACCAGAGTGTCGGACACATTGCTCACTGCCTTTTCGTATCGCGCCAGCGGTTTCTCGGCGAGCCACAGGAAGGCTCGCGCCCCCTTGCGGTAGAACCAGTCCGTATCGATGCTGATGGTATTTTCCGGATCGAGCGCTTTCAGGAAGAGCACGAAGCCCAGTGCGGTAAACATCAGCAGACCGAGGCTCTCGGTGACATGCGCGCCCGTATAGGGCTCGAAGGCGACCGGATAGGGAAGGAGCGCATAGAGCGGTCCCGGGAACACGCCAATCGCGATGCAGAGCACTGCCGCCATACCCATCGCAACCAGCATGTTACTGGGCGGCTCGCGCGCCTCCAGCTTTCGATCAGGCCCGAAAAACATGTAGTACGGTAGCTTGAGGCCCGTGTGCAGGAACGTGCCTGCCGATGCCATCGTGAGTACCAGAACCACGAGTGCCCTGTGATCCTGACCGGCGGCGGCGATCACCATCGACTTGGTGACGAAACCCGAGAAGAACGGAAAGGCTGAGATCGCGAAGGCGCCAACCATATAGAGCGCCACCGTCAGCGGCATGGTTTTGTAGAGCCCGCCGAGCTCGGTCAGTTTCCGCCGTCCGGTGACCTCAATCACCGCCCCTGCCCCCATGAAGAGAAGCGCCTTGTAAAGGATGTGTGCGAAGGCATGGCTGGTGGCTCCATTTACCGCCATTTCAGTGCCGATCCCGATGCCCGCCACCATGTAACCCACCTGGCTGACGATGTGATAGGCGAGAAGCCGCCGACAATCGTTTTCCAACACCGCGTAGATGACGCCGTAGAGTGCCATCGCAGCACCGAGCCAGACGAGAAGCTCGGTCCCCGGGAATGCGCGCGCCAGCACGTAGACGGCCGTCTTGGTGGTGAAGGCGCTCATGAACACCGCCCCTGTAACGGTCGCTTCGGGATAGGCGTCCGTCAGCCAGGCGTTCAGCGGCGGCACCGCGGCATTCAACAAAAAGCCCGCAAGGATCAGATAGCCGCCAATATCCATTGCTCCCGCGGCACCGCCTCCGGCGATCGGACCGAAGAGCAACGAACCGGCGGCGAACCCGTGGAGCACGATGCCACCAAGCAGAGCGACGCCGCCCGTGACGTGCACCATCAGATAGCGGAAGGCCGCACGGATCGCGCGTTCGCCCCCTTGCGCAAAGACCAGATAGGCAGAGGCGAACGCCATGCCCTCCCAGAAGAGGTAGAGGGTCAGATAGTGACCGGCAAACACCACACCGAGCGCACTGCCGACATAGACGAAGGCCGCCACATGCTGACCTGCCCGCGGCAGATGCAGCGCGTAAACCATGCCGATCAGCGCCATGATGGTGAAGACGGTGGCAAAGACGATGCTGAGCTTGTCGACCTTTGCAAACAGGATTTCCTGCCCGAAGACGCGCGCCGCGCCATAACTGCCTGGCTCCATCGTCAACACCGCGACGATGGCCAGAGCAGGAACGAGCACCAGAAAGACCTTGCGGACCGATCCCTTCAGGAACGGGATTGGCACGGCGCCGAGAATGAACAGGATGCCGGGATGGACGAAGTCAATCATAGTAGTCCTCGCGCCGCATGAGGCCGACTTGGTGGCCGAGGAACTTTGAGACGAAAATGATGAGCACGCAGGAGCCGAAACCATAAGCCGCCGACCAGCCGGGCAAGCGGTCCCACAGATATTCGGCGTGGTCGCGCGGCACCAGGAAATCGGCGACGACGATCAGAACGAGCACGAGATAGAACAACCGGCGGCGAGACCGCGCATAGCGCTCGTCGCCAAAGAAATCGACGATGTTCCTGATCATCTGACCACTCCTTCCGCCAAGGCGATGAAATAACCTGGGAAGATGCCCATCAGCACCGACAGGGCAGCGGTCGCCACCAGCGGGATCGTTACCAGCGGAATTTCACGGACAGGTTCTGCCTCTCCCGGCGCCTCTGTTCCGAAAAAGGCGATATAGCTTACCGGCAGGAAGTAGGCAGCGTTGAGGACCGAGCTTGCCAGGAGGACGACGAGGAAAGCCATCTCGCCTGCTTCGACCGAGCCGAGCGCCAGATACCACTTGCTGACGAAGCCCGCTGTTGGCGGCACGCCGATCATGCTCAGCGAAGCGACGAAAAAGGCTCCCATTGTCCAGGGCAGCCGGCGGCCGATGCCGGCCATGTCGCTGATGTTTCGTTTTCCCGAGGCACAGTAGATCGATCCGGCGCAGAAGAAGAGCGTGATCTTGGAGAAGGCGTGCACGGCGATATGAATGATGCCGCCGATCATCGCGACCGGAGACAAAAGCACAGCACCCAGCACCACGTAGGAGAGCTGGCTCACCGTCGAATAGGCAAGCCGAGCCTTCAGGTCGTCGCGGGTCAGAGCATAGATCGACGCCATAAGGATGGTGAAGGAGACGAGATAGGCCGTTGCGATGCCGAGCCCCAGCCTTGCGACCAGATCCACGCCGAAGACATCGAACACCAAGCGCAGCAGGCAAAACACGCCCATCTTGACCACGGCCACTGCATGCAAGAGCGCGCTCACCGGCGTCGGTGCAACCATTGCGGCGGGCAGCCAGGCGTGCATCGGCATCACGGCGGCCTTGGCGAAGCCGAAAAGGTAGCAGAAATAGACAACCGTCAGCAGCGTCGACGAAGCGTCCACTTTCGCCAACAGGCCCCCGGGCACAAAGTCGAGCGATCCGGCAATCTGGTAGGTCAGCGCCAGCGCGGCAAGAAGCACGCTTTTCGATGCGCCCATCAGGTAGACAAGATACTTTCGGCTGCCTGCCCAGGCTTCTTCGTCCTCGTGATGGCAGACGAGCGGATAGGTCACGAGGCTCAGCGCCTCGTAGAAGATCACCAGTGTGAACAGATTGGCCGCGAAGGCACCCCCGACGGCGGCGGCGAGACTGGCGGCGAAGCAGGCGAAGAAGCGGGTCTGCGCGTGCTCGTTCAGGTGCCGCATGTAGCCGATGGAATAGACCGCTGCGACGATCCAAAGGAGCGACGACACGGTGGCAAACACCATGCCGAGCGCATCGACACGGAAAGCGAAGGCGATGCCCGGCAGGATCTCGAACAGGCGGAGATCGAGCGTACCACCCGAAAGCACCGTGGGTGCCATTGAGATGACGATCGCGAACATGACGACCGCGGCAAGCGGCGAGACGGCATCCCGAATTTTGTCGTGCTTGTTCAAAAGGAGAACTGCCAGTGCCGCCAGCCCTGCGACGGCGACGGCAAGTAGCGGCCGGATTGATAGCACCGGATCCAAGCCGCTACCCTTTCATCGTCGTCACGTCGTCAATCTTGAGGGTGGGCTTGTTCCTCACGAGGGCGACCAGAATGCCGAGGGCGACGGCAACTTCCGCCGCGGTGATGGCGATGACGAAGATCGCGAAGATCTGCCCGCGAAAGTCACCGTAGTACCGTCCAAAGGCGATGAAATTGATGTTGACCGAGTTGAGCATAAGCTCCAGCGACATCAGCACGACCAGAATGTTGCGCCTCAGCAGCACACCCGCGGCTCCGATCACGAAGAGGATCACGGCGAGGCAAATGTACCACCAGAGCGGAACCATCACCCGGTCTCCTTCCGGGCGAGCACGATGGCACCAACGAGTGCCGCCAGAAGGATGATCGAAGCGACTTCGAACGGCAGGAGATAATCGGCGAAAAGTACCGTGCTCAGCTGCCTCACCTGGTCACCGCCGCGCGACGCGACGGGCTCAACCGCCGAAAAGCGGCCGCTCCAGAGCACAAGCGCAAGCATCTCGACCCCAAGCAGGACGAGGAGGGTCAGTGCTGGCAGATTTCGCCCCGGCACAAACCGCTGCAGTACCGCTTCGCGCACGTCGATCATCATGATCACGAACAGGAAGAGGACCATGATGGCGCCGACATAGACGAAGATCTGCACGACTGCGAGGAGCGGCGCTTCAAGCAGGACAAAGATTGCCGAGATTTGCAGGAAACACGCCATCAGCGCCAATGCGCTATGAACAGGGTTCCGAGCCAGGACGACCGTAAGGGCGGTAACCACGGCCCCCGCAGCAAACAGAAGGAAGAACCCCTGGCCCATGACGCAGCCTCTCCCGCGCGAACTATTCCGCGGCGCTTGATGGCCGGATTTCAGAGAGCGCCGCAGTTTCAGTTGCGTTTATAAATTGTGCCCCAAGGAACGGTTTTTCACAAGAATATTGTCTGCAACTTAGTTGAATGAGGCTTGATAGGTCGTCAATGCGATCCTCTTGGCGAGCGGCATGCTTGCCCAAACAACATCAATTGCTAATATGCAATATCGGGTGGCAGCCATTTGAAGCAAATACCCCAGTCCGCCGGTTGCGGGGAATATTCAAGCGATATCAAACGTTCGATTCTGTGACGGCCTTGGGGAGAGGCGAGCACGATGCGAATGTGGTTTTCATGGTTATCCTTGCTCGCACTCACTCTGATCGCGTCCACTGATGCGTTTGCAGCCGAAAGCGGTCGACGCCTGGCGCTCGTCATTGGAAACTCGACATACGAAGCCGCCGGTTCGCTTCCAAACGCGTCTCGCGACGCGCGCGCGTTCGGAGCGTTCCTCTCCACCCAAGGATTTGATGCTGACATCGTTATCGACGCGAACCGCAGCCAGTTGGCCGAAGCGGTCTCGCGCTTTTCGCGCAAGATAGCTGCCAACGACGTCGCACTTTTTTACTATGCCGGACACGGCATGCAGCTTCGCGGCGAAAACTACCTGGTCGCCACCAACGCCAAGCTTGCCAACGAATTTGATGTTCATGCCGAGACCCTCGCACTTGCCGATGTGGTGCGCGCGATCGAGACGAAGGCAAAGATCGCGCTCATCTTTCTGGATGCCTGCCGCAACAATCCGCTTGCCAACCGGCTCAACGAAGAAATCGAAGGTGCAACCCGAAGCCTTGCGACGCGGGGACTGGCGCCGATTGAGACGGAAAGTGCCGGCACCATGGTCGCCTTTGCAGCGGCACCCGGACAAGTCGCGTCTGACGGACGCGGCGAGAATTCGCCATTCACTCAGGCGCTCGTCAGCCACCTGGCCAGCCCAGGCCTTGAGATTGGGACAGCGTTCAAGCGGGTCATCCGCGATGTGAGAGAGGCAACCGCCGGCAAGCAATCGCCGCAGATCCTGTCTTCGCTCTCGCTCGAATTCTACTTCGGGCCCGCCTTGCAACAATCGGAGAAGGCACCCGTTGCCGCCCCGGTGACAGATCCGAAAACCGTAGCGGCCGAGGCAGACTTCCAGAAAGCTCTGCGGGTCAACACTGCGCGCATATGGACGTTCTTTCTCGCAAAGCATCGCGATGGCGAAAGCGCCGATGTCGCCCGGCAAATGCTGGCAGTGATGCAACCAGACGCGGCTTCCTCTCAGTCCTCCTCAACGCCGCAGGAACGCGAGAACGAACTTGTCCCTGACAAAGCCAAGCGAACCGAGATCCAGCTGGCCCTTGCCGCAAAGGGCTATGATACGGGAAGCGCCGACGGAGTGTTCGGTGCGCAGACCCGAAGGGCCATAACCGACTACCAGAAATCCGCTGGACTTACGGAAACAGGCTATTTTGGTGAATCGACCGCCAAGGCGCTTGGCATCAGCGTGGTCAGTGCTGCCGACGGTCTTTATTCTTCGCCCAAAGCGCGGCGGTATCTACCGAAGGATTTTGTCGGCCTCGAAACCGATCAGCGCGTCTGGAGGGCCATTGACTGCGACCCGTGGCAAGACAAGGTCTACGGCTCGTTCAGGGGCCACATGTACCTGGTGATACAGGCGCAATGGGGAACGTGGAACTCGGCGAATATGGCTGCCAAGCGCTGTGGTGGCCACCTCGCCACAATCGGCTCGAAGGAGGAGAATGATTTCATAGCTTCGCTCATCAGCAAGGAAGATCGCTTTTTCTTCATCAACTTCAACGACGGGTATTCTCACAAGTTCGGCCCCTGGATCGGTTTGGTCCAAGATGAAGGCGCTCGTGAACCCAGGGGCGGCTGGCGTTGGGTCACCGGTGAGGCACTGACATTCACAAAGTGGTTGGAAGGTTCACCGAACGAAGACAATCCAGGCGATGACGTCGGCATGTACTTCGTGGGCATTGAAGGAAAGCACGACATGAGGTTGGTTCGGCTGGAGACCTGGGCCGATATGCCGTCGACGGATTCCACCCACAGCTTCGTCATCGAATTCGATTGATTGCAACGCCTCGCACAGTCGTTCTGTGCGCTACGGCGCCGCGTGTCGCTTCAAGAGAGCGTTCAACTGTTTGGGCAACAGAGAAATTGCTTGGAAAAACGATATCTAGCCTCTTGGTCGCGCTTGCTGTTAGCAGGGGCGCTCCAGACGATACATCATGCGATTTTACACGGCTGCGATCTCCGTCGAGTGGTCGTGTCCTCCTTCACCTGCAAAGAGGCGGCTTTCGGTCAGACCATGGCCGCGCCCGTTCAAGTTGGCCAGCGAGTTGGAACAATGTTGCCTCATCGCCGAAGCGGCCGACGAAATGCATACCGATCGGCAAACCGCCGTCCGTCCAGAAAAGCGGGACCGACATTGCAGGCTGTCCGGTCACGTTAAACACCGGCGTCCAAGGCATAAAGGCGAACGTGTCTGCGGCAAGTCGTTCGGCTATCCCAAGCTTTCGAAGCAACCAACCGGCCTTGGCGCGGCCGATCGCACGGATGATCGTCTTCTCTTGAGTGGAAGGCTGGAGCGCCCCGATCGGCGGAGGTAAACGCGAAAGCACTGGCGTCATGAGCGCGTCATGGGTCTCGAAGAAGGAACTGACGCCGCGCGCTGCCAACTTGAGGTAGCGCAGAGCCTTTGCAAGATCACTTGCGGACAAAGCCTGCCCAAGCAGGCCCATGCCAATCGTGGAAGCGTCGAAATCATTGACCCTGATCGGAACACCGGCCGCCTTGGCCGCGTCCTCCGTGTCCACCTGCATTTCCGCCGCGAGCACGGTGAGAAACGATAGTGAGAATGCCTCCGCGTCGACCTGGGGCGCTGCCTCTACGATCTCGTGACCAAGCTCGGAGAGCAGCTTCGTCGCGTCAGCGAATGCGGCAAGCACCTCCGGTTCGACTTTGCCGCCGAGCATCGGCGCTGAGGAAACCGCGATACGTAGTTTTCGGGACGGCCCTCTGACGGCGTCGAGGAATGAGCCCGAGTAAGGGGGAAGATAGTGAGGCGCACCCACGTCGCCCCCCTGGACATAGTCGAGCAGAGCGGCCGAGTCGCGCACAGACCGGGTTAGTACATGCTCGATGGCAAAACCCGCCCAGGGCTCTCCGATATAGGGACCAAAAGGGGTGCGGCCGCGCGTTGGTTTCATCCCGAACACCCCACAGGCCGATGCCGGGATCCGGATCGAGCCGCCACCGTCGCCGCCAGAGGCGAGCGGCACGATGCGAGCTGCGACCGCCGCTCCTGAGCCGCCGCTGGAACCGCCCGGCGTGCGCTCGAGGTCCCATGGGTTTCGAGCGGGCCCAAAGGTTTCGGATTCTGTATAAGGGGTCAGCCCGAACTCAGGGGTGTTGGTCTTGCCGAGGATGATCAACCCCGCCTTCTTCCAGCGCTTCACGATTTCTGAATCGCCGCTGGCAGCAATCTTCGCCCAATGGCGGTTGCCATGAGACGTGGGCACGCCCTCTACCGCTGACAGCAGGTCTTTCATCAGAAATGGAACGCCCGCGAAAGGCGCACTGATATCGACATCGGACGCCGCGCTCCGGGCCTGATCGAACATGGTGAGAACAACGGCGTTTAGAGCCGGGTTGCGAGTCTCGATCCTTGCGATTGCTGTCTCTACCAGCTCAAGAGCTGACACGCCCCCGGCCTTCACCAGTTCCGCCAATCCGAAACCATCCAGATCGTCGTACTCAGCCGGCATGGACTTCCCCTCGAGTTCCGCCAGCGATTCTATTCTGAAAAGCCCGGTTCGAGAAAGCCCGGATCTCTCTCACCAACCAAGCAGTCTACCGAGCGTGCCGAAACGGCTGGCCGGGGGGCCGAGCCAGACATTCGGCTACTACAAAGGAAGAGTCGCGGTCGCGCGGGCCAGGATAGCTTCGGCCGACATCGCGATAGGTGACAGGTCTGCAAACCACAGCGCGCGCGCCATGCGCGATTGTTGTCAGGACCAGCGTGGGTCGAACCGCGAAACGCAACCAACTAAGCTGACGTGGACGATCATGGCCGACAGTGCTGTTTTCAACCAGGACAAGGGTTTTGATTTCATCACGCCCGACAACGGTGGACCGGGCGTCTTTGTCCATGTTCTCGGCGCTGGAAGGCGCGACATCACTGCGCGACGGTCAAAAGGTCAGCTATGAACTGGGGCAGGACTGCAAGAACGGGAAATCGAAGGCCGAAAACGTCAGCTCATCCTGAACTTCGCTTCACACACCTCGAGAATTCGCTTCATTGCATTTCCCTCATTTGCCCGGCCGCGCCAGCGACCGGGCAATGTCGATGATGTCGTCGCGTGACGCGGTTGGATCCTCCTCACATGAGGAGTATGGCGTCAACAGTGATCAGGGTGGCATCGTGATTTCCTCGTCTCGATCCTAGATCTGAGCCCGATTCTTTTACCGGCCCGGCATGCGAGCCTGTACAACCTCACATACGGTCGCCGCTGCAGGCGGCTGCACCACGATCCCGCTTGCGGCGGGCAAGGGCTCAGGAGAACGGCACCAACCTTGTTCCCGACTGGGAAGGCCATGAGGATCCACGGTCCGCTCACCTGGATCGTCAGGGCTGATTCGGCCCTGAGGATTGAAACGGCGTTGCAGTTGTATTGTCGGCGGTTAGGCGGATTTCAATATTGCCCCGTCGATGACGACGCCACCATTCACATACTTCCATAAGGCGACCAGCAGCTTGCGAGCGAGCGCCACGATCATCGTCTTTTTGAATCGTCCGCCATTCTGTGTGACGCGCTCCTTAAACCAGCAGGACAGGCTGGAGCCCGGCTGGTAGCGCAGCCATAACCAGGCGAGCTCGACCATCGCCGTTCGCAGCCGCGGATTGCCCGCTTTCGAGACGCCCTGCTCGCGATCGATCGCGCCACTCTGCCAAGGTGACGGCGCCAGGCCCGCGTAATGTTATTACATTTGTCAATCGGAAGGATACGTAATAACGTAACTTTCCACGCCTACTCGATGATGTGAACAGCCTCGTTGGATTCTCTTCTAAATCGAATGTTCGAGGCCAGGAGACGCGCAGTCGCGCGCAAGCGCGCCTATCAAGCCAAGGGGCACCGGCGAGACGTAGCCCAAAGTCGGTAGTTCTGCCCCTGGGCCCAGCCAGCGTAGGCCGACGTTTCGATCTCAAAGGGACGTCGGGCGGCCCTATCTCCGAGCCAAGCAACGCTACTCGAGCCGGCGCGACCCATCATGGAGGCGTCAAATGGACTTTCTTTCAATGGGTTCGCACGGCAAACTGGAAAGATTGGGAAACAGTTCTGCTCTAAGCGCCCCGAAGCAACCGCTTTGTGAAACCCGCCCTACATCAAAAGAACTCAGCCTCCTAGCTCAATTGAGCTACCAGACTTACATCGCCATAGAGTTGCGCTCCGCTGCAGAGTTGTGAGAAGCTCAACCTGCCGCGGGATGAGAAGCGTCATGGCAGACACAACCCTTTGGATCAGCAAAAGTTGCAGACACCACTTCGTACGCGCTCCAAGCTGCGCGGCACGAGCTTCATGCCGCACGTGTTAAAGCTCTGAGTGTTTCGGAATGCGCATGAGCAAGGGGACTTGCTCCCAACCAGAGACGCCTTTGATAGCGACAGACGCCTTCGATCCGACTGTTAAACTGATTTTTCGCAACGCCACGACGCAGAGACGCCCGTAGACCTCGTCCTATTTTCAGCTTGGGGCGCACAGGAGATCTCCGGGTTACTCATTCAACTTTTCGCCAAGCATAGGGAGGGTTCTCGGATGGTTCCTCGGAGTTCGATAGTGCTGCGCATGTTGTTCTGGGTGATCGTCGCCGTCGTTGTGACGTTGGCGATTGCTTCGCCTGGTAGGGCTCAGGTCGCGGGCAGCAATGTCCTCCATGTTGCTGCTCCGGAAATCAAAGACGCGGCAACGGTCGGGTACCTCGATGCATTTCGGAAAAGACTGGAAGGATCGGGAATAGGGGTTCGGGAAATTGCAGTACCCGCCGACCTTTCGCTCGATGAGGTCCTACAATTTCTTCGAAGCGGTAGCGGGCTTGACCTGGCTTTGATCCCCATAACGGCTATACCGGAAGTTCGGTCCATTCCGACTTTCACATACACGTCCTTGATCTCACAGCCTGGCCTTATCGAAAACGCCACACAGAATTTCGCGGTGCAAGATTCTGTGATTGGTGATCTTGCCGCGGCCGAGATTTCAGACATCGGTTTGACTGTCGTCGGGTTTTGGAACCGTCCACCGCAGGCGCTGTTCCTGAAACGCCCTCTGCTGTCCGCGCAGGATCTAAAGGGCGTGAAAGTCAGAATCTCGGATGAAGCAAGCGGCGCTGTGCTAAGTGAGCTTGGTGCAGATCCACTTGGGTTGGCATATGCCGAGGTGGCCGTTGCTTTGGATACCGGGGTTGTTGATGCTGTGGAAACAGCTGTGGACGGACCTATCGTTCCCCAACTGTACAAATCAATTCGTGACGGGCAAATCCTCAACAACTACAACCAAAATCAAGGTTTCATGCTGGTCAACAGCGCCAACTGGCTTGGCTACAGTGAGCTTGTACGCTCAACCATCCGAAATGCGGCCCTGGATGGGGAAAAGATCTCCCAATCAATCATCCTTGAGCAGGAAGGTATCGTCCGTAAGACGGCGGAAGAGTTCGGAGTGGGGTACGCATCGCTCAGCCCCGATGGCTGGGAAGCTATTCAAACCATCTCAAGTAACAATTGGCTGGCAAAGTCGCCAGACGAGACGCGCAAGGAAGCCTACTCCCAATTGACCCGCGTCAAGGAAGAGGTCAGCGCAAGGAGGGGCCGC
This sequence comes from Ensifer sp. Root954, assembly GCF_001429005.1. Taxonomy (NCBI): domain Bacteria; kingdom Pseudomonadati; phylum Pseudomonadota; class Alphaproteobacteria; order Hyphomicrobiales; family Rhizobiaceae; genus Ensifer; species Ensifer sp. Root954. Next base: position 92,212 of record NZ_LMJM01000029.1, read on the forward strand.
GGCGGATCTTTAACGATCCCGAGGACCCAGCCACCTGTCTTGTTCGCAACCAATCGAAATGATGAGGGCACGTCTGACCTGGAAACTCGGTTTGGAGTGGAGAAGGACAACTCCAACGAGTTGAACTGCGGCCGGATCATTTATTTGCCCCAGCCGTCGAGGGAGTTTGGCGCCACGTTTGAAGGGGCCATTTCTCTGAGTAACGAAAAAATCTGGAACAAAGGCAGCGAGTGTGCAGAGCTTGTAAATAACAGTGTCGGAGACGACAAAGGCTTAGTGATCTTCTTTCACGGATATTACAACTCGTTTTCCGACGCGATACGGCGTGCAATCGGCTTCTCAGAAGATTTCGGTCTATCGCAACCAGTCTTGGTCTGGTCCTGGCCGTCGGCTGGCACGCGGGGCGCGTATGTCTTCGATCTGAACAGCGTCCAGTTCAGTGAAGAGCATGTCCGCCAGTTCGTCGATGCCTTGGAGCTGAAGGGGCAACTCAGCAACATCACGGTGGTCGCACACAGCATGGGAAGTCGGATGGCCGGCGTCTTCCTGAAACAGGTTCGCGCGAAGGGCCAAAGCATCAAGAATCTGATCTTTATCGCTGCCGACTATCCGCCATCCCTGTTTGGACAACTCGTTAGAAGCGACGGCGCTGTCGCCCCCATGAAGACACTTTATGCAAATGAACATGACAGGGCCTTGTGGTTATCTAAGAAGGTCAATGGAGAGATTCCGATCGGACTAGGGGGAAAGTATCTCCACCTTGTCCCTGGCGTCGAAACAGTCGACGTTTCCGCAGTCGCCCACGAGCGCTGGCCCGAAAAAAATCACGCGCATGGGTTCGACGTACCATTGGTCGCGCAGGATGTATCCGCACTCATGAAACAACGAATTGGGGCAGATGGCCGTCAGTTACCGGCTGCCGACATACAGGGGATTCGCTATTGGATGATCAGGGAGAAGCCTTCGCAACCTTAAGCGGGTTTCCGAAAGTTCGACGCACACGTAACAAAAGGGGGGAAAGCCTCGTCATGCAACTGCAAGGTCGCGAGCAAAGCGTCTCAGTCGCATCGGTGAACTCTACAGGATCGAAGACGACGTCCGCGGCCCGACACACGAGGAACGCCGCACCGTCCCACAGGGATAGTGCCGCACGACCGTTCCCGACGATACATTATGCGATCTTTTTGGCCCAAAAAGTGAACATCACAGCAACAAGCCGCGCGGGGCTCTCGGCCGGTGCTGGCCAGAAGCGGACGTTCGACCAACTTGGCAGCTTGGCAGCTCCGCGCCATTAGCGGTCATAGCGCTCAGCCCCAGCATCCACTGGAGACTGGAGAGGCTCCAGTTGGCGATCTCGACGAACGTCGGAAAAACGTTCTGACCACAGCCATGGAACTCTATCTGGCTTTGGGAGGAACGTTTGATCAGCTGGAGGCATGCCTCGAACAGGCGCTTCCCTTGAGCCTCGACGCGTTGATGTAGCGGTCGGCGAAATGATGCTGGGGGCTGGCGGCCGTCAGTCACATCCACGATTTTGATATTATGCAGGCCGCTCACAACACCCTGGACATAGGGTTTCAGCTAGCAACTGCGCCGACCGGCCACAAAGTCGGGCAGTCCGACGGCTTTTATGCGTGATCTCATGGTCATGGCGGGCGACCTCCAAGGCGACGTCCGCGCTTATGCCCCTGCCAGAAAGCGGTCATCGCATTGGCTTGTCGCTACGACATCTGTTCGCCAACAGCGGACTGGCACAATTCGCACGCTTGTATGCCGTAACTAGAACGTCCACAACTACTTTTGGAGTTTGACGACGAGTGCCATCAATCTTGCTAGGCACCTAGTCTTGAGGGGATCGATCCAACTGTTCGTTGAAAGCATGCCGCTCCCCATAATCCTTCGAGACGAGCGGATGCGCTTGACAGCTCGATCAGCTCCAGCAGTTTGACAGGTCACGGCGCCGTCCTGCTTCCGCTCCATCAAGTTTCGCGCCACCGCTACCCCTCGATCTGGTTAAGCATGTAATCCTCCCAAGGAGTTTGAGCCTTTACTTTGGGACTTGCATTGAAGGGGCCGCTATCGGGCGAAACACAGTCCAACTTGTGCGACAAGAATACGGCTGGATATTCATTATAGGGACCTGCAGTATTCATCACCGCTGTCCAATTCCGGTCGAAATCGCTTTGGGCAATCTGCACGATCGCAGTGGCTTGAACTGCCCTTCCTGGTTCCAAGAATAATTCGGCAGGGTCCACCCCAACTTTGGGACTTACGTCGTAAAATCGGGCGGAAAATTTGCAGTCGAGTGTGGCTGGGCCTCGGCTAGACGCCGTTATAGAGAGCGTTAGGGTTACTGTCTTGCCATCGCTCTCTCGCTCCAGTTTGTCCAAAACCATAGCCACGGAAGTAATTTCACCCGCGGCCTGCTCGATACCAAGCCTGATGTCCGGCATACTGAGAAAGAAAACGACCGTTATTGACATCAGAATGGGGGAAAACAGCCATGTTACGATTTGCTTGTAATTGGCTTTTGTTCGCATAAAATCTAAAGAAATTCTTCCGATGAAAGCCATTTGCCACGGTATTAAGGCGCTTAGTTTCAGCGAAATACCAACGTTCAAGTCGTCAATCTTAAGAAACGCTAGTGTAGTTGTTGCTCCTACCAATGCCACCGTCGGCAATATTGCCATCGCGACGTATCGATAATATCCGGCGAGTCTTCCTTGTCCATGAGAAAAGTAGATAATAGAAAGAGATACTATTGCCCCAATCGTACAAGGAAAACCAACTAAAAGCGTTGTTGACGGTTCAGCTAGTAGTATGGGGCTGAAGAAGATGGTGGCATTGAAGCCGCAAATCCAGCCCAAATAGATTGCGATGGGCGCGAGTACGTAGAATAGCCTGCCGCGAATATCATGAAGTATCGCAGAGACAATGACCGCGCCCGAGAGAAATAGGCATATGGCAATCCCAGAAATGTGGACATAGGATTCGCCACCTTGGTTGATTGGCGACAGAGTGCCGATCGGCATGGGCAACGAATTGCCGGCAATTGCGCCGCCTAGGGCGGCCACCACGCCCAATCCTAGGTCCCTCAGTAGGCTTATTGTGTGGTCGACAGGGAGCCGTGTCTTGCTATCACGGTGCTCAAATTCGGGCGACAACGGGGCGCCTTCAACCCAGGCGTTATTGGGAAACAGACGCACTCTCGCTGGGTCACCTTGGTGTTGCTCTGGAACGTGCAGCTCCGGTCGCACAGCGTCGTTTGGAAAATCGTCCGCAATTGTTAAACGCACGGCAACGCTTATGTCTTGTAATGACAACAGTTTAGGAGCGCCCGGGATCCCCTCCCTCAAACATTTGAGCAAGGCACCGGAGAACATTGTGTAGCGCCCCTCCATGGGAGCAATTGAAGCACGTGTCGCCGCCGACGAACATAGCACGGCTGTACCAGAGTCCGCGTGAGCTTCCTCCAAGCCCCTTCTTACCGACACGTTTAGATCGGATTGCAGCCGCATAACTGCTGCCGCGGCAAAGCAGCAGTCCAAGATTATAAACCTACGAAGGCCCTTGGAACTTTTTTTAACCGTGCTTGAAAAATCGACATATCTTATGCTCGTATGGCCTTCAGATCCCGCCCGGGTGTTTCTGGTTGCCAAAAAGTACGAATGGTCGTGCCTGGCGAACCCACCGTGCCCCGTATAGTAAATGATCAAGTTTCTAAAAGTGTCGGCAGAAGCAGCTTTTATCCTTGCGTCCAACCAGTCCTCGATTTCAACAAGTTGATCGGACGAGGAGTGCGCACTATCGAACAGATTGAGTATACAATGGTCATCGACGCCAAGTTGATCCCGAACGTATGTGATGAATTCGTTTGCAGATTGGGAGCACTGTGGCAAGTCATCAAGTTGTGGCGCTTTTGGACATCTGCTCACTCCCAAGATAATAGCGAGTGTTTGCGAGTTTTTGAACAATTTCCGCTCACGACTTTCTTGCTAAAGCCTCAGCTATTTTCGCCGCATCGGCACTAGCCAAGTTTCGAGCAACAATGTCTCCGTCTTTCGAAATTTCGATACTCGCGCCCGAATTTCGCACGAGAAATTCGTGTATGGCCTTTGCTGCGATGATCGCGACAGGCGTGCCTAGGACAAGTACAAGAGTTCCGCCAAAATCCTGTGTTTTGCTGTTACGCTTTTTTCTTGTAACAGCGCCCTCCGGTAAGACCGCCTCAAGCGTATTTTCCAGATCCTGGGCCAGCAAATTCGACTCGGCCTCGTCAACATCGTTGAAGGAAATTTGGAATGTTTCCATATAGCACTTCCCTCCACAGCCTCTAATCTTACATATACTTAAATATGGTTAAGGTCAATGCAATCGCCCCCACTGGTTGCTTGGGGCTGATTGCCTACACAAATCATGGCTCTCAGCCCAATTTCCGTTCGCTGAAAATTAAGCGATCAAAAAGTATGTCCAAGGTTGCATTAGGGAGATGCGAATGGACTTGGAATTCAAAGAGAAGACATACGAGAAATACTTTTATGGCGAGCTATGTCGTCAAACGCAGATTTGCTACTCGCCTGATCAATGCGACGAGCACTTTCTTGGTTTCGATGATGCATTCTTCCTGCCGAAAGAGTTTTTGGGTGGGCTGCATCGCTTCCTTCGACGGTCCAAATGGGAGCGACGCACAGGCATTAAGGTCGCGGATCTGGAACATATTGCAAAGGATCTTAGCGCCCGCATGCCTCCCTTCAGATTTAATCTGTTCGTGCAGTATAAAAGGCCACAGTACATGACGCTAAGCACCTCCAAGGAGTGGCCGTACTGGCAGACACCTTACTACCGCTACCACCTTGATCCGCACCAGCAGAAATTGCTGGAGGCGCTGGATTCTACGGCGGCCGGAGAGGCGGCGACGGTGTACGCAAGTCCGAGCTTCCGGAGGACCCAAGATCTATGGCAGCACGTCGAGGCATCGGCAGTTTGCCAATACTCGAACATCGCCAGCGCTAGGCTACTCGCGGGTCATCATCGTTACACCTATACAGCACCTGGATTTCGCGGACGTGGACATTCGGAGCCAGAAGACATCGAGAGCGTTCCCTTCTCCGAACTGCTTGGAACGACAGGCACAGGACGCAGCCTTTCCTTCGGTGAGCGCCTTTCCGAAACTGCGGTCCTGATCAAGCAGGCTGTCGAAGAGTTGGGGCTCGAGAAACGATTAGGGCAAGCGATCAGCGCAATTGCTGCTCCGGAGGTCATGGCAAGCGAGTTAGTTCGATCGCTTGTCACGATCGAAGCCTTTAAGGACGAATTCGGCATAACTACCTACATGATTGGGTAACCTGCACGTCCGCATTCTCGGACGCTAAAAGCACTCAGTCTGCTCTCGACCACAATTGAGACGTTCGTTCGCACTGACCAAGTATCCGCTCCCGACGCTCCTCGGGCGCTCAGATTACTCGACTACCGGAAGCTCGCAGCGCGGATATCGCTTATCCCTCGCCTTGAAAGGAATAGAATCGGAGATTTTCAATTCAGATTGAGCGCATACGTAGCAACATCGGTTGCAGGCGATCTCGTCCGCCCACAATTGCCGCAAGTTAGTAGTGTTTCAGCTCCACATTCCTTCACAACCGAGATCTTCCGATGTCCGTAGTCGATGACGTCAAAAAGTATGAGGATTGGCTCGCAACGCAGTGCGACGTCGTACCGGCGGGGCTCGATGAAAAGCACAAACGGATGGCACGCGATCCGTTCAAGTTCTTTCGCGCAACCTGTTTCCGTTTCGCCCGCAAGCTGTTTGAATGGCTGCCCAAATTGAATGGCGGTCCCTTGTTGATGAGCGTCGGCGACGCTCACATCGAGAACTGGGGAACATGGCGGGACGAGGAAGGACGCTTGGTCTGGGGCGTCAATGACTTCGACGAGGCCGCCATGCTTCCCTACGCCTGCGATCTCGTGCGCCTTGCAGCAAGTGCGCGCCTAGCCCCGAATTTGCCGGGCAGCAAAAAGGCCCGGGCCGAGGCTATCGTCGAAGGATATCGACGCGGCCTTGAAGCGCCCGACCCATATTTCGTCGACGACAGAGTGCCTTGGATGCAGGCGTTGGTAAACCGGCCTGCGACGAAGATCGACGCCTTTCGCACCGAGTTGAGTGAGGCGGCCGTAGTCGCGCCGCCGCCCCAGATTTCCGACTTGTTGAAAGAGCAGCTTCCAGCCGGTACTCGCGACATTGTCTTCCGAACCTGGCAGCGCGGCGGCGGTTCACTTGGGCGTCCGCGTTTCCTTGCAATCGGCACTTGGAATGGCGGAAGCGTTGTGCGTGAGGCGAAAGCGCTAGTTCCATCGGCTTGGGAGTGGGCAAATGGCAAGATCGGCCCCGTCGGACTGTTTCAGGTCGTCTCGACCGGGCGCTTTCGCTCACCCGACCCGTTCCTGAAAGTCCGTTCTGATTTCGTCGTTCGACGTATCGCGTCGGATTCACAAAAGATCGACCTCAGCGAAGAAGATGCCTGGGCCTATGGGCCAGATCTCCTCGCTGCGATGGGAGCGGATCTAGCAGCAATCCATCTTTCAGGGAAAGTAAGCGTTGGCGACATCAGGGGTGATCTCGATGGACGCAAGCCAGACTGGTTGCACGATGCCTCGAAGACTGTGGAAGATTTCGTGATGCAAGACTTCGAGAGGTGGAAGGAGTTCCAACAATCTCAGCCCGGTTAAGTCGGAAGGCGGGAACTTTACAATGTGCTTGTGGGCATTTGTCGCGGAGTAGGGAGAGGTTCGTTTCAAGGCCGTCGCGGTTTGAGGCGGCTCAGAACGTCGTCATGCTCATCGGCGAACGCGAGAAAATTCTGAAATCCGTTGCCCCAGATCGCTGAGGTTTTGTCAGGAGAGACGATCCAGTGATCCCCGACACGGACCCCGTCGAATGGTCCCTTTGCGTGGATGCGCAGTTCGTGGAACAGCAGTATTTCCTTCCGGCCGTGGCTGAACGCGGTTCCCCTAGAAAGCCCGAATCCCAGTAGTCAACGAACAATAGCGGGGCGGCCGGATTTAGCGTGCGTGCTTCCCAGCTGTTCAGATGAAGGTCAGTGAGCCCGGATCGATCACATAGATGACGTCGGCGGCCACAAATCACGTGCCAATGCTGCGTAGCAATGAGAAATCGGTCGTTGCTGCCCGCGATAACTTGTCGAGACCGGTAATCACCTTATGTCCGCATCACCCGCGTACCATCGATGCGAGAGAGATCGCTTCCATCGAACCGGGGCGTGTTTGCCTGCTTCTTCGCGGGAACGATACCAGTACAGATCGGCAATTTCGCTGCCTGCCGGCCTCGGATGTGACATGCCTAAATGCACGGACCCGTGAAGATAAAAAACGCCAGCATCGTCGGTCCGATCCCAGAATTGGGAGTTCGAATCGCTGCGGTCCGGGCGATAGATCGTTCACGAAGCCAGTGTAGAGGTCGGAAGCCCCCTTGGAGGATGAAATCATCGTATTTGGTCGTGTAAATTCGAGTAATATAGCTGTTTCTAATTTTGTCGATAAAGGCCGAAAGCGGTGCCAGGCTCAAAGGATTTATTTTCGCAAGCGGCTGAAAACTTGGCGTAGATGACCTCCGTCATCTTTCCAGAAGAGCGGACGAAAAGCATCCTATTTCGGCCTGAACGCGGAAGGGTGTAGCTGAGCTCATGAGCACAGTGGTAAATCTGCTCGAAATTGACGTTGTCGGGATGCTCCAGATAGCTGGCCAGCCGCGTCTTGATGAACTGATAAACGTGATCGCCACCGCAGCTTTTCATCCAGTCGTCGGCCATCACTTGAGATTCTATCTCGCTGGTAATCGCTGCCATTGAGGGCGCCCTATCTTCCACCGATGCCTCCGCACCGAATAACAGAACAGCTCTGCTCACCATCAAGTACCCCATTATTCTGTTTTTCGTTCTTTAGAATCATGCCATCTGCCAAAGGGTCTCCGTCATCACGGAGTTTCCAACGGTTCACCGCAAGCGGCAATCCCGCCCGAGAGTCCGCACCAAATGGCTGGTCATTCGGCTTCCACTGCGCCGCGTAGCGGGAAAAAGGCTGGCAGACGCCATACCGGGCGGATGATCGATGACAGTTCGAATTTGTCGGCTAACGGAATCAATTCTTCTGCGCCGGCTGACCCAACGGCCCGTTCTTGATAAAGGACTCGGCGACCGTGTTGCAGACGAAACCGTTCTGCAGACCGACAAGAGTAATTCCGATAAACGAACTCCCCGTAACGTTCGTCATATCAACAGCTTGTAAGAGGACGGCATAAACGACAGGCGACGCAAAGATCCCGAGCCAAAAGTCGGCGGTCCGGGTCGCACGGCGCAGCGTGGCGCCTATCCTGATCCGCTTCTTACCCTCAGCCTTGGCAACCTTCAGCTCTTGGTAGACGGCACCCAACATCACACCGACGAGGAGGATCACATACCCGTAAATCCCGAACCCGACCTGTGCAGCGAGCCGGTTGTCGCTCTCGGTATTAAGGAAAAGCGGCATCCCCAGGACGTAGGTCAAGATGTAGTAAGCCCAGAAGATAAGCCCCACAGCAGCAAGAATTTGCGCGACAACAAGTAGTTTACGATCCGACATCTTCCTCCCCCTTGAAAACGAGGATTCTATTGCCATACTTCCGGTAGTATATCCAATCGCCACTATCGTTGGCGACAACTTGTTCAAGTGCAACGAAACCTGATCGACGAATCGGCAGCAAGCTCTTGTTGACGAAATCCATTAGATAGGCGCCCTCGCGATCGAGATTGATGATAAGGCGGCCCTGACCAATCGGAAAAGAAGAGACAATCGGCAACAGTGCGTTGAGCCTATCCTCATTCACAGATGGTGAGAGATCGACGGACGCTACCGGCTTATCCGAGACAGCCTCGGCATCGAAAATGCTGATATCGCGAAAGATCGGCGCACCAAAGGCGTAATATGCCCTGCCGAATGGATCGGCGAAGATTGCCCTCGGAAGGGCACGCGCACCATGGTAGATGATGGGTTCGGGCAGATCATGCGGCTCGAGCGTCAGCTTACGTGCGGCGGATGGCTCTAAAGAAGCGGAGAGATTAGCAAAAAACACATTATTTCCATCAGTATAAGTCAGCGTGGGCAGGCCGGATGCCCCAAGGTCGAAACCTCTAATTTCGAGATCCTCGGCGGTAACCGAATTGTAGCCGGCAGCCTTGGAGGCAGCTAAGGCCAGCCCGTGAAGTGGCACCGTCCGAATGGTGCCGTCGTTGGCGATCAAGCTCACCTGCAGCCGCCCCTCTATGCAGGATGTTGCCAGAGCGTATTGTTGCGGACCTGGCGGCAGGAGAAATTGCTTGACGCAGGTGTTGTCTCCGAGTTTGCCGATTAGATCGACAACGAGTCGACTGATACCAGTTTTGTTGTCGGTCCTCTCGAGGCGACCGTTGCGGCGCAAAACAAGTGTCTCACCCGTAGCGCCCGGCCAAGCATATCGAACCGTTGCCTCACGTTGTGGCGCGGGCAGAGTTTTTCGGTACTGCTGTCCCGGCACAAGGTCACTCAACGGCGTGTCGGCGATGGGTTGTCCGTCATTGCCAACGGCGACAACCCCCTCATTGGTCAAATAGGCGTATTGAAAACTGTTCGAATACTCGATCTCTATCGGCTTCAATGAGAGCAAATAGTCGCTGGCCGCAGCGACAGCTTCGGCCAGGCGCAGTCGGTCAAGAGCTGGCTCGTCCCTTTCAGCTTCTGCATCGATCCTCAGGCGCTGCAGCAGCGACCGCATGCGACCGAAGAAGGCCGGGTGAGTTTTGGAATTAGCGAGGATCGGAAACGGATTGTCGAAGACCTCGTCTGACAGGAAATCGACTGCATAGCCAAGATGATCTGCTATGCGCTCCAATGGACCGGGTTCCTCCAAGAACGATGCGGAAATCGGCTCGGGGATACCTGCACGCTCTCTGCTCTCCGAACTTACGTACAGCTTCTTGAGAGCAGCGATGGCGAAGTCGTCCGCTTCGATCTCTCGTTCATAGCTCCGCACTTGTCCTTCCCATCCGAACCATTCGCGACCGTGCCGAAGCTGGCGGTGACCGATCTCGTGGGTCAGCACGAAAAACGCCTGGACACGCAGGGGTGACAGAACCTTCTCCGTCAGAGAATCACTTGCTTGCGCGAAGACCTTCGTATCGCCGATTTCGAAATAGGAGCTTTCGACAAAGAGAATATCCGAAGAAGACACATATGCGGCATTGCCGCGGGAAACGACGCGAGAGCCCTCCCCAGCAGCCGCATCGACAACATAGATATTGAGACGACCGGCCTGATAACGTTGATTGATGGCGAGTTCGGCGCCAGCCTTTTCAGAGGAGAGCAATGCCGAAAGGAAACGGCGAAGTGTCGCCTCTTCGTCGGCATCAAGCACGCGCAACTGCCCTTTTTCGGTGAGGGCGTTGGCGATATCGACGGTCCGATCACGCCCCGAAATGAGGACAAATCCCATGGCACCGAAAACGATCATCAAGATCATCCATCGCATGCCAGTTGACCTTGCCCCGTTGAAATAATCCATTTTGAAGTAAGCTCTGGCCCATTGAGAGGACCAG
>NZ_LMJM01000030.1:0-1090 GCF_001429005.1 Ensifer sp. Root954
CAGCGTGCTCGACTCGCTGCAGGCTGGCCAAAAGCTGACGCAGACCTATGACGTCACCGTCGACGACGGCAAGGGCGGTACGGCGACGCAGACCGTGACGATCACGATCACCGGCACCAACGATGCTCCGGTGATCACGTCCGGTTGGCAGCTCGGCGGCGTGGTGGAGCGCTTTGACGGCTTTCCGGGCGAGAACACGGTCACGCACACGCAGGACGGCACGATCGGCTTTCGCGACGTCGATACGCTCGACACGCACACGGCGAGCTTCACGGCGGGCGGTAACGGCTATCTCGGTACCTTCTCGCTCGATCCTTTGAACCAGGCAACCGACAAGCTTGGCTGGAACTTCCAGGTTGCCGACAGCGTGCTCGACTCGCTGCAGGCCGGCCAGATCCTGGTGCAGACCTACGACGTCACCGTCGATGACGGCCACGGCGGCACGGCGACGCAGACGGTCACGATCGTGATCGCCGGCACCAACGACGCCCCGGTGATCACCTCGGGTGTGCAGAGCGGTGCGGTGACGGAGATCGCCGACAAGGCGACGGGCGAGAATACGGTGACGCACACGCAGGACGGCGCGGTGACGTTTACCGACGTCGATACGCTCGACACCCACAGCGCCAGCTTCTTGCCGCAGGGCCGTGGTTATCTCGGTACCTTCTCGCTGGATGCGGTCGATCAGGCAGCTGACAGGATCGGCTGGAACTTCAAGGTCGCCGACGGCGTGCTGGACTCGCTGCAGGCCGGCCAGACGCTGACGCAGAAGTACACCGTGTTCGTCAATGACGGCCATGGCGGGATCGTGGCGCAGACCGTTACGATCGCGATCACCGGGACGAACGATGCACCGGTGATCACCTCGGGTGCGCAGAGCGCCACGGTCACGGAGCGCGGCGACGGTGCGGCCGGCGAGAACTCAGTGGTGCACGTCAACGCCGGCAAGGTGGCTTTTGCCGATGTCGACACGCTGGACACCCACAGCGCCAGCTTCAAGGCGAACGGCGAAGGCTATCTCGGCAAGTTCGCGCTCGACCCGGTCAGCCAGTCGGGCAACTCGGTCGGCTGGACCTTCAAGGTTGCTGAC
>NZ_LMJM01000031.1:0-1117 GCF_001429005.1 Ensifer sp. Root954
TGTGAGTTCACGCCGAACTGCGACTTGCGCGTGCAACGCTAACCGACACGCCGCATTTGCGCGAGCAGTTTCTTGCGGAAGACTTCCGCGGGCGTTCGATAGCCGAGGCACTTTCGGGGCGTCGAGTTAAGCCGATCGCAAATGTCCTTCAGGTCACCGTCGGTGATCGATAGAGGATCCACCTCTCTCGAAAGCCATTTGCGAGCACGGCGATTGGTGTTCTCAACGGTGCCTTTTTGCCACGGCGCCTGCGGGTCGCAGAACCATGTCTGCGTTCCGATGCCAGCCTGGAGATACGGCCATTCGCTGAATTCGGTGCCACGGTCAAAGGTAATCGACCGGCGGGCGAGATGGGGCAGGGACTGCAGCGCCTGGATCAGCCCGTCCATGATCGGCTTCGATTGCCGGTCGTTGTTGCGCAGGAAGACGGCAAAGCGACTGACTCGCTCGACCAGCGACGTCACATTGGCCTTGCCGAACTTCTTGCGAAATTGAATGAGATCGCACTCCCAATGACCGAACTGCTTGCGCTCGTCGACCGCGTCAGGACGATGGAGAATGTTGAGTTCCGGGCTGAAACGGCGGCCGTAGCGCCGCCTGGCATGCCGCGGTCGACGTCTCGCGCGACGTTCCGGCAGATGCCGCCACAGCTTGATGGCAAGGCCGTCTGCGGAATAGGCGAATTTGTAGATCGTCTCGTAGCTGACGGAAATCGGATGACGCTCAAGCCGCATGCGGCCGGCGATCTGCTGCGGCGACCAGCCATGCATGATCCGCTCGATCACCGATCGGCGCACATGCGCAAACCGAGCAAGCTTGCGCAGCTTGGCTCTGCGCTCACGCGCCATCTCGTTGGCCGTGACACAGTAGTAGCCGCTGAGCTCCGGCATTTGCACATCGTCGAAAGCATTGCGGCTGAGTTCCCGGAAAATCGTCGAGCGATGCCGCCCAAGCTTCTCGGCGATCACAGTGACACTCAGGCCAGCCGCTCGCCACCGGGCGATCCTACGACGTTCATCCATATCGATTTGGGAGTAGGTGCGTCTCATGAGCCATTCCTTGCGAGTGACAACCCATTGGTATCTATCGCAAGTCGCACTTCATCCTTGAACCCACC
>NZ_LMJM01000032.1:0-1272 GCF_001429005.1 Ensifer sp. Root954
TGACCTTGCCCCCAAGTTTTATCCAGTTTTGAGTTTGCTCCAGCGGTTTTGGGTTGCTGTATTGGGGGCGGTAGCGGCGGGTTGCGGTGCGGAGCCATTCCGGCTGCGCAGCACCGCATCACGTCGCGGGTTGATTGTCTGAGCGAACTCGGCAGGTGTCATCCAGCCGAGTCCAGAGTGTGGTCGATGATCGTTGTAATCGCTGCGCCAGTTTGAAAGCGCCGATCGAGCATAGGCCAGTGACGAGAAGAGCGTCTCATTCAAGAGCTCGTCGCGCAGCCGCCCATTGAAGCTTTCGATGAAGGCGTTCTGGATCGGCTTGCCCGGCGCGATGTAGTGCCAATCCACCTTGCTCCGATCCGTCCATTGCAGGATCGCGTTGCTGGTGAACTCACTGCCATTGTCGCTGACGATCATCTTCGGCTTGCCTCGTCCCTCGATGATCCGATCCAGCTCACGGGCGACCCGCAGGCCGGAGAGCGACGTGTCGGCGACGAGAGCCAGGCATTCCCTGGTGCAATCGTCGACGACCGTCAGAATCCGGAACCTGCGGCCATCGGTGAGTTGATCCGACACGAAGTCCAGTGACCAGCGATCATTGGCGGCAAGCGGGATCAGCATCGGTGCTCGTGTGCCTATCGCTCGTTTCCGACCGCCGCGCTTGCGCACCGTCAGCTTCTCTTCCCGATAGAGCCGGAAGAGCCGCTTGTGGTTCACAAGGTGACCCTCACGCCTGAGCAGCACATGAAGGCGTCGATATCCAAAGCGGCGGCGTTCATGCGCCAGCGCCTTCATCCGCTCGCGAAGGTCATGGTCATCGCTGCGCCTGGTTTCGTAACGGATCATCATCCGGCAAAAGCCGATGGCTTTACACGCCCGCCGTTCGCTCATCTGGTGGTGATCCATCAGATGAGCGACAGCTTTCCGCCTTGCTGCGGGCGTCACCACTTCTTTCCCAAAAGGTCTTTCAAGGCCGCATTGTCGAGCATCGCATCTGCCAGGAGCCGTTTCAGCTTCGTGTTCTCGTCTTCCAGCGTCTTCAGCCGCTTGGCTTCGGATACGTCCATGCCGCCGAATTTGGCCTTCCATTTATAGATGCTGGCATCGCTGACGCCGTGCTTGCGGCAAAGCTCCGAGACGGGCGTGCCAGCCTCGTGCTCCTTCAAAATGACGATGATCTGTTCGTCTGTGAAACGGTTGCGCTTCATTCCCTGGTCCTCTCAATGGGCCAGAGCTTACTTCAAAATGGATTATTTCAACGGGGCAAGGTCA
>NZ_LMJM01000033.1:0-1307 GCF_001429005.1 Ensifer sp. Root954
CCAGACATCCTGCTTCATATCGACGGCGCCTGGCGGCCGGCGCGTTCCGGCAAGACCATTCCCGTCATCGACCCGGCCAACGAGGAAACGATCGGCCAGGTGGCCTGGGCCGAAGTGGAAGACCTCAATGAGGCGCTTGCGGCCGCCGAGAAGGGCTTCAAGACGTGGCGGGCAACCTCCGCCTTCGACCGCGCCCAGGTGATGCGGTCGGCAGCCGCCCTGCTGCGCGAACGGGCCGGCGACATTGCCTTTCTGATGACGCGCGAGCAAGGCAAACCGCTTGCCCAGTCGAAGGGCGAGATCCTTGGCGCCGCCGACATCATCGAGTGGTTCGCCGAGGAGGGAAAGCGGGCCTACGGCCAGATCATTCCGCCGCGCGCACCCGATGTCACCCAGATGACCGTCAAGCTGCCGGTCGGTCCGGTTGCCGCCTTCACGCCCTGGAACTTCCCGATCAACCAGGTGGTGCGCAAGCTGTCGGCGGCGCTGACCACCGGATGCTCGATCATCGTCAAGGCGCCCGAGGAAACGCCGGCGTCGCCGGCCGAACTCATCCGCTGCTTCGTCGATGCCGGGCTTCCGGCCGGCGTCGTCAACCTTGTCTACGGCGTGCCCTCGGTCATCTCGGAATACCTGATCGCCCATCCGGTGATCCGCAAGATGTCGTTTACCGGCTCGACCCCGGTCGGCAAGATGCTGGCGGCCCTTGCCGGCCAGCACATGAAGCGCGCGACGATGGAACTGGGCGGGCATGCGCCTGTCATCGTCACCGATGATGCCGATGTCGAACGCGCCGTCGCCATCATGTCCGCCAGCAAGTACCGCAATGCCGGCCAGGTCTGCGTGTCGCCGACCCGCTTCCTCGTGCAGGAGCGCGTCGCCGATCAGTTCCTCGACGGCTTCGTCGCCGCCTCGAAGACGATCAAGGTCGGCAACGGTCTCGAAGCCGGCGTCGACATGGGGCCGCTTGCCAACGAGCGGCGCATCCCGGCGATCGAAAGCCTGGTTGCCGACGCGCTCGAGCATGGTGCCCGATTGGCGACCGGCGGCCATCGCATCGGCAACCGCGGCTACTTCTTCGAGCCGACGGTTCTGGCGGACGTGCCGCTTTCCGCCCGGATCATGAACGACGAGCCGTTCGGCCCGGTCTCGATCATCAATCGCTTCCATGATCTCGACGAGGCGATCAACGAGGCCAATCGCCTGCCCTTCGGTCTTGCGGCCTATGCCTTTACCGGATCGGAGCGCAGCGCCCACCGCCTGGCAAGCGAGGTCGAAAGCGGAATGATTTCGATCAACCATCTGGG
>NZ_LMJM01000034.1:1656-1828 GCF_001429005.1 Ensifer sp. Root954
AGCTGTGGAATTGGAAGACGGCATCTTCGGATGCATGACCTTTCCCGTGCTTTTTAGAACATAGATGGCACCAGTCAGGTGACCATCGAAACGCAATACGCCACGGAGATGCTTTTGCATCCGGCTGGTATGGCGAGTGCCGCCGTCCACGTTTCTCTTTCTCACAAGGATA
>NZ_LMJM01000034.1:1872-2199 GCF_001429005.1 Ensifer sp. Root954
CGAACCACGCCCGCTCACTTTAAGCGTCGAGCGACACTTAGGTGGTGCGTGCAACCGGAATGGGCCCGTAGCTCAGGTGGTTAGAGCGCACGCCTGATAAGCGTGAGGTCGGCAGTTCGAGTNCTGGGATCTGGCAGATGATCGGAACGGTTGGGGCTGTAGCTCAGCTGGGAGAGCACCTGCTTTGCAAGCAGGGGGTCAGCGGTTCNTTGGTTTAGACCGATTGGTCTGGACTTGGATGGATTGCTTGGAGCAGATGATCGAAACGGTTGGGGCTGTAGCTCAGCTGGGAGAGCACCTGCTTTGCAAGCAGGGGGTCAGCGGTTC
>NZ_LMJM01000034.1:2258-2404 GCF_001429005.1 Ensifer sp. Root954
GATCCCGCTCAGCTCCACCAATTCGATTGGTGTTGAACTGACGGAAAGATATCCTTGGAGAAAATAAGTTTGCATCGGCTTTAGGGCCTGATGCCTGTTCTGATTACATTGTGAAGAGAAGATATGTCTGGAAGCTTCCAGGTGTT
>NZ_LMJM01000034.1:2501-2588 GCF_001429005.1 Ensifer sp. Root954
GAAGATGGTCGAAAGATCGTTGGAGACGTCCGAGCCCAGATCCGATGAACCCATGGATGGTCTAGCCGACCGGATGTGGTGGAGGGT
>NZ_LMJM01000034.1:2695-2781 GCF_001429005.1 Ensifer sp. Root954
TTGAATGATCTACGATCATTCGGGACGTCCGAGCCCAGATCCGATGAACCCATGGATGGTCTAGCCGACCGGATGTGGTGGAGGGT
>NZ_LMJM01000034.1:2902-2994 GCF_001429005.1 Ensifer sp. Root954
ACTTGTGAGTGCCCTTCTGGTGTTCATGCTGGATTGGTGTTGCCTGACCGCGCATCACCGGACAGATCTCGAGAAGCTGGTCTTAAGACAGG
>NZ_LMJM01000034.1:3096-3186 GCF_001429005.1 Ensifer sp. Root954
GCAAGAGTGCCCTTCTGGTGTTCATGTTGGATTGGTGTTGCCTGACCGCGCATCACCGGACAGATCTCGAGAAGCTGGTCTTAAGACAGG
>NZ_LMJM01000034.1:3290-3381 GCF_001429005.1 Ensifer sp. Root954
CTGCAAGTGAACCGCTCGGCGTGGTTCCAATAAAGCAGGCCTGTCGAACACGTCGATGGCATCTGATTGGCTCGGTTGTAAAAGGTAACCG
>NZ_LMJM01000034.1:3457-3611 GCF_001429005.1 Ensifer sp. Root954
GGTCGTTGGGCGGCTTGAGGCACATTCAGTTGTGCCCGGATAGCCAGGTTTGGCTGCCCCGCGAGAGCGGGACAAGCTTAGCCAAACCCAACTAAGGATGAGCATTGGCAATGAGAACGATCAAGTGTCAAAAGGGCATTTGGTGGATGCCTTG
>NZ_LMJM01000034.1:3636-6417 GCF_001429005.1 Ensifer sp. Root954
GCATGCACAGGCGATGAAGGACGTGATACGCTGCGATAAGCCGTGGGGAGCTGCGAATAAGCTTTGATCCATGGATCTCCGAATGGGGGAACCCACCTTAAATGCTTGGAAAATTTAAGTCGTGCGCAAGTACGGCTTAGGTTTCCAAGCATTGTTTAAAGGTATCTTATCCTGAATACATAGGGGTAAGAAGCGAACGCAGGGAACTGAAACATCTAAGTACCTGCAGGAAAGGACATCAACCGAGACTCCGCAAGTAGTGGCGAGCGAACGCGGACCAGGCCAGTGGCAATGAGGAATAAAGTGGAACGACATGGAAAGGTCGGCCGTAGAGGGTGATAGCCCCTTACACGTAGAACACTCATTGTCCTTGAGTAAGGCGGGACACGTGAAATCCTGTCTGAACATGGGGAGACCACTCTCCAAGCCTAAGTACTCGTGCATGACCGATAGCGAACAAGTACCGTGAGGGAAAGGTGAAAAGCACCCCGACAAGGGGAGTGAAATAGAACCTGAAACCGGATGCCTACAAACAGTTGGAGCCCGCAAGGGTGACAGCGTACCTTTTGTATAATGGGTCAACGACTTAGTGTGACGAGCAAGCTTAAGCCGATAGGTGAAGGCGCAGCGAAAGCGAGTCTGAACAGGGCGTTCAGTTCGTCGCATTAGACCCGAAACCGAGTGATCTAGCCATGAGCAGGTTGAAGGTTGGGTAACACCAACTGGAGGACCGAACCCGCATCTGTTGCAATAGATTGGGATGACTTGTGGTTAGGGGTGAAAGGCCAATCAAACTCGGAAATAGCTGGTTCTCCGCGAAAACTATTTAGGTAGTGCGTCGACCGAATACCCTCGGGGGTAGAGCACTGGATGGGCTATGGGGACTCACCGTCTTACTGATCCTAACCAAACTCCGAATACCGAGGAGTACTAGTCGGCAGACACACGGCGGGTGCTAACGTCCGTCGTGAAAAGGGCAACAACCCTGACCTCCAGCTAAGGTCCCCAAGTCATGGCTAAGTGGGAAAGGATGTGAGGATCCCAAAACAACCAGGATGTTGGCTTAGAAGCAGCCATCATTTAAAGAAAGCGTAACAGCTCACTGGTCTAAATAAGGGTCTTTGCGCCGAAAATGTAACGGGGCTAAAGCCATGCACCGAAGCTGAGGATACGTCGCAAGACGTGTGGTAGCGGAGCGTTCCGTAAGCCTGTGAAGGGATACCCGTGAGGGGTCCTGGAGGTATCGGAAGTGCGAATGTTGACATGAGTAACGATAAAGAGGGTGAGAGACCCTCTCGCCGAAAGACCAAGGGTTCCTGCTTAAAGTTAATCTGAGCAGGGTTAGCCGGCCCCTAAGACGAGGCGGACACGCGTAGTCGATGGGAACCACGTTAATATTCGTGGGCCTGGTGGTAGTGACGGATCGCTTAACTTGTTCACACTTATTGGATTGTGTGGGCGGGGACGCGGTTCCAGGAAATAGCTCCACCGTATAGACCGTACCCGAAA
Organism: Ensifer sp. Root954; assembly: GCF_001429005.1. Lineage (NCBI taxonomy): Bacteria > Pseudomonadati > Pseudomonadota > Alphaproteobacteria > Hyphomicrobiales > Rhizobiaceae > Ensifer > Ensifer sp. Root954. The sequence goes on from NZ_LMJM01000034.1 coordinate 5,146, forward strand.
CCGACACAGGTGGTCAGGTAGAGTATACCAAGGCGCTTGAGAGAACTATGCTGAAGGAACTCGGCAAATTGCACGCGTAACTTCGGAAGAAGCGTGACCCCAAGGGACGCAAGTCTGTTGGGGTGGCACAGACCAGGGGGTAGCGACTGTTTATCAAAAACACAGGGCTCTGCGAAGTCGCAAGACGACGTATAGGGTCTGACGCCTGCCCGGTGCTGGAAGGTTAAGAGGAGGGGTGCAAGCTCTGAATCGAAGCCCCAGTAAACGGCGGCCGTAACTATAACGGTCCTAAGGTAGCGAAATTCCTTGTCGGGTAAGTTCCGNACCTGCACGAATGGCGTAACGACTTCCCCGCTGTCTCCAGCATAGACTCAGTGAAATTGAATTCCCCGTGAAGATGCGGGGTTCCTGCGGTCAGACGGAAAGACCCCGTGCACCTTTACTATAGCTTTACACTGGCATTCGTGTCGGCATGTGTAGGATAGGTGGTAGGCTTTGAAGCAGGGACGCCAGTTCTTGTGGAGCCATCCTTGAAATACCACCCTTATCGTCATGGATGTCTAACCGCGGTCCGTTATCCGGATCCGGGACAGTGTATGGTGGGTAGTTTGACTGGGGCGGTCGCCTCCGAAAGAGTAACGGAGGCGCGCGATGGTGGGCTCAGACCGGTCGGAAATCGGTCGTCGAGTGCAATGGCATAAGCCCGCCTGACTGCGAGACTGACAAGTCGAGCAGAGACGAAAGTCGGTCATAGTGATCCGGTGGTCCCGCGTGGAAGGGCCATCGCTCAACGGATAAAAGGTACGCCGGGGATAACAGGCTGATGACCCCCAAGAGTCCATATCGACGGGGTTGTTTGGCACCTCGATGTCGGCTCATCGCATCCTGGGGCTGGAGCAGGTCCCAAGGGTTTGGCTGTTCGCCAATTAAAGCGGTACGTGAGCTGGGTTCAGAACGTCGTGAGACAGTTCGGTCCCTATCTGCCGTGGGTGTAGGAATATTGACAGGATCTGTCCCTAGTACGAGAGGACCGGGATGGACATATCTCTGGTGGACCTGTTGTCCTGCCAAGGGCATAGCAGGGTAGCTATATATGGAATGGATAACCGCTGAAGGCATCTAAGCGGGAAACCAACCTGAAAACGAGTATTCCCTTGAGAACCGTGGAAGACGACCACGTTGATAGGCTGGGTGTGGAAGTGCGGCAACGCATGAAGCTTACCAGTACTAATCGTTCGATTGGCTTGATCGTTCCCATTGCTCATGCTCATC
>NZ_LMJM01000035.1:0-1394 GCF_001429005.1 Ensifer sp. Root954
ACGTTGACGCCCTTTGCCAGCATCTTGGCCACCGGCGGCGTCGCTTCAGCGACACCATGGCCGTAGCGCTCGACGAAGTACTCGCCCTGATAGGCCATGCGGTGCTGCACGGCGATGCCGCCGCCAAGGGCGGCGATCCGGTCGATCGAGCGGTCAGAGATCGTCTCCGCATGGTCGAAGAACCAGTTGATGCCCTCAAGCGGGATATCCCGGTTGACCTTCTCGAAGACGTCGAGCGCACGGGTGATCGTCTCGTCATAGGTGGCATGCAGTCGCCAGGGCCAGCGGTTCTCCGCAAGAATGCGCACGACCTCTTCGAGTTCGCCCTCCATCTCCGGCGGCATGTCCGGGCGCGGCTCGCGGAAGTCCTCGAAGTCGGCGGCGGAAAACACCAGCATCTCGCCGGCACCGTTGTGGCGGAAATAGTCGTTACCCTGCTTGTACTTGACCGACGACGTCCATTTCAGGAAGTCGTCCTTCTCCTGCTTCGGCTTCTGGGTGAAGAGGTTGTAGGCAAGGCGGACCGTCATCTGGCCCTCGTCCGAGAGCTTCTGGATGACGGCATAGTCATCCGGGTAGTTCTGGAAGCCGCCGCCGGCGTCGATGACGCTGGTGACGCCGAGCCGGTTGAGCTCGCGCATGAAATGACGGGTCGAGTTGACCTGGTAATCGAAGGGCAGCTTCGGCCCCTTGGCGAGCGTCGAATAGAGGATGCCGGCATTGGGCTTGGCCAAGAGCAGCCCCGTCGGGTTGCCGCTGGCATCGCGAGTGATCTCGCCGCCTGGCGGGTTCGGCGTGTCCCTGGTGTAGCCGACGGCGCGGAGCGCCGCGGCATTAAGCAGCGCCCGGTCATAGAGATGCAGCAGGAACACCGGCGTATCGGGCGCGACCGCGTTGATCTCATCGATCGTCGGCAACCGCTTTTCGGCGAACTGGTGCTCGGTGAAGCCGCCGACGACCCGCACCCATTGCGGCGCCGGCGTGATCGCCACCTGCCGCTTCAGCATGTCCATCGCATCGGCAAGCGAGCGCACGCCGTCCCAGCGCAGCTCCATGTTGAAGTTGAGGCCGCCACGCACGACGTGGGTATGATTGTCGTTCAGGCCCGGCAGGACGCGCTTGCCCTTGAGGTCGATGGTCTTTGTGCCTGAGCCTGCCAGCGCCATGATCGTCCTGTCGTCACCGACAGCGAGGATCAGGCCATCCTTGACGGCAACGGCAGTGGCAGTCGGATTGGCGCGGTCGAGCGTCGTCACGAGGCCGCTGTGAAGGATCAGGTCGGGCGTCATCGAAGTATCTCCGGTCTGTTGGGCGCCGGCGGTGCGGGCCGACGGAAAGAGAGCGGGCAGCGCCAGCGACGAGGCGGCACCGAGGAACGAGCGTCTTGTCGGCAT
>NZ_LMJM01000036.1:0-1556 GCF_001429005.1 Ensifer sp. Root954
CCCGGCCGGTTGACGCCGACGCCGAGCGTGTTGCGGCACAGATGCCCGCGGCCGGCCCGGCAGTTGCGGCACTTGCCGCAGACGATGTGGCCCTCGCCCGAGACCCGCTCGCCGACATGGTACTTGGTGACGGCCGAGCCGACCTCGGCGATCTCGCCCATGAACTCGTGACCAACGACCATCGGCACCGGAATGGTCTTTTGCGCCCACTGGTCCCAGTTCCAGATGTGCACGTCGGTGCCGCAGATCGCCGATTTCTTCACCTTGATCAGCACGTCGTTCGGGCCGATCTCCGGCACCGGCACGCGCTCCATCCAGAGGCCCTCTTCCGGCTTCGACTTCACCAGCGCCTTCATCATGTTCGTCATCAGTCTCTCCCTCAGATCACGCCGAGGTCGCGGCCGACCTCTTCGAAGGCGGCGATTGCCCGGCGGACGTCCGCTTCACTATGCGCTGCCGACATCTGCGTGCGGATGCGCGCCTGGCCCTTCGGCACCACCGGGAAGGAGAAGCCGATGACATAGACGCCCTTCTTCAGCATGCGCGCCGCCATCTCCTGGGCGAGTGCGGCATCACCGAGCATCACCGGAATGATCGGGTGGCCCTCACCGGCCAGCGTGAAGCCGAGCTTCGACATCTCGGTGCGGAACAGCGCCGCATTGGCATAGAGCCGTTCGCGCAAGCGATCGCCGTTTTCGATCAGGTCGAACACCTTCAGCGAGGCGGCGGCAATGACCGGCGCCAGGGTGTTGGAAAACAGATAGGGGCGCGAACGCTGCCTGAGCCAGTCGACGACTTCGGCCTTCGCCGAGGTGTAGCCGCCCGAAGCGCCGCCGAGCGCCTTGCCGAGCGTGCCGGTGATGATGTCGATCCGGCCCTCGACGCCACAATGTTCGGCGGAGCCACGGCCATTCTTCCCGACGAAACCGACCGCATGGCTGTCGTCGACCATGACCATGGCGCCATATTTGTCGGCGAGATCGCAGACGCCCTTAAGATTGGCGATGATGCCGTCCATCGAGAACACGCCGTCGGTGGCGATCAGCTTGAAGCGGCTGCCCTCGGCCTTCTTCAGTTCCTCCTCCAGCGCCGCCATGTCGTTGTTGGCGTAGCGGAAGCGCCTGGCCTTCGACAGCCGCACGCCGTCGATGATCGAGGCGTGGTTGAGCGCATCGGAGATGATCGCGTCTTCCTCGCCGAGCAGCGTCTCGAACAGGCCGCCATTGGCATCGAAACAGGAGGAATAGAGGATCGTGTCTTCCAGGCCGAGGAAGGACGAAATGCGTGCCTCGAGCTGTTTGTGTTCCTCCTGCGTGCCGCAGATGAAGCGCACCGAGGCCATGCCGTAACCGTAGCGGTCGAGCGCCTGTTTGCCGGCCTCGGCCAGCTCTTCACTGTCGGCAAGGCCAAGATAGTTGTTGGCGCAGAAGTTGAGCACCCGCTCGCCCGAGGCGACTTCGATTTCGCCCGCCTGCTTCGAGGTGATCACACGCTCCGACTTGTACAACCCGGCCGTCTTCAGGCCCTCGAGTTCTGAACGGAGATGGGTGAGGAAG
>NZ_LMJM01000037.1:0-1936 GCF_001429005.1 Ensifer sp. Root954
GACCTTCGACCCGCGCCACTGGAACGCCGGCATGGATGCGACCGTCAACACCGGGCTCGGTGCCGGAACGCGCGAGCGCGACATGCTGATGATCCAGATGATCCAGCAATTGCAGGAAAAGCTGCTGACGACGCTCGGGCCGGACAACCCTTATGTCTCGCCCGACAATCTCTACAACGGCATCGCCAAGACCGTGGAGGCGGCGGGGCTGAAATCGCCCGACCTCTACTTCACCAAGCCGACGCCCGAGGACATCCAGCGGCGGATGCAGGCGGCCCAGCCACAGCAGCAGCCTGACACGGGCATGCAGCAACTGCAGATGCAGATGCAGCTGGCGAACGAGAAGGCGCGCATGGACGGCGAAAACGCCAAGCGCAAGCTGGAGATGGAGCGCGAGCTGAAACTTGCAGAGATCCAGCAGAACGGCGCGCTCAAGCGCTACCAGATCGACGCAGAACTCAACCTCAAACGTGAGCAGAACCTAGCCGAAATGGCCGGCGGAACGGCGCTGAGTACAGCGCATATCGGAGGGATGCCGGGATGAGGCGCATCAGCGACTATGACGATTTTTATGAAGCGCCGATCGGACTTGGTGGCGCGCTGGAGCTTCGCGACTTTGGCGAGGAGGCGAACAGTTGGGCGCATAATCGCGGGCGAAGTGCCGGCAGCGATCGCCGGGGCGGACAAGAGTTTGCCCAGGCTAGACCGCCGGCGCGGCGCGGAGCCCAGCCGAGAGACCCCGTTCAGGAAGTGATGGGGCTGCAGATCGGCCGCCTCATGCGCGAGATTAAGCGCCTCAACCCGCAAGAGACATTCCTTGAACCCGCCGGCGGCTCCTATTCCGTGCAGGCAAGGGACAGCTTGCAGCGTCGGCTGGAAGAGCTTCAACGAGCCCCCGTTGCAGACCGCAACACAGGCTGGCCCATCCAACGCTACATCGGCGACGGTCTAGGCAACAACATGATCGAGCCGCTGGGAGGACGTACCGCTCCTGGTCGAAATCCGGTTGACACACATACGCTTTATCCGAATGGATCGAACTATCAAAGACTGAACCCGCAAGGGCATCGAAACGACCCGACTCCGCATGGACATGGTCATCTTCCGGGAACGGGCCCGGACACGAAAGGCCAGGGTCCATCAATTGATGTCCGTGGGAACGTCGTGCCTTGGGCCAGCTCTGATGCGCATTGGCCAATGAGGAAGTGAAATGAAGCCGGACGAATTCTTGAGCAGCGTCTACCTCGGCGATCGCGCCTGCAAGGCGATCGTACTCGACGGCTGGAAAGACGAGGTCAAGATCCAGATTGACCTGATTTCTCGATGTCGGTCCGAGACTTGGAACTTTTACTCCGCTGAGGATGTGGAAGACGGTTTCCTCGTGTTTGAAGGAGTCGATCACGTATCCTTTGACCCTCAAGGCCCGATTCCGAACGGAGAAATTGGCGATATTGAGTTCGTTGCCGAGGGCGATGAGCGGTTCCTTGTTAAGATAGACATCGGCTATGCCGAACAGAAGGATGGCAACGTCATCTTTCGCAATGCCAAGCTGACCATCCGGGCGAAAGCCGCAGCCATCGAGAAGCCGGGAGAAGAAGGCGCGCGAATCAGGGATTAGGCGGCAGCGAGCGCATCCGTCGCTCGCCAACTTTTTCTGACAGGCAACCAGCGGCCGATCGTACGGGAAGGGGTGATCCAGAACCCGGAATCGGTGCTGAACCCGAAGTTCGGCCAGCCGATCCGCGTCGGCCAGGGCGTCGATGTGCGTGGTGCCGTCGGCTATACGGCGGTGCCGTTCGTGGCGCGCGAATCCTTCTCCATGCTCGGCTATCTCGACCAGGAGGCGACCGACCGCACAGGCATTTCCGATGCGTCGAGCGGCATGGCGCCGGATGCGCTGCAGAACATGACGGCGAAGGCGACGGCACTCGTCGAG
>NZ_LMJM01000038.1:0-2125 GCF_001429005.1 Ensifer sp. Root954
TGGCGATTTCGCCAGCCGAGTGTTTTGCCTGGATTTGGATTGTCGCTCGGGATCACGCTGAGCTGGCTGGTTCTGATCGTGTTGATCCCGTTGTCGGGACTGGTGTTTCGCGCCAGCGGGCTCGGCTGGGCGCAGTTCGTGGCGCTGGCGCTTGATCCGCGCACGCTCAATGCCTTGAAGATCTCCTTCGGCACGGCCTTTATCGCTGCCGTTATCAATCTCGTCTTCGGCGTCATCCTCGCCTGGGTATTGGTGCGCTACCGTTTCCCCGGCAAGCGGGTGATCGACGCCATGGTCGACCTGCCCTTTGCGCTGCCGACCGCGGTTGCCGGCATTGCGCTGACGACGCTCTATGCCCCGAACGGCTGGATCGGCCAGTTCCTGGAGCCGCTTGGCCTCAAGATCGCCTTCACTCCGGCCGGCATCGTCATCGCCCTGATCTTCGTCGGCCTGCCCTTTGTGGTCAGGACCGTGCAGCCGATCATGGAGGAGATCGACAAGGAAGTGGAGGAAGCTGCAGCCACCCTTGGCGCCAGCCGCTTCCAGACGATCAGCCGGGTGCTTTTGCCGGGGCTCTTGCCAGCCGGCCTCACCGGCTTTGCGCTCGCCTTTGCCCGTGGTGTCGGCGAATACGGCTCGGTGATCTTCATCGCCGGCAACCTGCCTTACGTCTCCGAGATCGCCCCGCTGCTGATCGTCATCCGGCTCGAAGAGTTCAACTATGCGGCTGCGACAGCGATTGCCGCTGTCATGCTGGCGATCTCGTTTGCCATGCTGCTCCTCATCAACTCGATCCAGGCCTGGAGCCGGCGGAGATATGTCTATGTCGCATGACCTGACCGCCGCCTCAGCACCCAGTCCCGGCCTCAGTCCGGCCTCCGGCCCTCGCGCCGCCCTGCCGGAACTGGCCGCCGCCACCTCCGAAAGCCGCTTTGCCCGACTGACGCTGACGATCACGGCGCTTGCCTTCGTCGCACTGTTTTTGCTTTTGCCGCTCGCCGCCGTCTTTACCGAGGCGCTGCGCAAGGGCGTGACGGAATTCGTGCTGGCGCTTGGCGATGCCGAAACCTTTTCCGCCATCCGCCTGACGCTGATCGTCGCCGCCATCGCCGTGCCGCTCAACCTCGTCTTCGGCGTGGCCGCCGCCTGGGCGATCGCCAAGTTCGAGTTCAAGGGCAAGGCCTTCCTGACGACGCTGATCGACCTGCCGTTCTCGGTCTCGCCGGTGATCTCCGGCCTCGTCTTCGTGCTTCTGTTCGGCTCGCACAGTGTCCTTGGTCCCTGGCTGCAGAGCCACGGCATCCAGATCCTCTTTGCCGTGCCGGGCCTGGTGCTCGCCACCGTCTTCGTCACCTTCCCCTTCGTCGCCCGCGAGCTGATCCCGTTGATGCAGGAACAGGGCAGTAGCGACGAGGAGGCAGCACTGTCTCTCGGGGCATCGGGCTGGCAGACCTTCTGGCATGTGACGCTGCCCAACATCAAATGGGGGCTGCTTTACGGCGTGCTTTTGTGCAACGCCCGCGCCATGGGCGAGTTCGGCGCCGTCTCGGTGGTGTCCGGCCATATCCGCGGCGAGACCAACACCATGCCGTTGCAGGTCGAAATCCTCTATAATGAATACAACTTCGTCGCCGCTTTCGCGGTGGCGGCGTTGCTGGCGCTGCTGGCGCTGATCACCCTGATTTTGAAGACGGCGCTGGAGATCCGCTACAGCGCCGAGATCGCCGCCAGCCGCAGGCACTGACCGGGAAAGCCGGCATTCGAAAGGTATTGTCATGGACGTGCGCGTTCACAACATCCGCAAGGAATTCGGCCGCTTCCCGGCGCTCGACGACGTCTCGCTCGACATCCGCTCCGGCGAGCTGATCGCGCTGCTCGGCCCCTCCGGCTCCGGCAAGACGACGCTTCTGCGTCTCGTTGCCGGGCTCGAAAGCCCGACCGAAGGCACGATCTTCTTCGGCGACGAGGATGCCTCGCAAAAGACCGTGCAGGAGCGCAACATCGGCTTCGTCTTCCAGCACTATGCCCTGTTCCGCCACATGACCGTGCTCGACAACGTCGCCTTCGGGCTGAAGGTGCGGCCCTCCAATCGCCGCCCGCCGTCGGCCGAGATCCGCAAGCGCGC
>NZ_LMJM01000039.1:0-2549 GCF_001429005.1 Ensifer sp. Root954
TGTAGTGGCTATTTAGTAATGCGACAGTTGGGCCAGTTAGAGATGCGACAGTCTCGCCTCTCGACGCACTGGTCAAAGCCAACGTTGGGAGCAAGGATGACGACCTTCAGCCTGGTCGAGACCATGAGCGGTCGGAGTCGTCATGTCCTGTTTGATCACCATGTCGCAGAAAGAGTTGCATCGCCTCGAAGTCATCCAGAAGATCCGTGACGAGCGCCTGAGCGTTGTCCAGGCTGCCGAACTGCTCAACCTCAGTCGAAGTCAGATCCACAGACTGCTGCAGGCTTATGATCAAGATGGTCCGGCCGGTCTTGTTTCGAAGAAGCGATCCCGGCCGAGCAATCGGCGCCACAGCGAGGATTTCCGCAATGCGGCGCTGGATCTGATCCGCGAACGCTATCTGGATTTCGGTCCGACGCTGGCGCGCGAGAAGCTCATCGAGCTGCACCGGATTTCTGTTGCCAAGGAAACGCTGCGGCAATGGATGACCGAGGCTGGCATCTGGATCTCGCGTCGGGAACGCAAGAAACGGGTTTTCCAGCCACGTGGCCGGCGCGACTGCTTTGGCGAACTGGTGCAGATCGATGGATCGCATCACTGGTGGTTCGAGAACCGCGGCCCCAAATGCGCCCTGCTCGTCTATATTGATGACGCCACCGGCAAGCTTTTACATCTTCGCTTTGCTGGATCGGAGAATACATTCGATTATCTGCACGCGACGAAGGCCTATCTGCAGCAATGGGGCAAGCCGCTGGCCTTCTACAGCGACAAGCACGGCGTTTTCCGCTCGCTCCATGCGTCGAAGAAAGACCGGACAAGCGGCCTGACGCAGTTCGGACGGGCGCTCTATGAACTCAATATCGACATCATCTGTGCCAACACCCCGCAGGCCAAGGGTCGAGTGGAGCGTGCCAACCAGACATTGCAGGATCGGCTGGTCAAGGAGATGCGACTTCGCGGCATCGATACGATCGAAGCTGCCAATGTCTATGCGCCTGAGTTCATTGCAGATTTCAACACTCGTTTTGGCAAGCAACCACGCAATCCGAAGGACATGCACCGGCCGCTGTCCGACCATGAGAACCTCGATGGTGCCATGTGCCGCAAGGAAGTGCGCACGCTGTCGCAATCCCTGACGCTGCGTTACGACAAGGTGCTGTTCATTCTCGATCCGACCGAGATTTCCAGGCCATTGGCGGGCCAGAAGGTGATTGTCTGCGATTATCCGGACGGTCGGCTTGAGATCATGCACGAGAGCTTTGCCCTGCCCTACAGGACCTTCGATACGTTGCGCTCGGTGCATCGTGCCGAGGTCGTCGACAACAAGCGGCTGGACGACATGCTGTCAATTGTCGCCGAGATGCAGGCCGGACGCCAACAGCAGCGCAGCAAGAGTGGTCCGAGCCGAACGGGCCAAACGGATCATATGTTCGGCATTCGAGACGGTAGCACAGCCAACGGCTACCAGAAGCGTGGTCCCAAGCCTGGCCGGCGGACGGATTTCATGAACGATCCGGCGGTGATTGCGCGACGAGAGAAAGCGTTGATGAGGCGGCCAGCGGCGGAATAAAGAGCGTCAATGCACGCCGATGTCGCTCTGCGCATCCGATTCCAACTGCAGGCAAGCTGGCCAAAGTGGCGTCTTGTGGAAGGCTCCATGCTGGAGGAGCGTAAGCCCCTCTCGTGCCTCATAGAGCACACCGAGCCAGCACAAGCGCCGAAAGACGCCATATTGGAGATCGGATTTCAACTTCCAGGCTTCTATGGTCATTTCGGTGTCCGACAGAGGCGCCAAGTCTGGATAGAGGATCTTCACAACGTCTATTGGCGTGCACCCTTCCCTGGCTTTGATATTGAGAAGATTGAGGAACATGCGCCACCAGCGTAACCGCGCTCGGACCTCCTCTTCCCGCTCGGTGGTATGGACATACGAATAGAGATAATCCGTGGCGATCAGATCGAAGAAGGCTTGCGGGTTCACCAGGAACTCCCGGCCGCGTCTGGTTGGCAGCAGCACATCTTTTTTCCGACGAAGAAGCTTCAGATGACGGGTCATGTCGCGCACCACCCAAAGCGGCGGCATGTCGCTTTCATTGAGCACCTTGTTCATGCTGTAGAGGTCTTCGGCTGTGAAGCCTGGCCAAAGGAAGTGCACAGCGGCCCAATGCACGAACTTGCGGTTCATGGCGCCGGTCGCCGTCAATCCTATGCCGCCCTCACCGTCAGCATAGGCAACCGAAAGAAGCATACCGCGAAGAAGTGGGGACAGTGCGGCGACATCGACGTCACCATGCAGCTTGATTTCCGGAAGCATCGTGCGGCTGTGATCCCTACCTCGCCCTATGCAGGTGCAAGCGAGTATCAACCGGCGACAAAACAATTGCTACTGAGAAAGCTAAAGCCGAAGGGGAGTGTCATCACCCGCCCCCGCTCCGCCCTTTCAACCCGGACCAGCCGGTCGGATCGGGGGCTGACTGGCAGAGCAAGCCGGCGGGCAGTGTCGCATTTCTAAATGGCTGGCGACGTCGCAGCCCTATTCAGCTTTGACA
>NZ_LMJM01000040.1:0-10737 GCF_001429005.1 Ensifer sp. Root954
ATACAGCAACCCAAAACCGCTGGAGCAAACTCAAAACTGGATAAAACTTGGGGGCAAGGTCAACGGCGCATGATGGGTGACGACCACAGTTTTGTGGGTATGCGCAGCACTCAAAGATGTTGCTAGGAATGCCCGTGTCTCCTGGTGCATTCGATAGGCGTGGATTGGTTTGAACTTCCGATAAGGCTGCTTCGAGTACTTGATCTTTCGGTAATCGTTCATGCCCGTCTGGGCAGCTGCCATTGCAATTTCCGGGTCCTTGCTAGAGAGACGAAAGTCAGTCCAGAGGGTTCCCCCAACAAAGTTCACGTTCCCGATGGCCACCACCTCGTTTTCGAGGAAGTGAACATTCCGGTATCTTTCAAGAAGCAGCCGACCCTTCCGGATGCTTTCCTGAACAGAGTCGCCATAGTATTCATGGTTCCCAGCGACAAATACGACCGGGATCGAAGGAGCAATGTTGGCCCCGAGCCATTCGATACTCGGGACGATCCCCTTAGTAAGGAGATCGCCAGCGCAGATCAGAATGTCGGCGTCACGTGGCGGCGAAACGGAGAAGGCCTCGCCGAACTCCAGATGCAAGTCGGAAACGATCCAAGCCTTCATGGTGCGCCGTCCTCCAGACGCGGCGGCAGTGAGCAAACCTTTCGCACGTCTTCGGCCGTCAATTCCAGTTGCTGCGACAACTGTGAAGCGAGGCTGTCCAGCGCGGCGCGTTTCGACAACAGGATTTCAGTCGCGTCATCGAGACCGGCTTGCAACCGCTTTTGCACCGCCCGTCGTAAAATGAGGTCGCCCCGGCGCAGATTTTCCAGGGGACGTCGCCCCGACCCCATCTCGGTGAGCAGTTCGTCCCCGAAGCCGAAGCTCCGCTCCATCATGGTGGCGAAATCTGTGGCGACACAGAGATCGGCCTCAGGGCCACCGCCCGCGGCAGCTGAATGATCGCCGAACACGATCCGCTCGGCAGCCATGCCGGCGAGAAAGATCGTGATGTGATCGGAGTAGAATTTCGCCGTCGCCAGCGCGGGGCTCTGGCTCCGAAACTCGGTCGCACCAATCCGCCGCCAACCGCTCGCTGCGGGCCTTTCGCCGTCGATTGAGACCTTGACGAGCGCGTGCGGCTGCAACTCATTTCCAACGATCGCATGTCCGATCTCGTGAACCGCCAGACGAAACCGTTCTTCCTCAGTAAAGACCACAGTCGGAGGGAGTGCAGCGTGCAGGTCTTCCTCCGTCACGCTTTTGCTGCCGGCCGCTCGGGCAATTCGTCGCGCTTCTCGCGCAAGCTTCTCGATGTCTGCGCCCGACCACCCTTCCGACTTTCTGACAAACTCGGCGAAGTCGCCGAGGACGGCGTCAGGGAGATGATATCGAAGGATCGCCATCCGGCTTTCACTGTCCGGCAAGACAATGGAAACGACCTTGTCGATCCGTCCTGGTCTCAGCAGTGCCGGATCAATCGCGTCGGGCTTGTTCGTTGCGCCGATGATCACGACGCCATCGCGTCCGTCGATCGGATCGAGGCATTCCAGCAGTCCGTTGATAACTTGGCGTTTGTAGTCGTGGTGCTGATGGTCGACCCCACTGTCGCGGTCGCCAAAGGAGTCAAACTCGTCGAGAAAGAGGATCGAAGGGCGTTGCTGAAATGCGTCGGAAAAGGACTTCCGCATAGCCTTGAGCATGTCTCCGAGGTGTCCGCGAGCCTGCCACGACGCAGCCGAGGCATGGAGGAGTGGGACATCACAGCTATTTGCAAGAGCACGTGCAAACGTCGTCTTTCCGCTCCCTGGGGGACCGCTCAAAAGGATGCCACGGTCGACGTCAGACCAATCGATCCCACCGCGCTTCCATGCCCCGATATCCTTGGCAAGTTGCAGACCCCAGGCTTTTGCTTCACCGTAGCCTGCCAGTTCCTCAAGACGGACGTCGCTTCTGTCGCGACGTCTCGGAGGAGCATCTTCTGGCGCTGTCGCGACCTGCAACTGTCGGACAATACGCGCGACCGATCTCCCCGGCCGGATCGCCAGTCTAAGCTGCTGAAGGCCCTTAGTTGTCAGAAAATCGGATTCAGCTTCACTCATTTGGAGACCGAGCTGCTGCGCGGCCGCGCGGAAGTGCCGCGCCGTGGGTGGCTTCAAGGCTACCCGGCAGTCGATCAGTATACCAAGGTCCGACGAGATCTCGGTTTCGTCAGTGCAGAACAAAATCGCTCGACGGACGTGATAGAACGTCGAAAGCAAGTCGGTGCTCGGCCGTGCAAAATCCGACGCCACATCAACAAAAGCAGTGCGCATTCCCGCGTCATCAAGGGCATTGGTGACATCCAGGAGCTGCCGAGCAGCGAACTGGTAAACCTCCAAATCGCTCGCATCCGGGACAGCAATTGCTGCGACAAAACGAGTGTCTGGTTTGCGAAGTAGATGCCGAATCGCGCTCTCAATGCCGAATGCCGCGACAACGGTAGCCAGGTTCTTCGGGAGAGTGTCCCGCTTTCTCAACTTGAATGTCATGATGAGCCTCGATGATAGGGGGAATGGCGAAGGGAAGGCTCAGGCCCGTATTCGCCTAACCATCGTTTCTGGACCGATCAGTCTATCGTCCAATTCCACCTCGACAAAACCGTGAAGGATCAACGAAGCAAGAGCGGCGACAGGTTGGGTCTCGTGGATGGCCCGAAGGCAATCCGCGAAAGAAAGCGATCCATGTTCCTCGAGGGCGGACAGAAGCCGCACCCGGTCTCCCAGCGAGGCATTGTGTCCGGAATATCGCAGCAAATCCTTCGCATTCCGCAAGCGGAAGCCGTCATAGATTTCGGAGCTATCGACCAATCTATAACGCCGGCCCTCTGCCAATGCGGCATCCAGAAGAACCTCCGGATTGCATGACAGCTTGCGATCCGGAGCGTCCAAGAGCCACGAGACGCCATCGGTATCTCGCATCCAGAAGTCCGGCACGTGTTCGCTGTGCCCGGTGACCAAGGGAAGCGGACTGCAAGCCCACGACGTTACGCTCGAATTCAGGTCCAGAATGCAAGCTAAGTCGCGCGCCATCTTCGACCTGTATTTGGCGAACGCCGGCCCCTTGACGGAAGGACGGTTTGTGGAAAACTGCGGGCGGGTGCCGATCGCACGCCGCGGCTGCTGTACATGATACTGGGATGCCATCTCTGACCTCTATACAAACCGAATGGACACCTCCGCTTCCGCGGTAGCGTTCAACGTATTCGTATCGGGAAAAGGTCGAGCTTGATCATGATCGGAACATATAGAGAACAAACAAACCAATGTCAACTCTTGCCTCCTCAAAATACTTCCGCAGGGCCAAGTTGAGTGCGTGTCCATCCCGGATTTTACACTGCATTAACCATAACAGGCGACCGTGGAGGCATGTATTGGCTGACGCGGGACCGCAAGCATGGCCGACGACATCTTCCTGCTCGATACGAACATCCTCAGCAACGCAAGCAAACAGAAACCTCACCCCGTGGTGGCGCAGTGGCTGCGCGCGCAAACGCGACTGGCAATACCATTTGCCGCTATTCTGGAAGTTGAGACTGGGATCGTTGAAAAAAGCAGAACCGATCCAGCCAAGGCTCAGGAGTTGTGGGATTGGCTCGATGGCATCCTTGGTACCGAATTCGAATATCCGGTTCCGACGCCCCAGGTAGCTCGGGTATTGGGGAAGCTTATGTGCTGCCGCCCCTTGACCCATCTTTGGTACGCGGATCCCCGAGCGGATCGAAAGAAGCCCGGCCAGGACCTCTTCATCGCCGCCACCTCGATCGTTTACGAGATGCCGATTGCCACACTTGACGTGAAGGATTTCGAGCAAATTAACGAGTATTTTCCTCTGCCGGGCGTCTACAATCCGGCCTTCGGTGTTTGGGCGGTGCCAAGGTGCTACGCATCTATTCCGGGGACGACGAGCAACGCTCAGCATGGTCGGTTGACGGCCGAGGCGACCGCTCGCAGCGTTCTGCTTGATCTTGGTGAGAGGCCGCGAAACCCGCAAGCACCGCGCGGAAGAAACCCGAGACCCTCCCGGGTACGCCGCTACCCAGCAGCCGCGCCTCAAAGCTTTTTCATGAACGAAAGCTTAGACTTTCCGCACAGGCATTGGAGGTATTCGCGCTTCCCCCGGTTTGGACTGACCTCAAGTAGCAGGCCACATAACGGCGCCCTCGCCCAATAGCACCCCTGCCAGCCAACCAGTGCGGAGCGTCGCCCTGACGATCACGGCAGGTGATCCCCATAGTCTACTCACCGCATACATACTGGGCTATAGAACCACTGACGCCGCCCCCAGCCCCGACCTTGACGACGGGAGCTTGGGAACAGATCGTTATGGCGAGGCACCGGGGTATTTCAAACCCTGGACTGATACGTGCGAAAGATTGGCGCTGCACGCGGTCTCAGTCGGCGCACACCGGCGACGCGCGGGCTGAAACTTCAAACGCGATCCATGCTATCGAGGATCTCGCTCATCGGCTTCTTCAGGTGATCCAGAAACGTCCGCAACGCCGACGGTACTTGCCGATGCGACACATAGTAGGCGTGAAACCCTGGTCCCAACGAAGCCCATTCGGGCAAGACCACTTCAAGCGTCCCCACGGCAAGTTCGTCCGTTACGCGCTCGCGCAAACAGTAGAACAAACCGCACCCCTGTTTGACCATGTCGATGGAAAGCTCGGAATCGCCGAGCGTCATCGTTCCTGGAACATCGAGAACGGTCGCCCGCTCTCCGTCGCCAAGCTCCCAGCGGTAGATGCGATCGGTCCCTGTCCTGATCCGGATGCATTGGTGCGCCAGGAGATCCTGTGGAACATTGGGGCGACCGTGCGCCGCGATGTACGCCGGGGACCCTACGACGACCCACTCCAGTTCGGGCGTTAGCCGCGCGGCAATCATCCCTTCGGGAACAGTTCCGCCGTAACGAATGCCCGCGTCGAAGCCATCAGCCACCATGTCGACGAAGCGGTCGTCGACCGACACCTCAAGCTCGATATCCGGATATAGCCGGTTGAAACTCGGCATTCGGGGAGCCAGCAACAAGCGCGCGGCATCCCTGAGTGCAGTTATCCTGACACGTCCCTTGGGTCCCTCACGGAAGCGTCCAAGCTTGTCCAGTGCTGTCTGAATGCCGGAGAACTGCGGCTCCAGCTCGGAAAGCAGCATTTCGCCTGCGGCCGTCAGACTGACGCTCCTGCTTGTCCTGTGAAAGAGGCGGACGCCAAGACGGGACTCGAGGCCGCGCATCGCGTGACTCAACGCGGACCCCGACACTCCCCGTATCGCGGCGGCTTTCCGGAAGCCTCCTGCGCGGGCGATCGCAATGAAAGTCTCTAAGTCGGCAAGTTCCGTACGCTGGGACATCTTGAATGAAGTGAAGGCAGTTCACCCTTCTGTCAACAACCACTCACCGCCGAAGCCTCCGTGGATCGAGTATGAAGGCCTCTCGCTTGGTCTCAGCTCGACGGAATTGATGTGTTTCACCTAGCAAAAGCGCTTCTCTGCCTATTCGTCATCATCCGCTTCCTCCTTCCTCTACCCTGGCCGAAGGCTTGGAAGGTTGTGGCCGCAGTCCTCCTGATGGTTGTATTCCAGCACAGTCTGATCAGCCTTCTGGTTTTCGGCACGATGTTCTCGCCTGAGGTGCCTCGGCAGGTCATGATCGCAGCGAACTGGATTTCCGGGATCATCCTTCTACTTGCGGTATTTCAGTTGCTGTTTGACCTGACAGCGCTGACCCTTGCGGCACTCCGGCGTCGCCGCGTACTCATACCGACATGGATTCGCTACGCAGGCGGCGTGGTCGCAATTGCCCTCGCCGCCTTCGGCGTGAGCCAGGCCATCCGCGTACCACCAGTAAATGAGATCGAACTTTCAATCAGGGGCTTGCCTGAAGAATTCGACGGCTATCGCATAGTCCACCTGACCGACCTGCACATCAGCAGGCTCTTTCATGCGCCGTGGGTGGAAGCGACAGTTGAACGGACGAATGCGCAGCAAGCCGACCTCATCGTCATTACGGGGGACCTGATCGACGGCGACCTGCAGGCGCGTCAGGCGGACATCGCTCCGCTCGAGAGGCTTCGGGCCAAAGACGGTGTTTTCGCGATCCCAGGAAACCACGAATACTACTTTGGTCACGACCCTTGGATGAAGCAGTACGCGAGCCTCGGAGTGACGACCCTGTCAAACGAGTACGTCTTGATTTCCCGTAACGGGGCGACGCTCGTTCTTGCAGGCGTGAACGACCTCGCAGCGCCGCTGTTTGGCCTACCCGGCCCGGACTTGGTGAAGGCACTCAAGGGCGCACCTCCTTCCGCCCCGGTCGTCCTGCTCAATCACCAGCCGAAAGAGGCTCGCCTAGCCGCGAGTGCGGGCGTCGATCTTCAGCTATCCGGCCATACACACGGAGGAATGATCCTCGGCTTTGACCGCTTGGTCGCGCAATTCAACAACGGCTTTGTGTCCGGTCGCTACTCCGTCGGCGACATGGAGCTGTATGTCAACAACGGCACAGCGCTCTGGATCGGATTCGCGATCCGCCTTGGCAAACCGTCGGAATTGACGGTGATCAAGCTCCGCCGGCGATAGCTAGATAGACGTGGATTGTTTCAGCGCAACAAGAATTTCACCACTTAGAGGTGTGCACTTTAGTATATAGGTTCGACGAACATAATCGGCTGCCAATTTGGAGACTCAGCAATGACGAACGCATCCTCCGCCTCTGCAGTGAAGCCTTTTCTGCACCGGTTCGCCATCGAACGGACCGGTGGCTGCGATATCGAAGGCAGTTACTCGGAAAGCGAGCAGATGTGGGTCGTAGCGACGGCTGCGGGGGTTCGGCCCATTATCGACCTAGCCAACGCACACCTGGAGCTCGTTACGAAGACGGCGGCTGGGCAGGAGCAAGACGACGAGCGCAACTTCGGAGCGCTCGAGCTCGCGACGAAAACCGATTCGGGACAAGAATCCGACGACCAGGCAATTGCTTCCGCGATCGCGCTCGAACTTTCCACCAAGACGGAGGCGCAGTTGGAAAGCGACGACACGCGTCAAGACGCGTGTGCGTTCATGTGATCGGCATGACGTTCCTGCTCGTCACCAATTGTCGCGACCTCACAACCGACTATGTAGTCCGCGAGATGAAGCGGCGAGGACACGATTTTTTGCGGCTCAACACGGAGCACATAACTACGAGCCTTGTTTCGATTGAACCACAACAGCGTTCCATTGAGATAAGGTTAGCGGATCGACTATTGAACCTCCGCGACGTTTCGGCCGCATATTTCAGACGGCCAGAGGCCCCGCTTCGTCCGTCCGAAGAGATAGACGAACGGTCGTGGGTGCACGCTGCGGGCGAGTGGAGCGCTCTATTGAAGTCCATCTACTTGTTCCTTGGTGAACGATGGCTCTCCCATCCCAGCAGTATACTTCTGGCGGAAGACAAACCGAGGCAACTTATGACGGCTGTAACGCTTGGCCTCAAAATCCCAACAGGCCTTGTCACCAATGCGTTTGAAGAAGTCAAAGCCTTGGCTGAGAATGCACGCATCATCGGAAAGCCTCTGAAATCCGCGCTTGTATCAGACCAAGCGGAAGGAAGCGTAGTCTTCACTTCACTCATCCCGACGTTGGACGAAAAGGACGCCGCCGCCATTGCCGCCTGCCCGGCGATCTATCAGGTCGAAATCCAGAAGGCGTTCGACGTCAGGGTCACGGTTGTTGGAAAGCTTGCGTTCGCTGTCGCAATTTACTCGCAGGACGCGGACGAATCCAAGGTCGATTGGCGTCGCGGTTCTAACCCAACACTTGTCCACCAGCCTATCTCTCTGCCTGCTGAGATCGAAGCGAAGTGTTTAGAGCTGGTAGGTTCACTTGGCCTCCGCTTCGGCGCGATCGACCTGATCTGCGACAAGCAAGGTGAGTATTGGTTCTTGGAATGCAATCCGAACGGACAGTGGGCTTGGATCGAAAACCGAACCGGATACCCAATTTCCGCGGCGATCGTCGACGAGCTCGAAAGGATTGCCGCATCATGAGGGAACTCGTTGACGTCGTCTGGCCGACAATTGCCGGACAAACTCCCGCCGAAGTGTTGGCAAGGGACGCGAAAGACGCAGCAGACGTCGTGACCATCCGCGCTGCAAATTGGGACAATGACAACGAACTCGCCCTGACCCAGGCCAAGAGCCTATGGGACGTTGAAAAGGAACGCAGGACGAGCGCCGAAACGAAGGCTTCTATGTACCTCGCTGCGATTGCCGCCGTCGTGCCGATCGCACTGCCCCTATGCACGAGTTTCTACGCCGAGAAATTTGTGAAGCTAACTGCCAGCCTTCAGGTTGCTACGTTTGCCTTGTTTGTGGCTAGCACTGCATATCTAGTTGGCGCGGCCTGGTGGGCCTTCCGGACATTCAGGGTTATGGCGCATCATCGCGTCGACGCGATCGATTATGCAAACATATGGGGCAAGCCTGATCGCAAGTCGCAGCTTGTCGCGGAACTGCTTGTCGCCACCCGCCTCAACAGGCACATGGTCAACTGGAAGACCACGTGTGTGAGGCAGTCGCACGAGTTTATCCTTCGAGCTCTGGTCACCTTTATCTCGCTGGTGCTGATCATCGTAGCCTGGGAGCCCGTCCGCAGTTTGTGTAACTGGATCACGCTCATACGATTATGAGCTCGTAGATTACGGTAGGCCCTGCAGCCGGATTGCGGCCGGGCAATAAATGCATCCGAGATGTGATACCGCGAACGAGGCCCATATGAGCGAGAACCGAGCTAGCGAACCCCACAAAGCTCACGCCATCGACCAACCAAGCGTCTGGGATGCGGACCTGTTGGGCAGACAGGACGACGCAGAGTTTTTGCTTCGGTTTATCGTGGCTCGGCTCGACGAGCGAAAACGTTCGGGGCGGAAAGGATCGTATGTACTGAACGTTGACGCCGAATGGGGCCACGGCAAGACGTTTTTCATGAACGGGCTATTCGAGGATATCCTGAAGGCCGGGCATCCAGCAGTCTTCATTGATGCCTGGAAAAACGACTTCGGCGATGACCCGTATACACAAGTGATTTCGGAAATAGAGGCGTATTTCAAGCAGTTCGTCGTAGACAATCCAAAGCCAGGCTCCGAAACTAGATTCAAGAAAGTCTACAAGGCTGTTAAAAGCAACGCAGGCAAGATCCTCTGGACCGCTCTAAAGGGAGGAACCAAACGCGCGAGCCGGTATCTTATCGCCGAAGGAGCCGACGAGATCATCGAGGTCGTTCAGACCTACACTCCGGAACACACGCGCGACGCTGCAGCCGGTTCCGTCGAAGAAATTGAAAAATCCGTAGCCCTCGTCAACGACAACATTATCGATGCTTTTGCCGATAAGAAGATGCGCGAGTTCGAGGAAGCAAAGCAGAGCCTTACGAATTTTAAAGCCAGTTTGTCAGACCTGCTTCGGGTTTTCGAGGCCCACACTGGCATGCATCTCCCGTTCTTTATTCTCATCGATGAACTGGATAGGTGCAGACCAACCTACGCAATCACGATGCTCGAGCGGATCAAGCACCTCTTCGACGTGGACGACGTGGTTTTCGTTCTCTCGACCGATACTGAGCAGATATCTCAAGCGATCCGTGCGATATACGGCGCCGGCTTTGAGAGCAAACGGTACATTCAACGTTTCTTCTCGCGTACTTATCAGTTGCCGAAGCCGTCGGTTGACGAGCTTGTTGAGGCGTTGATCTTGGATAGCGGAGTGGACCAAACGCTATGGGCGTCTCCCGGGGTCAAGCCAGACCACGTCAGTTTCCTCGCCAAGGCATCGTACCATTTTGGCATGAGCCTGCGTGACATCAAGCAGTCGATAGATGTTCTCCTGAGCCTAACCACCACATGGCAAGAGAAAGGAAAGATTGAACTCTGCCTGATGTATCCTCTCATCTTCGGATTTCTATCGGGAAAGAACATTGACGATCTCGGTCAACAAGGCTGGCTTTGGCGGCACGCAGCGCTATTAGCCGATTGGGTCGAGAACGACGTCGGCGTTTTCGAAGGGCACAAACCGTTCGACCAGCTAAACAAACGCGGCGATCTGATCACGGAGTTCCTGCGAAGGCTGCAACAGCCGATTTACGAAAGCCTGAGAGAGAAGATCGCGACTGGGTCAGTGGTCCCATCGTACACCGAAGTCTACATCTATGGGCAACTCAAACAGGAGTACCATGCTCGGTTTAGTAGCATTGTGCGAGAAAGCGAACGGGGGACATGCTGAAGTATCCGGCATTGATTAAACATGCGGGAAACCTACGGATCTATTAGGTAGCCGCGCCTTCCCTCATCTCAGGATTTTCTTAACAAGCGCCCTGGCCCTGAAGGCCATTTCGACGAGTTCGACGTCACTCTTGAGGTAGCCCGCCGAACCAGAAAATCATGTCCTGCGGATTGTATTCGGCGAACATTCGAAGGCGGGGGTCGTCATGCGGATATGCGCGCAGGACATCCAGTACGAATTGTGGAATAGGTCGACCACCGTGCCCTTCGCAGAGGACATTCGGTAGGGCGTGTGGGCCACCGAAGTCCATTCCGTGCTCGCGATCCGCTAGAGGCCGCTCCGCAGCGCCCTCAACGAAATAATTCATGTGGCGTATGAGAATTACCTTGTCGACATTGACCTTGCCCCCAAGTTTTATCCAGTTTTGAGTTTGCTCCAGCGGTTTTGGGTTGCTGTAT
>NZ_LMJM01000041.1:0-15593 GCF_001429005.1 Ensifer sp. Root954
GGGAATGGTCTTGCCGGAACGCGCCGGCCGCCAGGCGCCGTCGATATGAAGCAGGATGTCTGGGTAGTGAGCCATGGGAAACCCTTTACTGAATGAAGTTCGCCGCTTTGAGCGCGATGCCGTAGGATCAGGTCAATGGGGAACAGGTCGCCTGGCCAGGCGGCCTTGAGATCTGGAGATGGGGACGTGGCCGCCCCGTTGCAAGGCGGCAACCCTATTCGGGGCAAACTGAAGACGCTCCGCTCGCAGACGTCAACCCCCTGGCTGCCTTCTCGAACTCGTCTGCGTATTGCTGGCCCGATCAGGGGAGCGCCGATGTGGCCTGCGGCTGACCGCCGAAGTGGGCAATCATGAGCCTGCACAGGCTTTCCATTGCGGGTCCGCGGACCCGATCGATCCGGCGGATCGTGTAGAGGGGGAGAAGCGGGCCGGGGAGACCGTTGCGGGCCGCGAGTGGCACTTCGCAGAGCCGCCCTTCGCCAAGATCTGCCGCGACCAGCCATAGCGGCAGATGACCCCACCCGGCCCCGGCAAGAATGAGGGCGTGTTTGGTCGCAAGGTCGCTGACCCTCAGCGTTTGCTGCGAGAAGACTGCGTAGCTCACCGCCTGCGCATCGGCTGCAGGATCCGCAACGACGATCTGCAGATGGTCGGCAAGGTCGACCGTCGTCAGGCCAACGGTTCCGTCGCGGGGTGCGGCGAGGGGATGACCGCCGGCGCATACCGGAACCATGCCCGGAAAGGCTGCGACCGCCTCGCTGGCGATATGTGCGTCCGTTTCCTGTGCCGCCGTCAGGCCGAGGTCGCAGTCGCCGTCGAGCACCAGGCTCAACGCCATCGTCATCGGCGCCGTCACAAGCTCCACCCGCACGCCGGGATGGGCGCGGGTAAAATCGCTGATGACCCGTGCGATATCCGGCAGAGGAAGCAGCGGGTCGAGCGCCACGCGCAGCGCCGATTCCATGCCCTGATTGAAGCCGTTCGCCTTGGCCCGTAGCGCGTCGGCCTTTATCAGCAAGGTCCTGGCTTCTGCAAGCAAGGTCGCTCCGGCCTTCGTCAATTCGGGGCGGTGCTGGGAGCGGTCGAACAGCGGCAGGCGCAGTTCCGTTTCGAGGTTCAGGATGGCGCTGCTGAGGCCGGATTGGGCACGCCCGAGCGCGCGCGCTGCCGCCCGGAACGAACCGTGGTCGACGACGGCGACGAATACGCGCAACTGGTCGAGCGTCAAGGCATCCAGCATGATCGGCCATCCCGATCAAAGTGATCGATATTTGAGCAATTACATTGATCATTTGAATTGGGCAATGCTCCGCCCACGGGTTAAGGGAGCAGGCAATGGAACGGCCGATCATCAATCACACCTCCGACACGCGGGAGGCATGCGACTGTGATCGCATCACCGTCCGTATCTTCGCCTCTTCCGTCCCGTGCAACGTCGATGAAGCTTCTATCGCCGGCCGGCCGCCGGACGAGGCTGCTGCTAGGGCCTGGCGTGGATCCGGTATTTCGCACCCACGTTTCCGGATCTGTCGCCCAGGCTCTAGCGGTCGGGTACCGCACCGTTGGGAGCACGCCGTGATGCCGCGCATGCGCCCCATTCCCGCAATCGGCCAAGCTCGTGGCGTATCGTCACCTGATGCCCGCGATGTCAGTGCCGTTCTCGCGCTCGTCGCCCGGGTCGAAGAGACCCAATGGCTCCGGGACGTCGACGGTTTCGTCTCGTTGCTGGCGCCACAGGCCGTATGGACAACCGCATTCGGGCGCCAAATCGTCGGTGCGCCGGCAATCCATGCCTTCACCGCCGCCGTACTCCAGAACCTGTTTCGCGATTTTCAGGCGCTCTACGACGTCGAGCGCATCACCTTCCTGCATGCGGATGTCGTCGCGGTGAACGTGCGGCAAATTCCTGTCGATGCCGAAGGCAACCGCCGGCCGGGCGAGGACGAGGGGCGGCCGCTCTATATTCTTCGACGCCACGATGGCGCCTGGAGGATCGTTGTCGCCCAGAACACCACGCACCAGAACGAAAAGATCGCCGCCCAGCAGCGGGCGGTGGATGAAGCAACCAGCGGCGAGACCCAAGCGCATGAATGAAAGATCTGCCGGCCACGCCACCTTCGTCATTCGCCGCAGCTACGCCGCAACACCGGCGACCGTTTTCCATGCCTTTGCGGATCCCGCCACCAAACGACGCTGGTTCTTCGAAGGGGAGGGGTGGACGGTCGACGAATTCACCTCGTCTTTCGAGGTCGGCGGCCGCGAGCACAGCCGCTTCCGCTTCGGAAACGGCCCGGTCATGTGCAACGACACGATCTATCTTGAGATCGTTGCGAATAAGCGCATCGTCTTCTCCTACACGATGACCGTGGCGGGAAGGCCGATTTCGGCTTCTCTCGGAACCCTCGAATTTTCCGCCGACGGCGAGGGAACGCGCCTCAACTACACCGAGCAGGCCACCTTCCTCGATCGTCTCAACGAGCCGGGCGAACGTGAGGTTGGGTTTCGCGAATTGTTTCAGGCGCTTGCCGACGAAATCGAGCGCGCGCCGGCCGATGCCTGACGGACGGAGGAACCGTCACCACTGAAGCGATGGCCGTCAAAACCTGATGAGCGACACCCGAATATGAACAATTTTTAATTGTTTTTCAGGGTGTTGCGCCATTGAAGCGGCCACATTTAGGCCCAGCTTCCGATAGTCGGCACCACCTATCGCCGCGTGCCGACAGCAAGGTCTGCGGAGGCGCCGATGCTCAGCCGATCAAGTGTCACGTGTCGTATCGCCGTCGTTCTTCTCGCAATCGCCGCCGTCGGGTTCGTGGTGGCGCGCAAGCCCGTGCCGAGCGAAGCGAAATTGCCAGCCAACGCGGCCGTCAGCACCAAGCGTGGCGCCGTGTCCGTGCAGACGGCGACAGTGACGCTTAAAGATGTTCCCGTTGTCGTCCATGCCCTGGGCAACGTGCAGGCCCCCGATACCGTGGAAGTGGGCGCGCGCATTGCGAGCCAGATCACGGCCATCCACATCAAGGACGGGCAGATGGTCAAGGCGGGCGACCTGCTGTTCACGCTCGACGACCGCACGATAAAGGCCGGGCTTGCCCGTGACCAGGCGATCGTCGCCAAGGATACCGCGCAGCTTGCCGACGCCAACACGGAACTCGAGCGTGCCAAAACCTTGCGCGACGACAAGACCGGCACCCAGCAAAGCTATGACACCGCTCTCTCGCTTCAGCAGGCGGCGCAGGGGACCCTGGATGCCGATCGCGCCACCGTGGATGCCGATCAGGTCGCGCTGAGCCTGACCGAGATCACCGCGCCGATCGGTGGACGCCTGGGCGCCGTGCAGGTCGCGCTCGGAGATCTTGTCGGCCAATCGGGCGCGACATCGAACAATCTGGTGACGATCACGGCGATCGACCCGATCGACGTTACGTTCCGCCTGCCGGAAGAGCGCTTGCAGACGTTCAAGGATCTGATTGATCGCGGGACGCCTCCACCGGTTCGTGCCAGGTCGAGCGGCACGCAAACAGTGATCGGCGAAGGCGTACTCGATTTCATCGATTCTGCCGTCGATACCGCATCCGGCACCATCGCCATGCGCGCGACCTTCCCCAATACCGCTCAGAAGCTCTGGCCGGGCCAGTTCGTGGATGTCGATATCGATCAGGCGCAACTGCATCAGGCGCCTGTTATCCCGAGCGTTGCGGTCCAGCCCGGGCAGGACGGCCCGTTCGTCTTTGATGTGAAGGATGACAACACGGTCGAGACCCGCGCCGTGTCCGTGCTGGCCGACGACGGCAAGGAGGCCGCCATCGGCACGGGCCTTGCCGCCGGTGACCGGGTCATCATCGAAGGACAGGCGCGGCTGAAGTCGGGTGATGTCGTTGTCGCTGCAGGCGCGGCCGATCTGGCCGCGGATTAGGATTTGCCATCATTCGGGAGTGCGTGAAATGCCGCTGTCCGAGTTCAGTATCCGCCGCCCGATCGCGACCGTATTGTTATCGGTCGCGCTCATCCTGGCCGGCGTTTTCAGCTATCTCGTCCTGCCGATTGCCGCGCTTCCGCGAACGGATTTCCCGGTCATCAACGTTTCTGCCTCGTTGCCCGGCGCCTCGCCCGAGACCATGTCGACGTCGGTCGCCATTCCGCTGATCAAGCAGTTCGCCACCATCGCCGGGATCGACACGATCTCGACGACGAATGCACTCGGCTCGACATCGATTTCAATCGAGTTCGTGCTCGGGCGCAACATCGATGCCGCCGCCGCCGACGTGCAGGCAGCTATCACCAGGACGCTCAGGCTGCTGCCACAGGACATGCCGGCGCCGCCAAGTTACCGGAAGATCAACCCGGCGGATGCACCGGTCTTGCTCCTGGCGCTGAAGAGCAGCACCGTGCCGCTCACCGCCCTCGACGCCATCGCGCAGCAGGTGATTTCGCCCACGCTTTCGGTGCTCGACGGGGTGGCGGAAGTGTCCATCTTCGGCAGCCAGCAATATGCCGTGCGCATTCAGATGCATCCTGACGCGCTTGCCGCGCGCGGCATTTCCGTCGACCAGTTGAGGACGGCGGTCGCGGCGGCGAACGACAATTCGCCTCTCGGCACCGCGCAGACCAGCGATCGTCAGGCGGCGATCGTTGCGGACACGCAGCGCATGAATGCCGCCAGTTTCGCGGATATCATCGTCAAAAGCGTCGACGGCAGGACCGTGCGGCTCGGTGACGTCGCGACGGTGATCGATTCCGTTGCCAACAACCAGACGGCAAGCTGGCACGACGGTTCGCGGGCGATCATCCTGGCCATCCAGCGGCAGCCGGATGCAAATACTGTTGAAGTCGTCGACCGGGTGCAGGCGCTTCTGCCGTCGCTTCGCCAGTCGCTTCCGGCCGCAGCCTCGATCGAAACGCTCAGCGACCGGTCCATGTCGATCCGCGGGGCGGTGCACGACGTCCAGTTCACCCTGATCCTCACCGTCGGCCTCGTGATCCTCGTCATCTTCGCCTTCGTTCGCCGCCTCTGGGCGACGCTTATTCCAGCGCTTGCCGTTCCGATCTCGATCATCGCCACCTTCGCGGCGATGTATCCGCTTGGCTTTTCGATCGACAATATCTCGCTGATGGCGCTCACGCTTTCCGTCGGGCTGGTGGTGGATGACGCCATCGTCATGCTGGAAAATATCGTGCGGCACATGGAAGAGGACGGCATCGATGCCTTCTCGGCGGCGCTCATCGGTTCGCGTGAGATCGGCTTTACGATCATCGCGATTTCGCTGTCGCTCGTCGCGGTCTTCATTCCCGTCTTGCTGATGGGCGGCGTGATCGGCCGCATTCTCAACGAATTTGCGATCGTCGTCACCGTTGCCATCCTCGCTTCCGCCTTCGTTTCCCTTACCCTGACGCCGATGCTTGCAGCGCGGCTTCCGGTGAGGGCGGATGGAGCAGAGAAAGCGCGCTGGCTGCGGCAGCTGGATCTTGTATTCGAACGAGGTTTCGACGGGCTTCTGCGCGCCTATGAGCGGCTGCTATCGCTCTGCATAAAGGCGCGCGCGCTGGTGTTTCTGCTTTTCCTGTTTACCGTCGTGATCACGGGCTACCAGATCGCCACGATCCCGAAGGGGTTCTTCCCGCAGGAGGACATCGGCCAGTTGCAGGTTACGACCCAGGCGCGCCAGGACATTTCCTTCGCCGCCATGTCGAAGCTCCAGTCCAATGTGGAGGCGGTGTTTGCCAGTTCACCCTACGTCGCCCATGTCGCAAGCACGATCGGCTCGGGCGGCGCGTCGAGCGCGCTCAACTCCGGTCGGCTTTTCGTCGAGCTAAAGCCCAAGACCGAGCGTCCGCCGCTTGAAACCGTCCTTGCGGATTTGCGCCGGAAGCTGGCGGCGATCCCCGGTATCCAGGCCTTCATGTCGCCGGTCCAGAACCTCTCGGTCGGATCGCGCGCGTCGGCCAGCCAGTACCAGCTGGTGCTCCAGAGCCTCGATCAGCCGTTGATGAACGAATGGGCGCAGAAGCTCCATGATGCGATGAGCGCGGATCGGACCTTCTTTACCGACGTCAACAGCGACCTTCAGATCAACGCTCCACAAACACGCCTCGTGGTCGACCTCGACAAGGCGGCAACGCTCGGGGTCAACGCGAGCGAACTGCGCACCACGCTCTATGGCAGTTTCGGTACCGAGCAGATCTCGACGATCTACACGGCAGGCGACAGCTACGAAGTGATCCTGGAACTCGATCCCTCGATGCAATGGTCAGCCGACAAGTTCGACGAACTGCGTGTCGGCAGTGCCAATGGCGGCCTTGTTCCGCTCGGGGCCTTCGCCCGGGTCGAGACCGTATCCGGACCGCTCACCATCAACCAGCTCGGCCAGCTGCCAGCGGTCACGCTTTCCTTCAACCTGCCGGCCAAGGTCGCCCTCGGTGACGCCCTTGCGGAGATCGACCGCCTCAAGGCAGAAATCGGCATGCCGTCTGAGGTGACGACCCGCAATTACGGCACCACGCAGTTATTCGAAGACGCCGCCGCCAACCAGGGTCTGCTGGTGCTGGCGGCTATCCTCACGATCTACCTCGTGCTCGGTATTCTCTATGAAAGCCTGATCCATCCATTGACCGTGCTTTCCGGTCTGCCGTCAGCCATATCCGGGGCGTTGCTTGCCATCCATTTCGGCGGTTTCGACCTCTCGATCATCGCTATTGTCGGCGTGCTAATGCTGATCGGTATCGTCAAGAAGAACGCCATCATGATGATCGACGTTGCGCTGACGCTGCAGCGCGCCGGTTCGCCGGCCGCCGAGGCCATCCATAAGGCTTGTGTCATGCGCTTCCGCCCGATCATGATGACCTCGGTTGCTGCGATCATGAGCACGCTGCCGATCGCGATCGGCAGCGGCGCCAGCGCAGAACTGCGCCAGCCGCTTGGGGTCGCCGTCGTCGGCGGCCTGCTGGTGTCGCAGCTTGTGACCCTCTTCGTGACCCCTGTCATCTATCTATACATGGAAGATTTCATGCGGGTCGCTTCCCGCCTGGTTCGCCAGGGGCTGCAGATCACCAGGGGCGAACGACCGACTGCGGTCGACGATCAGCCGGGACACGGATAGCCCGCCCGTTCCGGAATCACGCTACCCTCAGGCGGATGAGGCGGATGTGAAGACCGCAAGCTGCGCATCGAAGGCGCGCTTGTAGGCCGGCCGCGCCTTGCCGCGCGCGACGTAGGCGGAGAGGTTGGGATACGCGTCGAGCAAGCCTGAGTTTTCCAGCCTGCGCAGCACCGTTACCATCAGCAGGTCGCCGGCACTGAAGGCGCCATCGAGCCAGTCGGCCTCCGCGAGCCGCCTGGACAATTGGGCGAGCCGAACTCGGATACGATCTTCGAGCATCAGCAGGCGCTCCTGATACCAGTCCTTGTCCCGCTCCACGTAGGTGGTCGCTTCACGCTCGAGGATCGGCGGCTCCACGGTGTTAAGCGAGGCAAACATCCAAGTGATCGCCCGTGCGCGGGCATCGGCGTCACTTGGAAGCAGGCCGGCATGACGCTCCGCGACATGAAACACGATGGCACCGGTTTCGAACAGGGCAAGGTCGCCGTCCTGATAGGTAGGGATCTGCCCGAACGGCTGAAGCGCGATGTGCGCAAGTTCCTTCATCGTCTTGAAGGTAACGAGGCGAACCTCGTAGGGCTGCCCCACTTCTTCGAGCGCCCAGCGAACGCGCATGTCGCGTGCGAGACCTCGGCCGCGATCGGGCGATTTTTCAAAGGCGGTAATCGTGATCGTCATCTTATCCTCCACGGCTTGCCTGTCCTGAAGACGATTGGCCAAGCGGGATGCCGACATTCATTTTCGCCGCTCGGCGCCGGAAGCGGAAACCGCGATGATGCTGGCAGATAAAGTGATCTCTTCCTCGGTCGGAGAACAGCCGG
This sequence comes from Ensifer sp. Root954, assembly GCF_001429005.1. Taxonomy (NCBI): domain Bacteria; kingdom Pseudomonadati; phylum Pseudomonadota; class Alphaproteobacteria; order Hyphomicrobiales; family Rhizobiaceae; genus Ensifer; species Ensifer sp. Root954. The sequence goes on from NZ_LMJM01000041.1 coordinate 7,922, forward strand.
CTCGCTTCAAAAAGACGTACTGCTCGTCGAGACTAGCCCGAATGGACAGCTTGCTCCAACAGCCGTGGCGAAGTATAAAAGTGTCATAAACGTTATTGTCGAGCGCAATGGAAGTTGATGCCGGCAGTTGCGTATCGCTTTCGCCTTTTGACCATGGATGTACTGGCAGAAGCCTTGAGAGCGAAAAAGAAAAGAAGGCCGGAGCCAGCGCGCTCCGGCCTTTTTTGCTGTCTGTTTATCGCTGCGATGCGCAATCCTATTGGCGCGGGCTTGCACCTTTAGCGGTCATGCATTGTTCCTGCTCCACGAGAGCTAATCCAGGGGTAGGTTTCCCCGTTTCGTCCTGTGGATGTTCGCGCCCCGTTCGCGATGGAGGGTCTAGGTGCTGCGATGCCGTGCCATCAGCTTTGCCTGAAGCACGACCACGACGAGCAGGAAGGCGCCGCGGATAACGGACTGCCAGTAGGCGGAAAGCGAGATCCAGCCGAGGCCGTTTTCGAAGTTCAGGATGTTGAAGACCATGGCAAGCAGCAGCGCGCCGGCAAGCGTCGCACCAACTGAGCCGGAACCTCCGGTCAACAGCGTACCGCCGACGACGACGGAAGCGATCGCGAAGAGTTCCCAGCCCACGCCTTCCGTCGGTTGCCCCGCGCCGAACTGGGAAGCGAGGATGACGCCGGCAAGACCGGCGAGCGTGCCCGAGGCGAGATAGACGCCGGCAAGCGCGCGCTCCACCTTCAGGCCCATCAGGCCAGCCGTCGCCTCGCCGTCACCGATCGCCAGGATATGCCGTCCGATCGGGACCTTTTGCAGCACGAGCCAGCCGAGCACATAGGCCGCAAGCGCGATCCAGGCGGGAATGGGGAAGCCCAAAAAATCGTCCTGCCCGATCACCGTGAAACCGGTGTCATAGGAGACGGAGACAGACTGGTTGTCCGCTAACAAAAGGCCGGTGCCATAGGCGGCGAGCATCGTCGCGAGTGTGGCGATGAAGGGCTGGATCCGCATCTTCGTAATGATGAAGCCGTTGAGCGCGCCGACGGCAAGGCCTGCCGCCATGCCGCCCGCAAGCCCCGCCGCCCAATGATAGGGGGATAACAGGGCTGCCACCACGCTTGCCATCGCCGCCGTGCCGCCGACCGACAGGTCGATGCCGCCGGTGATGATGACAAAGGCCATGCCGAGCGCGATCAGCGCGAACATCGAGTTGTAGCGCAGGAAGCTCAGGATGTTATAGGGCGACAGGAAGTTTTCATAGCGCAGCGCCCCGAAGAGGATGAGACCGGCAAGCGCCAGGATGACGCCGAACCGGGCAAGGTCGCCGGAGTTCTTGACCAGGAAGAGGCGGAGGATCGGTTGCATCGTGGTTGCCTCTAATGTTTGCTGGCGCGCTGCTGGATGAAGACGGCGGTGACAATCAGCCCGGCCTTGACGATGAGCGCTGCCGCATCCGGAACGCCATTGGCAAGCAGCGTGTAACGCACCAGCTGGATCACGAGCGCGCCGAGTACCGTGCCGACGATGTTGGCCCGTCCGCCCGTCAGTAGCGTCCCGCCGACAGCAACCGCGGCGATAGCATCGAGCTCCATGCCGAGGCCGACAAGGTTGGCATCGCTTGCAGAGTTGCGGGCAACGACGATGAGACCGGCCACACCGGCAAGCGCGCCGCTTATCATGTAGACGAAGAGCTTGACCCGTTTCACCGGTATGCCGGTCAGGCGGGCGGCCTTCTCGTTGCCACCGACGGCGATGATCTGTCGGCCGATGACGGTGTAGCGGATCATCGCGAAAGCCGCTGCGACGATGACGATCATCAGCAGGACCTGGGCCGGAACGCCGGCGATGCGACCGAGTGCGATGAACTGGAAGCCTTCATTCTTGAAGACCTGCAGGTTGCCGTTGGTCATCACCTGGGCGATGCCACGGCCGGCGATGAACAGCACAAGCGTGGCGATGATCGGCTGGATCGAAAAGCGGGTGACGAGGAAACCGTTGAAGAGGCCGAAGAGGGCAGCGGCGGCGATCGGCAAGAGGAAGGCAAGAGCCACCGCGAGCGCCATGTTTTCCACCGGCCAGAACTGGCCCATGAAGATCATCGGCGCCAGTGCGCCGGCAATTGCCATCAACGAACCGACGGAGAGGTCGATGCCGCCGGTGGCAATAACGAGCGTCATTCCGGTCGCGACGATGACGATTGTCGCAACCTGGGTGAGGTTCACGTTCAGCGTCTGCAAGGACAGGAAGTTCGGCGTGACGGCGACGTTGAAGAGGATCAGCGCCAGGAAGGCGACGAAGGTGCCGTAGCGGCTGGCGAGCGTCAAAAGCCTGTTTCCGGACGAAAGGGTTCCCGACGGCTGCGGGGCAGGGGTCTCGATCGTCGTCATGTCATTCTTCCTGGTGGGCTTCCTGGTGGACTTCCTGGTGGGCCATGGCGGCAAGCAGCGCCGTCTCGCTCAAGTCCTTGCGCGACAGCGTCGCGACGGAAGTACCGTCGCTCAGGACCGTCACGCGGTCGGCGGCGGCAAGCAGTTCTTCGAGTTCAGACGAAATCATCAGCACGCTCAAACCCTCGTCGGCGAGACTGCGCAGGAGTTTGAGGATTTCCGATTTGGCGCCGATGTCGATGCCGCGCGTCGGCTCATCTACGATGAGGACCCGCGGGTCTGTGGCAAGCCAGCGGGCGAGCAGCACCTTCTGTTGGTTGCCGCCGGAAAGCTCCTTGATCGGCTGATCGGGGGAGGCACATTTGACGCCAAGCGCCCGGATGTAGCGGCTGACGATCTCATCCTGGCGCGCGCGGTCGACGATACCGGCTTTCTTCAGCTTTGGCAGCAAGGCGAGCGTCATGTTTTCGCGGATGCTCATGTCGGGCACGATGCCATCGATCTTCCGGTCCTCGGACACGAGGCCGATCCCATCAGCGATCGCATCCGCCGGTTCGCGATAGCTGCGTCCCTGTCCCTCCATGCGGATCGTGCCGCGCTCCATCCTATCGGCGCCGAAGATCAAGCGCGCCGTTTCGGTGCGGCCGGAGCCGAGCAGTCCGGCAAGGCCGGAGATCTCGCCCTCTCGCACAGCAAGGCTGACGTCGCGCACGCGCACGCCGGCGCCCGCCTTGTCGAGTTCGAGGCGGACGGGCCGCACCGGCGCGTCCTTCTCCGGTGCCATGGCCTGAAAGGCGGCAAGCTCCTTGCCGAGCATGTGGCGCACCAGCGCCATTTTCGGCATGTCCGCCATCGGGCTCTTGGCGACCGTCTGACCATCGCGCATGATCGTCACGCGGTCGCAGATCTCATAGAGTTCGTCGAGCCGGTGGCCGATGAAGATGACGGCGACGCCGGAGCGTTTCAGCGTGCGGATCGTATCGAAGAGGATGGCGACCTCGCGCTCGTCGAGCGAGGAGGTCGGTTCGTCCATGATGACGAGCCGGGCGCTCTGCGTCACCGCGCGGGCGATCGCCACCATCTGCCGTGTCGCCGCATCGAAATGCGCGACGGGACGGTCGACGTCGATCGTCAGGTTGAAGGTTTTGAGCACCGCTTCGGCCCCGCGCCGCATGGCGGAATAATCGATCATGCCGAACCGCTTCGGCTCGCGGGAGAGGTAGATGTTCTCCGCCACCGAGCGCTGCGGGGCGAGATTGATTTCCTGGTAGATCGTCGCGATCCCGGCGGCCTGCGCCTCAGCCGGCATCGAGAAATCGACATCCCGACCGTCGTAGGCGATGCTGCCTTCGTCCCGGCGATAGACGCCGGTCAGGATCTTGATGAGCGTCGACTTGCCGGCGCCGTTCTGGCCGACAAGCGCCATGACCTCCGCCGGTTCGACCTCGAGCGAGGCGGATTTCAGTGCCGGCACGCCGGCGAACGCTTTGGAAATGCCCTGCATGGACAGAAGCATGGGTCTCCTCCCTATCTTCGCCATCCGCCGCCCCATTTGGGGGTGGGCGTCATCAGCCTACACTTGAACGGGCTGAAGGTCATGCTGCCGTCAAAAAGACGGCCGAGACGGTTGCGCCGTCCCGGCCGTGGAGGCTCGGGAGATTGGATCAATAGGCGTTGGCGAGTTCGGCGGCCGCGTTGGAGGCGTCGTAGAACTTGTCGTCGTTGATGATCATCGGGTCGATCTTTTCGCCCTTGGCGTAGCGCATCATCGTCTCAAACGCCTTCGGCCCGAAGCGCGGGTTGCACTCGACGACGGCTGCGATCTTGCCGTCGACAACCGCCTGCACGGCCTCCTTGCCGCCATCGATCGACAGCACCAGGACGTCCTTGCCCGGCACCTTGCCGGCCGCTTCGAGTGCCGCGATCGCGCCGATCGCCATTTCGTCGTTGTGGGCGTAGATCACGTCCGCATCCGGATGGGCCTGGAGCAGGGCTTCTGCCACCTGGCGCCCTTTGTCACGGGCGAAATCGCCGGTCTGTGAGGCGACGATCTCGAAACCGCCGGCCGCTTTGATCGCCTCGTCAAAGCCCTTCTTGCGGTCGTTGGCGGGCGACGACCCGGTCGTGCCTTCGAGCTCGATGATCTTCGACTTGCCGTTGGCGTTCTTTACCAGCCATTCGGCAACGCGCTTGCCTTCTTCGACGAAGTTCGAGCCGATGAAGGTCAGATAGTCCTCGCCGGCCTTGGCCAACGACGGATCGACCGAGCGATCGAGCAGGATCACTGGAATGCCCGCCTTTTTCGCGGCCATGACGGCGGGGATCAGCGGCTTTTCTTCGCGCGGCGCGAGAAAGATCACATCGACGCCTTGAGCGATCATCGAGTTGACGTCGGCGACCTGCTTGGCGGCGGAACCGGCGGCATCCGTATAGACGAGCTGGAAGCCGAGCTTTTCCGCTTCGGCCTTCATGCTGTTCGTCTGGGCGATGCGCCAGGGATTGTTGGATTCGGTCTGCGCGAAGCCGACCTTGTATTTGTCCTTCTGCTCGAGCTTCGGCACTTCGGCGATCGCGACACCCGCAAGGGCGAGCGCGCCGACGGCCGTTGCCGCCAGCATGAAGGTACGACGGGAAATCGTGGTCATAATCGGGTTCTCCTCCCAGATTGGCCGGTGCTCCTCTACCGGACGTGAGCGTTTTTGCGCTTCACATCTCCAAATCTTGCGCTAATAATATTAGCAGTCAAGGCCAAAATTTATGAGCACTTGCAAAAGCCCGCGTGCGGTGCAATGCACGCTCAACTGCATGTTTCCTTTAATCGTCTCCGATTGAAGGGGAAAAACATGCAGAAATTCAAAGTGCTACAGCGACCTTTGCACGTCTCCTAGACGCGCGGTGCTGTAGGGTAGGGGAGCACACATGGCCAAGGGAAACGGGCGAAATCTGGAGAAAAAGGGGGAAGGACGCCCAACCATGACGGATGTCGCCAGGATAGCCGGCGTTTCCCAGTCAAGCGTTTCCCTGGTGCTGAACGAGATGTCGGGCTCGCGCATCTCGCCCGAAACGCAGCAGAAGGTGCGCGAGGCTGCTCATAAAATCGGTTATAAACTGCCAGCGACCCGAGGTCCGGTTGCAGCGGCGCCGGCGGTAGAGAAGGACACAATCGCCTTCATCGTCGATGAAATCTCCACCAGCCCGCACCCGGTCGTCAGCCTCGACGGCATTCGCGATTATGCTTTCGAGCAAGGCATGCTGGTCTCGGCGCATGTCACCCGATCGAACCCGGAACTCGAGGAAGCGGTTCTGCGGTCGGTCCTGCGCGACCCCTCCATCGCCGGCGTCATTTACGCGACGATCTTCACCCGCAAGGTTGCCGTTCCCGGGGCGTTGGCGCCGCTGCCGACCGTGCTTCTCAATTGTTACTGCGAGCCGCGCCAGCATGTGGCGATCGTGCCGGGGGAGGTCGCCGGCGGTTTCGCCGCCACAGCGCATCTGACGGCGCTCGGCCACAAGCGCATCGGCTTCATCAACGGCGAGTGCTGGATGGATGCCGCCATGGATAGGCTAAAAGGCTACAAGCAGGCGCTTGCCTCAGCCGACATCGCTTTCGACGAGACGCTGGTGCGCGATGGCGACTGGCTGCCGCTCCGCGGCTACGAGGCCGGGCTGGACCTGCTCTCCATGCCCAACCCGCCGACAGCCATTTTCTGCGGCAATGACCTGATGGCGATCGGCGTCATGGAGGCGGCCCAGGAAAAGGGCTTGCGGGTGCCCACCGATCTCTCGGTGATGGGCTATGACGACCAGGAACTGGCGCGCTACACCCATCCGCCGCTCTCGACCCTCGTGCTGCCGAACTATGAAATGGGCCAGAAGGCGGCCGAACTTCTGATCGACATGGCGATCCACGGAAAACACATGCGGCCGATGACAATAAAAGTCGACGGACCGCTGGTGGTTCGCGATACCACCGCTCTCCTGTCCGCAGCCAGAGCTTCAAAGAACGCTCGATAAACGCCGCCAGCAGCGCTCCCTCCCTTGCCCCGCCGCGGCGCGCGCGAGGCCGTGACGCCGACGCCGGTAATCTAGATACTTCGGATCCCTTGCTCAACGTGTGTCATCAGCACGACCGCCATAAAAACGCTCGTTTGTACACAACGGTTACGTGTGTTATCCGGCCGCCGTTATTTTCGGCGGTCCGTGAGTCTGCGTCCAGCAGACTGCAATCGCGGTATTGGGATTGGTTATTGATGTTTGAGAAGGAAGCCTACTGGGTTTCGTGGTTGCGCTGGCATCTCTATCGAAAGCGCAGGGGCAAGCAGGGAGATGCCTTCAAAGGTGCCCTGCTGAAAATGCGGACGGCCGTGCGCAGACTGCCAAGGGGTGCACTGGTGCTTGATTGCGGCGCCAACGTGGGTGATGTCAGCGGCTATTTCCTGGCCAAGGGAATGAAGGTAATTGCGTTTGAGCCGGATCCGACTGCACTTGCGGTCCTCAAAGCGCGCTTCCCGAACGAGCCGCGACTGGTCATCGAGCAGAAGGCTGTCGGGGCAGCCGCCGGCTTTGCGCCTTTCTATCAGACCGAGGCGCTTGCCGATGGCAACATCAAGGAGACGATTGCCTCCTCCTTGATGCGTCGCGACGTTCACACGACGGCACCCGTTGCTCAGGTGGAGATCGCCAACCTGGCTGAATACATTCGTGGTTTGCCGGAGCGCGTGCGCATCCTCAAACTCGACATTGAAGGTTACGAGGCTGAAGTCCTCGAAGCCCTGCTCGCGGAACGCCTCGAGCGTCAGATCGACTTGATCCTGGTGGAAACCCATGAATTCTTCTCGGAAGAGCTAGCCGCTCGGATCGGTGCGCTGCGCTTGCGGATCGAACGGGAGAAGATCACGAATGTCTGCCTGGATTGGCACTAGAGCAGGCAGATCGTCGATCTCACATGGTTGCGCTTGGGTACTTGGTGGCGATCTTTCCACATCCATGGCACCCGGGAGGTGCTTCCGGTCGAAGTCCCGCGCGAACGTCGGGTCTTGGTTTGAGGGGCGAAGCCGGGGGCTCGTTTCTCGTCGTCATGCTCCGCGCAGTTAGGTACATGGTCGCGCTCTGCCGGCGCGTCGAAGGGGCACGGCTTTGACCAGTGAGTCGAGAGGCGAGACTGTCGCATCTCTAACTGGCCCAACTGTCGCACTTCAAATTAGAATGTACCCGACTACAAGTTCTGTCAAAGCTGAATAGGGCTGCGACGTCGCCAGCCATTTAGAAATGCGACACTGCCCGCCGGC
>NZ_LMJM01000042.1:0-27228 GCF_001429005.1 Ensifer sp. Root954
CCCCAGTCCTTGTAATAGATCTCGACGCCATCGCGGGTGATGATGCGGCTGCCCATGGTGTTTGCTCCCTTAGTGCCGGACGCGCCGGCGGTTGTTGCGGTGTTGGATGCGGCCTTGGCCGGCGTGTTCATGGCATTGACCGCGGCTGCCGTCGCGGCAGCGCCAAAGGCGGCCGAGAGAACCGTGCGGCGGGAGATGCCGTTGGAAACGCTTGCGGAAACTGCTTTTGCCTGTGTCATTGTCCTCACCTCTTTGATCTCTGTTGCTCGGGCTTCCATTCGGCGGAAGCGATGGTTGAATTGATAAATCGGTGGGCCTAACCTCTCGACCGGCAAAGCTGACAACGATGGGGGCAGAAGTGACAAAACGACCCGAAAACGAGCCGGCGGAGATCGGCATCGTCGTCTATCCCCGCGCCCTGATGTCGGCGATCCATGGGCTGACCGACATGTTCCAGGTGGCGAGCATGCAGTCGGTGGAGCAAAGCGGCAGAGACGCGCCGCAAATCCGCATCAGCCACTGGAAACTTCAGGAAGATGGCTCGGTGTCGAAATCGCGCGACACCCACGAAGGCCCCTCCTCGGGCCTTGTGGCCCTGATCCTGCCGCCGACGCTCTCCGATCTGCCGGTCGGCGATCGCATCGGTGCCCTGCCCGCCTTCGTGCGCGAACAGCATCAACGCGGCGCGACGATCTGCTCCGTCTGCGGCGGCGCCTATCTGCTGGCAGAGTCCGGCCTCGCCACCGGTCGCACCATCACCACCCATTGGTCGCATCAGGACCTGATCTCCAACCGCTACAGCGACATCCGCGTCGACACCGACAGGCTGCTGATCGACGAAGGCGACATCATCACCGCCGGCGGCATGATGGCCTGGATCGACCTCGGCCTGAAACTCGTCGACCGGTTCCTCGGAACCGACGTCATGCTGGCAACCGCACGCTACATGATCATCGACCCCGGCGCGCGCGAGCAGAGCTATTACAGCGTCTTCGCCCCGAAGCTCGATCACGGCGACACGATCATCCTGAAGATCCAGCACTGGCTGCACGGCGCCAACACCAAGGGCGTGACGCTGCAGATGATGGCCGACCGCGCCGGTCTCGGCGACCGCACCTTCCTGCGCCGTTTCCAGAAGGCGACCGGCTTCAACCCGACCGAATATTGCCAGCGGCTACGGATCGCCAAATCCCGCGATCTGCTGGAGCGCTCACATCTCTCGATCGAGCAGGTTGCCTGGCAAAGCGGCTATGACGACACCAACGCCTATCGCAAGATCTTCCGCAAGATCCTGGGTCTCTCACCGAAGGAGTATCGCCTTCGCTTCTCGGTTTCGGAGAGCGTCCGCACTTTGGGCGCTCCGGCAAATCCGATACCGGCCGTGTGATCATCGACGGGCGAAACCCTTTAGAGCACCAAACGCAAAAAGCGCCGCGCACCCTTTCGGGTGCGCGGCGCTTTGATTAAAAGACGTAGGTCAAGCAGCCCTGAGCGCTAGGCTCTTCCGGCAATCACGAACACGATCCGCCGGATCGCTTCGGCAAAACTGACACCGAGAGCCATCGCAGCAATTCCCGTCACTCCTAGTGCGCCAATACCCATGAGCTTCCACCGCCTGACGTCATCGGTCACCGGCTTCATATCGGAGATTTCGGCACCGATAGCGGAAGCCGACGCTTCCAGTTCGTTGACCCGCTCGGCGAGTTCATCCATGCGCCGGTGAACGCTGGCTTGACTGGCGGCAGATTTATCCTCCGCCCGCCTGGCGCCATCCTCGATCCGATGAATGGACTCCTGCAGGCCGCGCATGCCGGCAACCAGTTCTCCCAACTGGCGATGAACAACGATATCGATTTCAGCCAGCGACATGATGGTCTCCCCCGTGCTTCGCGCATTCGGCCTTCGTCCAGATATCCGCGGCACAAAGGCCGACGACCGTGCGATCGATCCGGCGCTGATCCGCTGGCGATGCTCCGCGCGCGCCGACAAGATCAGTTCCGACCACGGCGCGCAGCCCGGGAGCACTGGCCGGACGCGAAGTCCCACACCCTGCCAGCATCAAGGCAGGAATCGTAATCAAGGCGCTTCCCACGAGCGCGGCTCTGAGCGTCATTGTTCTGCCTTTCGATGGCATTGGCGTAGGATCGTGCGCCGTCTGCGCGGATTTCATGAATGAGCCAGACGAGACCCGAGACGATGAGGCCGGCGATGAGAAGCTTCGGCCAGGCAAACATCATTTCGCCCAACCAAGGCGTCGCGCCAGCACGTACCAGCACTCCGAGAGAATGCCCGCACCAAGGCCGATACCCACCTCCATCAGCATCTGCACGTCGGGATCATCGGCAAGCACCAGCCCCGCCTCCGGCGCCAGCAGCCCTTTAGCCACGAGCAGCCCCGCGCCGTAGCGCAGCAGGATACGGATGACGACAGCACTCATTTCGTCCACCGCGCAAGAAACCCGGCAACCGCCTCAATGAGACGGCGCAGGCGATTGAATTTGGCCCCGTGCGAAGCGTTGACGCTTTCCATGTCGGGCGCCCTTTCGACCGAGCCTGGCCGCAGCACGACAACAACGGAGGGATCGGCCGAAGCGCTCTCGCGACCATATCCGGCCGCACGCAGCGCCGCCTCGAAGGCGCGGCCGTAGGCCTCGATCTTCGGCCCGTTCTGCCTGATATCGCCGTTGATAATCGCGCGTGAGGCGGCATAACGATAGCCGGTCGCCGCCGCCGAACGGCTATCGTCCGTGTCGAAATCAGTCAGTCGCTTGCCCGTGAAAAGCCCGTGCACCATGCCGTCGAAAAGAATGCGAATGGCCGTTGCCGGATCACAGGCACGATCCGGCATCTCCACCAGACCAAACTTGCCATAGTTCGCGCGACCGGTAATTTGCGCCAGCCCTCGCCCGCGAAAGACCCACCCGTCGTCGTCTTCGACATTGCCAAGCCGCCCGCCATAGACCCGGTTCGCAAGCTTGCGCGGATTGCCCGCGTAGGGTTCCGCGCTAGCAAGCGTCGGAAATCGCGCCGGCCATACTTGCATGAGCCGCCTTGCCGAGTAGTTCAGATTCTCCTCGACCGACCGCATTGTACCGCCGGTTTCGTGATGGACCTCGGCGAGAATTGCGGCCAGATGGCAGAGGCCTACCGCACGCCGGCGCCCCTCCAGGACGACCGCGTCCAGGCTTTCGAACTGCTTTGCAGAATAGGACTTGAATACACCCGACGCGGGATCGCGCAGGGCCGCGTAAAACGCTGCTCTGTTCATGGATTCACCTTTTGGAGATCTTCCGGTTAAAGCGCGGCGGCCGTAACCCACAGGGAATCGATCTGGGTGTCAGAAAGACCAAGCGCCGTACCAACCGTCCCGATCAGCGGGTGCAACCGGTTGAACGTGGTCGCATACTCCCACTCGATCTGAGCCTTGTCCTGATCCGAACCAGCGGGCATCCTCGCGATCGCTGCGGTCACGGTCGACGGCGAGATGTCGGCATTCACCAATCCGAGGCGGAATTGGCGGGCGGTCAGACTGGGCATCCGCTGCCGCAATTCGTCTTCCGTCGGTGGATCGGGGGGGATGTACGGTTCGATCTGGAAGCCGGGATTATCGATGAACCACTGGCGGATCAGGGGATTAACGCCGACGGTGTCATCAGGACGACTGCAGTAGTCGGTGTCGTAGGACGCGCCGAGATAATCCGTGATGTTGCAGCGGATGTTGTAGACGTCGGCCTCTTGAGTAGCTCGAACGGCATAAACCATGTTCACAGACATCGATGTCATTATGCCGTCCTCACGAAGCAATAGGTCCATGCACCCGACCCGGGCGAATCGTAGCCGCCTCGAGCACGCCAAGTTCCAGCAAGTTGCGCCCCAGCCCCGCCAAAGGCGTAGCCGTAACTGGAACTAAGATAAATCGCATGGGCGGAGTTCCTCTCTTTGATGTCCCCATTGCCCGTTTCGACCAGGATCGTATGTCCGATTGGGAAATTGGTTTCATCGCGGTTTGAGCCGGTGTAGATGCCTGCGCGAGCATTAAGAGCATCGCTCAAATAGTTGCCGAACGAGGACTGCATCGAACTGGCGAACTGAACGTTTCCATCCGCGAACAATCTGGCGTTGCCGATTTGAAGCTCTCCAAGCATCGAGATCGAGCCAGACCGAGCGTTGAGCACTATACGGCAAGCGTTGCTTGAACTATCCCAAATGCCGACACCAAACCAAGTGGACACTCGGACGTTATGTGTCGCAAAGGTCGCGTTATCCCCACTACCGCCCGTCAATCCATTGCCTGCGCCAAATGGGGTAGAGCTACTAGGAAGGAATGATGTTGCAAGAACGGCACCCGAAAATGTTGCTGTATTAGATGCGTCCCACCAGACTAAATCAGGGGCGTTGCTAACGAAACGATCGGCAGAACGTTGAATTTTGAAGTGGCCGTCGTTTAGTCCAAGCATTCGATAGCTGTGACCAACAACATTTGTATCCATCCGATATTCAGACGAACCTTGGGAACCGCCGATAAGGAATGTCTGACCGGACCAGATGGCCACACCGTTTTCGTAGACCCCATATTCCTGTTGGAAACCGCCACTCGTGTTGAAGAGCGAGAGACGGAGCGAACCGCTAGAATTCTGGTGGTAGACAAGCCCGCGATTAACGTCGGACGGCGTCCGGAACCACAAGACCCGATCGCCGGAGGATCTGGCGATAAACTCGCCGTTGGTGGTAACAACGGCGTTACCCGTGAGAACATTGGAAAATTTGGCATACCCGCCAACGACATCGCCGGTGAAGCAGTGCCCGCCGTTGGCGATGTAGGTTAGGCCACCGTTGCCTGAGGTCGCATTGCCGCCGTTGGCCAAGATGCGGGCGTCATAATCGGTCCCGGTTCCGGCTGAATGAAAATCGATGAATGGGGTATTTGCGGTATTGATTGGCCCGAGATCAATGCCTTGGTTGGGTGCGACTGTTACGAGGCCGCTTGCAGTCACGGTGCCGGCAAAGGTCTTGCCCGACATGATCGTCGGCAACCGGGCGTCAGCGAGCTTGCCAGTCGTCAGGTCCTCCGCCGACCCAGACGAAGCCACGGCTGCGAGCCCAAGCCTCGTTTTCATCGCGGCAGCGGTGGCATCACCAAGGAGATCGCGCGCAAACGGGGTTAGCGCCGTCGTTGCATAGGCATCGGTCGCCGTCGTGTAAAGAATCTGGTTCGCGACAGTTGTTTGGCCTGCGATAGACTGCAAGGCAGCGTCATAGGCCTGCACATTCGTCCCGATCTCCACACCGAGAGCGGTACGCGCCCCGCTTGCCGAGGTCGCACCGGTACCGCCGGCCGTAACCGGCCGCGGCGCATTGGCGTCGGCAGTGAGGTCGTCGATCAGCGTGTTGTAGGGCACGCTTTGGATGGTCGTATTCGGCACGCCTTTGGTGCCGGCGGGGGGCGAGTAAACGCCGCCAGTTCTGGGCATGGGGTTTCTCCAGGAAAGCGTTCCGCTGAGCACTCAGCGTTTTGTTGGAAAGGTCAGTGGACGACCGGATTCTTCAGCTGCCGGGTCTGGTCGAGTTGGCGTCTCAGCCGCCGCTAGCGCCTCTTTTGCCCAGCAGAAAACAACAGGCCATAATCAACGCGGCGCATGCCGTCCGGGCCGCGACTGACGGCATCAGGGCGGGCCTTTTCCACCTCCTGCGCCATCACGCCGAGGTGTTTCGGCCCCCGCCTCAGTTCGCTCTTGTAGCGGTACTCGTACAGAGAATGGCCATCCAACTCGCCGACCTTCTTGATGTCCTTTTTCAGCCGACGGTCTGAAGGCTTCGGCAAAGCACTAAAAATGCTCCCGAGCACACCGCTGATACCTTCTCGCTTCTGATTGTACGCCGCGACACGGTTCTGATAGTCCTGCTGAACCATCCCGGCATGATCCACCGGCTCAATCCGCTGCCCCTGCGTCGGCACAAAGTTCGGGCTGTTCACCTGCGCGCCGGAAAGCAGGCTCGAGATCTCGTTGATCGGTTGGTTGCGCTGCGCATACATCTCGTTGAGATATTGCGCCCGCGCCGCATTTTGCGCCGCGAGCTGGGCCTGCTGAGCGTTAAAGGTCTGGTCCTTCAACGTATTGTTGGCTGCCGTCGTCGACTGGCTGTTCTGGTGCATCTGCTGCAGGGTGTCGTTGCTGAAGCCCGCCGCAGCCAGCGCCTGATTGAAGTTCTGCAACTGCGCGGCATTGGCGAGCTGCATGTTGTTGGCGTTTTGGGTGTACTGCTGGTTCTGCGCCTGATTGGCGAACTGGCCGCTCTGCAGCATCTGGCCATAGGCCTGCTGCTGTGCCGAGTTCTCAAAGGAAGCCGCCTGCTGCGCGAGCCCGGCGAGACGGGATTGCTCCTGCCCTGCGTTGAGGATTGCGCCGAAGCGTGCGTCGTTCGCCTGGCGGTTCGCCTGGTCAATCGCCCGGTTATAGGCCTCGGAGCCGGGCTGCAGGCCCTGGTTGGCAAGCTGCGTCTCCAGGGCTGCGCGGTCCCGCTCGAGTTGCGGGTTCATGCGCGCCATCAGCGCATCCTCGTAGCGCTTGGTGTCGAAGTTGGTCTCGTAGTTTCGCTTGACCTCCCCCGCATTGCCGAGTGACGTCTGGATTGCACCGGCGTTCGTAACGGCCCCTTGGACGTTCCCGGAGTTCGGCAGCGTCGTCTGCAATGTCGGACCTGGGCCGTACTGTTGGTACTGCGGCAGGTTGATGGCGTTGGGGTTGCCGGCAGCAGGTGCACCGGAAAGGTCGATCGGGCGCCCCAAGAGATCGTTCAACCGCGCCGACTGGTTGTTGGCGAGCGTCGCCATGTTCTTTTCGGCGGCATCCGTCTGTTCTTTGATCGCCTGTTGTGCCGGCGAAAGTGTCTGCGTCGCCGTCCAGTTCGGCAAGTCGTAGGCCTTGCCGTTCAGCGGATCGGTCCACTTCGTTGAACCGGTCTGGGTGTAGGTCAGGCTTCCGTCCGGCGTTACCTGGTTGATGTTGCCGAGTGTGCCGTTCGCTATTGCGGTTCCGATGTTGGTTGCGGTCTGTGCCGACGCGGTTTCGCGCGGATCCGGCGGCTTCGGAGCTTTAGGTTTTCCCATGGTGCCTACCTCTGCTTGGCGGGATGGGCCCGCCAGTCGTTGTCCGTGAGTGTGAAGATAATTTCCGCTTCCGCGCGCCCGCGAAGGCGTGGAATTCGATGGGGCGAAAAACCGAAGCGTTCGGCGATTGCAATCATGCCGGCATTGCGCTCTGAGACCCTAAGAACCACCATCTGGCAGCCGATCTCATCGAAAGGGTAGCCGAACATCGCTCGGAGCACCGGGCGCGTCAGCCAGCGTTTGCTGGTCGAGGCCGCCGAAAGCTCGATGACCCCCGTCTCCGGCACATAGTTATGAAACACCACGCCGGCGACGAGCGCATCGTTTGCGAGTACGCCCATGGTGGTGAAATCGGCAAAGCCGCGCTCGCAGCCGGCGATGTGGCTGGCGACGAAATCGGCAATCGCCTGGTTCGCGTCGGGGTTAACGGCGCCACCCCAGGCGATCCTCATGCGCTCGCCTCCCCGGCTTGCACCTGCAATGTGGCAAGGTCCACTTCGAGGTCGAGCCTCACCTCACCGCCCGAAGTGACGGCGCAGCCGACCGCCAGCATGTCGCCTGCCGCGCGCACATTCTGGCGAAAGCTGTAGCGAAGCTGCTGTGTCAGAGCATCCCACACCGCCTTTTCCCATAGGCCGACATCCCATTCCGATGCAGCCGCATCGCCGATCGTGACCTGCTCGGATGGCGGGATCGTCCTGTCGAAATCGGCGCGGGCAAAGAGCCGCACCTTCGGCTTGCTTTTCGCTCGGAAAAACATGTGGGCGAGCGTAGCCCGCGCCCGCTGTCCAAATTGCGTCGCCGGCGTAAACTGCGAGAGATAGGCCGCGGTAAAGGCAAGCCCGTCATCGGTCCCGGTCGTGTCACCCTGCCAGCAAAAGCCACCGGTCGAGCCGAAGAACAACCCGCCCTGTAGGGTCTCGTAGCAGCTTGCCTCCCAGTTGCTGATCGTCGACCATCGGCCGCTCAGCACGTTGAGCACGAAAGTCGTGTCGACAACGACGCTGTTGGCGGGAAAGGCAATGAAGACGAGGTTCTGCTCCGGCCACTGTTTCATCACCCAGCCGGCGCCGGTCGCATTCGCCGCCCGCCGCCAGTCGTCTTCGATCGGCCGCGAAATCGAAACCTGGCTCAGCGCCTGGCGATCACGCTGAAACACCTGTGAGATCGGCGTCAACCCGTCGCTGGTGGCGATCAGGATATCGCCGCCGGCACGGATCCAGGCGTTTTTGCCAAGCGGCCGGCCAATCTGATAGACACCCTTCAGCGCAAAGCTGTTGGCGTCGCCGGGGTCGGATCCGGCATATACCGCCACCTCCCCCTCCGTCGAAACGAAAACGCAGAGATCGGAAAGCCCGTCGCCGCTTTCGAGCGACCAGGAAAAGCCCGTCAGCAGCGAGCCGCCTTTTTTCATCACGCCGCCGAGTGGAAACAGCTTGGCTGCGCCGCCGACCGAATTGACCGGCAGATAATAGGCGTCGAGCGTAGCGTTCTTCAGCACGAACTGCCGGTTCTTGAACAGCCAGCCGTAATTCAGCTGCGCCATCGTCGTTTCATCGGTAAAGGTGATCGCCGGCGTCGTCGTCCAGGTGCTGCCGTTGTACACCCGCCGCGGGTCGGCGCCGTTGAGGCAGACGAGAAACGAACTCCCCGCATTGGTGTGCTGGAAGGTGCACCAGTCGCCACCGGAAAGCCCCTCGACGGCGGCGGCCGTCGCCGCCGGCGGTGCGGCCGGCGATGTCATGTCGTAGATCGCCGTATCCGTCGCCATGAACAGCTTTTCGAACGAACCGTACTTGTATCTGAAGGCACTGCGGATCGTGCCGCCATCGGCCGCACGTCCGCGTTTCTGCGAGCCGCCGCGAATGCGGCAACCCACGAGCGTCGGGAGGAAATTGCGAAGGACGGTCGCCGAGCCCGGCTGTTGCGAGGCCATGTCGGCTGTCGTCACCAGACCGTTCCTGGGCGCCGGAAAGGTAATGGGTTGCGAGGTCTGCGCCCTGCCGATGCTGACGGCGCCGCGATTGCTTTGCCCGATCCTTCCGGGCTTCGGTTCAACCTTCATGAAGCCCCCCGGTCGGCGTTGATTTCCTGTAGAAGATCGGCTTCGAATTCGGCGAGGCTGTCATCGAAGGGCAGCCCCTTCTGCCGTTTCCATCGCCAGAGAATGCCCTTGGCGAGCAGACGCTCCGGAAACAGTGTCCGGTCGTCATCCGCGGTCAGCGTGTCGCGTTCCTCATGGGGATCGCCAAGCACCCAGTTCTTGGAAACGTAGTCGATGACGGCGCCCACGCCCGCCGGCGCCGGCGAAAACAGCAGCTGGTTACCGCGCAGAAAGAAGAACGGCTGCGCCGACCCTTGCCCCGTGACGACAGCCCATTGCGAACCGTTGGTGATCGGCCGGAAGCTTTCGCCGAATGCGGTCCGGACGGCGCCTCCCGGCGTCAGCCGTTGGTAGTCCGCCGGCAAGGTCATCGGCGAAATTATGGCCACCTGCTGCTTCAACAGGCGCCGCCAGTCGCCGCGACGCGAAATCTCCTCGCCGCTTTCCTGTGCCAGCGCCACCATGGTCTGTGCATTCGGATCGTTCGAGCCATAAATGCTGTCGAAACGGTCGAGCGCGACGATGTCGCAAACCTCGTTGATTGCGGAAAGCAAGGTCATGGGGTCATGCCTCCAACGGCCATTTGGGCATCGCCCCAGCGGGCGCGTTCGTCGGCAACGCCGAGACCGCCAAGCGCCGCCATCTTCAGTTGCTGTGCGGCCCCGGCCTTGCCCGCGTCGCGCTCCCAGATGGCGATCTCCTCGACGATCCCATAGAGATAGACATCCGGCGCCTTCTGGAGCAGCCAGTTGGTCGGGCTTGCGGCCGAAAGCGATGGGATTCGGGTGTAATAGGTCAGCGTCAAGCCGTAGCTGCCGGGCGGAAACGCTCTGATCCGGTTGCCGACAACCGCGTAACCGAGCGGCGCGCTGGCGCCGGCGGGGACGCTCGCAGCGAGCTGCTGCAATGCCATGGCGCGGATCGGCCGGCCGCTTGCCGTCAAGACCTGTCGTGCCTCGAGAAAGTCCGCCGGCAGAGGCGCGTCGCCGTCGATGATGCTGATCGCCACCGTCGCTTCCATCTCGCTCACACGCAGGGCCCTGTTGAGTTTCAGTTCCGCAAGTCCGACGAAGCGCGGAAAAAGATGAGCGATATCGTTGCGCCCGCTGTATTCGCCGGCATCGACAAGCAACGCGGCATAGTCGGCAATGCTCATAGTCTGCCCTCCTTGGTTCGCCAGGCGCGGTTGTCGCCATCGTTGAGGAAGCGTTTGACGAAACGGTCGTCGCCTTCGGAGTGGGCCGTCACCAGGCCCGAGGCATGTGCGATGTTGAGCGGAACCGAGGCGACGCGATGCCAATCGCCCCGCCAGATCTTGGCGGCGTTGTTGCGCACCTCCTGGTTTTCGCTCAGCAGGTTGTCGACGGGGTAGTCGACACGATAGACGTCCTTCTCCCCATCGAAGTGGTGCCACACGGTGCGGCCGGACATCCGGTCATGGTCGTAGAGCGTCCAGGCTCCGTCACGGATCACCATGGCTCACTCTCCCGGCAGCGGGTCGGCACGCTCGGCCTTCCCGGCCGCAATCAATGCCCTGGCCTCGTCAAGGCTGACGGATACGATCGAACCCGCAGGCGTGCGCTCTCCCTCCTGGAACCAAACGTCGTAAACGAGACGGACTGGAACGGACTTCTTTGCTTCGGACATCAATGTCTCCATGAAAAAAGGCAGCTCGCGAGAGCTGCCCTGGCAAAATTTGGTACTTTCTGCGGAGGAACCGGGTGCCTATCGGGCCCCGAATCCGGTGTTTGGCGTTGCGCGCTATCACGGCAGCGTGGCGGCCGGATCTTTCGGGGAAAGGCCCGCCTGCATCGTCAAGGTCATGCCCGTCCGTCAAAACCGCATAGGAGTCTGGCGGAAGCGCAAGCCCGGGCCCGGTTCGTTTTGCAGAGATGCCGTGTGCGGCGGCCCCTCCGACGCGAGGCTGCATGGTGTCCGATGCGAGGTGTGGCCGGCCAGCACCGCGTTGTCGAGGGACCGCCTTCGCGGCCGCGCGGCCAACAGTGCGAGCAGGTGGCCCGCTCAAGGGCACCCCGCGACATTTGCTAAGGCGAGGAATGGAGCACTTCGCAGCGATAGCCCCAAGGGGCTAACGTTATCCGTCTTCGCGAGAGGCCCTGTGGCGGGAATATACCGCTTGTTGCGAGCGAGGCGGTCAACGGCATCGAACCGGGCCCCACAAAGGCGTCGATCGCTATCTCGAAGAGAGGCAGGCCCGGATCAGCCTGGGCATGCGATACCAGCACCAGGGCACCCGTCCCGGCGTGCATGCCAACGCCCGTGGCAGCGACAAACAGGCGGCTCCATGTGCGCTCGTCGTTCCGCAGCCTATCGCCCGAACATCTGCTTGGCATCCGGCAGTGACACGATGTCACCCATCAGATCCAAGGTAACGATGCAAAGGACGAGCGATTGCCCCGGACTTCCTGTCGCGTTGATCATCATCGTGCGCGCCGATGCGGTGCCGTCGCGTCCGTTTCCCTCTTCGATGACGCGAAACATCGCATTGCCTTGCGCGATGAATGTCGCCGCCGGATCCCGCAGGCGAACGGCATCGACGAGGCCCTGCGGTGTCCTGTCGGTCACAAAACCCCACCACAGGGCATCCGGCGGTCCGGCGGCCTTCATCTGCGAGTACTTGAGGAGCTGAATCCCGTTGACGTCGATCGGTGCAGCAAATGTGACCGTTGCCGTTTCCGTCATGCCTTCCCCGGCAAGATCAGGCGCGGGTGAAGCGACCGCGTGCACACCGAAGGCGTTACCCTCGCGCGACAGAACCGAAAAGAACTCCGGCCCGCACCCGAGGAATGCATCGAAGACCGCCTGCGCAGAAACGTCCTTGCCGCTCGCCAGCGCCGGCATCGCATGCGCGATGATGGCAGCCGCAACCAAGCCTTTTGCGATACCACGAATTGACATCAGCCTGCGATCCCCGTGCACCGTTTGAACTCCCTCGAAAGCGCTCGAAATGACCATGCGCTCAAGCGACACTTCCCGCCCTCGTTGTAGACCATTTCGGGCAACGCCCGCAACAGCCGCGCCGGCTCCTCAGGATTTGACGAAAGATGCGCAAGCCAATGAAATGTGGCCACAGCGCGCCCTTACCCGATCAGCCCGGCCATCTCCGAAGCACGTTGACGAAGTCACCCCGGCCCGGCACCTTGTCCTGCCAAAATCGATCGCGGTCGGAGGCAGGCGGCGTCGCGGTTGAATGCGCCCTTCCCCCCGGCCACTGTTGCCTTGTCTCTCGCGTATCGCGCAGATCTCCGGCCGAAGGCGATGACGCTACCTGCTCCGGCGCCAGCCTCTCCCTGGGCGTGTCGTACCCTCGATACCCCTCCAACCCGCCGCGCATCTTCGACACGGCCGCGTGGCCGTCATACGTGAAGCCCGGATCTGCCTTTTCCGCACCGGATCCGGAGCGCATCTTGGTGATTTCGTCCTCAGGCACATATGGCACGGCGTCCTCGCCCTGCACACGCCCGACGGTCAGGGCACCGGCAATTCCGGCGCTGTTGTTCAGATGCTGCTCGCCGCCGTCTCCGTAGGGATTGAAGTTGAACTCCGCCCCGTTCAGCTTCCGACGTCTTTCGCTGATGTTTTTCTCAAGTGTTTCCGGTCCCATCTTGTAATACATGACGCCCAGCGCTTCCTGCTGTTGCGGTGTCAGCCGCTGCCACGCCGCGCTGTCGATGTTCTCAAAGAAGGGCGCGGCCTTCTTCGTCATCAACCCGGCCATGGCCAACGACGTATCAGGCTTGTCGAACTTGAGGAGATCGTCGCGCAGCGCGTCGTAGCGCCCCAGGTATTTCTTAAGCGCCAGCGGATCGTCGTCCGGGTGTTGCTCGGCATATTCATGCAGAAGATCGACGGCAGTCGAAATCCTTATATTACCGGGGCCGACATCGACCATCGCCGGGTTCCTGAGCTTTCCAAGCCAATTCTCCTCGCCGGCGCGAAGCTGATTGTAGTTCTGCTCTATCTCCTGGTGGCCAATCGGCTCCTTGTTGAAAAGGTCAACCGTTGCCAAGACGTCACCGAGCTTCTGGCCAATGGCGCCCGTCTCTTTCCAATACAGATCGGGATTGAAGCGCGTGTCATGCTCATTGGCGACCGCGCCGACAAGCAGCGCCGGCGAAATGCCCAGTATCTTGGCGATGCGATCTGCAGTGCGCGCGTTGCGCGCAACAAAATCCAGCGTTTGCGGCTGAAACTTCGACGTTGGTTCGGCCATGGCGAGCCCTTTCGAAAAAAAAATGTCGGTATCTGAGATGCGGTGGCCGCTTGCGCCTGGCCGGAGACAGCCGGTCGGTTTCCGGCCGGCAACGCGGAACCCTTCTGCGGCGGTGACGCGAAAGGAAGAGAGAGGATGGCGCCGGTGCGCGGTGACGGTCTCGCCCGCCCGTGGCGTCAATATGTGCCGACAAAGCCGGGCAAGTGAGTCAAGTCCGTTCGACCCGGTCGGCACGATCCCTCCCCGGCCGACGCCGAACGCTTCTCGTCAACGGAATTCGAAAATGAAGGGGAAGCCGGCACGCCGCGGATCGACGATTTCGACCGCCGCACTCGGCCCTTCATTTACCCGCAAAATTTGCAGAGCAATTGAGGGACAAACGCGACTGATCGTTGACGGGAATTGCATTGCGCACGTCGCCTGCTCGCCTTGTGACGCGAATGGTGACGCTCGAACGCGTCGTACAAATGCTTCGAAGTCGAAGCCGCCACCGCCTGCCCCCGCACGAAACGATGATGGCGGGGCGTTGCCCAACTGCCGCAGTACAACTGCCCGCTACCCGTGTCCTTGCTCCAGCGAGACCGAGACATGGCGGAAATTCGCGCCGTTCTGGTAACCGGTCTGCATCACCTGGTCGAGGATCGCCTTGGTGAAGGGGCGCTGCGTGCCGTCAGTCGGCGCCACCGTCAGGCCCGTGGTCGGGTTGTAGCCGCCATTGGCCCCGCCCGCCCCGTGTGAGACGCGCAATGGCGTTGGCCGAAGAGCCTATTGCCGTTCTACCGCCCCCGTGTCTCATTTCAGAAAGAGGTCGCCGGAATTCGGCGGTTCCATGCCTGATGCGAGCGGCGTCGTGCAGCCCAAGAATCCCTCGTCAAACGCGAGATCCGGAGATGGTGTGTAGCCGGTTTCGTCGGTCTCCAAGTCGAGTAGCCACCCTTTGCCGGACACACGAACGCTTCCTGTGCGCCCCTCGGCAGTGCTTTCGATTCTGCTCGCATTGACCGGTGTTTGAAAACCCCATCTCAGTTTGATGTCGCCTGCAACATTGACTCGCCGCTGAATGTATCCGGTCAGCGTGAAGCCCGAGGCATAGACCGGCTTTTCGAACGCCACACGCATTGGCGCGCGCTCTGCGTCTCCATCCTTGCGGTATGGGCCGGCGGACTCCCTGAACGCCACCTTGCCGAAGGCATTTTTTTCCTCGCCCAGGGCCTCGAAGAAATCCTGCCGGCATTGCAGCAAGGCATTGATCAACCGGTTGCCACGGCCCACCGGTGGCGGCCCAAGTTGGGCCCAGCCGAAAGTCTCGGCTCCTTCCGGCAGGCGAAAGTCCCTCGTCTCGGCTTCGTCGGGTGCGCAAGTCACCATCGCTTGCTCATCGGGGTCAAAGTAGGAACCGAGCGTAAGGTGCTGGGAAACCGGTGTGGCATCGACATCCTTCTCAACCAAACTCCAGTAATACGTAAATCGCACACCGTACTGGGCCGCGATAGCACGAGCGGCTCCATCGGGCGTCTCAGCGACCTGAAAGGCCCAGGCAAAGCGCGTCGGTTCACCAGACTGAACCGTCTTTCGTTGAAAGAACCGGACGATGCGGAGGCCACCAATCTCGACCGGGTGTTCGAATGTCACGGTTTCGTTGTAGGTGTTCTCCGCTTCGGGAATGTGAGGCGCGTTGTCCGGGCTCTCCCAAGGCTCAATCCGAACCCGCGGAAAGATGCGTCTTTCAGCCTTCAACACCTCGAAGAAAGAGGGTTTGCAGGCGACGAACGCGTCAAGAACGTGGTTGGTCTTGGCGGCTGGCCGCCTCACCGACGGAAACAGATCCTCTGCAGCCGGGAGGCGCTTCCTGCCAGTCTCCTCATCGGTCGTCAATTCCGCCATTCGATCCTTTGACGCGTCACACATTACGAGGGATCGTGAAGGGCTGCTCGCCTCCCGAACAACGATTTTTCTGTAACTGTCCTCCGGCGCAACCGATGCGTCGCCCTGTGGAACCGATTGCGCGTCGAGCTTCAGCTCGAGCGCACCGCCATCCTGGGCCACGAACCTGGCACCGGGAAGCATTCCCTCGATCGCCTTGGCCACGTCAGATACGCGCCGTTCGACCTCAAAACCCCATGCGAAGTGCGGAACAGCAATGCCAACGGCCTCAAACTGGACATAGCCGGTGAGCGGCAGGCCACCGACGTCGACCGACGCCGCGAACTCGATCGTTTCCCCTGTGACCCCGTCCGAACCGTCCGAATCGTAGGGCCCGACCACCGCTGCGCCAAAATCCGCCCTGTCACTTGCGAGAAGAGAAAAGATGTCCGCCTTGCAGGCGAGGAACGCGCCAAACACCTGCTTTGCACTAGCGGATGACGCTTGCGAAGATGCCGCTGGGATCGCCGAACTCAAGACAAACAAGGCCGCCAGGGCCGATACGCACCACCCGAACACGATCCCTCCAAGTCCAACGCCGGACGCTCTCTAATAAATGGGAAATTGAGAGTGCACGCGGGGCCGATACTCAGCGCACCGGCGAATTCAACCGGTACGCTCAACCCGTTGTTCACTCGCAAAACTTGTAGAACATTAAGCGAACAAACACAAGGCATCGTTGAGAAGAAATCGTATCTTTTACCCGGCACAACCAACCACAGTTGCACAATTCACACGGTTCCGCTGTGACACGACCGTCCTTCGGCAACGGCCACACCCTTGATGCCGCCTAGCGCCGCCAGGGTGGATCTGAGATGGGATTGCGCATCGGATTGGCAGGGGGAACGGGTGTCTCGACAGAGTAATCCGGAAGTCCCAGAACCCGCCGCGCCAACTCTTGACGTTCGGCAAGCTTCATCTTGGCGGGGTTCGGACGCTCGTACTTGTCGGCGACGACGAAGGTGGCGTTGTCGATATCCTTGGCAATCGACAGGGGCTCCCGCACCCCCTGCTCGCCGTTGAGAAGTTCGTGCTTTATGAAGCCGTAATTCGCCTCGTAGGACTCATGCGGCAATCCACGGTCGTCTGCCCATTTGAAGAAGGCCTCCCTGCGATCGTCCCACTGCGGATAGCCGTAGGCGTTTCCGTTGACTCGCCCATTTTGCCACAGGTTGCCGAAAGTCCGACCAAAGCCACCGCTCTCATGGTCGAAGTTTCCAATGAGGGCGGCGGCATCCTGTTCGGTCATCATCAGGTCCCTCTGCAGATCCCGCTTCAGACGCAACGCAATGTTGTCCGAGAGCTTGTCATGCGGCGTAATCGCTTGGAGGCGGTCCGTTGACACCTGGGGTTCCTTGCTGAACCGGGTGGTATCCGTCAACGCACCGCGAAAGTGCATCGGCGCCTTGCGAATATCTCCGCCCATGAGTTCGCTCGGCGGCGGGTGCCGGAATTGCGCCCCCTCGCCGCGAGGTGCCTTCGCACCTGCAATAGGCGCGCTGCTCATCAACGCCGGGTTCTCGTCAAAATACTTGATTGCCTCTCGAACGGATTGAATTCTGACGGGCAATCCCATCGAGTTCAACGGGTTGTCTTGCTTGGCCAAATTCCACCTCTTTTGCGTCGGTTTCGTTCTACGCGCGTTATTTGCAAGCATCGCCACTCGCACCGCTGACGAACGAGAGCGGCTCCTTGGAGCCGCTCAAGCCGCACCGCGGTCGGTTCCAGGCCAATCAGCTCGCAGCGCTGAGCCCAAACAAGTCGGCCGCAACGCCCAAGCCCTTTTCGTTGTGCACCTTCAGCGTGCCTTCGCCGATGATCACGCCCTTGTCGGCGTCGCCGGTCTTGGCTACCGCCTTGTCTTCCTGGATGCTGCGCAGCCAGAGGAAGGAGAGCATGTCGGTGTCGAGGAAGTAGGCGTTGCGCGCGAGCTTCGCACTGCCCGCCTGCACCCGGTTCGGGTGGATCATCACGGTGCCGAACGGGCCCTCATAATAGTCGGCGGTCGCCACGATCGTGTTGCGCTCGCCGCCTTGCGAGACGGCGTAGCGGAACGGCGCGACGTTGGCGTCGGACATGAAGGTGACGAACACGCTTTTGACGTAAGGCGAGACCGAGACATGGCGGAAGTTGGCGCCGTTCTGGTAGCCGGTCTGCATCACCTGGTCGAGGATCGCCTTGGTGAAGGGGCGCTGCGTGCCGTCGGTCGGCGCCACCGTCAGCCCCGTCGTCGGGTTGTAGCCGCCATTGGCCCCGCCTGCCCCGCGCGAAACGTTGGTGGTCAGCCAGGTCGGCAGCGAGCCGAGCTCACGCGTCGCGCCTGCGACCGAAGCATTGGTGTCGGCGATGGCGAATTCCAGGTCCTTGCGGATCTCCACGCCCTTCTTCAGCTTCTGGTACTTGCGCTTCTGCACGTTGCCGGCTTCCGCCACCACCTCCTGGGTAGCGGAGATGATCCAGTCCTTGCGGAGAATCTGGGTGTAGTTGCCGAGCCTGGTCGGCGCGATGATGGCACCGAAGGTGTATTCGTCGCCTTCCTGGCGAATGTTCTCGCCGGGGGCGGCCAGTTCGTCCGTCTCCCATTCCGGGTGGTGCGTGTTGCACTTGCCCTTTTCGATCAGCGAATAGATCGGCGTATCCTCGGGCGTGATGCGGGAAACGACGTCGGAGAGATCCTCGCGGTTGCCCACGGCCTGCGAGGTCGTGAAGGTGTTTGCTACGACAGCCATGATAGTGTCCTTGATTGATTGAGATAGGTCAGCGGCGCCCGCGCCGGAAAGGCACGCGCACTGCGAGATCAGTTTTGGTCGAGCAGGAGCTGCAGCACCCGGACAGAAGCCAGTTAAAACAATTGATTAAAGGCGTTTCCGGACTCTGTTTCTGACGCGCATCGAACGATGCCGTCCGCCACCGGTCAGTCGAAGTCGACGCCCATCGCATCGCGGATGGAGCCGCTTTTCGAAAGCCGCTTCATCGCTTCGCGGCTCTGGCGCGGCGCCTGTTCGGCTCTCGCCGCCGGCCTCGGCCGCGCCACCGGCGCCGGCGCCCTCTGCAGCTTGCTCATCGCCCGTTTCTTCGCCTGCTCGGCGGCAAGACCGAGGCGGGCATAGTGCGCCAGCTTGAACAGCCGATGGTCGGTCACTTCCCGCACCTCGGCTTGCGAAAAGCCAAGCGCTTCCGCCACATCGAAGGCGCCGGAAAAGAAGGCGAGACGCCCCTCCGTGTCGGCCGTTTCGGGAAAGGCTTCGATCAGCTTCAGGTTTTCCTCTTCCAGCTGCTCGTCGCTCGCCGCCTCGGAAAACGCCTCCACCACCGTTGCCGGCCCCTCGGCGATCGAAAGGATCTCGTCGATCCTTTGAAGCCCCGCCTGGTGCAGCGCCCATTGTCGCCGATATCCGTCCGGGTCGAGCGCCGCCATATGTTCCGGCGGCTCCGGTGGGATCTGGCTGGCGAGAAGATTGGCAAAGGCGTTGGCCGATTGCGCCACCCGGTTTGCCATGCCTTCCAGCGCCCGCCCGCGATTGGCGATGTCCTGCGTCTTGTGGCGGTAGTCGCGGTCGCGCATATAGCCGAGCTTCAGCTCGGAAAACGGCACTTCCTCGCCACCCTTGAGCACGACCAGAAAGTCCGCGTCTTCGTTGGCCGCCGCGTCCTCGTCAGGATCGGCCGGCTCGTCGTCGGGATGTGCGGGGTCGTCATAGCCCCGGTCATCAGCGGTTTCTGCGCCGTACTCGCTCACCCCTCCCTGCTCCGGGTTGGCCTCGTCTTCAGGCTCCCAGAAATCGAGATCGGCATCGTCAAGCCCGGTCGCGGGGTCAACGGTTTTGCTCCCGCCAAAAGGCAGGTTGGCACTATCGTTCGTCATGGCGTGACCTTTTTAGATAAGAGAAGCATTCACGCGGTCGTTGCCGCAAAAGTGGAATGCCCCAGTGAAAGCGCTTGCCCGTCAGGCGGGTGCGCCCTTGCCGTCAGCCCTGGCTTGTTCCGTCAGGAACTTGAGCTTGCTGCGGAAATTTCTAATCGCGCGGGCCTCGGCCGCATAGGCCGCCCGGCCGGTATCGTCGGTGAGGCCGGCATGGATGCAGCCATTGATCGCCGCCCATTCCAGCTCGCTCATGATGTCTTCGAAATAGGGCACGTCGAGAATGGCGCGCGCAGCCGCTGCCCGTTCCTCTGGTTTCATGCTTTTGACCTCGGTTGGAGAGCGGTAACTTTCGATCGAAATTTTGCGTCGAACGCTGCCTTGATTCTGCTTTTGTTCCGCGCTACCGCTGTGCGAATGGGAGCGATCTGCCACCCTAGGTCACACTCGCAATTATCAAACGAAAATGCCTGCCCAGCCATTTCAGCATCAAAGGCCTCGGTCCGGATTGCCCATTCCGGCGCAAGGCCTGAGCGCAGCGGAGGGCCGACACCAGTCACAGACACGCGCGTCTATAGAACGAGGAACCCATGATAAGATTATCGAGCTTGGGATTGTCAGCCCTGCTTCTGGCCGCAGCGGTTTCGCCCACCTCGGCGAGCGGCCAGTCGGGACAGCCGCGCGTCCTCGTCAAGGCCTTCCTGCTCAAGGCCGACAAGACCTTCGATCACGCGACGAACTGGTGCGGCGATGACAGCGTCTGCACCCTCACGGTCGGCGATTACGAGGTCGGCTTGGGTTTCTTCATGAGCGGCAAAAGCTATCGCTTGCGTGTTGCATCCTCGGATGGCGACAAGCCCTGTTGCTATTTCGCGAACGGAAGCGACGAGGCCTCGGTGGCAAGCTTCCGCCCGCACGGCGTAGTGCTCTACTACAAGACAGACGCCGGTCGCCTGAAACTCGGCACACTCTACATCGCGCTCGAAAGCCTCAAGTAGGCAAAACGACCGCTCACTCCCTCCATGAGTCGAGCGCTGTCCTCAGTGAAATGGGCTGCCGTGTCGGGTTCTTCCAGGGCGTAGGAGGGGGCTTGATTCCGCTTTTGTTCCGCGCTACCCATGTACGAAAGCGTGATGGCGAATGCCACTTTACCGCGCATCGAAGTTTTGTTTGCTTTCGCCGTTATCTCGGCGGCAGCGGCTCGACATCTAGGGGATATGCAACGTGAAAAAAGTCGGAGTTGCCCTGGACGCCATCGCTGGGATCGTCCTCGACATTCTCGATATCATCGTCGTCGGCTTTCTCCTGCATCGTGTGGCGCGCGTCCTCGTACCGCTCTTCAGCTTCGGCAGGATAAAGGTCGAAGACCTCTATGCCGCCGGCACCGGCTTCAATTGGCTGGGCCTGAAGCACCAGGAAAACGGCCGCTATCTGCTCAGCTCGGGTATGGGCACACTCCTTGCCGCGCTATTCTGGGTCCTGTGCCTGATCGCTTACCTCGCCGTCACCCGTGGGTTTTAACGAAGAGCGCTACTCGCGCCATCGGCCCTGCGCCTCTCGTAGCGAGGAACGGCCCGGAAATCGGTCATCCCAGAAGCCACCACCATCGGGCGACCGACCGTTGCCAGGTGCCGGTGGCAGGCGCGAGGTCCGTGGCACCAATGCCGACTTCGGGCCACCCTTCGAAGCACGTGGATCGCCCTGATACGCGTCATTCCAGAAGTCCGGGTTCTGACCGAAAATCTCATAGGCGTCGCCCCATTCGTTGCCGAAGTCCTGCGCAATCCTGTCCGCGTAAGCGTTGGGCAGGCCTCTGGCTTCAGCGGCCACGGCTTTCTCTTGTCTTGGCCCCTGCTGCCAGCCGCCAACCGCATCATCTCCCGAGTAACCCCAATAGCCCGGGTAGTCTCGCTCCGCTGGCGTCATGACGCCGCGCGCCACGGATTCGGGAACCGGTCCGCCAAGCATGGCCCCCAGTCCGGCTCCAACTTTCTCACCGAGGTATTGCCCTACCAAAGCGCCCCCGAGCTGGCCTCCCGCTCCGAATCGTTTGGTCAGACGGCGACCCAGCCAACCGCCAACAACCCCTCCGGCCCACTCTCCAGGATCGCTGTGCGCGACCTCTACACCGCCGCCCCCATCACGCGCGTTTGAGCGGTCCCTGCCCAAGTTCGGCAGACGGCGGCTTGCTTCGTCGCCAAATTCTTGCAACTCCCGAACCGTCTGCGCCTTCGGGCCGTTCGCAAAAGTGTCGTAAGGCCGTTTGTTTAATCTATTCATCCGATGCTCCTCTGATATCGACTTCCGTCCGTGGCAAGCCTTCGGCCCGTAGAGCAGAAGTCCATTGCTGCTTGAAAGAATGTCCCGTGTCGGGGCGATAAGGCAGAACATCACCCCTGAAGGGGCCGGCCAACCTCGGCAGGTCGATCTCGCCCCTGTGGCAAAAGACAAGGCACTCCGGGCCATCGCCCACCCGCATCGACAACTCGCCTTCGGCGTGCAAGTGTCAAAACAACGATCTGCCGCAACAGGTGTTCACGTGCCTATAAAATCCAAGAAACTTGAGTTCGTCGAACTGGTGGCCGACTTGGCAATCGGCTTTCTGGTCATACGGTTTGTCGAACACACCTTCCCGGAACAATCGTTCCTGGTCCGGTTGGCGCTCATTCTCCTCATCGGCATGCCGATCGGCTTGGCGGTGCACGCTGTATTGAAGTTTGCGCGAAGAGCATGGCAACGGAAGTAGCTGGCGCTCCTGTCTGCAGCCCGGGCTCTAGCGCCGCTCTATTTACCTGCTCTTTTGGTGCATTGGTTATCCCGCTTGACACAGGCAATCTCCGCCGTCGAGCATTCGGCGACGCCCTGGACGACCGCGCAGTGCGAACATTGATCGGTGAATTCCAGGCAATCCGGATTGGCCTTGATGAAGTCTTGCAGGCTGGCATTCTCGGTCTGCTGCGGCACAGGAACGGCATCGGCGCCGGGCGTGTCCGCCGCGCGAGCTGTCACTATGCCTGCAATGGCAAGCGCCAGGCAAAGCGCGACACGAAAGCTGCACTGCCTCATCCCCTGCTCCTTCCAGACTAACCCCGAAACGACGCGAAACAGGCCATCGGCCGGAGCTGCACAATTTCAAAGAGTGCCGTCACAACGGCCGCCGCGCAAGTGGCCGCCCTTGGCCCTCACCCCAGTTCGTTACGGATCGCCCGCATGAAGACCTTGGCGCCGATACCGATCAGGCCATCGGGAAAATCATAGTCGGGATTGTGCAGCCGCGCGTGGTTTTCGCCGGCGCCGAGGAAGAACATCGCCGCTGGCGCCACGCGCCCGAAAAGCCCGAAATCCTCCGAACCCTTCATTGGCAGCACGCCCTCGCCGCGGTCACGGCTGACGCCCTCCTCGTCCATGGCCCGCTCAAGCGCCGTCACGGCACGTTCCGCATTGCTGCACTGGTGGAACACGTCCTCGTAGCCGATCGTGACCTTCAGCGCGGCAGCACCGGCCTCTTTCGCAACCAGCGCCTCGGCCCGGGCGACGAGATCGGCCATGCGCTCGTCGGTCAGTGTGCGCAGCGTCGCCCAGATCTCGGCATAGCCGGGGCTGATGCCGAAGGCCGCCTCGCCGAGGCGGGCATGCGTCACCGTGACCAGCGTGTAATCCTCGTTAAGCGGCCCGTTGTTGCCAAGCGCCGTCAGCCCGGAAAGCAAGGCGGCCATCGCAAAGGTCGGCGCAATGCCGTCCTCCGGCGTCGAGGCATGCGCGGTCTTGCCGGAAAGCGAAATCTGCATGCCCCGCGAGGCGCAATTGACTGGCCCTGAGCGCAGCGCCGCATGGCCAAAACTTAATCCCGGGAAGTTGTGCAGCGAGAAGACGAGATCCGGCTTGATCTCGTCAAATTTCGGGTCGGCAAGCACCGCCGCAGCACCGGCGCCGTTTTCCTCCGCCGGCTGGAACATCAGGATCGCCCGCCCCTTCGCTGGCCGTATTTGAGCGAACCTTTTGGCAAGCGCCATCAGGATCGTCATGTGGCCGTCATGGCCGCAAAGATGCCCTTTGCCCTTGATCTCCGAACGATGTGCGCTCTCCGAGATCTCCTCGATAGGCAACCCGTCGAGCTCGGCCCGCACCATCACCGTCGGCCCCGGCTCGGGTCCCTCGTAGATTGCTGCCACCCCATGCCCGCCAAGGCCAGTGATCACCGCATCCGGCTTCGTCTCGGCAAGTGCGGCAACGATCGTTTTCGCCGTCTGCCGCTCCTCGCCCGAAACCTCCGGTCGCCGATGCAGGTCGCGCCGAAACGCCGTGAGCGCCTCGAGTTCACGGTCGATCAGAAACATTCATGCCCCTCCGCATTCCAGTTTCCCTGCTCTTAGCAGGTCTCGAAGGGTGTCGCCAATCGGGTGCGTGTTCGGCTTAATCGACCGGGCCGGACAAATAGTCCCTTCTCCGGTAGCAATTTGGCACACATTGCTTCGGCGTCGTAAAGGAGCTTGTCGCCAGGCATCGTCGAGTGAGCCGCCGTCTGTGGCGCCATCGTTTTCATCGTGTTCGGGTTGCATCTTCCACGGCGTGCTCAGATTTCAATCTGCCAACCCGGACAAATAGTTCCTTGCGCGTAGCAGCTTGGCGCGCATTGCCCCAGCATCGCCGCCTTCCGGGCGGTACATGGCAAGCATGCCTACCAAGTCTTGAACATAGTTGTTATCCGGGTAGGCTTCATCCAGCGCGACCTCGATCTCGTTTGCCAAGAGAATGCTGGGGCTCTCTGCGGCGATGAACGCGTCCAGCATAGCCTCAATAGTCTTCTTCATCGGACTATCGCCTTTTCGGATTTATGACCGTAACTGCACGCTTACCCGTTTTTTCGTCAACGACAACCTGTGGCCTTCCAAGCATGTTGCGGTTTTCAACTTCTAGGGTCGAACCTAGCGGGTGGTCGGCTCGACCTACGATACGGGTTGCCCCGTCCAAAACACTATCAACCTCGTCCGGTGACATGATCGCCCGTCCTGGGGGCGGGTTGGCCATTCGATCAGCAAGCGTGGTTCGTAATTTGCCGGCCATTGGGGGTTATGGGCGCTCCGAGATTCATCTGGATTTTCACCTCACCGTTCCAGCCGTCAAGGACGACTGCCTTGCAGGCGCGGTCACCAAGATAGATCGAGTTCAGGAATTCGTCGGGCTTCATTTCACTCACTAGTCTGCCAATGCGCGTCGGCTTCCGGGGTGTTATGTTGCACTGTCGGCTTAGTCCCTGATCCGCGCACCTTCTTCACCTGGCTTCTCGATCGCGACCGCCTTCGCCCGGATAGTGGTTTTCACCGAACCATACGTTCCGGCTTCGTCGCAGAAACCCATATCGAGCATCACAGTAAAGCGACCGCCTTCGAATCCCAGAAATTCGATATCTCCGAAATCATCATTTGGCATGTTGCCGGGCGGATCGAAGGAAATGTGATCGACACCCTCGAAAACCAGGAAGCCATCCACCACGTCTTCAGCAGAGTAGAAATCCCAAGTCTCTCCCCGGACCCGCGATATGGCGTCGATCTGGATCTTCACCTCTTTCCTCCATCCATCGAGAAGAATGGCCTTGCAGGCACGGTCACCCAGATAGATCGAGTTCAAAAAATCGTCCGGCTTCATTTCATTTCCTCAATGGCCAATGCGCGTCAGGGCTATTGTATGGCACCACGTTGCCCCAAACATCAATCGACGCTCCCTGCCCCGACTTGCCTGGACCGGTGCCCTCAAGATGCCCATGACTATGTGGCGTCTTTCTGGCACCGTGCCCCTCAGGATTCAATCTCTGGTAGTTTGATCCATTCGGATAGCGCGTGTGCGTGTCAACTGGATTTCGTCCAGGCACTGTGCTGCCTCCCAACGGCTCGATCATGTTGTTGCCTAGTCCGTCGCCGACGAAGCGCTGGACGGGCCAACCGGTATTGCGGTCATAAACGGAAGCTCTTTGAAGCTCGTCCAGCCGACGCTGCAGGCTGTCCCTCGCCTGCACCGAGTAGGAGCCGAGGCGACGGCGACGTGGAGGTAGCCCATCTACCTTGCTAGCAATCGACGGAGGCTCTCCGCATCGTGGGCTTCGCCCACGTGCTTGTCCATGCGACGGAGCTGCCGATCAAGCTTCGTTGGCCACATGGTTTGTTCCACCTCGCCGAACGGACCGATGCCTCTGATCGCCTCAGTGACGCCCGTGGTGCAACCGGTATCGATAAAATTGGCGGCCGGCGCTCCACCGAGATTGAAGACTCGCTCCGTAATGATCTCCTCCTCTTGCGGCGTCGATGGGTTACGGGACCGCCGGACAAAACCGTCGCACAAGACGGTTTTCCAGGAAAACATAGGTGAGTACGAAGACCAGGTAGTCGGGGCCGATCCAGCTATGCAGGGAATACAGGAACAGGCCCCGCACAAACGACTCGCTGTCGAAAGTGCCATCAGCCACGAATGCCCAATGAAACGCGCGCGCAGCGATCGTCAAAAGCATGAAGACGGTGATGAGCAAGACGCGGTTGCGAAGCGAGACTGTGTGGAGCGGGACAAATGCCACAAGAAAATAGGTCGTGGCATAGGGCGCCATATACCACTGGAAGAAACGCCCGTAGAGCAGTTTCGCAACAAGCAGCATAACCGCATAGCAAACGAGAACGCGGACGGTATTCCATAGCGTGTATTGCATCGGTTCCTGTTGCGCAGGTGAACGTTGAGACCAGCGATTTCTACCCTAGAGATTGCGGCGAATTTGCGCCACCCTGGGTTTAAGAAGCGGATTTAGGGCTTCCTCAGCACACGGCGCAAGCTTTCCAAGTCGGCGGCCTCGTCCATATGCCTGTTCAGACCGCGCAACTGCCGATCCAAGGACAACCGGCCAGTCGGTCTTCTCTACCCCTCGAAAAGGACCAACGCCGCTTACTGCCTCGCTCACAGAAGTCGTGCAACCCGCCAGTCCCCCGCCGCCAATCTCGTCCGCGCGCCGGATGATCTCAGCCTCCTCTTCGGGCGTCGTTGCAAATTTGCGCACGGTTACATTTGGGCCATCACGGAGCTGATACTGCAGATAGTCCTCAGGAGACACTTCCGGTCCATATAGAGCCCGCCCGCTGCCCATTTCTCTGCTCATGTAAGAACCTGACGGATCGTAGAGGAAACGCCCTTCAGGATCGTCGTTGTCGGGAATGATAAAAAGCCCACTGTGCATGTTGTTGCCAAGCAGAGCTTGAATCGGCCAGCCCGTCGGGTTCGTATTGGACATGACATAGGTGTCTGCCACTTCCACACTCTGATCGCTCCCATGCTCCTTCACCCGGTTCGGCAACCGACTGTTGGCCTCCTCGCCGAAGTCACGCAGTTCAAGCGCCGTCGTCGACCTTGGGCCTGTTTCGTACAGATCGTCATCCCGCTTGCCACCAAAGGCGACTGAACCCCGCTTGTTCATTCTGATCATCCCGACATCCCTCCGATATGCGCTGTGCTCAGCGCCGCTCCGCCGGCCATCTCGGCCAGGTTCTGCTCGCGTTTCAGGTTGAGTTCGGCGTCGATCTGGTAGCGTTTCAGCGCCCCGTTCTGCTGGATCTCCGCAAGCTTCAGCTCGCGCTCCATCTCCAGCTTGCGCCTGGCGTTTTCTCCGTCCATGCGCGCCTTCTCGTTCGCCAGCTGCATCTGCATCTGCAGTTGCTGCATGCCGAGGTCAGGCTGCTGCTGCGGCTGCGCCGCCTGCATCCGCCTCTGGATGTCCTCGGGCGTCGGCTTGGTGAAATAGAGGTCGGGCGATTTCAGCCCCGCCGCCTCCACGGTCTTGGCAATGCCGTTGTAGAGATTGTCGGGAGAGACGTAAGGGTTGTCCGCCCGAGCGTCGTCAGCAGCTTTTCCTGCAATTGCTGGATCATCTGGATCATCAGCATGTCGCGCTCGCGCGTGCCCGCACCGAGCCCGGTGTTGACGGTCGCATCCATGCCGGCGTTCCAGTGGCGCGGGTCGAAGGTC
>NZ_LMJM01000043.1:0-44573 GCF_001429005.1 Ensifer sp. Root954
ATCTCCGCGAGATTGGCGCGGAGAGAAGCGATGCTCGAACCGGACGAGGTGACTGCGATGCTGTGGCTCAAGAAGCTGGGGTGGGGCACGCGGCGGAGCTGGGATGCTCGCGCACGACGGTACAGCGATACATCGAGACGGGTGGCTGGCGCGGGTATCGGCGACCCCGTCGTGGCAACTGCTATCCTTGATCGGTTGCTGCATCACAGTCACGTCATCACAATCCGTGGCGACAGCTACAGGCTACGAGAAAAGCGCCGTAGCGGGCTTCTACAGAAAGTCCACGACGGCAGCCGGTATGGAGAGTAACTAAACACCCTTGGCGGACCAGATTTGCGTGTCGCCTAAGGACCAGTTCACGATGCCGCTTGATATGTGGAGGATCTTGGCCCCGCGTCTGAAAGCGAACCGCAGGGACGGAAGGGCTGGTCTGGTGTCGTTGTCAGTCCAGGGCGGGGAAATCGCTGCTCGAATAGTCTATTGCTAGGGGCTGGCACGGAGACGGAGCCTGGAAGCGACCGAGGGATCACAAAAAGGAATGGCCCCGTCGCGGGACGACGAGGCCAGAGGCGCTTATCGAAGAGACTTCACTGGGGACGATCGTGAAGCTCGGGCCTGATCTCGATCGGGGAAACGGGATCAGAACAATTGAGAAACGCTTGCGTTATGAAAAGGTTCCTGGCCTCCCAATAAGAAACGGTCCTGAAGTCAACGACGGGGCCGGGACAGTGTGCTTTGTTGGGCCAGGAGGTTGGAAAAGCGCTGGGCCCGAATTGGGCTTCTGCTTCCCGACCTTAATCGGTTCCTGTCTCTGTTGCGGCGATGGCAGTTTCGCTAAGGCGCATCAGGCGCATAGTTTTTGGAGTGGTAGGCACGGTAAAAGGCAGCGCCTCCAGAGGGCGGGCAAGTGCGGCCCGCGGGGGGCGGGGTTTTGATTGTTATTCAATCACCCGTCGAACCAGTGCCGGGATCACCGCCGCTGCCGGTGCCAGGATCGCCGCCACTGCCGGTGCCGGGATCGCCGCCACTGCCGGTGCCAGGATCGCCGCCACTGCCGGTGCCAGGATCACCGCCGCTGCCGGTGCCAGGATCGCCGCCACTGCCGGTGCCAGGACCGCCGCCGCTGCCGGTGCCAGGATCACCGCCGCTGCCGGTGCCAGGATCACCGCCGCTGCCGGTGCCGGGATCACCGCCGCCGCCAGTGCCGGGATCACCGCCGCCGCCGGTGCCAGGATCACCGCCGCTGCCGGTGCCGGGATCACCGCCGCCGCCGGTGCCGGGATCACCGCCGCTAACAGGAGTACCCGGGTTGGTGTTACCGCCCGCACTGGTGCCGGTCCGATCCGTTTTCCCATTCGTTGTTGTCGGGGCGATTGCGTTTGTCGCCGGCAATCGCTCACATTGTGCTCCTCCGGCTCCATTGATCTTGTTTGCGTCTCCAATCGGGCCACACTGACCCGGGAAAATGGAGCGCTCGGCGATTTGCCCTTGCGCCGGGACGGCTATGGATAAGAAACCTGCCGACACCACGGTCAGACCGGTGCTTATCAGAAGTCTATGTATCGTGTTCATTTCGACCTCACTAATTTAGCTATATGTTATGTAATCTTTGGTGAGGGGAAAGGTTCCGTCGGACGACTCGGCTTAAAAACTTGCCTGCAGGGCTAGGGTACTATCCTGAGTGTTTTGGGCGCCGTTTAGGGGCGAGCTTTAGTTCCTCCGGTTGAACAACGAGATGCTGCGACCGTCGTGTCTAAACGAAGCAAACTGCTTCCGCGAAATCTTGGGGACATGAAAAGGAATGGCTCCGTCGGGGCGCGACGAGGCTAGGGGATCTTGTCGAGAGACTTCACTGGGGACATTTGTGGAAGCCCTGCGCCTAACCCTCTATCGGGGAAACGGTATCAAGACAAAGTGAGAACGCTCGCATCTTGAAATAGTACCTGCGCGCCAAAAGAAATGACCGCGTCCCTTTGGACGGGGTCTGGAGTGCCCCCCATTTCGCCGGACAAGTCAGCTATTGAGACAATGCTTTGATGAATTCCCTTGGGGATGCCATTTTCAGCGCTGAATGCGGATGGATTTCGTTGTAATCCTCGATCCATCCATCGATGTTCCGGAGCGCTGTGTCGGCGTCGGGAATGGGTGAGATGCGTATGTAGTCGCGTTTCAGGGTTTTGACGAAAGCCTCCGACATACCGTTTGATTGAGGGCTGGCGACCGGCGTGAAGCACGGGACCAGATTGAGGGCCTGAGCAAACAGCCTGGTTTCCTTTGCTGTGTAGGCGCTGCCGTTATCGGACAGATGTTCGATGGCATGTGGGGCACGCGTGCCACCGAAGCGTTTCTCGACTGCTTCCAACATCATATCGCGGACGTCAGAACCGGCGATCCCGGCATTGGCGACGGCCGCCCACGAGATGATCTCTCGATCAAACGCGTCGATGATGAAAGCAAG
The DNA here is from genome assembly GCF_001429005.1 of Ensifer sp. Root954. NCBI lineage: Bacteria > Pseudomonadati > Pseudomonadota > Alphaproteobacteria > Hyphomicrobiales > Rhizobiaceae > Ensifer > Ensifer sp. Root954. The sequence continues at coordinate 2,459 of NZ_LMJM01000043.1, forward strand.
GCGGACCACCTCGCCATTCCAGCAGGTGAACTCCAGGCCATCGGAGCACCAACGAAGGTTCGACCGCATCACCATGACCTTGCCGTCGTGGACGCGGCCCTTGCGCACGGCGGTGTGCTTCTCAAGGATCATGGCGTGGTTGGCCATGATGCGGTGGACCCGCTTGCGGTTGACGACCGGCTGATCGGCGGCCCGCCGCTGCCTGTTGAGAAGGGCAGCGATCCGCCGATAGCCATAAGTTGGCCTGGCATCCACCAGCTTGCGAATGGCAGGCAGCAGCTCGGCATCGTCCGCTTTGAGGTAGGGTCCGCGAGGCTTGGACTTGCCCTTCAGACGTTCGGAGAGATTAGAACGCGACACGTGTAAGGCCTCCGCCACCGCCTTCATCGGGAACCGCCCTTCGGCAACAATATCGGCCGCGATATCGGTTTTTTTGACTGGGCTTTGGAAAGGGCTTCGCGAAGAATCTCGTTCTCCAGCGTCTTGCGTCCGAGAATGCGCTCAAGCTCGCGCACTCGATCTTCCAGCTTCTTCACCTCAGAATTGCCGATTACCGGCTCGTCGGAGTCCACCGCCACCGCACCTCCCTCGCTCAAGAGCCGACGCCAGCGATAGAGAAGGTTTGGCGCAACTCCATGCCGCCGAGCCGCAGAGGAAACCGTCTCCCCTGGGGCATAGCTCTCCTCGATGATCTGCAGTTTGCGTTCCGTTGTCCAGCGCCGCCGCCGGACGTCACCGATCATCAGGTCAACCTGTCGAAACTCGTTAGACATAAGCCTATCCTCAAGCCTGTGCTTGAGCCTTCCTGCTTATGCTGAGTGTCCGGTCGAAAGTGGGGGCAGTTCAGGGTCTTAGAGCGCGCGTGGTATACGAACCGTGCTACACAATAGGACTCCATTCTTAAAACTATCGATGGAAGCCCTGCCTTTGATCCGTTGCGGGAATCGATCATCGGTATTCGAGAACGGTTGCCGATGCGGAATGTTCCCTGAAGCCCGATGGCGGAATCGAGAGCCTGTCTCGCTTCGCTTTTGAAAACGCTGGGTGAGCTGCCCTCAGCAGCAGGCGCAACCCGGCGGTTCCGAACCAGATAGCGTTCTGGTAGGGAGGTTTCATCCGTATTTCCAAACCGATACTCATCGCGATGAAGTTTGCAAGTAGGAGGGCCTGCTGGTACGTGGAATGTTGCGTTTTGGCGCAAGCCGTTTCGAAGACCCTTCGTGTGAAGGCAAGATCTTGGATTGCGAGTTTGGGCCGAATGCGCACTGACACCTCGCAAAAAGGAGCGGAGTGCGCGCCATATCGGGCTTCGACGAAGCCTCAAAAGGAGTGCTCAAAAGGTGAGTGTGCAATTACGCCACCTTCATTCTCCCATCGATTGATGGGTTCAAGTTTTGTCACTGCGGGCAGGGGCGAGTTTCAGCTCGATACAGGCCTGCCTTGGCAGTCCGATCCTTGCTTTGTGAACCTGACCAACAATGCATCCAGCGACGGCGAAAGAACTTAAAGCCGCTTGATCGGCAACGCTCGAATGACAATCTCTTGCTGGCCAAACGCGCACTCCAATTCATGGCGATAAACCCGCCACCATAGCTGGTCGAGGTTTTCTGTCATTACTTCCGCCACGACGATCTGATCACGCTCCATTTCAGCTCCGGATACCCAATTTCCTTCCGCGGGAGCATTCCTGTAAAACGTTATGCCGCCGAAGGCCTCCGCAAGTTGATGCCGAACGGTATCGAACATTTGGGAACCGAACGGTTGCCCATCCCGTCGTTTGAGAGGCAGTAAGATCTGGATAAGATGCATGTTCGGTTCCTTGATTTCGAGCAGTCCCATCCTCTAATTGCCAGGTGGTTTCTTCCAGCGAAGCCACAGTCATCGTCAATGACCTGTGCCCCTCGTCGCGTAAAGTCATTACCGTGTTTCGTCAGACGCCGCCAACCCACCCTGCAAAGCACCGCGTTGAACCACCAGGACCGAGAAATGCGCCTGCGGAAACAGTATCGGCTGCTACTTCCGCGGCTTCAATCGCCTCCTGCTTGGCCGCAGCGATGCTTGTCCTGGTAAGTCTTTTCATACCGCTCGACATGCGTCCGTGCTTGCAGGCTTCCACATTGAACAGGTAAGGGTGAGCCAACATGGGATTTGCAAACCCTTCGATCCCGCCCGTATCGCGACACCTCATGCCTTAGGCCTTAGGGTCTTGTTTCTCTCCCGCGCTTTTGCCGTCGGAGCTTCGCGAACGCTCCTCGAAACGTTCCTCCCCTTTTGCCAGGGGGCTTCCTTTTTGGAGTTCAATCCGGCGCTCCTCTCGTTGGGCACTCTCTTGAAGCCCTCGCGCAGACTCGTTGCCCTCGGTTTGTTCATCCGTCGGCCTTTGAGCCGAGAGCGCCTCGGAGGACGACTTTTGTTCGGCGTCGGGCATTGCTGAACTCGCGCTCGCGGCCTCATCGGCCGAGCGAAATCTCTTCAAAGCTGCGCGAACCTCATCTTCTTCCCATCCAGCCTCGACGGCCGCGGCGACCAATTCGGTTTCAAAGTCTCGCCAACTGTCCCGCCCTTCATGAGCTGAAAGAATGGACGAGAAGCACTGGTAACAGTCGGCCGACCTCTCCAACGTGCCCTTCGCAGTCCTTGGGGATGCAATGTATGTCATGATCTCGGACCTCGTATCTGACGGAGCGACCAGGCAGCGAAGTGCAAGGACCTGCATTCGCTATCACTGGCGCGCAAACCTTCGGCCTTTCAAAATGTTCCTGGGAATTTCATACGGAGGGTACGTCGTCGGCCAGGCAAAAAGGCGTGACATGGAGCCGTTGCCGCAGGATCGGAAACTCCTGAAGATCCGTGCAGCCGACGTCGTTGCGCGCGCTTCACCCAGGTTACGTAACAATCCTCTCGCGGGGGGCCCTCTAACCACAGGCTCATCGCCTATGAACTGCCTTGCCCAGGCTTGCAAGCAATTCGCCACCTGAACTCCTCCCGGCGTCTGGCGCGATGAACTCTATCAACCCTTGAACGAGCGCAGGTGTCTTTTCACATTTGGACGGAACCACCGTCTCTCGTGCGGGTTTCACTGATGGCCGGCCGCCAAGTTCGTTCCGATGGAGAAGTTGCAATGGTAAATATCAAAGCAAAGGGGTTTGAAAACCTCGCGCAGTTGCAAGAACATCTGGCTGAGCTCGAGGAAGAAAGCCCTGCAGACGAGCAGGTGCCGGAAGCCTCCCCTTCCCCACAGGAGCAGATCGCAGAATTGCGCCGAGAGCTCGCTCAATTGCAGGCGCGGCTGGTGCCAATTCATGCGAAAACAGAGGGGTTGGACGTTCCATCGCGCCGGGACGTCCATCTGTGGTTGAGGATCGTCATAGCGGCGGCGACAACGCTCGTACTCGCCCGCGTGGTTCAACACTTTCGTCCCGGAGCACCGGGTGCAGCGATCCTACCGTTGCTTACGGCTCGACGTGACGGCAGAATCTGATCCCTACAGGCAAAAGGCCACGGTGAATACATCGGGAGGATCCTATGTCGAACGACAATGAAACGGATGACAGAAATAGCCAGCCAACAGCACCTGGAACCACGTTCGGACGCTCGCTCGAAAGCCAGGCGCAAATGGCGGACGCGCGAGTTGTTGCGACTGGTGAAGCGGTCGAAACCCTCAACGTCTACCGGCTTGTTCCCATTGCGGAGGCAAATGATCCCCGCTGGGCAAACGCTCCATCGCACGGCGTGGTTGTGGTGGCTGCGCGCACTGCCGGGGATGCCCGGGTTGTGGCGGCCGGCGGCGAGCTGGATTTCATGGAGGTCGACGCGGCTCCTGCGGAGGACGTAACGACGCTGCAGGCAAGTGCGTTTCGATCCGAAAAACTTTACAGCGTGGTCGAGATTGAAAGAGGAAGATCGGATCTCAGGAGGGGCGTACTTTCCGGTGCGATCTCGGTCGGCAACATCCGGCCGACTCAGGAGTAGAATCATGTAATCCGTTACCGTCGCCAACATCTTACGACCAACCTTGGGTCGGGGGAGACAATTTCCACCGCCTTGTACTGTCTGCATTCCACCCATTGATGTTGAGAAGGGGGCCGAGACAAGTGGCCCGGCATTGACCGGGATGTCCCCCGCCTCTTCTGCTTTGTGCAACTTGGCTTTTCTTCGTCGAAGGCATCGCGTCCCATTGGACCAGAGCGTTCCAACAAGCCGCGCGGTGCCCATGGCAATTTGTGGGTCGAGCGCTAGATCTATCTTGCCTCAACGGAGAACACCAAGGTGGGAAGACAAAGTGGCGATGTCCGGCGTGACAATATGGGCTCAGTCGATCCTCTGGACCCGGCAATCATGGCGGGCGAAGACGCACGCGCCTTGTTCGAAGCACTGCTCGCGATGAAGCGAGGAGACTTCTCGGTCAGGATGAGGCTTGACCTGGATGGTATCACAGGAAAGATAGCCGATACCTTCAACGACCTGGTCGCCGCCAACCAGAAGATGGCTCAGCAGCTAGCGCACGTTGGTCAAGTGGTGGGGCGCGACGGACGCACAAGCACCCGAGTCCGCTTCGGGCTTTCCGACGGGTCCTGGTCCGATATGGAAGACTCCATCAATACGCTGATCGATGATCTCGTATGGCCCACGGCTGCCGTAACCCGTACGATTGCCGCAGTCGCCAAAGGCGATCTTTTGCAGACCGTTCCGCTCGACGTCGATGGTCGCCTCCTCAAGGGGGAGTTTTTAAGATCCGCGAATATCGTCAATACAATGATCAAACAGCTCAGCGTATTCACCTCGGAAGTCACGCGCGTCGCCCGTGAAGTCGGCACTGATGGCAAGCTCGGCGGCCAGGCGCAGGTCCCTGAAGTCACCGGCGTCTGGAAGGACCTCACCGAAAGCGTCAACTCGATGGCGTCAAACCTGACGGCACAGGTGCGCAATATCGCCGAGGTTACGATCGCGGTTGCCAACGGCGATCTGTCGAAAAAGATCACCGTCGATGTCCGCGGCGAAATCTTGCAGTTGAAAGAGGCCATAAACACGATGGTGGATCAGCTTCGCTCTTTCGCCTCGGAGGTAACGCGTGTTGCACGCGAAGTGGGAACGGAAGGAAAGCTCGGCGGCCAAGCGCTCGTGCCAGGCGTTGCCGGGACCTGGAAGGACTTGACGGACTCCGTCAACGCCATGTGCGGCAATCTAACGGCCCAGGTTCGAAACATTGCACAGGTCACGACCGCGGTTGCCCGAGGAGATCTCTCGCGCAAGATCACTGTCGACGTGTCGGGAGAAATCCTTGAGCTCAAGGAAACCATCAATACGATGGTCGACCAGCTGAATGGCTTTGCAGGGGAGGTAACGCGCGTCGCCCGTGAGGTTGGTACCGAGGGGCGTCTGGGCGGGCAAGCACAAGTCCCAGGCGTTGCCGGCACGTGGAAGGACTTGACCGACAGTGTGAATTCCATGGCTGGTAACCTCACGGCTCAGGTTCGAAACATCGCCGAGGTGTCGACCGCCATCGCCAACGGCGACCTTTCACGCAAGATTACCGTCGACGTGAAAGGCGAGATCCTTCAACTGAAAGAAACGCTCAACACCATGGTGGACCAGTTGAACCGTTTCGCTTCCGAAGTTACTCGCGTCGCCCGCGAAGTCGGTACCGAGGGCAAGCTTGGCGGTCAAGCACAGGTTCCAGGCGTTGCTGGCACCTGGAAGGATCTCACTGAAAATGTGAACTTCATGGCATCGAACCTGACGGGCCAGGTGCGAAACATTGCCGAAGTCACGACGGCCGTGGCAAGGGGCGATCTTTCGCGCAAGATCACCGTCGACGTCAAAGGCGAAATCCTAGAGCTCAAGAATACCATCAATACGATGGTCGATCAGCTCAATGCCTTTGCCGGCGAGGTTACACGCGTGGCGCGCGAGGTCGGGACGGAGGGCAAGCTTGGGGGGCAGGCGCAGGTCTCCGGTGTCGCGGGCACCTGGAAGGACTTGACCGATAGCGTCAACTCGATGGCCGGCAACCTGACGGACCAGGTCCGCAACATCGCCGAGGTCGCGACCGCAATTGCCAACGGCGATTTGTCGCGCAAGATCACCGTCGATGTCCGCGGCGAAATCTTGCTCCTGAAGGACACGCTCAACACCATGGTCGATCAGCTGCGCTCGTTCGCGGGGGAGGTGACCCGTGTGGCGCGCGAGGTCGGTACCGATGGCCGACTCGGTGGCCAGGCTGTTGTCCCCGGTGTCGCCGGCACATGGAAAGATCTGACCGACAACGTCAATCTGCTTGCGGCCAACCTGACGACCCAGGTGCGCAACATCGCCGAAGTCACCACGGCTGTCGCGCGCGGTGATCTCTCCCGAAAGATCACGGTCGACGTCAAAGGGGAAATCCTCGAACTCAAAAACACCATCAACACGATGGTCGATCAGCTCAACGCCTTTGCAGGCGAAGTGACGCGTGTGGCCCGCGAAGTGGGTACCGAGGGAAAGCTCGGCGGACAGGCGCAGGTGCCGGGTGTCGCTGGAACCTGGAAGGACTTGACCGACACGGTAAACGTCATGGCTGCCAATCTGACTGAGCAAGTTCGTGGTATCGTGAAGGTGGTGACTGCTGTTGCAAACGGGGACCTCAAGCAGAACCTGACGGTTGCCTCCAAAGGCGAAGTTGCCGCTCTTGCCGAGACGATCAACAACATGACGGGTACGCTTGCAACCTTCGCCGACCAGGTCACGAGCGTGGCGCGCGAAGTGGGTGTCGAGGGCCGGCTCGGCGGGCAGGCAAACGTTCCTGGCGCCGCCGGGACCTGGAAAGACCTCACAGGCAACGTCAACTTGCTCGCGGCAAACCTGACGACGCAGGTCAGAGCGATCGCTGAGGTGGCGACGGCTGTGACGAAAGGTGACCTGACGCGTTCAATCCAGGTCGAGGCCCGCGGCGAGGTGGCCGAGTTGAAAGACAACATCAACACGATGATCGGCAACCTAAGGCTCACGACGGAGCGCAACACCGAGCAAGACTGGCTTAAGACTAACCTGGCCCGGTTTACCAATATGTTGCAGGGGCAGCGCGACCTGACATTGGTCGGGCGGATGCTGCTGTCCGAGCTCGCAGCGCTGGTCGGCGCACACCAGGGCGTCATCTATAAGGTTGATAGCGACGAGCGCCGGTCGACACTTTCGCTTTTGTCGACTTATGCCCACGGGATCGATGCTACCCACCCGGCGCGTCTGGATTTTGGTCAGGGGTTAATCGGACAATGCGCGAGCGATGCACGCCGTATTCTCATTACCAATCTGCCGGACAACGTCGTTCCGATCAGTTCAGGCGTGTTTTCCGCACTTCCCAAGAGCGCGATTGTGCTGCCCGTTCAATTCGAGGGTCAGGTCAAGGCAGTCATCGAACTAGCCTCGGCTGGCGATTTTACAGACCTGCAGTTGTCGTTCCTGGACCAGCTGACGACATCGATCGGGATTGTGCTCAACTCGATTGAAGCGAACATGCAGACAGAGGGACTGTTGAAGCAATCGCAGCAGCTGGCAACGGAACTTCAAACCCAACAGAGAGAGTTGCAGCAGACCAACGAGCAACTTGAACAAAAAGCACAGCAGCTCGAAGAGCGAAACGTCGAGGTCGAAGGCAAGAACCAGGAAATCGAGCAAGCCCGCCGGGCTCTGGAAGAAAAAGCGACCGAACTTGCACTGACATCGAAATACAAATCCGAGTTCCTTGCCAACATGTCCCACGAGCTGCGGACGCCGCTAAACTCGATCCTCATTCTGGGTCAACAACTAAGCGACAATCCCGACGGAAATCTGTCGGGTAAGCAGGTGGAGTTCGCCAAGACAATTCACGGAGCCGGCACCGATCTCCTCAACCTCATCAGCGATATCTTGGACCTTTCGAAGATCGAGTCCGGGACCGTTTCTGTCGATGCTGAGGAGATATTCATCAACAACCTGCTGGAGATGATGTCGAGGCCATTCCGCCACGAGGCCGAAAACCGCAACCTCAGCTATTTGGTGGAGATCGGCGACGACGTTCCCAGAAGCGTCATCACAGACTCCAAGCGATTGCAGCAGATCCTCAAGAACCTGCTGTCGAACGCGTTCAAGTTCACCGCAGAGGGCGGCGTGACGCTACGGGTGACCGCGGCAACGGAGGGCTGGTCTTCGGATCACCCCTCGCTCCAACACGCTCCCTCAGTGATCGCGTTCGAAGTGTCTGACACCGGGATCGGCATTTTGCCGGAGAAGCAACGCATTATCTTCGAGGCATTTCAGCAGGCTGACGCTTCGACCAGCCGCAAATACGGCGGCACCGGGCTCGGTCTCGCCATTAGTCGAGAACTAGCAAACCTCCTTGGCGGAGAAATTCAGTTGCGCAGCACCCCCGGGATCGGCAGCACCTTCACGCTCTTTCTACCGCTGACATATATCGGTGCGTCGACGGCGCTCAAATCTGTTCCCGCTCCAACCAATGTGGTGCAACTGGCGGAGGCTGCAGCCGCATGGCGCGGCGAGAAAGTGGCTGAACAGATGGATGATGATCGCGGCGTGATTGAACCCGGCGACGTTGTTCTTCTGATCATCGAAGACGACGCTCACTATGCGCGGGTTCTTGTCGACCTTGCCCGTGACAACGGCTTCAAGGTCCTGGTCGCCAGCCGCGGTAGCGACGCATTGGATCTCGCCCATGAGTTCAAACCCGCCGCGATATCGCTCGACATCTTCTTGCCGGACATGCTCGGATGGACCGTACTGAGCCATTTGAAGCAGAGCGCGGCAACACGACACATCCCGGTCCAGATCATCAGTCTCGATGAAGACCGGCAGCACGGCCTCGCGCGAGGTGCCTTCGCGTTCATGACCAAGCCCACCACCGCACATAGCGTGGGCAAGGCTTTTTCGCGATTAAGAAACTACGCCGAGCCCCGTCGCAAACGCCTCCTTCTCGTCGAAGACAACGAGGCCGAGCGCCTGAGCGTCACCGCACTCCTTGGTGACCATGACATCGACATTGCGAGCGTGGGGTCCGGTGCGGAGGCTCTGGTCGCCCTCCGTAACGATCCCATCGACTGTGTGGTTCTAGACCTGACGCTCCCCGACATGACCGGCTTTGAGGTTCTGGAGAAGATTCGGGACGACGATGACATCGTTGAAGTGCCGGTTGTCGTATTCACGGGGCGAGAACTCTCTCCGGAGGAAGACGCACGACTACACTCCATGGCACGCAGCGTCGTCGTGAAGGGGGTGGAATCGCCGGAAAGACTCCTCGACGAAACCGCGTTGTTCCTCCATCGGGTGGTAGCTGACATGCCCGCGGCGAAGCAAACCATGCTCGAAAAGCTGCACAGTTCGGATGAGGATCTGCTCGGGGAGGCCGTGTTGCTCGTCGATGACGATGCGCGTAATATTTTTGCGCTAAGCAGCGTGCTGGAACGGCGGGGTATGCGGGTGCTGACAGCGACGACCGGCAGCGAAGCCATCGAGGTCCTTCAAAACGAACCAGGCGTTGCCATCGTTCTCATGGATATCATGATGCCCGGGATGGACGGCTATGAAACCATGCAGGTCATTCGATCGGATTCGAAATTCCGCAGGCTTCCCATCCTTGCGCTCACGGCCAAGGCGATGAAGGGAGATCGCGAGAAATGCCTGGAGGCAGGCGCTTCGGATTACCTTGCAAAGCCGGTCAATACTGAGCAACTGCTGGCAGCTCTTCGTATGTGGCTTCATCGTTGAGGGTTTGGGCATGAATCCTGTCAACATTCTTCTTGTCGATGATCAACCGACGAAATTGCTGAGCTACGAAGTGGTCCTCCAGGATCTGGGTGAAAATCTCCTGAAGGCGCAATCCGGACGGGAAGCTCTGGAGCATCTTCTTCGAAGCGACATCGCGGTAATCCTGGTCGATGTGTGCATGCCGGAACAGGACGGGTTCGAACTCGTCAGCATGATCCGCGAGCATCCGCGATACCAAAACACGGCGATCATCTTCGTGTCGGCCGTCATGATGGCGGAACCCGACCGATTGCGCGGTTACGCCGCTGGCGCCGTCGATTATGTCTCGGTCCCGATCGTACCGGATGTCCTACGTGCCAAGGTTAGGGTCTTTGCGGATCTCTACCGCAAGACCCGCGAGCTCGAACGTCTCAATGCGGAACTCGAGAACCGAGTCCGCGAGCGCACAGCCGAGCTGGAGGCGTCTGCGACCGAACTCCGGCAGCTCAATGAGGAACTCGAACAGCGCATCGAACAGAGGACGCGCGAACGAGAGGCAGCGCTTGCGCAACTGTTCGAAGCGCAAAAGCTCGACACCGTGGGTCAATTGACTGGCGGTGTTGCTCATGACTTCAACAACCTGCTGATGGCGATCCTCGGCAGTTTGAAGCTTTTGAAGAAGCAGCTCCCTCAGGGAGGTAAGAGCGAGCGGCTGGTCGAAAACTCGATCCAGGCGGCCGAGCGTGGTGCCGCATTGACCCAACGCTTGCTGGCGTTCGCCCGTCGTCAGGAACTGAAACCTCAACCGATCGATTTCCTCGATCTTTTTCAAAACATTGAAGACATACTCGTCCGCGCTCTTGGCCCCGGCATCGACGTGCGAAAACACATTCCCGCATCTCTTCCGCCGTTGCTCGTCGATCGCAACCAGCTCGAGCTTGCCTTGCTCAACCTGTTCGTGAACGCTCGCGATGCGATGGTAGGTGGCGGCACGCTTGTCGTGTCGGCTGAGGAGGATTTAACATCGATGCCCGTTAACCTCAAGCCGGGTCGCTACGTGCGAATAACGGTTTCGGACAGCGGTGAAGGCATGGACGAGGCCACTGTGGCGCGCGCGACCGAGCCATTTTTTACCACCAAGGGGCAGGGAAAAGGGACGGGGCTCGGCTTGTCGATGGTCCACGGCCTTGCAGCTCAATCCGGCGGTGCGTTGAGCCTTTCGAGTAGAAAGGACGAAGGCACTACCGTCGCGCTTTGGTTGCCCGTCGCCGAAGATTCCGTGCCGGCGAGCACGCCCTTGGAAACCACCGCGCTCGAGGTTTCCCAAGTCCAAAGTCCTTTGAGGGTACTTGTAGTCGACGACGATGTTCTCGTCAGTATGGGGACAGCCGCTATGCTGGAGGATCTCGGCCATACCGTTGTGGAGGCATCTTCGGCAGCCACCGCACTCGAGATCCTTGGATCGGGACATACGTTCGATCTCGTTATCAGCGACCAGGCGATGCCAGGCATGACGGGTGCGGAGCTGGCACGTTTGATTTTCTCGTCCTATCCGGGTCTCCCAGTGATCCTTGCTTCGGGATATTCTGAGTTGCCCGACGACGAGGGACTTCAGGCGCTCTTGAGAATGACAAAGCCGTTTACGCAGGAAGAACTACAAACAACGATCGGACGCGCGGTGGCCCACCGGGCCACAGCCGCTTGAGAACTTCGTCACGTGCTGAACATCGCAGCAATGATGAAGCGTTCGGAATTCTCGCGGCTGTTGAAGTAGTAGACGGCCAAAAGGGAAGGACACAGCCGATGTCTGGTCCGCCGCGTCGGCTTGGATGACCGTTTCCGAACGCCGCTAGGCGACAGCCTCTATCCATAGCTCGCGCGTGCCAAGCCACTTCAACATTTCCAGCTGACGATAATCAAAGAAGCTGCGGGTGGCGTGGGGGGGAGACGATCGCTGCGAAATCTTTCACGCGGAACCTGCCGGCGGCAGACTGAGCTCAGGCGTCACTTCAGAAAGGGGCTTGCTGCAAGCTCACATCTCGATCACGACGATGTGTACTTTGACAAAGGAACGGGAGTTTGGCTCGATGGTTCGTCCGACATCTACTGGATCAAGAGGAGATTCACGATGCTAAAAACAATGTTAACGGCAGCTGCGCTGTTTGTTGCAGCGACGCCTCCCGCATTTGCCCTATCGGATATCGTGTGTGACCAATCGAACATGTCAAAGCTCGAGAAGGACGTAAAGAGCATCAAAGACGAGATGAAGAAGGACTACGCCAACAAAGAACTAGCCATGGCAAAGGACGCGCTTGCATCAAACGACAGCGACAAATGCAAAACGCACATGTCGAATGCGATGAAAGGCAATGACCCGATGTGATGGGTGAGCGGATTCGGAGGCTCCCTTTTCAAACCGGCCCTGTTGCATGCCCAGACGGAGTGTTGATGCAATATATCGGAGCATTGGAGTGGTTGCCCTTCCTTTTCGCTCGACTCCAGCGGCGCGAGCGCTGCAGCCACCTCAAAAAAACTTGAGGCCCTCGAGGGAGTCGGAGGGTCTCAAAATGCCCACGTCGCCTTCGTGCCACGCGGTCTTTTAAGCTGCCCCCTCGACCTCTGATCTGGTGCCGGACGCGGAAAGCTTCGCTCCAAATGGTTCCCGCCGCTCCTAAATCAAAATAGTCCGCCCCGCCAAGGCGGGCAGACAACGTCACCAGGTTTGCCGGCCATACCAGTCGTCGATGTTCTTGCCGGACGCGATCCTTCTCGAGGCCGTAAGGCTTCCTGAATCTTCACTTCTAGCTGATCTTGTTTTTCCCCTTACTTGATCAAGATCGTCGTCGGTGAGTTTGCCCTACTTTCCTTGATTTTTCCCTTGAATTGCTTGCAGTTACCTTCATGCGATCCGGCGGCGAAACGCCTGGCGGCTCCTTTGTTCACCGGTTCGTCCAGATTGGGGTTTGAGGAGGGTGATCGACATAACGGCCGCTTCGCTTCGCGGGATGGCTGGCGGGTGTGAGGCTGCAGAAGAGGACTAGATTTCGATTTGGCTTAGGAAGCGAGCAAGTGCCTTCGACAATTCCTCGGGTGCTTCCTCAGCCATATGATGGCCTGAACTGATGGAGTGGCCCTCGAGGTTCGTTGCCCAGGGGCTCCAGACCGCCAGAACATCATCGTAGAGATCCGCGAGGTCGTCCAACCTGGACCATAGACACAACATCGGGCACTCGATCAACCGGCCGGCCCGCCGATCGGCGAGGTCGTGTTGCCTATCGACACCCAGCCCAGCCCGGTAGTCTTCAAGCATACCGTGAACAACGGAAGGATTGCGGGTGGCGGCTCGGAAGTCCTCATAGGCAGCCTGACCCATTGGTTCCATTTCGCCGCCGTACCACGCATCCGGATCGGCAAGGATTGCGCGTTCCGGCTTATCAGGGACGGCAAAGAAAAACCAATGCCACCATTTTCTCGCAAACTGCTCACCAGTTCGTTCGAGAGCTTCCAGGATTGGAACAGCGTCGAGTACGACCAGGTGCGTGACGCTGTCGGGATGATCCATTGCGAGCCGAAACGCGGTGTAGGCGCCACGATCATGCCCGACAACGGCAAATTGAGTATGTCCAAGCGCCCCCATCAGCTCGACGCATGCGGCAGCCTTGGCCCGTTTCGACGAGCCGGAGTGGTCAGGCGTATCCTGCGGAACATAGGATTGACCAAATCCCGGCAGATCTGGACAGATAACCCGAAAGGTGTCTGCCAGCCGCTCCGCCACCTTCCACCAGGTGACGTGGGTCCGGGGGTGGCCGTGAAGCAATAGAACAGGCGGACCGCTTCCGCCATGTCGCACCCGCAGCTGGCCAGCTGTTACAGGTATCGTTTCAAGTTTGAAGCCCTCGAACATGGTAGTGCCATGAGTGCCATGGGGCCGGTTTTGCATTATATCCGGGCCGCAGATCGGTTAGTAACCGAAGAAACTCTAGCAAAGTCCGATAGTTCCAACCGAGTGTGTGCCTCCCCCAACAAATCGTGGGCCCCACGGGTTAGCATTCGGAACACGTCCGACGCCCTGTCACGCCGCCCATTCTGGCCATCATCACGTCCGCAAGGACTTCGTCCATTTGTGTCTCCCGTCGGCGCAACGTGGGAATTTTACTTCGGCGCTTTTGGCGAATTCTCGCCCGTCAATGGTCGAAGAAAGCCACACGGAGGGATAGCGGCGGCATGAGACCCTTCCAGCAGTTACGCTCGACAAGCGCGGAAGCGTCCGCTTGGGGGCGAAAGCGACGAGCGCCCTGCGGAACGTTCAAGCTTCTCGCCGGTTTTGGCCTGAGAGAGGAGCCAATTATGGGAATCAACGAATCAAAAAGCGGCGCGCGAGGTACTCCATCACATAGGCTTGGGATACCTGTCCGGGGCCGATTGGAACTTTCCGTCTTTTAGCGCGCTTATCGGATTTGCGGCCAATGCCAGTCGAGCGATGATGCCCGCCTGCCCAGATCAAGGAAAAAGACGATGCGGAATTCAGTTGCCGCGGTCATTGTCAGCGTTTCGCTCGGCGGATGCACCGCCGGCGTCGCGACTTACGGCTTCTCGCCGAACTTAGAACCGATACCCGGTAGCATCACCTATCGCGGCCAGCCTCGCACCAAGCTGACGAAAGCACCTGTGGGCAGCATCGTGCCACACGAGTTTCGAGACCAATTCGGTCGGCGCGTTTCTGAGATCTATGTCATTCAACCGGATCGCTCTCTTCGTCTTGTCTCCCGACGCAGGCAGACATTTGATTTTTTCGATGACGATTAAGGGGACTTGGCATCCGTAGATTGACGGACGAAGAAATCGCACAGGCGATAAACTTTTAAGCGGCAAGAGGTCGATGTGACGAAGTCAAGGGAAGCCGTGGAACCGGGCAGGGGGCGAAATGCTTCAACGCCTGAAGAGATACCGCCGAAAGGCATTCGCGATGTCTTTTGGCGTGTTGTTTCAGAAATGTTCGAGGAGCGTGTTTTCCTGATCGCGGCGGGGGTGAGTTTCTATCTTCTGTTGGCACTCTTTCCCGCTCTTGCTGCCCTCGTGTCCTTTTACGGCTTCATCGCCGATCCCATCGACATCGGAACCCATATGAGCGTGCTGGACGATCTGTTGCCACCCGGGTCTTACGCTTTGATTTCGGACCAGTTGAAATCTTTGACATCCCAGAAGACGACAACGCTTAGTTTCGGTTTCGTCAGCGGCCTGTTCATCTCGCTCTGGAGTTCTGCCAATGGCATTTCGGCGCTTTTTGATGCCATGAACGTCGCCTATGGCGAAACTGAGAAGAGGACATTCGTCACCCGGACGCTGCTTTGTCTCGCATTCACGTTCGCCGGGTTGCTTTTTGCGGTGGTCCTGATCGTGGCAATCGGCGTCATTCCCGCCTTGCTGGCGTATCTGTGGCTCGATCGGTGGACTGAAATCCTGACGAGGACGGTGCGGTGGCCGATGATCCTCTTCCTCGTCGCTATCGGCACGGCCTCGATCTACCGGTACGGGCCGAGCCGCGAGCGGGCGAAGCTACGGTGGCTCAATTGGGGTGTCATATTCAGCACGTTTATGTGGCTCGCCGCCTCATGGCTCTTTTCCTTCTATTTGCAGAATTTCGCGAACTACAACGCGACTTACGGCGCTCTCGGCGCGCTAGTCGGTTTCATGATGTGGGTATGGATTTCGACGGTTATCCTCATCATAGGTGCTCTGATTAACGCGGAGCTCGAACACCAGACAGTCGTCGACTCCACCACCGGTATACCCCTCCCGATGGGTGAACGCGGCGCCTACGTTGCTGACACACTCGGCAAAGCTGCCGACTAGGCGCGTAAAGCCACGTCGGTTCGCGCACCGCTCTCCGAGGCGGGGATCTGCAGACCCGAATGAGCCGATCACTCTGAAGGTCGGGTGTGCGCACCGTCAGCAAGAAACGCTCCAACGACCGACGATGTGGCGCGTGCTCAGCTCCGTTATAGTGACACCGACACCAGTGCGCTCGGCGTTCGCACTTCGACGAAACCTCAAGCCGCGGCACATCGCGTTCGCTCATCGCTATGAATGCGCGATCTCCCAGGTCATCCGCCCTCCGGGAAGCGCGTGCACAAGTCCAGGGTGAACCGTGGTTAGGGATCCTGCCGTTGCTCCGACACGAAGCCGAATGGCCGGTTCAGCCCAACGTCGGGTTAGCTGTGCCCTTCGATTTCCGCGGCCGGTCTGCGAGCAAGTCCGAGAGTTCGCAAACTCCTGCTTCGTGAGGCCGATGCACTAGCGCATACCCGGCAAACGCAAGCCGCCGCGGCGCGCCTGCTCAGTAGATCCTGGCGCATCTGCGAACCTCGCTCTTTTGTGGGCCTTCTCCGTCGTGCCACTTTGATCAAGCTCCTTCCCGGCGCCGATCTCAGGCGCTGAGTGAATGCCCGCAGGGGCGGTCAACTGCCTCATTGCTACGAACGGCAATTGTCGGAGGCCCCGGGCGGGAGGTCCTGGTGGAGCTCACCGCTCGACCCCAAAATACAGGCCATATAGTCCCAGATCGTGAAGGGGGGTCGCACAGCGGCCCTCCAATGTTTCCGATAGAGATGGCAAGCCAGATAGGGCTATAGGCAAAATCTGATCAAAGGGGGTCTACTCGAGCAGCAGCTCCGACAGGCGCTTGGCATTCTTGATCGCATGACCATCACGATCATTGTTGAAGTAAGCCCAGACCGTTTTCGCTCCGCTTTGGCGGATGCGTTCCGCCCATATCCTCAGTTCGGCGTCACTGTAATCGTGCCTATACCATTGATATGGCCCGTGAAACCGCACATAGATGTCATCGCAAGTCTTCACGAGGGCGTCGGGCAGCCGAGGGCCACTGCAGGAGCAGAAAATAGTTCCATTTTTCTCAAAAGCGTCGAAGACGTCGTCATTCCACCAACTCTTGTGGCGGAACTCCACAACGTTTCGACGGGAAGGGTCAAGCTGAGCCAGTATGGTGTGCAACATCTCGGCGGAGTAACGGACGCTTGGAGGCAATTGAAACAGAAAGCAGCCCATCTGGGGGCCGAGAACGTCGGCTATGTAGCCAAAGTCCTTGACCAAGGTGCTGGTGTCGTCGAAGCGCCTGACGTGGGTAATGAGCTCACAGACTTTGACCGTGTAAACAAAATTCGGTCCTGCTTGTCGCAGCCAATTCCTCACCGCGGCGATCGTCGGCCATGAATAAAAGGGCGCATTGAGCTCCACCGTTTGGAACTGCTGGGCATAGATGGGAAACCACTTGCTCGAAGGAATATCTGCCGGATAAAGCTGTCCTTTCCAGTGCCAATAGTACCAACCCGAGCAGCCGATATGGAGGCCGTGTAACAGGTCCCGCGGAATGGTGAGCGCGCCTCCATTCGTCCCCAGCGCCAATCTCAACGCATGCATCTTTTCGGCCCGGCCTATATTCGCAAGCCGCTGCCTCTGTCGGCGCTGCGCGCGACGGGCGCGACGTTCTGCAAGTTCTTCCGAAGAGCGCTCCACCATCTGACAATCCGCCGTTTTCCCTGGTCAGAAAGTCTCGAGACGGGATTTGGTCCCTGCTTTCCAAACACCTATCCATCTTTGCGCCATTACATCCGTGAAGCACGCGAACTCCGGGGCGGAGCATCATGTTTGTTTGCAATTTCTTGAAGAAATGCCTCGATCGTTTTGACCTGATGGAACAACTGATCCGCCAACGGCCTGTAAACATTGCGAAGAGGTGGCGTTGGTTCAGCCGACAAAAGGCCATTGTCGCAAGGGCGACCGTCATCCCAGCCCGCATGATTGGCAATAGGATAAAGACATACTGCCTCTATAGGCACTCCCCACATCATGGCAGCCCTGACTTCTTCGCCGACATATGCCAGCCAATCGGACCGGCGATCGCCTTCAGTACCCGTCTCTGCGATCAGCATTGGCCTGCCATATCGAGCGTAGGTTTCGACAAGAATTTTGCGCAATGGTTTGTAGAGAGGGTGTTGGACGTCGATCGTCGGGCCGCCGTGGATCCACTGGTTGTTATGGTAGTAGTTGACGCCGATGATATCGAGATACTTTTCCGCGCCTCCCAACTGGGGCCACAAGCGTCCCGAAATCATGTCCCAGGCTTGGTATTGTGCCAATCGATGGCCTTCAGCAGCAAGTCGATCGCCTGGTCGCTCGGGATCGGCCAAAACATTGATGGCCGGCTCGCAGTGGACAAATCGGGCCCGAGGCTCGACCTCAAGAATAGCATCCATCGCCGCGATCGAGGCGCGCGCAAGCTGCACCTTGAGCTCAAAGCCCCTGCGCCCTGCCCAAGGGTTGAGGTAAGCAGCATCTCCACCCGCCCATGAAAAGAAAGAGATTTCGTTGACAGGCACGAAGAACGGCGGGGCCGCGATTTCGCTTCGCAGGAGTTTTGCGGCAGCCCCCGCAAAACGCGCAAACCGTCTCACAAATTCAGGCGACCATATATCGATATCATCGGGCCAGCCGTAGTGCATAAGATCCCAGATGACCTGCGTTCCGGTGGTGCGCGCTGCGCGCATTAACGGTAAAACACTGCTCCAGTCATATGTTCCGGGCAGTTGCTCGACCAGATGCCAGCGAAAACCATCCCGTACGCTGCGGATATGATGGCTCGCCAGCTGACGGTAATCATTTTCCGCATATTGTTCGTGTTTTATCGAGGCTATCATATCCAGGCGCCGACCCCGGCCCACCCCATCCCTTGGTCGGACGCGGTGGGTGGAACATTCAAAGCCTCCTTGGAAGAAAGACTGGAACAGTCCGGTCGGAGCGCACGGCGTCCTTTCCTCAAGGACTTCGTCAAAAAGCGCCTGCCACTGCGGAACCACCGCTTCGACGCTGTAAGTCTTCTCTACATGCAAACGCAACTGTAGACCGAAGCTGGCGCGCAACTCCGGCGATCCGGCAAGCATTGTGACGGCCTCTGCCACTGCTAGTGGATCGTCATGTCCGACAAAATAGCCAGAAAGGCCGTGTTTGATCTGTTGTCGTGAACCGTTGTCGGCCGTTGCAATGACCGGAAGGCAGGCGGCCCCAGCCTCAGAAATGACATGGGGCATGCCCTCATCCCGCGAAAGCCAGACGAACACGTCGAACGCTGCAAGCAGGTCCGCGACGTCGACCCGGTCACCCAGGAAGCTCAAGACGGCATCCAATCCAAGCTTGCTACACAGAGCCTTCAGATGCTGCGCATACTCGGGCATGAATGCATCTGGTCCTCCCACGATCACAAAGCGCATGGTGTGATCTTGTGCGTGAATAATCGCGGCCGCCTCGATGAAGGTCTCGACATTCTTTTTTGCATCAAGACGCCCTACCCACCCGACCAGGATCGTGTCGTCGTAGATGCCGAGTTGCCGGCGCGTTGCAGACCGCCGGCTCGGCTCGAACTCCTTGAGATCGACCATAGATGGGATCTCTCGGGCATCACATTCCCGCCCAGGCATTCGAGACGCGGCGGCGTCGCGAATGGAGCGACAGACACCCACATAGCGACTGGTCAAATGTTTCGGTCCGCTCAAAGCTTCCAGGACCAGGCCACCATGCTCGATCAACGGCGGGCGAATGTGCAGCCGTTCAAGTGCCGGGTAAATGTCTGCAACATTCTGACATGAAACCACCACGTCATAAGAAGGAATTTTGTCGGCGAGATAGGCAACGGTCTCTTCGAGCGACATGGAATAGGGCGCAGTGTCCACTTCGATGCCCAAAGCCCGCAGCTGCTGATGCGTCTGCGCGGGCATGCCGTCCTTGTGCAAACATGCGACCACATCGATTTTGTAGCGCGAACGGTCGATATTGGCCGCAAGAAGACGAACCTCGGTTTCCTCTCCTCCCACCACCAACCAGCCGAAGACGAAGAGGACGGTCTTGGGGCGGCATGATCCCGTCATGGCCCCACCTTGAAGACGATCTGCAAGAACTCAAACCTCCGCTGCAGCAGATCCGAAAGAAACTCCGGAGCATCCTCGAAGGGGATCACATGGGTGATCATGTGCTGTTTGATCAGTTCGCCCTCACGGGCCAACAGGTCGATTGTTTCGCCCGCAAGCCGGCGTTGGCTCCAATGCGATGAAAGACCGCGTGGAACACGATTGATCTGCGCGCAGCGTATGTTAAGGCCATTGTGGTGAAACTCCTCACCCAATCTCAGCCTGTCAGCTCCACCCTGATAAAATGCCAGGTCAATCACGCTCCCCTGGGGTCGTACGGCCTTGAGTGCGACGTTAAGGCTTTCCGAATGGGCCCGGGTCTGAAACACGATATCGGCTCCGCGGCTTGCAGCGCCGTCGTGCCAGTGCGTCTTCACGTGTTGCCAGGCGTGTTCCTCTGACATTGCCTGAATGCCCATCGCCTCTGCCTTTTCTCGGCGGAACTGTGACGGATCCGCGACGAGGACCTGGCAAGCGCCAAGGGTCTTGGCAAAGAGCGCTGTGAGCAAGCCTACGGTCCCAGCTCCGATAACCAATACGCGTCGACCGATGACACCGCACCCCAGGAAGGGCAGTGCCGTTCCGAACGCATCGGCATCGGCATGGAGAATGCCATTGGCAGCTATCGGGCCCATTTGTGCGACGAAGATGCCAAGCAACGGATCGATCGTGGTGGGAAGTGGGACGAGAAGGTCGCAAAACGGGTCGGCTACATGGCCGGTCTTGTGGGCGTAGGTTGCAGCGACGATATCGTTTGTTGCGTAGCCGGCGGCGTTTGTGTCTGCGACCCGTGCCACCTCCATGTAGCCTAGAAAGGGAACGGGATATGACAGGTCAGGTTCGTTCGCTATGAAAACCCCACGCTCGCGGTCGAAGCGCGAGTGAAAGTAGGGGTTGGTGTTTTTGAGGAACGTTAACTCGGTCCCGGCCGAAAACCCGGTAAAGAGTGTGTCGAGCTGTACGTGACCGTCGGCTGGCGCCTCTTCCTCATATTCCAGGAAGTACATTTTGCCAGGGCGCTCGACGCCGAGGGATCTTATGGTGCGGCTGAACATCGGCACAATTCCTAAAAGTTGTGGAGGTCGATGGGCTGACCGGTTTCGGCAGACTTGCTCAGAGCTAAAGCAATGCGGTGGGTCGCGAGCGCCTCATGGTAAGGGCAACGAATGCGATTTTCGCGGCCCCGCACCGCATCGACGAAGTCGCGATCCTCCAGCCGCACCGGGTCTCCGTCGGCCCGGCGCACCGGCCTCCCCGCCCCGACATCCACCATGATGTCATGGTCTGTCAGTTCAATCGCCAAGCCATCGGCAAAGAGGTTCAATCCCATGTGATGCCCCCACTTCAAGGCACACGTGGACGCAATGTTTCCGATTGCACCTGTTGCGAATAAAAAGCTGGCCGTGCTCGAAGTGGCAACATCGAGATCAGGAAAGTCATCCCTTTTTCTATGCGTCGTCTGGCCGAATACCCGCACGATATCGCCGACAAGATAACGGGCGAGATCGACGATATGGGTCGTCTGTTCGACGGTTTGCCCGCCTGATGTCTCCTTTTTCCACCACCACTTCGGGGGTGGAGTCTGATCGAGCCAGTAGCCCGAAACAAGTTGCGCAGGGTTCTCAGCCAGGCATCGGC
The DNA here is from genome assembly GCF_001429005.1 of Ensifer sp. Root954. NCBI lineage: Bacteria > Pseudomonadati > Pseudomonadota > Alphaproteobacteria > Hyphomicrobiales > Rhizobiaceae > Ensifer > Ensifer sp. Root954. Next base: position 23,788 of record NZ_LMJM01000043.1, read on the forward strand.
GCGCTTCCTCGACGGTGTCGAGGTATCGCCAGTGATAGCCCACCGCGGTAATCAGGCCGGCCGCAGCAATGCCCGCGGCGAGCTCCCTGGCAAGATCGAGATGCAGGCTGATTGGCTTCTCGACAAAAAATGGAATCCGAGCCGAAATGAGCTCTCGCTCGACATCGCCATGCGCAAATGGGGGGACACAGATATAGGCGGCATCCAGTTCCAGTTCGCCCAGCATCTGGGCAGAGGAAGTAAAAGCTCTGGCGCCAAATCGGCCTGCCGCATGCTGGGCCCGTTCGATGGCGGGATCGGCAAAGCCTACGAGTTGCACGTCGTCGAATTCCGCCAAAATATCGAGATGGCGGGACGCGATCCCGCCCACTCCAATAAAACCGATGCGCGTGCGTTTCATGGTTCGATGCTCTCTTTCGTTGGCGACCGCTGAATGGAGAACGGATCGGTAGATTTCTGCGGTCTCCTCGACCATCCGGGCTGCGGTGAATTGTTGCTTGAACCTTCGTCGCTGCGCCTCTCCCGTGCGAGCTGCCCCTGCCGGATCGGCTAGGACGGAGATAATCCCCTGAGCTAGCCCTTCCGGATTGCTGGGCTCGACAAGGAAGGGATGCTCGTCTCCAAGAGCGTCAATCGTGCCTCCGATCGCAGTCGCAACGACAGGGACCCCCACCGACATCGCCTCAAGAACCGCCAGCGGCAGCCCTTCGAACAGCGATGAGAGAACGAAAACGTCCGCCGATGCCAGCAGCGAGGCTATGTCGTTGCGCTGTCCTGCAAACAACACAGCGCGTTCAAGTCCGAGCTCTGCGACCAAATCCTTCACATTGCCGACTTCAGGACCCGTACCCACCAGTAGCAGCACAGCATTGGGGAATTGTTGCAGGACGCGAGGCATCGCCCTGACCAAGGTCAGGTGGTCCTTCTGCCGTGTGAAGCGCGCGATCGATATAAGGGTGTTTGATCGTTGGGAACCCCACTCAGACCGCACCTCGATGCCATCGCGGAGCGGTGGAATTCCGTTTCGGACAACCTTGATCTTGTTTGGATCGACGCTCTCATTGGGGAAAGTCGACCGCGCCGCGGGGGAGACGACAACCAGTCGCTCGACGAAGCCAAGGCCCTCGAAGAACGCCGCCTTCTGTTCTCCTTCGGTGAGGAGAAACGGCAAATGCTCCGTTCTGATAACCGGAACACCTGCGACTTTTCCGGCGTGTGCGAGCCCATGGCCTTCCCAGCCGATGCCTGCGTGAACATGAATAAGATCGGCATCGACCGATTTCAGCCACAAGCCGCACTCGGCGATGTCGTCGAACTCTTTGACCGCCAAGCCGAGCGCGAAGGCTTTCGAAGCAAGGTTGCCCTCGCATCCTCGCGGCAACACCATCGTAACTTCAAAGTGTTCGCTCAACCCCTCGCCGAGAATAAGCATGTGGGCACCCATGCCCGATGCATCGCAGCTATCGGTCGCAATGACGAGCTTTTGTTTTGGCTTCATGAGAGGGCTCATCGAACACCCGAGCTATGGTCCGCCGTGTCCCTGGCCGCAAATCGCTTGAAAGTCGAAAGTGCCTGACCCACAACCTGGTCCATGTTGTAGTAGCGGTAGCTCGCCAGTCGTCCGACGAAGGTCACATCGCTGCGCGAGCGTGCAAGAAGCGCGTACTGGTTGTAGAGCTCCTGATTTTCGGGCCTTGGGATCGGATAGTAAGGGTCTCCGGCTGAACACGCGTACTCGTGACACACACTCGTCTTGGGATGGACTTGCCCGGTGATGTGCTTGAATTCGGTCACTCTCGTGTAAGGAATCTCTTCAGAGGGAAAATTCACGACCCCGACGGGCAAAATTCGCCGCTGGTCGTAGGTCGTGTGTTCGAACCGCAGGCACCGGTAAGGAAGCCGACCATACTGATAGTTGAAGAACTCGTCGATCGGTCCGGTGAAGATGATATGCGTGCCGGGGAACTCATCCCGGACGTCTCTAAAGTCGGTGTTGAGCCGAATATCGATGCGATCGCTATCCAGCATATTCTCAAACATCTTCGTGTAGCCCTCCTTTGGCATCGCCTGGAAGGTGTCCTGGAAGTAGCGATCGTCGGTGTTCGTGCGAGTAGGAATGCGGGCGGTAACTGCCTTGTCGAGTTGAGAAGGATCCAGTCCCCATTGCTTGCGCGTATAGCCCTCGAAAAATGTCCGGTACAAATCCAATCCGACCTGCGCGATAACGACGTCCTTCGAAGTGCGCACCCGGTCCATCGGCTCCGCCTTGGAGGCGAGGTACTGGGCAGCCGCGTCGTCGTCCTTCAAATCAAGTCCGTACAGCCCATTGAGGGTTGTGCGATTGATCGGTATCGGCAAGAGCTTGCCCTCTACATCAGCAAGCACGCGATGTTCGTATGGCCTCCACGCGGTAAAGCGCGAAAGATAGTCGAAGATCATTTCGCTGTTGGTGTGGAAGATGTGCGGGCCATATTTGTGAACAAGAACGCCATGTTCGTTGTAGAAATCGTACGCATTGCCTGCGATGTGGGATCGCCGATCGCAGACGAGCACATTGTGCTTGCCTTTGTTTGCCAGCCTCTCGGCAAGGACTGCCCCAGCAAAACCGGCGCCGACAATCAAAAAATCATAACCACGGCGCTTAGATCTCATTTTTGCCGGTTTTCGCGAAATGGGCGATATCGAGCGCAGATTTGTTTCAGCCGCTTCCTGCACCAATCCGTCCATTTTCCGGTGAGTCTCATCCCATGAGACCGTCGACAGAAATTCATCGACGCCTTTCAGCCATTTTCCTGACCGGGGCTTTAAATTCATTGCGGCTTCGCATGCCTCAACGAATTCGCTCGCATCGGATGCAAAGAAGACCCCGCTGATGTCTTTGTATTGACGCACGACGTCGACAACCGGCGTAGTGACCACGGCAAGCCCGGCTGCCAGGTATTCCGGGGTCTTTGTCGGGCTGATAAACCGGGTGGCCTCATTCATGGCAAACGGCATTAGAGCCACGTTCCACCCAGAGAAATAGGCAGGCAGGACCTTGTAGTCCTTCTGGCCGAGGTAGTGGATGTTGGGTGCGCGAGGAAGATCCTCCTCCCTGATCTTGGCCACCGGACCAATGAGAACGATTGACCAGGACGGCCGTCGTGCCGCCAAGACGCTTATCAGTTCCAGATCAAGACGCTCATCGATGACTCCGCAAAAACCAAGGACAGGGCCAGCAAGATCCGCTTGGTCCGGTGGGCTGATCGGCACCGTTCGTGCCGACCGAAAGTGCCCCACATCCACGCTGGAGGGAAAGGGATGAATGTTGTCATGCAGGAGGCGCTTGGCGTCGTAGAGGCTATGGCCACCTGTGAAGACCACATCAGCCCGATGCATCAGCTCACGCTCCAGTTTCACCATATTTGCCGGCGCGAATCTGAAGTTGGCAAGTTCGTCCATGCAATCATAAACAATTGCGGCCGCATCGACATGCCGGGCAAATGGAAACATCATTGGTGTGTAGAACCACAGGACTGGCTTGGGATGACCAACAAGGTCCAGAAGCTCGTCGAGCAATCCGGCCAAACCCGTGTTTCGTTGTGCCTCGGTCCATTCCCTGGGAATTCGGGGCCTAACGGATTTTACGGTCGTGCCCGCGAAAGGATGGATTTCCAGATAGGCCAGATGGTGGTCTGTCGGAATAAACTCTTCAAAGAAGTAGACGTGTCGGTCGCGAGCAAACCGCTTCATGAGGTGTTGTGGCCGCTGCACGACATAATCCCACCGCAGGTGTGAAAAACAAATCACCGGCGCGCGAGCATTAGAAGAACTCTCTTTTTTCTTCGGATCTGCGGTTAGAACATCCATACTCATTCCGCGCTGAGATGTTCGTAGGCCCGAACAACTTCAATTGACGCGCGCCTCCTTGTTTGCTGACTGTTCGGCTCGAATGAGCTGGCGAAGTTTCTTGATGGAGTGTGGCCAAGTCCAAGATCGGAGGACTGCGTCGCGCGGTCTAAAGTCGGTAAGCCGCGACAACATCTGGGCAATAGCAATATGAAACTCGTCCGACGTTGCGGTCGCGCCGGTCTGCGGGGTTATGTATTGCTGGCCGCATCGCAGTTCGGCGTTGGCAAGTACAGGCAAACCTGCGAGCATGTATTCGGTTAGGACCGCCGGGGCCCCGTCATCGACCCCGCACACCACGCCCATGCGAGCGAGATTCATCAACCTGTTGACCTCCGCGAAGGAGACGCCTGGAGGTCCGACAAAGTCGACATCAATCTGCAATTCCGCCGCGTGTTGACGCAACTGATCCGATCGATCGCCGTAGCCGAAAACGCAAAGTGCGCGCACGGTCTTCGGCATCTTGGCGAGCGCGTGAAACAGGACATCGTGACGCTTATAGGCTTGCGCGGCGGCTACATAAATTATGTCGTAAGGCTTGGCCCCCTCGATTGGGTAGAACATCGACGGTGCTGCAAATTCCGGACCGATCGGAAGGACCGCGGTGCGTTTGCCCGGGTGACACGCCTCGACCTCGCGGCTCTGCTCTTCTGATCCGGTCAGGATCAGATCGAAGTGGCGGCTCGTGGCGAAAGGGACCCGTAACGCCGGCGCGTCGATCGAGTTATAGATCTTGAAGCTGTTTCGACAAGCCTGCAGGATTTCCTCATCGACCCCTAGGCCCCAGACACAGAGAATATCCGGAGCGCCATAGATCTCGATATGAGCAAGCATGTCGTCCGACGAAAACGGAGGGGTGTTACCGTCGAGGTGGAACGAGCGCCGTGTCAGGAAGGAACTTTCTCTTACCGTTGGTGGGGGGCCGCTGGCCAGCCAATGGCTCCAGATCTCCGCCCGATCGACTAGGCCATCGGCTACGCAGGCAATTGGCATTCGTTCGAGATAGCTACCCTTTACCTCGACATTGTCTTCTGCGGTTGGCCGAGCAGCCAAATCATCCGCGAAAGTCGATGCCCAGGCCGCCAAGCGCTCTGACTTAGTCGGGACTGTTGAAACCGGTGGCCAGCCGTCCTGGAAATCACTGATGACGACAATCTTTCGCATTACTCACTTCGCACATCTACAGTCGCGAACGTCTTGACGACCACCGCGTTTGGGGAAACGGAGTTGTATTTGTCAGGAATCTAATAGTCTCGGCTTGGAACCGCCGAGCACACTGTTTGTTCCAGTTTTGGCCAACTTAAATTTCCCAACCCGTCTATTCGGGACCACCGGTGTCAATCGAGTTCCAATTGGTGGCGCCGATTCTGCTCACGAAAGCCGAACTTCAAACGTCCCTGAACACGGGATCGTCAGAAGGAAAAAGGCATCTTGCAGAAAGAAAGAATGAGTTCACTGCGTCGCCGATCTTTGGCACTGCGAGTTTTCGACGCTCCTTTTCACAGAAACCGGAACATAGCCGGCGCCACAACGTTTGGTGTGGTCTGAGATCATGCGGATTGATGACTTGGTGACCCTCACCTGTGAACTGTTCAAAGAGTGAACTGACGTAGTTCAACTCGAAATGAGAGAAAGGCCACCAAATGGCTACCAAGACGAAAGTCCTGAGCGATCTCTTCCACGATACCCTCATGGACATCTATTTCGCGGAAAAGCAAATCCTCAAGGCACTCCCAAAGATGGCACGGGCTGCGCGCTCTGAAGAAGGCAAAGCTGGCTTCCTCAAGCACCGGGACGAGACCGAAGGTCAAATCGAGCGGCTGGGGCAGGTTTTTGAGATTATCGGAAAACCTCTGCGGGGTAAGACATGTGAAGCCATCCAAGGCATCCTCGCCGAAGGCGAAGAAATCATGGAAGAGTACCGTGACAGTCCCGCCCTCGATGCCGGCCTCATCTCGTCGGCCCAGGCGGTCGAACACTATGAAATTGCCCGCTATGGGACGCTCAAATCATGGGCCGCCCAGCTTGGTCTCGATGAAGCCGTTCCACTGCTCGACGCCAATCTCCAGGAGGAGATCGCCACCGATCAAAAGCTGACGGCACTGGGCGAAGCTGCGGCAAACTTAAAGGCGTCCAAGCAGGCCGCCGAGTAGTCCAACTCGACATGGAGAAGCCGCCGTGAACGGCGGCTTTTTCATTCCGGCACAGGCAAGTGCGCACTCTCCGCGTAGTGACCCGGCCAATCAATTCGAAACAACGGAGTTCGCCCCATGGCCAAGAAATCTCAAGAAAAGTCGACCTTGAAGCAGCGGGAAACTGTGACGATCCATGATCAAAAGGTGCGCCGCGGGGAAGGAGGCGAGCTTCACCAGATCGCGGAAGACGATACGCCCGTCCTGACCACCGCTCAGGGCGGCCCCGTTGCCGACGACCAAAATTCCCTGCGCGTTGGGCCACGCGGTCCGCTTGTGATTGACGACTTTCATTTCCGTGAAAAGATTTTCCACTTTGACCATGAGCGCATCCCCGAGCGGGTAGTCCACGCTCGAGGCTATGGAGCGCACGGCTATTTCGAAACCTACGAGTCGCTCGCCGCCTATACCCGGGCTGATGTTTTTCAGCGAGCAGGTGAGAAGACACCGGCGTTCGTCCGCTTTTCCACAGTTGCCGGCAGCAAGGGGTCGTTTGATCTTGCCCGCGACGTCCGCGGTTTCGCGGTAAAAATCTACACCAAGGAGGGCAACTGGGACCTGGTAGGCAATAACATTCCTGTCTTCTTCATCCAGGATGCAATCAAGTTTCCCGATATTATTCACGCGGTGAAGCCCGAGCCGGACCGCGCCTTTCCCCAGGCGCAATCCGCCCACGATACATTCTGGGACTTCATCAGCCTCACGCCGGAAAGCATGCACATGATCATGTGGGTGATGTCGGATCGCGCGATCCCCCGCTCGTTCCGGTTCATGGAAGGGTTTGGCGTTCACACCTTCCGCCTCGTCAATGCAAAGGACGAGTCGACCTTCGTTAAGTTTCACTGGAAGCCGAAGCTGGGCCTCCAGTCGGTAGCCTGGAACGAGGCGGTGAAGATCAATGGCGCCGACCCGGATTTTCACCGCCGCGATCTTTGGCAGGCAATACAGTCGGGCAATTTCCCGGAATGGGAATTGCAGGTTCAGCTTTTCGATCAGGAATTTGCAGACAGCTTTGATTTCGACGTGCTTGATCCGACGAAAATCATTCCCGAGGAGGTCCTGGCGCCCCAGCCGATTGGACGGCTCGTCCTTGATCGCATGCCGGACAACTTCTTTGCCGAGACCGAGCAGGTAGCATTCATGACGCAGAACGTTCCGCCTGGCATCGATTTCAGTAACGATCCTCTCCTACAGGGGCGTAACTTCTCCTATCTCGATACGCAGCTGAAACGTCTCGGCAGTCCCAATTTTACCCATCTTCCGATTAATGCGCCGAAGTGTCCCTTCGCGCATTTCCAGCAGGATGGCCACATGGCTATGCGCAATCCGATCGGTAGAGTGAACTACCAGCCGAACTCCTTTGCGGAGGGGCCACGGGAATCGCCGATGAGCGGCTACCGGCATTTCCCCGCCGAAGAGACAGGGACGAAGGCGCGGCTACGGCCGGAGAGCTTTGCCGACCACTACAGCCAGGCTCGCCAATTCTACATCAGCCAGACCGCTCCCGAGCAACGCCACATAGCGGCCGCGCTGACATTCGAGCTGAGCAAGGTCGAAACGCCGGCTATCCGCGAACGGATGGTGTCCCATCTCCTCAATATCGACGAAACGCTAGCAACCGCCGTTGCCCAGAAGCTCGGCTTCCATTCGATGCCAAGCCCGGCTGATGCGGCCATGCCAACACGGCAGGATCTTGAACCGTCCCCAGCGCTCAGCATCGTGGAACGCGGACCGAAACGCTTCGAGGGCCGCAAGCTCGGCATCCTGATCACCGACGGTCTGGATGCAGCGTTGTTAAACGGCCTGACGGCGGCGGTCGCCAAGGAAAAGGGGGCCTGCGAACTTGTCGCTCCGAAGGTCGGGGGCGCTACGGCCTCGGACGGGACCTGGATAGAAGCACATCACATGATCGATGGCGGTCCCTCCGTGCTGTTCGACGCCGTCGTCCTGCTGACTTCGGCTGACGCCATCGACGACCTCGTAAAGGAAGCCACCGCCCGCGATTTCGTGGCGGACGCCTTCCAGCATTGCAAGTTCATCGGCTACGACCCCTCGGCGATGCCGTTGATCGAAAAAGCCGGGATCGCCGATGGCCTCGATGAGGGTACAATCGAGCTTCCAGGCGAAAAGGGAATATCCGATTTCGTCTCGACGCTCGGCAAGCTGCGCGTCTGGGCCCGAGAACCGTCGGTGAAGCTGGGTAAAGCGTCGTCGCCTCTAGACCAAGACTAGGCTCGCTGAGATCCCGCGCGCCAAACAAGGGACCCGGGCAAACCATCTTCTCTCCACCCCGAAGCCGGCAGGTTACCCGTTCAGCCTGACGCTTCCTCCGCCGCCGGACAGCGAACCGTCCGACGGCCATATCCTTAATTCGGGAAAAAGCGTCCGTGCTAGACGCCAGCGGGCCTCGCAGCCTCTCGCGGGAAGGTTGGTTTAAGGCGAGAGTCGCCCGCCGCCGGACTTTGCTTTGATCATCCACGGCGCAACCGCGGGAGTTTTCACGAGTATACCCTTCTTCTTCGCGAAGGCGCGCAGTGCGTCTCGCGCCACCTGAAGGGGCTTATGTCCGTCGTGGGCGAGGTAGCACGTCTTCAGGGTTGCGTCGTGAATGATGTCACGGTCTCCTTTGGACCACTCCTCAAGGAAATCGATCGCATCGTCTAGGTTTGTGATTTCGAGGATCAGATCCTTCCTTTCACGCAGGTAAAGTGGCCGGTCAAACATCTTCATTTGCATTTCTACCTCACTTAATAGCTGCGGCACCACCAACCTGTGGACCAGCCGGCGGGGCCGATCGGTGGAGTCGTCAGGCCCGCTCCCGTGAGAACGGGCCTGAACCATCGCTTTAGAAGTCCATGCCAGGGCCGGCCGGTAGTGCTGGCGCGGCGTCCTTCTTCGGCTTTTCTGCAATCATCGCCTCGGTAGTTACCAGGAGGCCAGCGACCGAGGCAGCATCCTGGAGCGCTGTGCGCACGACCTTGGCCGGGTCGATCACGCCCTGGGTGTAAAGATCACCGTATTCTCCGGTCTGGGCGTTCCAGCCGTAGGAGAAGTCCGTCTTCTCGCGCAGCTTGCCGACGATGATTGAGCCTTCTGCGCCAGCATTCTCAGCGATCTGGCGAACCGGGGCCTCGACCGCACGCCGAACGATCTCGATCCCAACCTTTTGGTCTCGATTGGCCGAAGGCAGATCGTCGAGCGCCTTGACGGCCCTCAGCAACGCGACACCGCCGCCCGGAAGAATACCTTCCTCAACGGCCGCTCGGGTGGCATGCAGCGCATCGTCCACGCGGTCTTTCTTTTCCTTCACCTCTACCTCAGTCGACCCGCCCACTCGAATGACAGCAACACCGCCGGCGAGTTTGGCCAGACGCTCCTGGAGCTTCTCGCGATCGTAGTCGGACGTGGTTTCTTCGATCTGGGCGCGGATCTGTGCGACACGGCCGTCGATATCAGCTTTGGCGCCAACGCCGTCGATGATCGTTGTGTTCTCCTTCTCGATCGCAACTTTCTTTGCCCGACCGAGCATGTCGAGGGTGACGTTCTCAAGCTTGATACCGACGTCGTCGGAGACAACCGTGCCGCCGGTGAGAACGGCGATATCTTCAAGCATGGCTTTGCGGCGATCGCCGAAGCCCGGAGCTTTGACCGCTGCAATCTTCAAGCCGCCGCGCAACTTGTTGACGACCAGCGTCGCTAGCGCTTCGCCCTCCACATCTTCAGCGATGATGAGCAGCGGCTTGCTGGATTGCACCACCGCTTCGAGAACGGGCAGCATGGCCTGAAGGTTGGAAAGCTTCTTTTCGTGGATCAGGATGTAGGGATCGTCAAACTCGGTCCGCATCTTGTCCGCATTGGTTACGAAATACGGGCTGAGATAGCCGCGGTCGAACTGCATGCCCTCAACGACTTCGAGTTCAGTCTCTGCAGTCTTGGCCTCCTCGACGGTGATGACACCTTCATTGCCCACCTTCTGCATCGCCTCAGCCAGGTAGCGGCCGATCTCCTCGTCGCCGTTGGCCGAGATGGTGCCGACCTGGGCGATCTCCGAATTATTGGAGATCTTGCGGGCGTTTGTCTTGAGTTCCCTCACTATCGCGTCAACCGCAAGGTCGATGCCCCGCTTCAGATCCATAGGATTCATCCCCGAAGCAACGGCCTTCGCGCCTTCCTTGACGATCGCTTGCGCAAGCACAGTGGCCGTAGTCGTCCCGTCACCGGCGAGATCGTTGGTTTTGGAGGCGACTTCGCGCAGCATCTGCGCGCCCATATTCTCGAACTTGTCTTCCAGCTCGATTTCCTTGGCGACCGAGACACCGTCCTTGGTGATGCGAGGGGCGCCAAAAGACTTGTCGATAACGACATTGCGCCCCTTTGGGCCGAGCGTCACCTTGACGGCATTGGCAAGAACATCGACCCCACGCAGCATGCGTTCACGGGCATCGGTATGAAACTTGACTTCTTTCGCAGCCATTTCCTTAACTCCTCAATAGGCAGCTATTTGACTGATGGATTTATGGTGTGGTTGGCTCAAGCTGCCTGCTTGCGCTCGACTTGGGCCTCGAGGACACCCAGGACGTCGCTTTCTTTCATGATCAGCAGGTCTTCCCCATTGATCTTGATCTCGGTTCCTGACCACTTGCCGAACAGAATACGGTCGCCTGCTTTGACGTCGAGCGCCTGGACTTGGCCCGCTTCATTGCGTGCGCCAGGTCCGACGGAAACGACTTCTCCCTCCTGGGGTTTCTCCTTTGCCGTATCAGGAATGATGATGCCGCCCCTGGTTTTCTCTTCTGAGTCAACCCGGCGGACGAGAATGCGATCATGCAGCGGTCGGAAAGACATGTTTTCCTCCAATGGACAAACACTATTGACGTTGTTCCCCCATCACCGGACCGGACAGTCCGGACGGGTGCAAAACCTCGAATGAGCGTCTTGCGCAAATCATCTGGTTTCACAATTTTTCGAATTCAAGGGGTGAAATCAAAAAAATCAGCACTCGCATCGTGCGGCTGCTAACATGCTGTAAAGGAACAACAAAGCCTCCTTGCCGTTTAGAATTTCGTTGATGACCGCGAACAATTGCGCCACCTTGGCGCTTGTTGAGGCAACGGAGATGAAACATGCGATATTCATCGGATTTCGAGCGTCAAATAAACGGCTACGGACTGACCACCGCGCATATCCTTTACCGCATTCCCGATTTCGAATCCGTTCTGCAGACCTATATCTGGCAGGATTATGATCTTGCTCCCGAGTTTCCTGAGATGCAGAAATTCCTCGATTTCTGGCAAGCCAATCTTGACGGTCCGCTGCATTCCGTTCGCTATACGCATCACCATCTGATCGGCCCGAATGAATGGCGACGCGTGGATGGCGAGTTCCGACTGAACTGAGCCCTCTGTTGGGGTTTTGAGTCTGCAGATGCAGTCGTTTAAAAACGTCGAAAAGCGCACGCGATTTTTTTGTTATGGGCCCTTGAAACTGCGGTCCATCCTAACCAAATCGCTTGCCGCCAGCCGCTCGTGTAGGGCTGGCCTTGCTGGAAGCGTCGTCTTTCGGCGCTTCCGTACCCATGTTGCTCAAGGAGGATATGGTTATGGCAACAACTTACGACTACGCACCACTGTTCCGTTCGACTGTCGGGTTCGACCGGCTCTTCAATTTGCTCGAAAACGCGCAGCGCGCTCGTTCGATCAGTGATTGGCCTCCCTACGACATTGCCAAGACCGGTGACGATAGCTACCGGATCTCGATTGCAGTGGCCGGCTTTGCTCGCGACGATCTCGATATCACGTTTCAAACCAATCTTTTGACGGTCGTCGGCAAGAAGCAGGAGACCTCTTCCGAAGCCTATCTGCATCGCGGGATCGCCGGCCGACCGTTCGAGCATCGGTTCGAGCTTGCCGACCACGTCCGAGTGATGGGCGCGGATCTGAACAACGGCCTTCTAGAGATCGATCTCGTGCGGGAAATCCCGGAGGAGATGAAGCCACGCAAAATCGCGATCGAAACAGCTGCGGCGGTTGAGCAGTCAAAAGCTCAGATGCAAATCGAAGCATCGAATGCCGCGTAGCTGACGTAAATTGGGCGCCGGTTTCAAGGCGCCCATCGGCATTCCGGGTTGGAAAGGAGAGCACGATGAAACCCGATATGTTCGAGCGGCCTGTTAGCATCCTTGTTGGTCTTGGTTTCCCCGGTGAAATCCGCTCCGTGATGGACGCTTATCGTCTCCTCGTCGATTGGCCAGCCCCGTCGGGGGATGCGGTGCATTCGGTGGCGATCAAGGCCTGTCTGGCTGCATTACGGGGAGAGGTTGAAGCAGAGACTGCGCGCGGCCTTTTCGTCGCCTTCGCCGAAAGGCACCATCTTCTAGCGCCAGCGATGGATGCGAGCATCCCATCTGCGCCGCCGGCTTTTGAGATCGGCACCGTGCCTGGCGCGGCCGTTGAAAAGTCTTTGTATGGCATCAAGGCGAAGGGAGATCACCATGCTTAATCCCGAACTACTGCTCATGGCACCCATCTCGGTTCAGATGAAGGACGGCACGCGGCAGGTCTTTGCGTCTGTCAACGACGTTCTCGATTTCCTGGAAGGCGAATGGACTATTTATAGAGGCCGCAAGCACAATAGGGCGGTTCAGACATGTCGTCGGGCGCTTAACCGAATGACGCCGGTTGCCATCGCCCGCGAAGCGTTCGTTGAGGCCTGCCGAGACGCTGGAATGTCGACAGATGCCGAGCGGCCGTTCGGCGCCAAACCCGATGCTGGTGGCCACCATTCCCCAATTTAGAATGTGATAATCCGGGCAACCCGAAGCGCCCGACTCCCCACTTCTCGAGGCCGCTCGTGCGCCAGACTGCTTTAGCCGCAGGAGTGGCATGTGAGAGACGAGGGTCATCGACCCGGTCGCCGACGCGACCGGGTAGGAGACGAGAAATCAACCTCCGTAGAAACCAGTCAGAACCCTCGTTCAGGCGGAGTGGCTTTTGGGCACCTCTGCACGATTCCTTACCTCGCCCCTACAGCAGCTGGACGGGGCGACTTCGGTTGCAGAGCAGAGCTGTATCCGTCGCCGCTTGTCAAACCGCGTTGGCGAATAACTGGTTCCAGCCCTCAGCAAGCGACAGGTCGTTCGAGCAGAGAGGGCCGGCGAGAGTGGGTGGCTGCACCCGTCTCACATCGATTGACGGCTCTGCTTGATCGATAGGTCAGTCCCAGCAAGGGACCTCTTGAGTTTGAGCCACCCATCTGTCGTGTACGGTTCGACGAGTACCGCTGGTTCCCGAGCCGCGCCGGTTCGAAATGAAACTGGCTGGATCGTCGAGTGGCTCGGAACGTCGACCGACGTCCACGAGATGCGGGAGTTGTGGGCACATCAGAAGGTCCTCGTCGCTGAACTGCAATACGGTAATCATCCGGACGTGGTGCTTGCGATGGGGAACAAGACGTCACGCCCCAGAGCGGATCTGTATACCTCCCGGGCTCGCTTCCGTGACCAGCTGTGTGGCCGTCCAAAATGTACTCTCTCAATTGATCTGACCGCGTGACATTTGATGAAATGAACCATGCTGAATCTGCCGCGATGGATGGTTCGACGGACCGAGCAACGGAAGCGGCCGGGTGTTAGACAAGCGATTGGTTGTCGAAGCCATCGGCCTTTCAACGAGGGACGACCGATGAAAGCGTCAGCGAAGACTCTTTGAGAGGATTATCTTGTACAAGCCTCAGCACTTCCTATCTCAGATTCCACCCTCGACATGGAGCCTCGAGATGGACCAGATGGCACGAAAACTCCCTACCGATCGCGTGATCGAAATCATCCCGCCTGCGCCCGTAAAGCGGGACGCGCGGAGCACTTTGACGTGTCAGTGTTGTCAAAAGCAGTTCCCAGCCTCACGTATGGACGTCGATGGTTGTGGCATATGCGAGGAATGTCTCGCCCCGTAAGCATCTGCGGGGCGAGTGGCGCGTTCAAGCTGGCCTGACGTTTGCGGCTCGTACCAGACTGCGTCCAAGCGAAGCGCAGGCCCGCGTTCCGCGGCTCGGATAAGACTGCATAAGGGCCAGTTCGGCCGGCAGAACGTTCCGGCGGTGCAGTAAGGGTCGGAGCGGGCGAGCGGCGCTGTCGCCGAAACACACCAGCTGCTCGGCACTTGAGATGGGCACAGGCATGCGATCAGAGCAAGTGGTGTGAGATAATCGACGGCGCCGGCGCTACTCCGGAGATGCTTTATTGAAAGATTGTCAGGCTTGAGGGAGGTGGTGGCAGATCCTCTCCAGATAACACCGCCCGCAGATACGACAGAGCGTTTTGTAGGCCGTTGGCCGAGTAAGGTTTCTCGATAGCGCCGAGTGCACCCGCGAAGTCCGCCGGAATTCGTTTAAGGTTGCCTGAGACAAAAACGAAGGGGATGCCCCTCGAGGCCAAGTATCGACCGATATCAATACCAGTCGGACCATCGCGCAGGTGGATATCGACGAAAGCGAACTCTGGTTGTTCTCGCTCGACGAGCGCAATCGCTTCGCTTTCATCGCTTGCCAGGCCTATAACCCTGTAACCGCTGGACTCGACCTCATGTTCAAGTTGCAGGGCCAGGAGCATTTCGTCTTCGACAATCAGGGTTCGCAAATATCGGCCCTTCCTAATCTCCTACCGGCAGCGTTACACGAACTTCCGTGCGGTGACCGGAAACCTCTCGCTCGCTGGTTGCCCTTAGCTGCCTGATCGAGGCGTCAAGCATGGCGCGGCTGAAGGACTCTTGTTCTTTGTCGACCTCGACGGGTGTGACCGTGTCCAGGACTCGTATGAGCAAGTGTCCGTTGAGCCTTCGGATTTCGAGGTGTATTTCGCCCCCGCCATCACTGAGGCCGCGTCGGACTGCATCACCAACGAGTTCGTTAACGATAAGGGCGAGGGCCGAAGCTTTCGACGCCGAGACTGTCACAGAATGAAGGTCCGTAGTTAAGATGATGTCTGGCCTTTTCAGAGAACCCACGATTTCGGTAATCAGGTCTCGACCGAAATCGGCCACATCGAACTGACCAACGCGGTTATCATTGAGAAGCTTCCTTTGGGCGGCACTCAGAGCCTCGACGCGGTCGAGTATTGATTTAAGTGTCTGTGCGACCGTAGCGTTGCTGGTCATCCGCATTTGCAATCTGATGATCGAGGCGATTGTCAGAAGGTTGTTTTTAACCCTGTGATCGACCTCGTGGACAAGGGCAGTTTTCACGCGCAGCGCTTCCATGAGCTCCGCAGTGCGACTTGAGACTTCCTCTTCTGCAAGCTGGCGCGCCTTGGCCAGCTCGGCTTCTTTGCTTTTGGTGCTCGTGAAGTCGAGTTGTGACGCGAAGAAGTAGATCACTGCGCCGGCCTGATCGCGGACGGGGCTGACAAACAGCGCGTTCCAGAAGCTGCCACCGTCCTTACGGTAATTGAGGATGTCGACCGAGACATCGCGCGCTTCTGAAATGGCATCCCTGATCTTAGCGATCGCCGCTTTGTCCGTGTCCGGCCCTTGGAGAATGCGACAGTTCCGGCCGACCAACTCATTCTGACTGTAGCCGGTCAACTCGGTGAAGGCTCGGTTCGCGAAGATGATGGGATTATCGTCCTGCCTTGGATCGGTAATTAGCATCGGCATGCGTGTGGCCTTGAACGCAGCCGCGAATGGATCTTCAGATGGGTGTGAAGCTAAGAGGCGGTCGCCCGCATCACGGGCGTCACGAAGGTGGTTTTCGTCGGCCATTTTGCTCATCCAGGTCGGCTGTTGCGGGCCACCCAAACAACGGATTGCAGATGATAGGTATCTATCCGCGCGTTTTGTGTTTTCAAGGTTTTCCGAAATGGGGGCGCACGCGGCATCTTATGAGGTCACGCAAACAGTCTTAACGAGGTTGCTCCTCAGTCTGTTAGACCGAGCTCGACTTGCGCGATAAAGTGCGTGCCTTCTGTTGACTTGTATTCGAATGAACCGCGCAACTGACTTACGACCCCGCGAATGATACGGCTGCCCATGCCTTTGCGCACAGTCGATGTGTCGAAGCCCACGCCGTTGTCGCAAATGGTAAGCAGGGAGCGGCGCGAAGACACTTTGTGGAACGCTATTTCGAGCTTCCCTGGGCGGCCGTCCGGGAACGCGTATTTAAGACTGTTTGTCACGACCTCGTTCACCAGGAGCGCGACGGCCGTGGCCTGTTCGGGTGTCAGGTCAAACGCACCGATATCGTACCGTACGGATACGTTGTCAGAATAGGCGCTGACGAGTTTGTCCACGATCGACGGGATAAGATCACGGGCGGACAGGGCGTTGAACTGGTCGCGATCATATATTTGCTCATGGACCGCGATCATGGCGCCGATCCGGTCAAAGAGCGACTTCTGTGCCTCGGGCGGCAGTAGCTGCATGCGGATGACGCCCTGCACAGCCTGAAAGTTGTTTTTGACCCGATGATGGATTTCGCGCAGCAGAAGGCGATTGTCCTCAAGTGCGGCCTCAAGTTGGGCGGATTTCTTCACATCGCGCTTAACGAGGTGCCTGACCCATCCTCCTGCGGCAAGCGATGAAGCGGCAGCAAGTGCCATAACGGCGATCGCGATGAAGACGTCATTGCGGAAGGGGACCAGCCCGACACGGTAGTCAGCCGACGCGAGCGCAACGATGTCCGTTCCCTCAACAACCCGATAGGCGACCATACGGTGCTCGCCGTCCGTTGGAGATATTGCCTCGTAAGTCCCGTTGGGCGAGGAGGGAAGATAGTCTGTAAACAATACGTACTTGCTCATGTTCAACGGACCGCCGGGGGCGGGGTAGCGTGCGACGAGTTCTCCGTCCTTGCGGATCATGCTGATAGTCGAATTCGTGCCGAGAGAGACGGCCTCCCAAACATCCTTCAGCAGGTCGCTCCCTTGGAACGACACCATTGCAGCGCCGACGAACACGCCGCTCCGTTCCAGGCGTCGGCTGAACACGAATATCTGCTGATTGTTGAGTCTGCTGACCAGCAGACCGGAAACGAAAGTTTTCGCTCCCTTTTCGACGGCGGCGAAGTATTCGCGGTCCCTTATGTCGATGGGCTTTATATCGGGATCGGTGGACAGAAGTGTCCGGCCATTCCGGTCGACGACGTAGGCCTGAACTTGACCCGGAAGATTAGAAACCGCCTCGTTGATGTTCTTGACGTCATCCGTGGCAATGCCCAGCGTCGGTCCAAGAGCGTCATCAATTCGTTGAAGTGTCTGTGCCGAGAGCGCGTTTATCCATGAGGCGTTCGTGGATACGATTTTCGAGGCGGCAATTGCGCGCTCTTCGGTCCGCCGTATCGCGGCATGGTAGCTCTCGTATAACCACAGGCTCAGTAGCACGACAAGCGCCGCAAACATTGCCGCAATGACAAACGTCGCGGCTCTGGACACCGTAACCGTCAGACTTCTCGCCATGCCCCAGTCCCTAAAACCTGAGGACATATTAGAAGGCTTCTAATCCAATGCAAGAAACTCCACCCCTCGATCGGACGCCTTTCAGTCCTGGTCACCAAGCACCTGGACATCATGGAAGCTCCGGCCGATAGATCCTCAAGAGTAGGGTAGGCTGGGAAGCGCCAAGCGACCAAGCAGTACGTGCCTCTCTTTCACTCTCGCCATCCCCTCTTCGGCCGGAGGGTGCATATTCGGTAACTCAGCACGATCTCTGGTTGAGTTGCTACACTCCTCTTTCATAGATAACTGCCATGGCCTTGGCCAGGTCTCGCGCCAAATCATCTCGGGCGATCGTGGCGGCTGCTGGGTCGCCTGCACGCAGGATATAAGAAGGATGCCATGTCACGAGGACGGGGCCGCCGTGAAGACCGGTTTCAATCTCCCCCCGCCGCTCCGCCATAGGACGGTTGTCGCCTGTGAGGGCGAAGGCCGCGGAGGCGCCAAGCGCCACCGTCAACTTCGGTTTGACAAGGGTCAGTTCCAGTCCCAGCCACCAGCGACAATGAGCAATTTCACCGCGGTCCGGATTGCGGTGCAGGCGCCGCTTGCCACGTGGGCTGAACTTGAAATGCTTGACGGCGTTCGTCAGCCACAGCGTCCTTGCGTCTATACCGGCGTCGGAAAGCAATGCCCGAAGCAACTGCCCGGCCGGCCCCGTAAACGGGCGGCCCTCGATATCTTCCCGGTCGCCAGGCTGTTCGCCGACGATCATGAGCTGCGCGTCAGCGGCACCTTCACCCCAGACGGTCTGCGTCGCGGATTCGCACAGGTCGCAACGCCGACATTGTGCCGCTGCCTTCGATGCCTCCTCCAGGGTGTCAATTTGCTCGGGCGGCTGCGGCATTGAAGCCCGATAGCGCTCGGACACCGGGGCTGCGCCCGTTCGCGGCGCGGAGATGCCTGCCTCGTGCATCTTTTGCACCCGTGCTTCCGCTGCGGCGAGCATCTCGGGGATTAAGCGCGTTTCCGGCAGGTTGTGCCAGTATTTCTTCGGCATCTCCGACTGCATGGCGTCGAGCTTGATGCGGGCCGGATTGAAGATGTTGACGAAATAGGCTGCCCAAAGTTTCTCGGCCGCATCCTCCGGCAGGTCTGGTTTCGTGCCACCCTGATCAAAGGTCAACGCGCCGTCAACAAAAAGGGCGGTCAAGCGCGGCGTCGCAATCATCCAATCCATGTCGCCGAACCGGCGGGCAAAGAAAGCGCTTCCCGGCTCCAGCGTATTGTGCGTCGGCTCAAACCAGGCGGCAAAGCGTCGACGCGGACCCTCTGCTGAGATTTCGCGGAAGCGAACGAATGCATGCATCTTGTGAATGTCCCGTCCGACGGATTTCTGCATAAGCGACAGTTTGCGACCGAGCGGATCGGCGGGCGAGAGCGGCTCGCCCTCGCGCCTGTCGAGGCGCCAAAGCGCGCGATAAAGGAGCGCCAAGCGTTCTGGTGCTGAATGCCAGATCACGGACTGCGCCAAAGTCATGAAGGCTTGAGGAACGCGTGCTGCGTGCTCGCCTGGAGTCTCCGGGAGAAAGGCCCTGTCGAACAGGCCGCCCGCGCTGTTCCAGTCAATTTGGTCGGGGGCGATCCGGTGGCTGATAGCGCGCCTGGCGGCATTTCGCCAGGCATCAAAAGTTCCCTTGTCCGGAAGTGAGACCCCGTAAGTCATAGAAGCTGAAGTTGCTTTGGCGGGGGCGCCAGGCGCGCGCGCAGATCGCTGCTGTCCGTCAAACCGCCGGGGCTCCAGCCGGGCAGGGCAACGAAGGGGCGAGCCTTGCGTGTCAGCGCTCCCATTCGAGCGAGATCCTCGACACGGAGGCGGCGATTGCGTCGCGCGGTGATGATGCGGTCGACCACGCGCGTCCCAAATCCCGGCACGCGCAGAAGCGTATCGCGGGAGGCGAGGTTGACGTCGACCGGAAAGAATTGCCGGTTCTGCAGCGCCCATGCCGTCTTCGGATCGAGCTCCAGATCCAGAAAGCCTCCTTGCGTGCCGGTCGCGATCTCGTCGGTCGTAAAGCCATAAAATCGCAGAAGCCAGTCGGCCTGATAGAGCCGGTGCTCCCGAACAAGCGGTGGCTGAACCAGGGGAAGCGCAGAGGAAGCGTCCGGGATCGGTGAGAACGCCGAATAGTAAACGCGCCGCAGCTTGTAACCGCTATAAAGCCGGGTTGCGCAGGACAGGATGGCGGTATCGTCGGCGCCGTCAGCGCCGACAATTATCTGCGTGCTCTGGCCGGCAGGGGCAAAGCGTTGCGGCTTGCGGCCGGTGTGGGTCTTGTCTTGCGCGGCTTCACCTTCCAGCCGAACCTGTGCCATGGCGGCACGAATGGTTTCCGGCCGCTTCTCCGGCGCGAACTTCCTTACGCTCGAATCCCTTGGCAGTTCGACATTTATTGACAACCGGTCGGCCCAAAGGCCGGCCTCACGAATGAGCTCAGCCTGTGCGTCGGGGATGGTCTTGAGGTGAATGTAGCCTTTAAAACCGTGGACTTCTCTCAGCGTTCGGGCAATGCGGACCATATCGGCCATGGTCTGGTCAGGCGAGCGGATGATACCTGAGGAGAGAAACAAGCCTTCAATGTAGTTGCGTCGGTAAAACTCGAGCGTCAATGATACCACTTCTTCGACGCTAAACCGCGCGCGCTCGACATTGGAACTGACGCGATTGATGCAATAGGCACAGTCGAAGATGCAGAAGTTCGTCATCAGGATCTTTAATAGCGATATGCATCGCCCATCTGGCGTGTAGGCATGGCAAATACCGCTCCCACCGGAAGATCCTATTCCTCCTTTGCGTGAATCTCGCTTCTCGCCACCGCTCGAGGCGCATGAGGCGTCGTACTTGGCTGCGTCCGATAGGATCGCCAGCTTCTTTCCAAGTGCCATAGGTGTCATGACGCGACTTTAGATGTTCATGTTATGTTCGTCAAGGTTTCGCGGGGGCCGCAGGCGAATGTCGAAAGATGAACGGGCGCTGTGTTCCGCTTCCAGTATCGCAGCTTTCAATCAAGAACGCTTTCCCTGGTCGCTTCAGAATTTTCAGTCGCCGCTGATCCATCCCGCATTCCATCCGTATTCAATTGGGTTGATAAATGAAGAAGGATGTGATGCTCAAAAAAACTGCCGGTCACCCCACTATTAAACGCGGCAACATCGGAGTTCTCCTGGTCAATCTCGGCACGCCTGATGGCACCGACTACACCTCGATGCGCCGCTACCTGAAGGAG
>NZ_LMJM01000044.1:0-60526 GCF_001429005.1 Ensifer sp. Root954
CTGGTCCTCTCAATGGGCCAGAGCTTACTTCAAAATGGATTATTTCAACGGGGCAAGGTCAACATTGGGGAATGTTTCGGCTTGCTGATCGGCTTGACGCGCGAACGAGTTTGGGGTGAGCAACCCGCTCCCTTCGTTCACCAGCGTAGAAATCGGCTCGTAGATGTGGTCGTCCCAGACAATGACTAGAAGGGAGGACGTCGAACAGTCTTCCCTAAACGCCCCAAACTTGCGCTCTCCGTCGCGAAGGAAATCCAGGATCGGGTTATCGCGCGGCAGAGTCACTTCGCCTTCCGTAAGCTCGCGAGCTACCTCTAGCGGGATGCCTCCGCGGTACGGGACCTGAATCTGGTTGGCTGTCCGCGCTCTTACGTGCGCCAGCAGTGCCGGGGTCTTCACCTCGACCACCAGTCGACTTTGCGGCGAGACAACCAGCAACTCCGGTCTCGGCCCGTTGCGGATCGCGGCGGGCTCGTGCTGGAACGTTGTTCCCTCTGGCCAAGGGCAATTCACGATACGCTCGATGACCAAAATCTCACTGAGCTTCTGCAGCAGTTGTTCGTATTGGCGCTGATCTCGATCCCGTCCGCCGATGCTAGTAAGTTGTGCAAGGAGCTCTGTCCCGATGCCTTCGGCCTTTCGGTCGATGCTCGCGCATGCAGAAAGAATACCCCTCGCAAACGGTCGCGGACCGTTGTTGAAATGGTATGCGAACCAATGCCATCCGACGCTATTGATATCAATAAGCGCCTTGGCGTAGAGACTTGCAAACTCTTCGGGCGTCATTCTCGTCCCCCAGCAACCACATTGTTATGTCGCCCAACATCAGCTGTCATCTAACCCGTGCAGCCTAGTGTAAGCCCATTGACGAACCTTTTCAGTCGCCCAAGGCGACGCTTTCCGGCGAAGCCAAGGGGTAAATTATCCATACCAGTTACCCCGGACGGCGGTTGTAGTCAGCACGAATTAATAGTTGCGCTATTTACACTTTGCACCTTCTGTTTTAGCATACCCTAAGTTACAAAAAAGCATAGAAACAACTGCCGCATCATCATGCGGAGGAAGTCTGCTGCGTCCAAATTTTTTTGTGGGGGGTCGCCATGCAGTTGTCTCGCAGAGAACTCTTAGCAACCGGAGTGGGGGCTGTCGCAGCAATCTCGCTTATGCCTGCCGCTGCACGCACAGCGGTGCAGCGAGTTCGCTTTGGCGCTACCACACCTAATGGCAAGAGCATGCTTGAGGCGTATGCCAAGGGTGTCGCGGGTATGAAAGCTCTCTCAGGGGCAGACCCAAAATCCTGGCTGTTTCAGTGGTACACGCATTGGGTTCGCGGTGACAGCGACAAGCTGATCGAACTGGCCAACTTCTTCGGCGACACGGACAACCCTGCAAAGGACCTGGCAAATCTGATGTGGAGCTCATGCCAGCCCCACGGCTCAGGTATGAACCCCTACAACTTCCTTCCATGGCATCGGGCCTGCTTGCTCTATTTTGAGGAGATTGTCCGTCACGTGAGTGGAGTGGAAGAATTCACTCTTCCCTACTGGGACTACACGATGGACGGCGTTCTTCCGGAAGAGTTCCGGCGACCCGGAGATCCCGTCTGGGGTGTTCTCTACGTTGATGAACGTCGGGCATCGGTCAATACCGGGGCTTCCATCACCACCGCCTCCGTAAATCTCAATGCATTGCGCAATCCCGGTTACTACGAGAGTGCGACGCGGCTAGGGTTCAACAATGAAATAGATGGCGGCATTCACGGAGCAGTTCACGTCAACGTCGGCACCACCCAGAACATGGGATCCGTCGACTTTGCGGGCCGCGACCCGATCTTCTGGCTCCATCACTGCAACATCGATCGTTTATGGGCCGCATGGAACCAGGCTGGGAGGGCAAACCCCACAGATGCTGGTTGGACGGACGTCAAACATGTTTTTGCCGACAAAGACGGGAACCGTGTGGAAGCAACGAACGGGAAAGTGAGCAACCTAACTGACGTCGGCTATTCGTATGACACTCTCCCTCCTGTCCCATCTACCCAAGCGGCGGAATTGACCGTCATCGCTCAGGCCGTTCAACCGCTTGCCCGAAACGCCGAGACGGTCAAATTGGGACAAGACGTCACCACAGCAACCTTGGCGCCGTTGTCGCCGGCAGCGACTGCCACGCTGGGAGCCTTGGGAGACGCACGCCTGTTGTTGGTTATGGATGGCGTCACCGCCTCCGCGCAACCAGGGACAGTGTTCGACGTGTACGGAAAAGTCGGCAGCAATTCGCCCGACAAAGGCGTGTATCTGGGATCGGTCAACTTCTTCGATGCGGTACCTCTGGGTCAGCAGGCCGCGAAACCCAAACGGCTGGTGTTCGACGTTACCGACGCCCTTGGACAGGCAAACGTCCAGTTGACCCAGATCGATGTGTTTACCTACTACTTCGTCCCGGTTGATCCGGTAGCTGCGGGTTCAGACCCTGTGATCCAGAGAGTCGAGCTTGTGCGAGAAACTGCGCCATCCGGTGGATGACGATCTTCAGCAGCATTGGAAATGTCTCACTCTGAGGTCCGGAGGGCATCATGCACACTTCGATGTCATTAGGTATTTCCTCATTCGCGATTGCCGCCGGATTAGCAGGGGCGTCATTCGCCGCAGATCTCGTCGAACCCGGCGGAACGGCCGCGGCGACACATCAAGCGACCTTCGCCAAAGATGAATTTGGTTGGCAACTCTTCTTCTACGTCAATCAGCAAGCACGTGCAGACAAGGCCGGAGTACCGGACGACGGCAAAACGAGCTTTGCGCAGTACGACCCAGACAAGCCCGTCGTCTGGGAAACATGGGCCCTGGCAACCGGCGGCGAACTTGTTCCCGCCGGCGATGGAAACGCAAGCGAGGTCTTCAAGTCGCCGGCGACCAAGCCAGTAGCATGGGAGGAGTTGGTGCGCCCGGAGCGACAAAAAATTCTTGCGCCCTCACTGAAAAGTTCGCCGCTGATCACGCTGCAACCGGGCGCGCTTCGCAACTTGGCCGCCGGAACTTTGCAGGCTGAACTCACTCCTCATCCAGATATTGCCGGTTTCGATGAGACCCGTATGAACCGGATTACCTACGACACCATACGCGACAAAGGCTTGTACAGCCTGGAAGGGCTCGACCGCGCATATGCCGCAGCAGAGGCCGCAGGTAACCCTATGATCGTTGACTTCGAGCAAGCTGCCAAGGAAGTCAAAGCCCGGTGGGTGAGAATTGACCAAGCAAACGAATGCAATCCAGATGGGGCGGACCTCGGCGCTGCAAAGCAGCGATATCACTGGCGGACACTGACCGGCACTGACGCTGCTGGGCAACCAGAGGTGCAGACCTGGGGCTTGGTGTCGCTACACATCATCACAAAAGACTTGCCGAACTGGTTCTGGGTTGATTTCGGGCACATTGATTGCGTGGACGTCCCCCCTGGATTCGGTGATCCGGTTGCGCCTGCCGACGCGACCACCCGAGGCCCCAAAGCCACATCGGGGGAGAATGGCATCAGAAACGAAACACGCGGCACCAAATGGGAAAACTATGTGATGCACGGCACACAGGTGGCATTCACCGATGCTGTCGGCAAGCAGACGATCCTATCCAATCCTGTCATCGAGAAACAAAACCAAAACTCGTCCTGCATCACTTGTCACGCCCGGGCAGCCATCGCGCCGCAATCCAGTAAGCTCCAGCCGGGCCCATCCATCCCATCCTTCGTCGGCAAGACGGGTTCGCTAAGCCCCGGCGTCAGCTTCGAAGATGTCGGAATTCCCGAGCCAGTTTTTGAGGCAGGCGGCCAACGGTACCGTCAAATCGACTTTCTCTGGTCGATTCCGTTCCGAGCCTACAGCGAAACTGGCAACTGAGGACATGATCATGGCAAACCCCAAGAATCTATCAGCGCGATCCATTTTCGCCGGTTTCGCATCGCTATGCGCTGTAGCCATCATCCCCACGCCCAGCACAGCTCAAGATCTCAAGGAACAAGTCCTCAAGAACGCGGAATCCCTCCGCACGAAGCTTCCTGGTTTGACGATTCAGTTGGACGACGTGACAGGTTTGCCGAACAGCGTGCAAGGTTTGTCGCCTAAGGCTCCTTCGGACCAACCAGCCGGTGTTCCGACGGGATCTCTGTCCCAGTCCGCGCTCGATGCAATGAGAGACAACGCGCGCCGAGCTGTTGTCGACTTTTTCGGCTCCACGGGAGCGGGCAGCCAGCTGTTTCCAACCGCGATCACCGGTGAACAGTTCGTCGTAGAAGGTGTAGCGCCGGACCCCGACTTCCCAGCCAGTTCCGTTGTCAATGTTCAGCAAGCGGTCGAAGGCATCCCGGTATTCGGAGCCAAAAGCAGGGTCCTGGTGACGCCGACAGCGGAAGTGACGTCGATCACAGGCAATTTCGCCAGTATCACTCCGCCGACCCAAATGCAGCCGAGCATATCGCGCGAAGTCGCGGTGACGACGGCCGAGGCGGAACATAAACGCATCCTCACCAACGCCGCCGAGCAGCTCAAATCTCAGTTGGCTGCCGAAGAAGGAGAAGCGCCAGCGGTGAAGGCCGATCTGGCGATCTTCGATCCGGCGGTCCTGCATCTCGCTCCAGGAGAGGCTAAGCTCACGTGGAAGGTCGACATCGGAAACTTTTCGTTTTTCGTCGACGCGGCAACGTCAGAGGTCGTCTACTTCTTCCGAGACCACAGGTCGGCGCTTAGGAGGCAGGTATTTGATCTGGGCGACGGGCAGGTCTTCCCGGGTTCCTTGAGCTACGACGAAGTCACCAACCAACAAGGCGCTGCGGCACCTGACGCCGAAGCTCAGGCGGCATACGCTAATTCCGAAATCGTCTACAGGTACCTGGAATCCGAGTTTGGCCGCCTCAGTTTCGATGCTCTGGGCGGCCCCCTTGTTTCCCACGTCCGCTACGGAGGATTCTCGAACGCGCAATGGTGCCCTCGCCCCGGAAACACCTGTCCTGCTCCGAATGTAATGGTATACGGCACAGGCTATACACGCTCGCTCGACATTGCCGCCCATGAAGTTATGCATGGCGTAATCGCTTCCGAAGCCGACCTTATCTACGTGAACGAGTCGGGCGCCCTCAACGAGTCCTTTGCCGATTTTTTCGGAACTCTTGCTTCCAGATCTGGTGGTGACGACGACTGGTTGATAGGCGAAGATCTGCCGGGTCACTCAGCTTCGAACCCCGTTCGTAGCCTGGAGCAGCCGACCACAGGGGGTTTTCTGAAGTCTGCAAACTTTTCCGCTGCCAATAAGGGCCAGCCAGACCACTACAGCGATCGTGTCACCACCTTTGATCGCATTTGCAGTAGCACGACAGATTTCTTCAACGGTTGCGTTCATATCAATAGCGGTATCGTCAACAGGGCCCTCTTTCTTGCCTCACAGGGGGGCAGCCAGTCGGGCGTCACCGTCGCGGGCATCGGAACGGGCAAGGTCGGCCGCATCGTTTATCGGGCGCTCACGACTAAACTCATCCCGACCTCGACTTTCCTAGATGCCGCAAAAGCGAGTTACGATGCGTGCAACGAACTCGTTTTTGCGCAGGTTGTGACCTCACCCGACTGCGAGCAAGTCAGATTGGCTTATGCTGCCGTGGGCCTTCATACGACTGAAGAGATCGCCGCCGTGCCGCAGGGGGTCACACCCACGGCGTTGGGACCTCTCCAATTCACAGCTGAACAATCGACGACTGGCGGCATCGTGTACGGCGGCCGCTGCAGGGGGTGTCATGGGGCCACATTAATGGGCGGCCTTGGCCCGCCGCTCACAGGCCCCTTGTTCCGAAACAAGTGGTACGAGGGTTCGGTTGGTGCCCTCTACGACTTTGTCAAAACTCGAATGCCGAAGGTGAGTCCTGGGAGTCTCACGCCGACGGAGTATCTCCATCTCGTGGCTTTCATAGTCAAAGAGAACGGCGGGACACCAGGGACCGAGCCTTTGCCGGAGAATAGCCAGGCGCTGAACGAAATGGGCTTCAAACAGCCTGCGACAGATACCGAGCAGACGACCCAGGTCAAGTAGTGTGTCGAACAAAGACTGCAGCAAAGAGGCCAGGCAATCTCTACGCGGTCGCATCTTCGACCCGTGGCTGAGCCGTGCCGCTGACTGCGACCAAAACTCGTTTCCGCGCAGATTGAAGTAGGCTTTCCTAATTTTAGATTTAGGCTATGCTGCGTTGCAACATAAAGCTTGCGGAGGTAGCCATGAAGACTTTTTCCGTTGTCGCCAATGTGCAAATTGATCGGACCGCGGCGTTTCCAGCGAAATTCGCAGACAATCCGTTTCGGGCAGTCACACTGGATACGGTCCTGCGCCGCAACGCAGTCCTTGACGCCGTATTCTATGATGTGGATGTGCTCGAAGAGGAAGAGACGCCCGAGCTCGCATTTTGGTTGGCTCGAGAAGGCGCGGTCATTCTGGTACCGCCGACCGGAGGTGGTCGCCTCAAGGTCTTTCTAACGGCTGACGAATTCCTTGCCGAGGCTCCTTCGGTGGCAGCGCTCGCCATTGCCGGTGTGGGAAGCTCCGCTCTCGGTGCCGCAGCTTTCGCGCGTAACGTTGCCGACGCACTGGGCGGACCCGCAGCCGCTATCGTTTCCGGGTATGGCATTGCTGATGTGTTGACCGAGGCTCTCGGCGGATTCTTCTGGTTTGGGGCCCTGAATAGCGTGAGACACGCCTTCGAACCGTTCGACGCAATGACAAAAATGTTCTCGCGAACCGAACATGCGAACAGATCCGGCCTCTGGACGCGGACGAGCAAGGACACCGAAGCGGTGATCGCCCTCCTCCAGGATAAGCGCTTCACGCCTCAAGTTCTTGTTGGTCATTCCAAAGGCAACCTCGTGCTCTCCGAAGCACTTTACGCGCTCGTGGGGGAGCAGCCGAAGGTAGCGAAACGCGTCTCCGAACAGTCCCGGGTCGTTACAATCAGTGCGAAGATCGGCATGCCCCCGGAATTCAAGGACGTGATTGACATCATGGGGGAATGGGATGGCTTCGGGGCCTTGAATTCCCGTCCGGACATACCCGCGGATATTGTGGTGCCACGCGGTTGGCATAGCACAAACCCGAGTTTCCCGATGGGTATGGGGATCGATGTCACAGAGAATCTGAAGCGCGCCATGACGATGTTTGAGGGGCGCCCCCTCTCCGGGCCCGCCGCATTGTCACTGGTACTCGATGCACCACAACGGGCAGCTGCCGCGATACGGCAAGAGGCAACCTGACTTACCCGCCATCTGTCGAACGTTAGTCTTCCCCGCGTCCATTGAGCCATTTGGATGCGTCTCTGACCCCGCCTCCCGGCGGGGCCTTTTTTTGTTCATAGAGGCAAGAGGGCATGGCGTGGCGCGATAGGTGGCCACGAGTCGCACTGGCCGGCCCGATGGCCGGCCAGTAAAATCGGCTTTCAGAGGAAGCCAATCGAAATCCAGGGCACCATGGCTACCAACGCCAACCCCAAAAGCAGCGCGACCATGTATCCCCACAGAGGTTTGATGCCTTCCGCTGGATTTACCCGACCGATCGCACAAGCGGCGTAGTATCCGACGCCAAAGGGCGGAAGGAATAGGCCGACGCCCATCGCCAGGATCACGACCATCGAATAATGGACATCATGAATTCCCAGCCCCTTCGCGATTGGGAAAACCAGGGGAGCGAAGAGCACAACGGCGGGAATCCCTTCAAGCACGCTGCCTAGAATGATGAACGCGACGATCGACACGAACATGAACATCGGCGCGCCACCCGGAAGACCACCCATTGCCTCGACTAGGCCACGCGAGAAGCCGGATTGTGTCAGGCACCATGCCACCGCCGTCGCCGCAGCTATGATGAAGAGGATTGCCCCCGACAACACCGCAGTGTCGACCAACATCGGACCAACGCGTTTCAGGTCGAACTGCCGGTAGATCAAAAGTCCGATCAGGACCGAATAGGCGATGCCAATTGTCGAAACTTCTGTCGCCGTCGCCACCCCCTCCACCACCGCGGTGCGAATGATGAATGGAAGCGCGAGCGCCGGCAACGAGATGAGGAACGCCCGGAAGATTTCCTTGCGCGGAGCCTTCCGGAAACCGGACATGTCCTCGTTTCGGTAGCGCCACCACACGACCACGCAAAGCATGAGTCCACACACCAGGGCGGGCAAAAGACCGCCTATGAACAGCGCCGAGATGGAGACACTGGTCACAGAGCCGATGGTGATCAGAACCAGGCTTGGGGGAATTGTTTCGGTCTGCGCCCCAGTGGCGGCAAGCAGTGCAACGAGATCGCCGGGCTTGGAACCTCTCGCTTTCATCTCTGGAAACAAGGCAGGTGCTACCGCGGCCATATCGGCGGTCTTCGACCCGGAAATGCCGGACACGAGGTACATTGCGGCCACGAGCACGTAGCACAGCCCACCACGAACATGTCCCAGAAGCGATGCCAGAAAATTCACCATGGCGCGCGCCATGCCCGTCAGTTCCATCAGCATTCCGAGCAATACGAACAATGGAACCGCAAGCAGTAGGAGGTGCGACATCCCTTCGTCGAGACGACCGGCGATAACGGTCAGCGGCCGGCTCGTGCCAATCGCGACATAGCTGATCGCCGCCAGAGCGAACACGAATGCGATGGGTACGCCACTGAGAACGCCAAGTGCGATGAACACGACGAAAAACAGTACCAGGTTCCAATTGCCCATCGCTAGGATCAAGGGTTTGGCTGCCAGCGCCAACCCTATTATGCACACGGCAATCAACACCCCGACTACAAAGTCGGTGAGCTTTATGCGACGAACGGCGTCCATGACGCCCAGCAAAACCATCAATCCGAGACCGATCGGCAGCCCAAAGGACCGCCATGCCACCGAAATTTCCATCGCTGGTGTCACGACGGGGATTTCATGGATTGCATACGTCGTGGCCTTGGGCAGCAACAGCACGCAGACCGCCAGGCAAAAGACCAAAGATGCCACTTCGAGTCTGGCCCGGGTAGCAGGTGCCATCGCGTCTGCGATGGCACTCATTCTCATATGCTGGCCGCGATGGAAGGCCAAAACCGCGCCCATCATCGACAGCCAGAGGAACAGCATGGACGCAAGCTCGTCCGACCAGACAAGAGGCTCGCCCCAAGCGTAGCGGGCGACAACGCCCGCCGAAAGCACGCCGACTTCGACGACGACCAGCGCCGCCGCCGCCAACTCGACGAGTCGTACGATACCCGTCTCGATTTTGGTGAGCACCGGCCACGACCCGGCCACCGGGTGACTCACGTTTGCTGATGTGGTCATGGGAGTGCCTCAGATCAGCTTGCCAGAGGTGGCTTCCAATACCGACCAGGCTTCTTCACCAAAACGCTCCTTCCAATCCGTGTAGAACGACGAATTCTGAAGGGTGGCGCGGAACTGCGCGATGTCCACGTCGATGAACTCGAGCCCCTTGTTCGTCAGCTCCGTCTGAAGTTCCGAATTCAGCTTCTCGACATCTGCGCGCTGCGTGAGAGCCGACGAGTTGATCTCGGTCACCACGATCTCTCTCAGGTCCTCGGGAAGCATGTCGAAGTTGTCGCGGTTTGCGAGAATCCAAAAACCGTCCCACATGTGGTTGGTGCGCGATAGATACTTTTGAACCTCGTACATCTTTGCGAAGTAGATGCCAGCGAGGGGATTCTCCAGGCCGTCCGCGACGTGCGTTTGCAAGGCAGAGTACGTCTCGCCCCACGGGATCGACGTCGGGGCGGCACCGAGGGATTTGAAGAGCGAAGTCCACAGGGGCGCAGGCGGAACACGGATCTTAAAGCCTTTGAGGTCTTCCGGCGATTTGATCGGCTGAGCGAGCGAAGTTGTTTGGCGGAAGCCGTTGTCCCACATTTTCTCGAAGGCGACGAGGTTGACCTGCTCGAACGCGCTCCGGATGTTGCGGCCGAGATCACCGTCAACCGCTTTCCAAACCTGTCCGTAGTCATTGAAGGCAAACCCTACGCCAGTGATGGCGGCGGCCGGAACGAGAGTTGCCGCGATCAGGCCTGTTTGCGCCAGGAAATCCAACGCACCGGAGCGAAGCTGGCTCAGCATGTCCGCGTCTGTACCTAGCTGGCTGGCCGGGAAGACCTGAATACTCACACGGCCGTCGGTCCGCTCGCTGATCTTTTTGGAAGCTTCATTCATCCTTATGTTGAGCGGATGGTCGACTGGCATGATGTTGGCAAATTTGAGCGAGAACTCTGGCGTGTTGGCACGCAGAATGCGTGGAGCGGCCATCGCCGCAGTAAGCGCAACAGAGCTCACAATAAATGAACGCCGACTGATGTTGATCATTGGTTCCTCCTCAAAACCCGCCTTGATCTGTCTTGATGCAATCTGGAGGTTCCGGCGCTAGCGCCTTCTCCTTGGAATCCTCTGACTGCAGCCGTGCCTCGATCCAAAAAATCGTGGGAGCGCATGGAATAGCGCCGAAAACTCTCCTCCTTCACGGCTCGAAACAAGTTAGGCGCTTACTTTGTCCTTTCACAAATGAAATGGTTCCCGCGATTGATGAGCTGAACTCAGGCAACCTTTGCAAAAGAAAGCCAAATTCGATTGCGAATGCTCTTTTGGCGCAGCCGCACATGAATTCAGATCACATGTTCTCAGCACGATCTCTTTTGAAGTGGCAGTCTGCACCATGGTAACCGCTCAATCGGGAGGACGCCCTACGTTCACGAAATTGGAGCGTCCGTGTTGCACGCATTGCGGAGGAAACCTGAGGTGCACCAAGCATTAGAACCGAAGCCGAGCCCAGCCAGCAGGCCCCTGATCGGATTCATTGGGCTGGGATCCATGGGGTTGCCGATGGCGTCACATCTTTCGAGAGATGGATACGCCGTTAAGGGCTTCGACATCGCCGAAAACGCTCGGAAGAGCTTTGACGAGAATGGTGGCGGGTCCCATTCGAACGCGGCCGAAGCAGCCGACGGCGTTCGTGTTCTGATGTTGATGGTCGTGAATATTACGCAGGCGCGTCAAGCGCTGTTCGAAAGCGGCGCACTGTCAAATTCGGCCGAAGACTGCATCGTCGTTCTGATGTCGACCTGCCCCCCTGGCGATGTTGAAGCATTGGCAAGGGAGGTGAAGGCTCAGGGGCGTCGTTTTCTGGATGCGCCTGTTTCGGGCGGCGTTGCTGGGGCACGCACCGCCTCGCTTTCCATCATGGTAGCCGGCGACAGGCACACCTACGACGAATGCTACAATTTGTTCGAGGTGCTGGGATCAAAGATTTACTTCCTTGGCGCACATCCTGGTCAGGCATCGGTCGCCAAGGCCGTAAACCAGTTGCTGTGCGGCGTGCATTTGGCCGCCGCCGCCGAAGCCCTCGCCTTGGCAGAGAGGGCAGGACTCGACACAGCGACAATGCTTCAGATCGTATCCGGTTCGGCCGCTGCAAGCTGGATGCTCAACGACCGCGGACAGCGCATGCTGCAGAACGACCCGGAGGTAACCAGTGCCGTGGATATTTTCGTGAAGGACCTCGGCATCGTCCTTGCAGCCGGCTCCTCCGCAAAGGCTGCGCTGCCCTTGGCATCCGTTGCACATCAGTTCTTTCTTGCCGCATCCGGCCAAGGGGCGGGTTTGGCCGATGACAGCCAGGTAATTCGGGCATATCGAAACATGACCGCGGGCAAGCGGGAGGAAAAGAAGTGACCGCCGAGATCAAGAGCAACTACGCGCGCCTATCAGAAGTCACCATGCACTACCTGACCGCAGGCTCGGGCGAGCCACTGGTATTGCTGCACGGCATCCCGCAGAGTTCACATGAATGGCGACACGTCATTCCCTTCCTTGCAGACAAATACTCTATTATCGCGCCTGATTTGCGCGGCCTTGGTGACACTACTCGCCCTGCGGCCGGCTACGACAAGAAAACCGTTGCCGCCGATGTCTGGGAGTTGCTCTCAGAACACCTCAAGGTCAGCAGCTTCTACTTAGTGGGGCACGATTGGGGCGGCCCGGTCGCGTTTTCCCTTGCCGCGCAGCATCGGGAGGCAGTCAAGAAACTGGCCATTCTCGATGTCACCATTCCCGGCGACGGGGCAGAAATGTCGCAAGGTGGCCGCCGCTGGCACCATCCCTTCTTCCGGACGCCGGACCTACCGGAGGCGATGTTCGGCGGCCGTGAGCACATCTATCTTGAGTGGCTTTTCGACAACTACGGTAGCCGCACAAACGTCCTCTCGCAGGCGGACAAGAACGAATACTTCCGTACCTATCTCAAGCCGGGCGGTTTCCGAACGCTTCTCGCCTACTACCGCGGCTTCCCGACGGACGTAAGAGACAACGAAACCTTCCTTGAAAAAGACGGCAAGCTGGATATGCCAGTCTTGGCGCTTGGCGGCGACAGCGGCTTCGGACGCGGCATGGAAACACTCGAATCTCTCGGACGGGTGGCGAACGACGTCCGGGGCGGGCTGATCCCGAACTCAGGCCATTGGGTGGCGGAGGAGGCTCCCGAATTCATCGCTGATGAACTCAGAAAATTCTTCGGATAATTAGAGTCTTCTGGCGTAGGTGATGCGCGCCTCGGTGGGCGCATCACCTCGTCGACATTATTATCGCGCTACTGGCTTGAGCGTCTCATTCGACCTGATCGCGCGCCGAATGCTCATCGCCCTTGAGTGCATCTTCAATCCAATGGCGAAATAAGGCGATCTTAGGTGTCCGGGCCCTCGAACGCAGGTAGACGAGGCTGTGGCAGTTGATTTTCGCGCCTTCGATACCGAGCGGAGCGATTAACCTACCGCTCTTGAGATCCTGTTGAACCAGCATAAGGCTCTCTAGGCAAACGCCCAAACCATCGGCAGCTGCGTTGATTGACATGAACGATCGATCGAACCGGAGTCCGCGATCCATGTTCAGCGCCACACCGTGGTCGTCCGCCCAATCCTGCCACCGATAGAGATTCACCTCCGAGTGGATGAGCGGGAACCTGACGAGATCCTCTGGCTCACGAATTCCGTTGCCACCTTCAGCCAGGGCCGGTGCGCAAAGCACGACGATCGGTTCGGGGGGAAACGGTTCTACTGCAATGCCAACCTCGGCGGGCTGCGTTCCATAGCGGATATCGATGTCTACTGTGCCTGTCCGCAACTCGGCCGGATCGCCCGATGCATGCAGACGCAGGTCTATCTCCGGATACTTGGCGCTGAACCGCGCCAAGCGCGGCATCAACCATTGAGAAGCGAGACTGACCACCGAATGGATGTTCAGGATGTCGCTCTTGCCCCTGTTGGTAAAATTGCGTGTCGCGCTCTCTATCCGCTGAAAGGATGCACTGATTTCCTCGGCATAAACCCGACCCGCGTCTGTCAGCATGATTGTGCGACCAGAGCGATGGAACAGCGCAATTCCCAACTCTGCTTCCAACGCCGCCATCTGATGGCTAACAGCCGACGGACTAATGCTGAGTTCATCCGCTGCTTTGCCAAACGATCCCAGACGCGCGACGGCCTCCAGCACCTGCAGTGAACGCAGCGAAGGAAACTCGCGCATCGTCATGTCAATCTCCTCACAGTTGACGGCCGCAGTTCAGACAGATGCAACCGAACACAGCAGGTGCAATGGCTGATCTTGCCTCAGCTTTCATGAGCGCTCTTAACACAATTTCGAATTAAGGTGAATCTGCTTCATCATTTAAGAACTCGAATTCGCTTGTTTGAAGAACGATAATTCAACAACTTCCCTGACCGGGAGAGGCTCGATGTCTTTACCCGAACAGGGAGGAATAGATGACTGCCCGGATCATATCCGTCTCGGGCGCGCCGTATGACGGACACAGCCGAAGTGCGATGCTAGACAGCGTCGCAAAGATCGGCTTCACGCATTTCGAGCCCGCATTCATTGTTGGATACACCGAGCCGTTCGACGAAACGGCATTTTCCTCGTCAAACGCAAATGAATGGCGCAAGGCGATCTCTATTGCCGGACTATCGTGCCACGCGTTTTCTTCGCACATAGACCTCGGGCTCGACGGCTCGGTTGAAGTTTTCACTGGCCGCATGGAATTTGCAGCCGCGCTCGGAGCGAAAGTCATCGCAACCAATGCGGCTGCGCGTGCAAGGGAGGCATCGTTCTTCCGCAACGTTGAAATTCTGCTCAAGCGTGCGGAAACACTCAACATCACCATCGCGCTCGAGAACCCAGGTGATGGAAGCGACAATCTTATCAATACGGCCAGGGACGGGGTTGCGCTCGTCGAGCGCCTCGCCTCGCCCTTTCTCAAGTTGAATTACGATGCCGCAAACACTGCTTCGCATCGACCCGATATGGGCGACTTGGCAGAAGACGCAATCCTGGCTCTTCCCGCGTCTGCCCACGCCCACATCAAGGATGTACGCCGGACCGAACAAGGTTGGTTTTTCACGCCTATCGGCGACGGAGAGGTCGGCTGCGGCCGACTTCTACGCGCGGTCGCCGAACTGCCAGGCTTCCCTGTGAGTATCGAGCTGCCGTTACGCCTGCACCGCGGGGCAGATGCTCAGCCGATCCGCCGCTACGATCCGGTACCTCTGACGACAATCGAAGAGATGCTCACACGATCGTTAAAGATCGTCCGGCAAGCATTTGGTCAAATTCAATAAACAGTGCCTGGAGGAGGACGCGATGCAACGTTTTGTAAACAACCCCGACGAGGTGGTGGAAGATACCGTGAAAGGCTTTGTAAAAGCCCACCGGGACATCGTCCGCCTTTCGGAAAATCCGCGCGTCATCGCGGCGGCAGACGCGCCAACGC
Organism: Ensifer sp. Root954; assembly: GCF_001429005.1. Lineage (NCBI taxonomy): Bacteria > Pseudomonadati > Pseudomonadota > Alphaproteobacteria > Hyphomicrobiales > Rhizobiaceae > Ensifer > Ensifer sp. Root954. Next base: position 14,792 of record NZ_LMJM01000044.1, read on the forward strand.
GCGGTAAGGTCGGCGTTATCACAGGCGGCGGGTCAGGCCACGAACCTGCGTTCGTCGGCTACACCGGGCGCAACATGCTGGACGCGGTCGCGGTAGGCGAACTCTTTTCGTCGCCGACGGCTAAGAGTTTTCATGATGCCATTCGCGAGGCGAACGGCGGAAAAGGCGTCGTCGTCCTCTACGGCAACTACGCCGGCGACAATATGAACGTGAAGATGGCAACAAAGCTGGCTGCCAGGGACGGCATCGAAGTCGCAACCGTCGTCGCAAACGATGATGTTTGCTCCGCTGCCCCTGACGAGCGCGAAAAGCGTCGCGGCGTTGCCGGAGAAATCTTCATGTGGAAGGTCGGCGGTGCAAAGGCTTCGCAGGGCGCTAGCCTGGAAGAGGTTCGCGCCACGGCACAGAGGGCGATCGACAACTGCCGCTCGATTGGAGTCGGTCTCGGGCCCTGCACCCTGCCCGCCGTCGGCCACCCGAACTTTCAGATCGAGCCCGGCACGATGGAGGTCGGCATCGGCCATCATGGGGAGCCGGGGGTACGGGTCGAGGCTCTGAAAACCGCCACCGACGTCGCCAAGGACATGTCTCAGATCGTCCTCGACGACCACATGCTGGACGCGGGAACGGAAGTCGCGGTTTTGGTCTCCGGCCTCGGAGCAACGCCGGTGAACGAACTTTACATTCTTTTCGACACGATCGAAAACGAGATCACAAGCCGGGGCCTCAAAATCTACAAAACGTACATCGGCAACTACTTCACTTCGCTCGAAATGGTGGGGGCAACATTGACCGTGATGGCGCTCGACGACGAACTCAAGGCTTTGCTGGACGTCGAAGTCCGTTGCACCGCGGTTCTGTAAGGAGGAGAAAATGCAGACACTGAACAACGCGAAGGCCGGAGGAATCGTTCTCTCGATGGCAAACAGCATCATCGAGAACAGGGCTTATCTCAGCGAAATCGACGGCAAGATCGGTGATGGCGACCACGGCATTAACATGGCGAAAGGCTTCGGTATGGTGGCCGACCGAATTAGAGGCAAAGAGCTATCGCTCGCGAGTGCTCTCGACACGCTTGGTACGGTCCTGATGACCGAGATCGGCGGCTCAATGGGACCGCTCTATGGCGTGATGTTCACCGAATTCGCCGAGCAGATCGATGGTGTTGAAGCTATCGACAACGAGGCCTACAGCCGGATGCTTCATGCCGGACTGGCAGGAATTCAATCCATCGGATCAGCTAAGGTGGGCGACAAGACTCTGCTGGACACCCTAGTTCCCGCCGTCGAGGCTTTCGACCTCGCGACAGCAGACGGAAAGCCCTTCGGCGAAGCGTTGGACGCGCTCGTTGCTGCAGCCGAGACGGGTCGAGATTCCACTCTGAACTTGGTGGCGCGGATCGGCCGCGCCAGTCGCTTGGGCGAACGATCGCTCGGCGTGCTCGATGCCGGCGCGACCTCCTGCGCCATCATCCTCAAAGAGCTCTCAGAAGGTGCGCGCCAGAGGCTCCAATAAGGCAAGTGCGCGCACACATTGTGCCCCCAGACGAAAAACGGCCGGCGCTAGGTGACTAGCCCGGTCGTTTTCCGTCCAGTCGGCGGAAGTTTACAGAGGGGTTGAAACGATCTGTCCAAGTCGGTGAATTAGATTCATCATTGCCCGCCATCCGCGCAGCCGGTTGGCACTCGTATCGGAATCGCTGAGCAAGCTCGATTTTCTTGGGTTACATCGTCAGTGGGATTGCTGAACAAAAAAGGAGCAAGGCTACCCGGTCGCACTGTTGGGGACCTGGCCGATCTGCAGCCGATCAGCCAGCCAGATCCGGACTATCTAGCTTCGCATTTCGCTAAGCACGCTATCGCCTGTCCAAGCCTGCTCCAGCCACTGTTTGAACGCGCTCACCTTATGCGACCTGAGTTTCGACCGAACATAGCACAAGCTGTGGCAGCGGAGGTTGGGACCTGTCATCCCGAAGGGTAGCACGAGGTTACCCTTTTCGATGTCTCTGCGCAGGAGCCGGAAGCTCTCCAGACAGACACCGCGGCTTTCGACGGCTGCCGCGATCGACATGAAAGAGTCTCGAAAACGGGGGCCTCGATTCAGGTCGATCGCGAGGTCGTGGTCCTTGGCCCACTGGTGCCAGCTGTACAACGTTTGCTCCGACTTTATCAGCGTGTGCCCGATCAGGTCGGAAGGTTGTCGTATCTTACGATCTCTTGCAGCGAGGTCGGGTGAACATGCAACGACTATCGTTTCCAGCGGAAACTCATCGACCGCGATCGACCCGAGACGGGGCACGCTGCCATGGGAAATCTCAACGTCCACAGAACCATCATGCAACATCGACTGATCGGTGGACGAAATCAATCTGATCTCGATCGAGGGGTGCCTCTCTTCGAACATCACCAGCCGAGGCATCAACCACAAGGACGCCAAGCTCGGTGAACAGCCAACGCTCAACACGTCGGCACTGTTGCGACGGGAAACTTCACCGGTAGCGTGCTCTATCATCGACAGGGCCTCTGACAGATGACGATGATACTGTTCTCCGGCTTCGGTCAGGGAAACCGCGCGGCCGATGCGATGAAACAATTTCTCGCCGAGGTCTTCCTCCATCAAACGAATTTGATGGCTGATGGCCGAAGGTGTCAGTTGCAGTTGGGCAGCGGCCTCCAGGAACGAGCCCATCCTTCCTGCCGCCACAAATGATTGAATCGCGCGCATCGAAGGAACGGAAGTCATCTCTCCTCCGATCCTGGGCAGGCTCTTCGCCTTCTGCCAGGCTCCGTCATATCGCGGCTACCTTGCGATGTGATGGATGGCCGGTCCCGGACCTGGTCGCTTCCCCTGCAGCGATGCGTTTGATGTCGCCAAGCACTTCTGAGAAGTCGCTGAGCCCGGAAGTTCCGAACCCCATGTAGACCTGTTTGTAGAGCTGATACAGCGTCTCGTAGCGGCCACGGGTCGCCGGGTCAGGTTCAAACCTTCTGTATCCGAGGCACATCGCTGCCTGCGCGCTCTCAATCGATGCATGATCCTTGCTTGCCATACTCGCGAAAATGCTCGATCCGAGGCCTGTCGGAATCCCGTCGGGCACAAGTATCGGCTTGCCGAGTACATTCGCGTAGATCTGGTTCAGAATGGAACTCTTCTGCGGGATACCACCGCCGTTGATGACACGATGAACGGGAACACCATGCTGCTCCATCCGCTCCAGGATGATCCTGGTGTGGAACGCGGTCCCCTCGATCGCGGCGTACAGTTCGTCCTGGGCGGTATGACCGAGGTGCCAGCCGATGGTCATGCCCCCGAGGTCCGAACGCACGAGGACCGTGCGATCACCGTTATCCCACGAGAACCTCATCAACCCCGTCCGCCCGCCCTCAAGCGATTCCAGTCCTTCGGAAAGCTGCGCCACCGAAGTCCCTGCCCTTCGCGCGATTGCGTCGAAGATGTCACCCGTCGCGGAAAGCCCGGCCTCCACCCCAACAAGGTCGGGATGCGCACTCCCAGGAACGACACCGCACACGCCCGGAATGAGTTTGACGCGCTCACTGACGGCGATGATGCACGTGGAGGTGCCTATGACGTTGACGACGTCGCCGAGGCGGCACCCGGCTCCGATTGCATCCCAGTGCGCATCGAACGCTCCCGTCGGCACCGGGATACCTGATAGCAACCCGAGCCGCTCCGCCCAGTACGGGCTAAGTCGTCCGGCGACCTTGGCCGAAGTAAGGTATGAGCCGCCAATCTTCTCTCGCACCCCGTCGAACAACGGATCCACCCGGGAGAGGAACGCCTGCGACGGCAGACCACCCCACTTAGGGTTCCACATCCATTTGTGTCCCATCGCGCAGACACTTCGAACGATTGAGCCGCTATCCGTAACGCCCGTGAGCACAGCCGCAGCCATATCGCAATGCTCCACGGCTGTGGCGAAACGTTCGCGCATATCCGGGTTGTGCCTGAGGAAGTGGAGCAGCTTGGCGAATCCCCATTCATGCGAATAGGTTCCGCCGCACCATTCGATCGCCTCAAGATGGCTTTCCTTCGCCACAGACGTGATCTCTTCGGCTTCGGCCTTTGCCCTATGATCACACCATAGATAGTAGTCCCCCAATGGCTGGAGGTTCCTGTCTACGGGCAAGACCGATGATCCAGTCGTGTCAACCGCCAGGGCGCGTACTTCCGACCCAGTCATGCCGCATTCTCTTAATGCGCCACGGACGGCAATCACGAGCGCTTCCATGTGGTCCGCATGCGCTTGGGTCGCGTGGTCTGGATCGGAGCGGAGCTTCTTGAGCGGATACTCGGCGACGGCCGTTCCAAGTGGTCCCTTCCGGGTGTCCGCCAACGTCACCCGAACGCTAAGCGTTCCAAAATCAACACCTGCTACTACCGACATGGCTGTTCCTACTTTGACCGACCAGGTTGGCCATACGTTGCCAATTGGCCGTGCTTACGCTGGAAGTGGCGCCGCAAAAGCGCGCTCGAGATTTCCGGATCGTCCTTGCTGATCTGTCGCGAATGAAACGCAATCCTCGCAACAGCCTCCAGCATCTCGGCATTGTGAACCGCGTCGGCGGCATCGATACCCCAGCAAAACGGGCCGTGGTCGTTGACGAGGGCGGCCGGTATCGACAGCGGCGGGTTGTTTCCGAAGGCTTCAACGATCACCCTCCCCGTGTTGCGAACGTAGTCAGCGCCAATCTCTTCCTCGGTGAGTTGTCGCGTGACGGGAATCGTACCGTTGAAATAGTCCGCGTGGGTCGTGCCCATCGCCGGAATGCCCTGGCCCGATTGGGCCCACGCAGTCGCGAAAAACGAATGGGTGTGCACGACAGCGCCGATTGACGGAAAGGCCACGTAGAGTTCGAGATGCGTATCCAGGTCTGAAGACGGTCGCAGCGCTCCGTCTACAATGTTTCCATCTAGGTCAGTGATGACGATGTCGGCGACATTCATCGCTTTGTACGACACCCCGCTCGGCTTGATCGCCACTACGCCCTGTTCGCGGTCGATGGCACTCACATTGCCGAAGGTCGAGATCACGAGACCGCTATCGTAAAGTTCGAAGTTCGCGTCGAGAACGGACTTTCGTAGTTCGGAATACTTCACGATCGCCTCCTTAGGACTTTTGACGGCGGTTGAACCGATCAGCGGCGACGGCGATCAAGATGATGGTTCCGATGACAACCTGGTGCCAAAACGTATTCACGTTGAGGAGGTTGAGAGCGTTGCGAACGACCGCCATCAGGACCGCTCCGACGGCGGTCCCGACGAGCGTGGCACGTCCCCCGGAGAGCCCCGTTCCTCCGATCACGACGGCGGCGATGACGTCGAGTTCATATCCCTGTCCCGCTTCCGGCATCGCAGCCTCAAGGCGAGAGGTCAGCAACACCCCGGCGAATGACGCGAGAACCCCGCCAAGGACATACACCGCGATCCTGACCTTGTCGGTGGGTATTCCGACCAAGTGCGCAGCATCGGGATTGCTCCCGATTGAGAGGACGAAGCGACCGAACCGCGTGTAATACATGAGGTAGTAGACAACGGCGAAGACGAGGACTGTGAGGATCACGGGAACGGGAACCCCTGCCAGATAACTCTGGCCGATCGCCCGGAACGAAGGGTCCGAAGCTCCGACAATCGGGATGCCCTGGGTGTAGACCATGACTATTCCGCGGCTGATGACCATGACCGCCATGGTGGCGATAAAATCGCTGATCCCGATCTTGGTGATCAGAATTCCGTTCACGAAGCCGATGACGGCTCCGACCGCGATCGTGACAGGATAGCCGAGCACGATAAGGTTTGCAGTTGCCAGGCCTGTGAGAGCGAGCGTGGAACCGACTGAGAGGTCGATACCACGCATGCCGATGACAAAGGTCGCGCCAAAGGAGATCACGGCGATCGGCACTGCCTGTCGGAGCACATCCGTCAGGTTGCCCACTGTGAAGAAACGCGGTGCGGCGAAGCCGAGCGCTATGAGCAGGACGGCAAACGCGACGAACACGCCGGCGTTGCCACTATTACGGCCAAACTTGAGGGCCGGCCACGTGCGGGTGGCGGCGACGTCAGACATTGTTTCCTCCATGATGATGAAGAGCTTCCGGCGACCTGACGGTGTGCAGGGCGAGCGTCTCTTCTTTCGACGTGGCGGCATCCACCACGGTTGTGATTTTCCCTTCGAACATCACCGCGACACGGTGGCAGAGCCCGAGAAGCTCTGCGTTGTCTGCCGACACCACGATAACTGAGCAGCCTTCCTTCGCGGCCGCGTGAACAAGCGCATAGACTTCGGATTTGGCGCGGACATCGACTCCACGCGTGGGTTCCTCGAGCAGGAGAATCTTAGGCCCTGTGAGAAGCCACCGGGCCAACAGAACCTTTTGCTGATTACCGCCGCTCAGCGAGGTGATCTCCGCGTCGGGGCCGTCGCATTTCACACCGAGTTTCGAGATGTAGCCTGAGGTAACTTCACGTTCCTTGGCCGGGTTGAGCGTCGTTCTACCGATAGCCCTTAGATTTGCGATCGACAGGTTCCAAGCAACGGATCTCTGCGGGAAGATACCCTCGGTCTTTCGCTCTGCGGGCAGGAAGGCCATCCTCTCCCGGATCGCGTCCACGGGGCCTTTGATCTCAACACTCCGGCCGTCAATCGAAATCTGGCCCGCATCGCAAGGACGTTGGCCAAAGAGCGATCGAAGCAGGGCACTCTTTCCCGACCCCTCAAGACCCGCAATGCCGAAGATTTCTCCCTTGGCGAGGGTGAACGAGATGTCCTCGAACGCCCCTCTCTTCGTCAGACCGCGGACTTCCAACGAAGGTTCGGACTTCGCCGGGACGCGGGGAGGAAACTGCTTTGCGAGAGAGCCACCGATCATCGCACCGACAACTTTGTCGACGTCGAGGCCAGCTGTCGGATGGTCAGCTACCGTATTGCCATCCCGCAGGACCATGACGCGGGTACAGATGCCGAGAAGCTCTTGAATTCGGTGGGAGACGTAGATGATCGCCTTTCCGGCGCTCTGAAGTCTCTCGATCGCGGCGAACAGTTGCTTGCGTTCGGCCTCCTCCAACGCCTCGGTGGGCTCATCCATGATGATGATGTCGGCATTCGTACTGAGAGCCTTCGCGATCTCGATCATCTGCCGATGAGACAGGCTCAGTTCGCGTACGGGACGATCAACTGGAACGTCAACGCCAAGATCCTCCGTGAGAATGCGGCGAGCCTCTTCGCGCATCCGAGCATGGTCCAGCGGAGCGAGGCCGAACCGCCCGCGGGTCAGTTCCCGGCCAGCGAAGACATTCTCGCCCGCGTCGAAATCGGGGAAAAGGCTGAGCTCCTGATAAATAATCGCAATGCCGGCGTCGGCCCCGGCGCGCGGACTGTCGAGCTCAACGACATCGCCGCGAACGGAAATCGTACCCTCGTCGCGGCCATAGGCACCGGCGAGAATCTTCATAAGCGTGCTTTTTCCGGCACCGTTCTCTCCCACTAGCCCCAGGACGTCGCCGGGATTCAGGACAAGGTTGATACCGTTGAGCGCAAGCATGTTACCGAAACGCTTGCTGATGCCCTTCATTTCCAGAAGCGGATTCTGCGTCATCTCGTTCACCCCTTAGGAAGAAGAGGCCCTCCAGGGAGGGCCCCTGGTTGGTCACATCTTCTGCTGGGGGACGTAGACGTAGTCGTCTTGATTGAAAGTTTTGATGTTTTTCGCGTCGTAGGTGGTCGGTGCGATGAAGATCTTCTTAGGAAGCGGATTGCCCTTCATCACGAACTCGTCGACGGCACGGATGATGTTTCGGCCTTCCTCCTTCGCTCCCGTGTCGACGGTCGCAGCAAAGTCACCCGTCAGGATCGCGTCGTTGGCTTCTTTCATGTTTCGTAGCCGACGATGGCTACCTTTCCGTTCAACCCCTTCGCCTTGAGGGCCTGGAGGCCACCAAGAGCCATCTCATCATAGAGGGCGACGAGCACGTCGATGTCGGGATGGGCAGTGAACATGTTCTCCGTGACCGACAAACCCTGCGCACGAACCCAACCCGCAGGCTGCTGCGCAACGATCTTGAAGTTCGGGTGCTTCGAGATCACCTCGTTGAACCCCTTCATACGCTGGCTGGTGTGTGGGCCCGGCAAACCCTCAAGAATGCCGACGTTCAGTTCCTTGTCGCCATAGGTGTCGACCATCCACTGCGCCTGAGCACGCCCACCGTCGGCCTGGTCGTAGCCGATATCACTGACGTAGTAGGGATTGTCGGCAACCGGCGAGTTGAACAGAAAAACCGGGATGCCGGCTTCAGTCGCGCGTCGAATTGACGGCAGGAGAGCGCCCTCATTGTAGAGTGCGACGGCAATCGCATCGACGCCGTCGTTGATCCAGGCTTCCATTGTCCTGATCTGGTCATCCGTGGCGGACTGGCTGCTCGGAGCCTGGACGAGAAGTTCGATGACTTCGTCGCCCCCACGCTTGTCGATCTCCTCATTCACGCCGGCAAGGACGCGCTGGTAGTACGTGTCCATAGCTGTCGGAAGGAAACCCACCTTGAGCGGGCGACTATCCTTCTTCGCGGGCTTCATCTCTTGGCCCGTCGGTTTGATATCCTTGTCCATCAATATGCCCGGGAATACTGCGTTGTAGTCCGGCTGCTGGGCAAAGGCAGATTGACACGAAATGACCGATGCGATCGCAACGGCGGCTCCGACAAAGGTATGTTTCAGATTTGTCACGGATTCCTCCCTGGTTGTGACAAGACACAGTCCTCCCGTCCGCGGGCGCAGCCCGCGGAGGTATTCGTCAGATCGATGTGGTCAGGAGCTCAGAGGCCAGGCGCGATGGTGAACACCATGCGAATGGGCTTGGAGCCGTAGTTCAGGCACTGATAACTAACGTCCGCCGGTAGGAAGAAAGCCTCTCCATCCCTGATGTGAAACGTCTGGTCACCTTCGGCGATATAGAAGGTTGCGGGACCTTCAAGCACGTAAAAGATTGCATCGCCCTCGTGGCTGTTGGGTTCGCTGGCCCGCGGCCCGACGCCGCCGACAGGGATCACTATCTCGCCTACGTGCATGTAGTCGTTCGACACACACATCTCGATCAGAACCGGATGGTCCTGGCCGAAAATGAGGTTCAACCGATCCTTACGCGCGACCTTGACCAAAGCACCTCTCGAACGCGCTTCTGTTCCGTCGACCGGGTATTGTCCGATTTTTTCGAGGCTCATTTGGAGGCCCTCCGTTCGGACTTGAAGAGGCGCGTTGCGCCATGATAGCCAGTCGGCGGCCCGTTCTCGTCCCAAATCCTGGGCGCAATGCAGAACAAGATGACCGCGGCTTTGTCCGTAAAATTGTAGCCACGGTGCGGCACGCCCATCGGGATCAAGATGGAGTCGCCTGGCCCCATACGTTCCGTATGTCCTGTTTCAGGGTTGAGCAGATGTACCTCGCCCTCTAGGACATAGTAGACCTCGTCGCCCGCATGGATGTCAGCGGGGTCGAAATTGCTACCCGGAGCAAGCTGATAGATGCCGGTCGTCATCTTGTCGGTGCTCGCGAGCAGATAGTTCAGGTCACTCGTATACGGCTTCGTGCCCGTATAGATGAACATCTTGAAGCGATCCGCCGTGAGATGATGCGGTCTTTTCGCGTCGGGCGGGAACGGGAAGTTTCCGAAGTATGCGGGAATGGTCATGGCAGACGCCTCAGGTCCTCAGTTCCGACAGCAGCGCCTTGAGCAGACGCCAGGTGGAGTCGACGGTCGTGTGGTTCAGGCGTTCGCGCGTCGTGTGGACGTCAAACGCTTCCGGCCCGATGGAGAGCATGTCGATGTCCGGCACCTTCTTGCGGAATAGGCCAAGCTCAAGGCTCGAATGAGAAACCTCGACATGCGGTAGTTCGCCGAATTGCCTCTCGTAGGCCGCGCGCCCGGCGGCGAGCATCCGAGAATCCGGGTTGTACGGCCATTCTGGGCAGTCGGCGAACGTTTCAACGGTTGCGCCATTTCCAATGAGTTCTGACAACTCCCGGATTTTGTCCACGATGTTGTACCTGCGCGTGCTGACGGCGCTCGGGATCGTCGACACGATTTCAATGCGGTCCTGGTCGTTGGAAAGCAGGGCCACGGTGTTCGAGCTTTCCACGAGATTGTCGACGACAAGGCTTCGGCTCTGGACGCCATTCGGAAGTAGGTTCATGGCCGAGATCATCGCGCTGGCGATTTCCGGCGCGAACACGGAGCTAGCGTCGTTTTCGGACTCTGTCAGCGTGACCTTGAGGTGAGGATCACTCACCGCGTACTCAGCTGCGATCGCCTTTGTTTCCGCCTCGAGCGCGCCCTTTAATGTTTCCAAGCGAGACGCATCTAGCGAGATCAACGCTTCGGCTTCACCGGGGATTACGTAGCGGTTAACGCCGCCGTTGACCTGGATCACAGAAATCGCGGCTTTCTTCATCGCCAGCCGCAGCACACGGCCGAGGAGTACGATGGCATTCGCGCGCTCAAGGTGGATGTCGAATTCCGAGTGACCGCTGCTCAGTCCAGAAACACGAACCAATGCCGTCTTTTGGCCGGCAGCGCGGTCTTGCCACTTGAGCGGAATTTTGAAACGTGCGGAAATGTCTCCCGCGCATCCGGCGAACAACGACTTGGGGTCGTGCCAGTTCATATCGAGCAGGCGCTTGCCTGTAAGCTTCGAGCCGTCGAAGTGCTGGGCACCGCCCTTTCCGACTTCTTCCTGGACCGTCAACACCACTTCGAGCGGCGGGTGCGGGACGTCGTCTGAGGCGAGCAGAGACATGGCAAACGCCACGCCAACCGTGTTGTCTGCACCGAGCGTCGTTCCCGTGCCGTGAATGAAGTCGCCGACGACGCGCAGCTTGATGCCGTCGTTCCTAAAGTCGTGCTCGACCCCCTCATCGCTTTCGCAAACGATATCCGTATGGCCGTGCAGGATCAGTGTCGGAGCATCTTCATAACCGGAAGTGCCGGGCTTCTTGATCAGCAGGTTCCAGATTTCGTCCTGGTAGACCTCGAGCCCTCTTGCACGGGCGAAGTCGGCGATATGGTCGCTGACCTGCTTCTCGTTGAACGAACCCCGTGGGATAGCGCTCAGCTCCTCGAAAAATCCGAAGAAGATCGCAGGCTCAAAACCGGCCAATACAGCGTTTGCACGCTGAACGTCCGGGGATTTTGCGGAAATATTCACTATAGTTCCTCCAGCTTTAGCGTCGCCCAAAAACTAACCGTTTGCGGAATATGACTATTCCGCAGCACGGACGCTCCTCTACTACGCGTTACATCAATTTTTCAGGCGATCTCCATCCCGATTGCCTCCGGGGTGAAAACATCGTCCGATCGTGTCGATATTTCAAACGTAATATTTGGCGAAATAGGTGAGGAAAATTCATCTGACTGCCAACCCTCACCTCATCGCCTTAGGTTGTTCGCTTCACAGCAAGCAAAGCCACTCCTCGCTTACCGGCGCTATCAACGCGCGGAGAAGCCAACGATAACCGAAAGCTGAGCTCCTTGGCGGGCGATGAATTCTGCTCACCTCCTCAGTGAGCCATGTTCATCATGGAAGGCGCTGCAGCTCGTTGACCTCCTTAATTTATGCATTAATGTATACGGTATCGGATGCATCGATAAGACCATTCGATTGCCGCACTTTGGGAGGAGTCAAATGTCATATCATTTTCGCAAGCCCACACGGGCTTTGGCCTTGGCCACTGCGCTATTGGCAAGCGTCTGCATTACTCATTCAGCCTACGCGATCGACATCAGCCAAAAGATCAGCGAAATCGAAAAGAACCCGGCGCCGGGCCCCAATGGTGAGCCCGCGACGCTTGCCAGCGACCTCAAGCTGACCGCGGAAGAGGTCGAGCAGATCAAGGCTAAGCACGCCAAGGCGGCGATCGTCATGCACTATACGGCCTCCGATTGGGCAAAGGCCCAAATGGCCGGACAGAAGAAGGCGCTTGATGAACTTGGCGTCGAAATCGTGGCGGTGACCGACGCCGGCTACCGCGCGGAGCAGCAGGTTGCCGACATCGAAAGCGTCATGGCCCTCAAGCCTGACATCATGATTAGCGTACCCGCGGAACAGTCAGCCACGGCCGCCGCGTACAAGAAAGCGGCGGCAGCTGGCATCAAGATTGTCTTCCTGGACCAGACTGGCGCCGGCATGCAGGCCGGTAAGGACTATGTCAGCCTGGTCTCATCCGACAACCGTGGCATGGGCAAGGTTGCCGCCCTTCTTATGGCGAAGGCGCTCGAGGGTAAAGGCGAGGTTGGGCTGATCCCGCATGCGTCAGACCTCTTTGCCACCAAGGAGCGCGTTGTCGGGTTCAAGGAGGCTATCAAGGACTTCCCTGACATTAAGGTTGTCGAAGAGAGCGGTGTTGGCGGCCCGAACTTTGCCGGCGAAGCTGAACGGGTAGCATCAGCCATGCTGACAGCCCATCCGACGCTCAATGGCATCTGGGCCGTTTGGGACGTTCCGACCGAAGGCGTCCTGTCTGCAGCCCGTTCTGTCGGCGCGTCGACCGATCTCGTGATCACAACCTGTGACCTCGGAGTAAACATTTCGCTCGATATGGCAAAGAAGGGCTATGTCAAAGGGACCGGATCGCAGCGCCCATACGGCGCCGGGTATGCTGAAGGTATTCTCGCCGGTTACGCTCTGCTCGGCAAGGAAGCGCCCCCATACGTGGTTCTTCCCGCACTTGCCGTGACGCGCGACAACCTCCTTGAGGCATGGCCGCTTTCCAATGGCGATCAAGCTCCCGCCATCCTGACGAGTGCGATGAACTGACCGACACGGGAGACGGCGTGCATCGCCGTTTCCCGCCCTAACGGGATCGGAACACATCATGACCGACATATCAGACACGGAAGCAGTCGCAGCCGTCAGCATGAGCGACATAAAGAAGTCCTACGGAGGGATCCACGCCCTGCGCGGCGTCGACCTAAACGTCAGACCTGGCACCATTCATGCTCTCGTCGGCGAAAACGGTGCTGGCAAGTCTACCCTGCTGAAAATCCTTCAAGGCGTTGTAGCTCCAACCGAAGGTTCAATTAGCGTCTTTGGCGAGCCGGTGACAGTGTGCACTCCGGAGAACGCACGCCGGCTCGGGATCGAGATGATCTTCCAGGATCTCAGCCTCATACCGTCGCTTTCGATTGCGCAGAACATCTTTCTGAACCGCGAGCCCAAACGTCTTTCGGTGCTGGTGGACGAGAGGGAGGAGGCCAACCGGGCAGGTGATATCATCGCCCAACTCAATCTCTACATTGATCCCCGGACGCCCGTGTCCAAGTTAAGTCCGGGCCAGGCGCAGCTCACCGAAATAGCCAAGGCGATCTCGAAGGATGCACGAGTGCTCATCCTGGACGAGCCGACCTCTTCGTTGAGCGCCCAGGAGGTTGACACGCTTTTCGGCATGTTGCGGAAGCTGACGGCTGCAGGCACTGCCATAATCTACGTCTCGCATCGCATGACCGAGATCATGACGATCGCCGACGACATAACCATTCTGCGCGACGGCCAGAACGTCACATCAGGTAAGGTGGCCGACTTTACCTTGGACAGCATCGTGCGACATATGGTCGGCAAGCGTGTGAGCGGATTCGAGTACCGTGCCCGTACGGTGGACAGGACAGTCAGCCCAGCCCTGAGTGTCCGTGGAGTGTCGGGTCCCGGTGGAAAGCCTGACGGCGTCACGTTCGACCTGTTCAAAGGCGAGGTACTGGGCATCGCGGGTCTAATGGGAGCGGGGCGGAGCGAACTCGCGCGAGTTCTCTTCGGCATCGACCGCAAGACCTCAGGCGAAATCGAACTCCATGGAAGCAGGCTCGAACTCTCGGAACCCGCCGACGCAATCAAGGCGGGCATCGTGCTGGTTCCCGAGAGCAGGCATGAAGAAGGGCTCGTCATCGATCACAGCGTCGGGGACAATCTCTCCCTCCCCCAGATCGATATCGTCACCCGAGGAATCCTGATCGATCGCCGCAAGGAAGACGAACTGACGTCGAGCATGATTTCCCGCCTCAGGATCAAGACGCCAACGGCCGAGAACCGTGTGCGCAACCTTTCCGGTGGGAACCAGCAGAAGATCGTCATCGCCAAATGGCTAGCGATCGACCCTTCAGTCGTGATCCTCGACGAACCGACGGCAGGTGTCGACATCGGCTCCAAAGCGGAAATCGTCGATCTGATCCGCAGCATCGCCGACGCCGGAAAGTCGGTCATCGTCATTTCGTCAGAGCCAGCGGAACTGCTCGCCACGAGCGACCGCATTATTGTGCTCAGCAACGGTCGCCTCGCTCGGGAGATCACGCGCGACGAGATCGACAGCTGGGCCACAACTACTGGCGATGAAACGCAATCTATTCTGATCCGCACGGAACTAGGCCTGCAGGTCGCGATACAGAAGGCAAATCACCATGTCCACTGATGGCAAAACCCTAACCGCCGACGCCTCGGCTCACGCCAAAAGCTCCATCCTCGGAAATTGGCGGGACTATGTCGTCTACATCGGTTTCGTCGCGATATTCATCGTCTTCGCAATCGTTCTGCAAGATCGGGGATTCCTGTCGACAAACAACTTGCTCAACATCATCCGTCAGACGGCGATCGTTGCCATAGTCGCGATGGCCATGTCCTTCGTACTATCAGCAGGTGAAATCGACCTCTCGGTCGGCGCTGTCGCGGGCCTGAGTTCGGTTGTGGCGGGCCTTGTTCTCATCCAATACGGCCTGATTCCCGGAATTCTAGCGGGGCTCGCCCTCGGGATGGCGGTAGGTGCCGTCAACGGAGCGCTAACCGCCTATGTCGGCATCCCCTCGTTTCTTGTCACGCTCGGCATGATGGGCATCGCCAGGGGCGTTGGAATGTGGGTTAGCGGAACATCACCCGTTCCGGTCATCGACGAAACATTCATATTTGTCTTTGGGTCCGGCAACATTGGTCCCGTCCCCGTGCTCGTGCTGTGGGTCGCGATCCTGGGAACACTAGCGCATATCGCGCTTCGGAAAACACCGTTCGGCCGCAAGGTGATGTCTGCGGGAGGAAATCCCGTCGCCGCACGCTACAGCGGTATCGATGTCCGGAAGATCAAATTTCAAGTTCTCATCTTGACGGGGGTGGCCGCAGCCATCGCCGGAATGCTCTATGCGGGTCGCCTGCAGTCTGGCCGCTTCCAACTGGGCGAAGGAGACGAGCTTTCGGTGATTGCCGCAGTTGTCCTTGGAGGCACCAGTCTCTTCGGCGGTCGTGGCACAGTAGTCGGCTCTATCGTCGGAGCGTTGTTGATCGGCGTCATCAACAACGGGCTAATCCTCGCGGGCCTTGAATACAGCCAACAACTTATCGCGCGCGGAGCGCTGATCATCCTAGCTGTCGCAGTCGGACGCGGCCGCTAAATTTCCAGATATCCTTTGGAGGAAAAATAATGCGAGTTCTTGTCACTGGCGGCAGCGGAAAACTTGGACGGGCAACCGTCAAGCACCTGATCGAGAGTGGACATGACGTCATAAACGCCGATCATGTCGAGCCTGAACACAACCTCTGCCCGTTCGTGCGTGTCGATTTCGAGGACATGCGCGCGACGCTTGAAGCAATCGCGGGCTTCGATTGGGATCACAACCGGAAGACCGAAGCCGTGGTGCATCTCGCAGCGGTTCCTATGCCTGGAAAAGTGGCCCCGGCTGACGTGTTCAGGATCAATACGATCTCGACCTACAATGTCTTTGAGGCATGCAGGCTGCTCGGCATCAAAAACGTCGTTTGGGCATCCAGCGAGACGCTTCTCGGTATCCCCTACGACATCAAGCCCGAATATTTCCCGGCGGACGAGAGCTTCGAGTCCCGTCCGGAAACTTCTTACTCGCTCTCGAAGCATCTGGGAGAGGAGATGGCCAGGCAGTTCTGCCGCTGGGACAAGGACCTCAAGATCGTCTGCCTACGTTTTTCCAACGTGATGGACGAGAGCGAGTACGCGTCGTTTCCGGATTTCGAAAAGAACCCCGGCAGCAGGCGCTTCAACCTCTGGACCTACATCGACGCACGCGATGGTGCGCAGGCAATCCGGAAATCTCTCGAGTGGTCCGCAACGGGTGCCGAAGTCTTCATCATCGCAAACGAAGACGGCGTGATGACCACGCGCAACACGGTCCTCGTAGAGAAGTTTTATCCGGGTGTGCCATTCAGCAAAAGGGTCGCCGACAACGAGACGTTGCTCTCGATCGAGAAAGCAAAATCCCTTCTGGGATACAAGCCCGAGCACAGCTGGCGTCGATACGCAGGCTCCTAACGCCAACAGATTGTCTGGAGAAAGCGCATGGCCCCTACAGAGAAACTCGAGATCGACGCCGAGGTGAAGGAAGAGACGTTCTCCAAGACCATGACGGCAACCGCCCACCTGCAAATCCGTCAGTTGATCCTCGATAACAAATGGCCGCCGGGCTTCCAGGCGACCGAGCAGGAAGTGGCATCCAGACTAGGAATGAGCCGAACACCTATCAGGGAAGCTTTAATGCGGCTCCAGCAGGACGGTCTGGTTTCCGTCATTCCGCGTCACGGTATGCGCGTCCTTCCGGTGTCGTCGGCCGACATGAAGGAAATCTACGATATCCTCACGTCGCTCGAAAGCACGGCCGCTGAGCTTGCCGCAAGCCGGAACCTTTCCGACCAGCAGCTAGAGGGCCTCGAGAGGGCTACCGCGGACATGGACAAGGCGCTCGACGAGGACGACCTCGAGCGATGGGCGCAGGCTGACGCACGGTTCCACGAACAACTTCTGGAGCTTGGCGGCAACCAAATGCTCAAATCCGTGGTCCTCAACTTCATCGATCGGGCGCACCGAGTCCGCATGCTGACACTCAAAATGCGGCCCAAGCCGGTGAATTCGACCCGCGAGCATGCCCAACTGGTGGAAGCCATTCGGGAGGGTGATCGAGAGAAGGCACGGACCATTCACAAGGCACATCGCGAAAGAGCTGGTCGAGAGTTGCTAGCGCTCCTCGACCACCTCGGCCTCAATCATCTCTGAACAAGGTACAGCCATGACTATCTCGAACCAGTCGCTCACGATCGCAGTCCTTCCCGGAGACGGCATCGGCAAAGAAGTAATGCCCGCATGCATGGACGTCCTTGCGGCTGCGGTCTCCACTGTCGGTGCTGCACCGATGGCCTTCGAGGTCCATAACGCCGGCGCTCAATACTACGCTGAAACTGGAGAAGCACTCCCGACAACAACCCTCGACGCGTGCAAGTCGTCCGATGCGATCCTGTTCGGCGCGATGGGGTGGCCGGATATTCGTTTTCCTGATGGAACAGAGATCATCCCTCAACTGGATCTGCGAATGGAACTCGGGCTATTCGCCGGTGTGCGACCGATCCGCTGGTTTCCGGGGCTTCCAAGGGTACTGACGGACCCCCGCGCCGAAGGCATCGACTTCGTGCTCATCCGCGAACAGACTGAGGGCCTCTTCTACGCCCGTGGCAAAGGCGAGATCATCGACGATGCCGAAGCCTACGACACGATGCAGATTACGCGCGCGGGCACGGAGCGCGTCTCGGAGTTTGCATTTCAATTGGCGGCTCAGCGCAAGCGCCGCGGCAAAGCGGGTATCGTCACCTGCGTCGACAAGGCAAACGTCTTCAGTTCGATGGCCTTCTTCCGCAAGGTTTTCGACGAAGTAGCCGCGCGCCATTCAGGCCTTCAGAAGGACCACGCCTACGTCGACGCTCTCGCGCTGACCATGGTGAAAAAGCCCTGGACACTCGACGTCCTTGTTACCGAAAACATGTTCGGCGACATCCTTTCCGACCTCGCGGCAGGCCTGATCGGTGGCATGGGGATGGCTCCGTCGGCCGACATCGGCGAGAAATACGGTCTCTTCCAGCCAGCTCACGGCACTGCCCCGGACATAGCGGGTAAGGGCTTCGCCAACCCCTGCGCAATGATCCTTTCGGGAGCGATGATGCTCGACTGGCTGGCGACCCGTCACGGTGACGAGAAGCTGGCCGACGCAGCGCGAATGATCGAGGCGGCTGTCGAACACACGCTGTCCACGAAACTGGCTGTTCCGATGGAATATGGCGGCACTGCCAACTGCAGCGAGATGACGAGGTCAGTGATCAGTTCGTTGTCGGCTGTCCGGAAGGAGGTCGCATGACCGGGTACGTTGTCGTGGTCGATTTCCAGATTCGTGACGGATGCATGGACGGGTTCCTCCCGGCCATGACCGAAAACGCTGCCACGTCGTTGCGCGACGAGCCCGGCTGTTCCGTGTTCGACGTCTGCCAAGACCCAAGGCAGCCAAACCGCGTCTATCTCTACGAGGTCTATCAAGATCGCGTCGCCTTCGATGCTCATCTGGCGAGTCCCCACTTCCAGCGCTTCAACGAGGTATCGGGACCGTGGATCATAGAAAAGAATGTCGAAACCTTTCAGCGCGTCCCCGCATCTGAGGACGGAGGTAACTAATGGCTCAGGAAATCAAGGCGATCGTGTTCGACACTTTTGGGACCGTCGTCGACTGGCGCGGCTCGATCATCAACGATCTCGGTGTCTGGGGTGAGCAGCAGGGCCTCGACGTTGACTGGGCCGAGTTGGTCGATCGCTGGCGCGACCGCTACAATCCGCAAAAGGCGCGCGTCCGGAGCGGCGAGCTTCCCTGGACCAACCTCGACGAGCTTCACCTCGAGGCGTTGAAGGCCGTGTTCGAAGAGATGGGACTCCCCCTCCTAGACGAGCCAAGGATGTTGCACATCAACAAGGTGTGGCATCGGCTCGCCGGCTGGTCAGATGCATCGTCCGGCCTGCACCGCCTCAAACGGAAGTTCATTATCGGCCCGCTTTCGAATGCCAACGTCGCAATCCTCGTGAACATGGCCAAGCACGCCGATCTGCCGTGGGACAACATATTCTCGTGCGAACTCTTCCGGCACTACAAACCTGACCCGGAGACATATCTCGGTGTGTGCAAGATGCTCTATCTCGAGCCCAAAGCAGTCATGATGTGCGCGGCGCACAATTACGATCTCGCTGCGGCGCGGGACCAGGGTCTCAAGACCGCATTTATTTACCGTCCAACAGAATACGGACCCGGACAGACGACCGATCTGAGGGCCGAACAGAACTGGGACTATGTCGCGAGCGACCTGAACGACCTTGCGGTCCAACTCGGCTGCTAAAGGAATACGCAAATGCAAACCTACAAGATGTTCATCGACGGCAAGTGGGAGAGCTCCTCCACGGGCGAGACCTACGAAACTCACAACCCTTTCACTGGGAAACCGTGGGCGTTGATACCCAAGGGCAATAGGCAGGACGCCGAACGCGCGGTGGAAGCTGCGCAAAGGGCGTTCACATCCGGCCCATGGCCGAAACTTACCGCAAGCGACCGAGGACACCTCCTGAGGAAACTTGGCGATCTGATCGCCGAGAATGCCGAGCGGCTAGCAACGACAGAGACAACGGATAACGGTAAGCTTATCAATGAGATGCTGTTCCAGCTGAAGTATATTCCACAGTGGTACTATTATTTCGGGGGCCTTGCCGACAAGATCGAAGGCGCAGTCATCCCGATCGACAAGCCGGAGACGTTCAACTTCACCCGCAACGAACCGCTCGGTGTTTGCGTCGGCATCACGCCTTGGAATTCGCCGCTATTGCTCCTTGCCTACAAGCTCGCGCCGGCACTCGCGGCCGGCAACACCTTTGTTGCAAAGCCCTCGGAATTCACGTCCGCATCCACGCTTGAGTTCGCCGAGCTTGTAGAGCAGGCCGGGTTCCCGGCCGGGGTCTTCAATGTCGTGACGGGTTTCGGCGCGGATGTCGGTGAGACACTGACAACGCACAGACACGTCGCGAAAATCGCTTTCACGGGTAGCGAGGGGACGGGCCGGAAGATTGGCGAGCTGGCGGCCCGCAATTTCAAAAAGGTTACGCTGGAACTCGGCGGGAAGAGCCCGCATATCGTGTTCGCCGACGCCGAGATCGACAATGCGGTAAATGGTGTTATTTCCGGGATCTTCGCGGCGACGGGTCAGACCTGTATCGCGGGGTCTCGCCTGCTTGTTGAGCGCAAAATCCACGACCAGTTTCTCGAGAAGGTGATCGCCCTGGCAAGGACCGCGCGGATGGGTGATCCCCTGTCGACCGCGACACAGGTCGGCCCGGTTACCACCCCACCTCAGCTCGAGAAAATTCTCGGCTACATCGAGATCGCCAAGGCCGAAGGAGCCGAATGCCTTCTCGGAGGTGGCAGGCCTTCCGCACCTGAATTTGAAAATGGCTGGTTTGTCGAGCCAACGATCTTTGCTGGCGTCCGAAACCATATGCGCATCGCCCAAGAGGAAGTGTTCGGTCCGGTTCTTTCGGTTATTCCGTTCGACACTGAAGAGGAAGCGATCCAAATCGCGAACGACACCAATTACGGCCTGGCCGCGGGATTCTGGACACAGGATATGCGGCGCATGCTGCGCGTTTCTGCCGCCATCCAAGCAGGGACGGTCTGGGTGAACACGTATCGCGCTATCAGCTACATGTCGCCACTCGGTGGATACAAGCACTCAGGCATCGGTCGCGAGAACGGTATGGCTTCGATTCAGAACTATCTACAGACCAAGAGCGTAATGATCTCGACTGCGGAAAGCGTCGCGAACCCCTTCATCATGCGGTGACACGATGACGAAGCAAAGGAAACTTCTCATTGGTTGCGTGGCGGATGACTTCACAGGCGCAACCGACGTTGCCGGGATCTTTGCCAAGTCAGGCATGAAGACCACGGTTCTGATCGACATCCCCGAGGGCGGGTTGTCGATCGACGCCGATGCTATCGTTATCGCGCTCAAAACGCGCACCATCGCTTCCCATCAGGCGGTTAGTCAGTCTCTGGCCGCACTCCGATGGCTACGCGACCGAGGTGCTGAGAGGATTTACTTCAAGTACTGCTCGACATTCGACTCCACAGCCAACGGTAACATCGGGCCCGTAATCGATGCCATGCTTGAGGAGTTGGCCAGCGGCTTCACTATCGCTTGCCCAGCGTTTCCAGCAAATGGCCGCACGATTTACAAGGGCAACCTTTTCGTCGGCGACGTCCCGCTCAACGAGTCCGGTATGAAGGACCATCCGCTCACCCCGATGACGGATTCGAACCTTGTACGGGTCCTCACCTCGCAGACGAAACATCGAGTTGCCCCCTGTTATCGAGATACGGTCATCAGGGGGGCAGCTGACGTGCGCGACTGGGCGTCCAAGGCGGAGGCCGACGGCATTGGAGTGGCGATTGTGGACGCCATTGCCGATGAAGACCTCGAAATCATCGCCCAAGCTTTCGCCGACGCACCACTCCTGACGGGTGCGTCCGGCTTAGCTTTCGGACTGGCAACGGTCCTGTTTAAGGATCGGCGGAATGTGGAAAGCAGGCCGGGATACTCGAACACAGTGGGATCGAGGGCCGTGGTATCGGGCAGTTGCTCGGTAGCGACTAATGGCCAAGTGGAGGCGATGCTCAGAGACCATGAAGGCTTCAAGGTGGACGTCGCATCGCTCGCATCGGGCGAAGACGTCTTTTCCAAGGCGCTCAAGTGGGCTGCTGGCAGGCTCGGCCGCAAGCCCATTCTTTTCTACGCGACAGCAAATCCGGAGGAAGTGAAAGCAAACCAATCGAGATTCGGTGTGGCCGAAGCCGGCGAAATGGTCGAAAGCACACTTGCGCGGATTGCCAGATCCCTCGTCGATCTCGGAGTCTCCGAATTGATCGTCGCTGGCGGCGAGACGTCGGGAGCTGTCGTCAAACACCTTGGCATAAATCGACTTGATATCGGCAACGAGATCGCCCCCGGCGTGCCGTGGGTCAGCGCACCGCTCAGTTCCGGGCAGATATGGCTAGCGCTGAAGTCGGGAAATTTTGGAGGGCGAGAGTTTTTCGTGGACGCCTGGGAAAGAATTCAATGACGGCTATAGTATCCGAGGAAACCAGAACCCGCGACAGCATCGCGAAGGCCGGTAAGTCCATATTCGACCGAGGCCTGACTTCGGGCTCGACCGGAAACATCAGCGTGAGACTTTCAGACAGCCGCATGTTGATGACCCCTACCAACGCATCCCTTGGAATGCTTGAGCCCGAGCGGCTCTCGCTCTTTTCAGCGGAGGGTGTCCATGTAGGCGGCGACAAGCCAACCAAGGAGGCGTTTCTGCACAAATGCATGTATTGCGCCGGCAAGGCACGAAGCGCCGTCGTTCATCTGCATTCCACCTATTCCGTCGCTGCCAGCATTCTAATGGATGTCGACGAGCGCGACGTGCTTCCACCGCTCACGGCATACTACGTCATGCGCGTCGGAACCCTCCCGTTGGTGCCCTATTATCCGCCGGGTGACGAAGCCCTCGCGGCAGCAGTCGGCGCGGCAGCCGAGAAACACCATGCCATCCTTATGGCGAACCACGGGCCCGTCGTCGCTGGCAAAACGCTTGAGGACGCGCAGTATGCCATCGAAGAACTGGAGGAGACAGCCAAGCTCTTTCTTCTTCTACAAAACCGCGACGTTCGCCCCCTTACCGCGGACCAAAAAGAGGCGCTCCTGGACCGCTCGAAATAAGCGAGCCCTATTTTCTCAATCACGGCCGTCGACCAGTAGATAATGATGAGGCCATATGCGCTCTGGTCGTGAGCCAGCGGCTAACGGCCTATACTTCGACGAAATAGTACCCGTTTATCCATTTCTCGCGGGCCTCCCGGAACGGATTGTTCGTCTCCAGGTGGCTCTCTAACGGCGGATCTTGTTCCCAGGCTTCGTCGATGAGGCACCAAAAGGTGGAGCCGTTCAGTGTTGCAGTGAAATCCTCGAGTGTCATTGTGATGCCTACGAGTGCCGCTGTTGCGCTTTAGGTAGTGCGAATCCTTCTTCCAGCAAAGTCGTACGCTGATCACGCCTTCAGTCCTCTCTATGTTCCTTAAAGCAACGCGCGAACACGTTTATTGACTCATTATACCAGTATAGGTATTACCTCATACGTCATAGAACGCATGGAGGATTTGATGACTGCGATCGCACTGTTTGGGGCAGGTGGCAAAATGGGTTGCCGTCTATCCAAAAACCTCAAGGGCTCGAGGTTCGACGTCCGGCACGTCGAGGTGAGCGCGGAAGGCAAAGAACGCCTCAAAAGTGAACTTGGACTTGGTACAGTGGAAGTCGATGACGCCCTTGACGGCGTCGATGTGGTGATCCTTGCCGTGCCGGACACGGCAATCGGCAAAGTCTCTGCGGGCATTGAACGGAAACTCCGGCCGGGTACGATCGTCATCGCGCTAGATGCCGCCGCGCCCGCGGCCGGACACCTGCCGAACCGCGGCGACCTCACCTATTTCGTCACCCATCCCTGCCACCCGCCGATCTTCAACGACGAGACCGATCTCACCGCGAAGCGCGACTTTTTCGGCGGCGTGGCAGCCAAGCAGCACATCGTTTCCGCCCTTATGCAGGGGCCCGAAGAGCACTGGGCGCTCGGGGAGGAAGTGGCCAAGGTCATCTGGGCTCCGGTGATGCGCTCGCACAGGGTAACGGTTGACCAAATCGCACTGCTGGAGCCAGGCCTCTCCGAGACGGTGTGCGCGTCGCTGCTTTACGTCATGCGTCAGGCGATGGACGAATGCGTGGCCCGCGGGGTGCCGAAAGAAGCGGCCCGCGACTTTCTACTGGGCCACATGAATGTTCTCGGTGCGGTGATCTTCGAGGAGACGCCCGGCGTGTTCTCCGACGCCTGCAACAAGGCGATCGAATTCGGCATCCCAGTGCTGATGAAAGACGACTGGAAGAAGGTTTTCGAGCCGAGGGAGATTGCGGAAAGCATCCGCCGCATCACCTGACCTCCACTTCCAAGACGGAGTTCCAGAACATGAATACGACGATCATCGAGGTCGCCTTGAACGGTCCATGGACCCGAAAGCGGCAACCGAGGATACCGATCGCAGCGAATGAGATTATCGAGGACGCGATCGCTTGCTGCAAGGCCGGGGCTTCGGTCGTCCATTTCCATGCCTACGATGTCGAAACGGGTGACCAGACCACCGAACTCGCGGTGATCGAGCAAATCATCACCGGCATCCGTGCCGAAACGGACGCGTTGATCTACCCCGCCATCCGCTACATGAGCAATTCGGAGGCCATTCAGGCGAACTCAGGCAAGCGGCGATACGACCATTTCTCAGCTCTCGGCCGGCGTCGAAAGCTCGACTGGCTCATCGTCGATCCGGGGTCAACTAACCTCGTCCGGTACACCGACAGCAATCTTGACGACGCGGTCGTGGATATCAACACGCCCGCGGCCATACGACACGGGCTGGAGGTGGCGGCGGAGTGCGGGCTGAACCCGACCATGGCCATCTACGACCCGGGATACCTGCGGCTCGCGCACCACTTGGTCGGCCAGAACCCGCGTCTGAAAAAACCGATATACCGGTTCATGTTCTCGGAGCAACTGACCTTCGGTTTCCCGCCCCGCACTTACGCCCTCCTTGCCTACATGGAGCTCTACCGTGAGCTCGGGATTTCAGCGCCTTGGATGGTGGCGGGATTGGGAACGAACGTCCTTCCGCTTGTGCCGGAAGTCGTGAGACGGGGAGGACATGTGCGGGCCGGACTGGAGGATTTCGATCTCGGCTCGGCAACAGGAAACCTCGCCTTGGTGGAGGCCACGGCGAAGGCAATCGAAGCCGCCGGAGGGACAGTGGCTTCGACGAAGGAGGCGCGGAGGATTCTAGCCTAACCAAACCCATGCCATTCAATCACTCGGGAGGAGAAAATGAAGGCATCTCTAGCATCTAGCTTACTGAAAGCTCTGTCCTTGGCTGCGGCCGTTGCCGTTCCAGCCAAGGCCCAAGAATACAACGAGCACAAACTCAAGTTGAGTTACGTTGTCCCCAAGACACACTCTTACGGAGCAGGCGTCGAATTCCTGGAAAGATGGCTCGACGAGAAATCCGGCGGCAAAATCCAGCTTAAAGGCTATTCTGACGGTCTGCTTGGAGCCGAGGTTCAGTCCATCTCCGGGGCAAAGGGTAACGTGATCCAACTCGCGGTAGTCTCCACCGCGGCCGCAGCGACGACCGTCCCTGCCTTCGGCCTCTTCGATATGCCCTATCTTTTCCGCACGCACGCAGAAGCGGACGCGATCCTTGATGGCGAGATCGGATCGGACATTCTTGGAAAGCTCGAAGAGAACTCCCTTATCGGCCTCTGCTACTGGGAAAACGGTTTTCGTCAAGTAACGAACAACAAACACCCGATCATGAAGCTCGAAGATTTCGCTGGGTTAAAGATCAGGACCATTGAAAACCCGGTATTTATCGACACCTTCAACACTCTCGGAGCCAACGCTGTTCCGATGGCCTTTACGGAGGTCTATTCGGCGCTCGAGACGGGCGCGATAGATGGTCAGGAAACGCCCCATAACAGCATCTCGACCAGCAGATTTTACGAGGTTCAAAAATACGTCAGCGAAACGGGGCACATCTACGGTGCCGCAGTCGTGCTCGCAAGCAAGGGCCTCTGGGACCAGCTGAACGAAGATGAGCGCAACCTTCTCAGGAAGGGCTGTGAAGAGGCCCGCGCGTTCGAGCGGGGCAAAAACAGGGAGAATGACCCCAAGCTCAAGGAAAGCCTTGTTGCGGAAGGCATGGAGGCCAACGGACTTTCGCCAGAAGAGCTAGGCCGTATCCAACAAGCCCTGAAACCCGTCTACGACAAGCATGCCGATCGGATCGGCCGCGAGACCGTCGACAGCGCTCTCAAGGCGCTCGAGGAAATGAGGAAGGCCAACTAAGCCCTTCCCGGCGACGCGCTACTTCGTGGCGCGTCCGCAAGACCTACGAGGCACCGAGATGCAAAACACTACACTATTGCTTACGCGGATCGTCCGCACCGCCATCGCGCTTCTGCTGATGGGCATGGTTGTTCTTACGTTCACAAACGTGGTTCTCCGATACGCCGCCAACAGCGGGCTTTCCTTTTCGGAAGAACTATCGCGATGGTTCTATGTATGGTTGGTTTTCATCGGCTCCATATTGGCGCTCTACGAGCGCGGTCATATAGCCATGGAAGGCATCCTTCACTCCCTTCCCCGCCCGATGCAATCGGCCTGCAACATCGCCAGCGCGCTCATGATGGTCGGCGTTTCCTGGCTGATATTGAAGGGTAGCTACGAGCAAAGCTGGTTAAACCTTGGCGCGCACGCGCCGGCGACCGGCCTGCCAATGCTCGTCTACTACTTGCCAGGTGTCATTTTCGGCATCGCCTCGATCGCAATTCTGCTCGTTCAATTGGTCGATGTCATTCGCCACGGTGGTCCGCCGGATGCGGATTCGACGCAGTCCGGCTACATCGTGGAGTGACGCCAATGATCATCGTTGTTTTTCTCGGCTCACTTCTGGCCGCCATGGCACTGGGGATGCCAATCGCATTCGCGCTCCTCATCTCGGCAGTCGCGATGATGCTACAGCTGGGTTTGTTCGATTCTCAGATTATCGCCCAGAACCTTGTCGGCGGCGTCGACAGTTTCCCGCTGATGGCTGTGCCCTTCTTCATGCTGGCCGGGGAGGTCATGAACCGTGGTGGACTTTCTCGCCGCGTCATCGATCTGGCGCTTTCCATCGTCGGCCACCTGCGCGGCGGTCTCGGGTACGTCGTCATAATCTCCGCGACCTTGCTATCCGCGATATCAGGATCGGCGATCGCCGACGCTGCCGCCCTCGCAGCGCTGCTTGTTCCGGCCATGGTCGCAGCGGGTCATCAGCCAGCACGGTCAGCCGGCCTGGTAGCGTCGTCGAGCATCATTGCGCCAGTGATCCCTCCGAGCATCGGCTTGGTGCTGTTCGGCGTTACCGCGAACGTTTCTATTACGGGGCTTTTCCTCGGAGGCATCGTTCCCGGCATCGTGATGGCGATGGGGCTGACGGCCACCTGGTTCTATCTTGCCAACAAGGAAAAGGTAGAACTTCCGGCCCGCGCATCCGGAAAAACAGTACTAACCAACGTGCGCCGTGCCGGATGGGCACTCCTCATGCCCGTCATCATCGTTTTCGGCTTGAAACTTGGCGTGTTCACGCCGACCGAGGCCGCGGTAGTTGCGGCCGTATACGCCATATTCGTTTCTGTCGTGGTTTATCGCGAGTTAAGCCTTTCCGCTCTGTTCGAGGTGTTCGTGTCGGCGGCAAAAAGCACTGCCATGGTGATGTTCCTCGTCGGGGCGGCGGTGGTTACGTCGTGGCTGATCGTGATCGCCGATCTTCCGGTGATGCTAAGCGATCTTCTTGCACCATTGGTTGGCTCCCCGCAGTTTCTGATGTTTGTGATCGTCATTATCGTTCTCCTCGTCGGGACTGCGATGGACATGACGCCGACGATCCTCATTCTCACACCCGTTCTGATGCCCGTGGTGAGGGAGGCCGGGATTGATCCGATCTACTTCGGCATCATTTTCATCATCGCCAACTCGATCGGGCTCATCACGCCCCCGGTCGGGACCGTTCTCAACGCAGTCACTGGCGTTACGCGAGTAAAAATGGAAGATGTCATTCGAGGTGCCAATCCATTCCTGGTCGCGCACACCGCCGTGCTCATCCTCCTGCTGCTCGTCCCTCAAATCGTGACGATGCCCTTGGACTGGATGCGGTAACGGCGTGCGGAGTCGGACGCGACGCCGACTCCGCGACGCTCTTGTCTCGAGGAATGGGGACTTGTGCACTAAGCGGAAAAGTACAGGGTCCGACATATGGTCATCCGGCATACAGAAAAGCCAATCGAGGGGCTTGCTCCCATCACCCGGAGAAAGCTGTCCGATGCGGTATTTGACAAACTCAAGCACCTCATCGAGATCGGAGAGCTCAAACCCGGAGACGAAGTGCCATCGGAGCGGATGCTAATGGAGTCACTTCAGGTCGGCCGTCCCGCAGTCCGGGAAGCGATGCAAGCCCTCGCGTCACACGGGCTGATCGAGATCTCGCACGGCGAGCGGTCCAGGGTCGTTCCCTTGACCGCAAAGTCCTTGATAAAGCAGGTAGATATCGCCGCCAAGATGCTCTTGGCGGGCTCGCCGAGCAATCTGGAGGACCTTAAAGCCGCGCGCCTGTTCTTCGAGCGCGGGGTGGTGCGGGAGGCGGCACACAAGGCGACCTCGACCGACATAGAACTCCTCGAAGCCGCACTTCGGTCGCAGAGAGAGGCGTTGGGGCAGCCGGACGCATTCATCGCCGCGGACATGGCATTTCACACCCAGATTGCCAAAATCACCCGCAATTCGATCTTCAGCGCCGTAAGCGAGGCTATGCTCAGCTGGTTACAGGCGTTTCACATCGAACTGTTGCGCCGATCGGGCAAGGAAGACATCACCCTCTCCGAGCACGAGGATATCCTCGAAGCGATACGGTCAAGGAATGCTGATCTCGCCGAAGACGCGCTCGTGCGCCATCTTGAGCGTTCGCGCGATCTCTATGTCACGAAGACCTCATGAGTTCATGAGGGCTGCCATGACGAATGGTCCGTCACTTCGCGTCCTGAACGGACGCAACGGTTAGTTTGACGCCCGCTTGGTCAAGCTCCCTCACCACATCGGCTTCGGGAGCACTATCGGTAATTACGGCGTCGAAGCCCGCGAGGCCCGCCAACACGTGCAGTGCACGATGACCGATGCGCTGATGATTGACCAAGAGATATTTCGAAACGGACGCGGACATCATCGCCCGCTTGGCACGCACGACGCTGTCATCCATGTGGTATGCTAACGTTCCGCTCACGGCAGGTGTCGATATGAAGGCGATGTCGGCAGTCAGGCGCGATAACGACTCCTCTGTGACCATGCCTAGATATGCGTTGAACTTGGCCGAATAGGTGCCACCAAGCGCAATAAGCGTAATACCGCTCTCTCCCTTCAGTCGCTCCATGACAGCGGCATTGTTGGTAATGACTGTTAGCGGTCGTTTCTCGAGCAACATCTCGCCAAGCACTGCGGCCATCGAGCCGTCATTGACCATCACGGTCATACCCGGCTCGACGAGCTGCAGTGCAGTGTGCGCCATCGCAAGTTTGGCGTCGCCGCCCTGCCGTTCGCGAATCCGAAAATCGCTTTCGAACTGCGTTCCGGCATCGATCGTAGCGCCGCCGCGGACTTTGCGCAGAACGCCCGCCTGTTCCAAGTCATCCAAATCGCGATGGATTGTCATCTTCGAGACTGCGAAGTGACTGGCAAGATTGTCGAGGTCGACCGTTTTGTTTTCGACCAGCATGTCGACGATCTGCTGCCTTCGCTCGTCTCGCTTCAATTTCTTCCCTCTTCAAACCGCATTTACGAACCTAGAGGGAACCTGCCCTATAACGTTTTGCCATTTCCGCAAGGGGAATTTCGGTGATCTTGCAAGCACGTCCGGCTGAACCGAATGCCTCGAACCGCTCAAGACATAGCTTGGTTAGCGCCACCATTGCTGGTTTCAAATATTTCCGGGGGTCGAACTCGGCCGGATCTTCCATAAGGACCCTACGCACCTGCGCGGTCATTGCCATGCGACAATCGGTGTCGATGTTAATCTTTCGTACGCCATGACGGATACCGCGCTGTATTTCCTCAAGCGGTACACCCCACGTGGGCTTCATCTGCCCCCCGTAACGGTTGATGATCTCCTGCAAATCTTCGGGAACGCTCGACGATCCGTGCATGACGAGGTGTGTGTTGGGCAGCTTCTGGTGGATCGCCTCGATGACATCCATGGCGAGGACTTCTCCGTCTGGCCGACGGGAGAATTTGTACGCACCGTGGCTTGTCCCCATCGCAACGGCAAGGGCGTCGACTTTTGTTTCCCTGACGAACTTTGCAGCTTCATCAGGGTCTGTCAGAAGCTGGTGAAGTTCCAGCTTGCCTTCTGCCCCATGTCCGTCCTCTGCCTCGCCCATACCGGTCTCAAGCGAACCGAGGACCCCAAGCTCCCCTTCTACTGAGACGCCGGCCCAATGGGCAATGTCGCTGACAATCCTGGTAACACCGACATTGTAGTCCCAGTCCGCCGGTGTTTTGCCGTCCGCCAGGATTGAGCCATCCATCATGACTGAGGTGAATCCATGCTGAATCGCCGTAGCACAAGTGCTTGGCTCGTTTCCGTGATCCAGGTGAACGCAAACCGGGATGTTGGGATACATCTCTGTCACCGCGTCCATCATGTGCCTGAGCATGATGTCGTTGACATAGGCGCGCGCTCCGCGGCTCGCCTGCAGGATAACCGGCGAGTCCGCTGCGTCGGCCGCCTCCATAATCGCTAGAGCCTGCTCCATATTGTTGATGTTGAACGCCGGAACGCCATATCCGTATTCCGCTGCATCATCCAGCAGCTGGCGAAGGGTGATCTTGGCCATGAAACCTCGCTCAGGGATTTTCGTTGGAATTGAGGTAGTTTGCTATTGTCTCGACTTCCCTCGCCGAGCCGAAGACGAGCGGCGTACGGCAATGGTTGGCAGTCGGGATCTGGTCGAGGATAGGAACGATGCCGTCCGTTGCTTGTCCTCCGGCCTGCTCCATGAGGAACGCGATGGGATTGGCCTCGTACAGCAGACGAAGCCTTCCGTTTTGATAACCGGGCCGCTTGTCGGCTGCGTAGAAAAACACCCCGCCCTTCAGCAGGATGCGGTGTACGTCGCCCACTGCTGAGCCGAGCCAGCGCATGTTGAAGTCACGACCCCGTGGCCCTTCCTTGCCGGCAAGGCAGTCCGCAACATATCGGCCCATTCCGGGCTGAAGATGGCGCTGTAGCGAAGCGTTGAACGCCAGTTCGGAAGTTTCGTGCGGAACCCGTACATCAGGCCGCACAACGACGAATTCTCCGGTCTGAGGGTGCATCGTGGCGAGAAGAACACCGTCCCCCACGGTGAGGCCGAGATCGACTGTGTTCCCGAACGACACGTACCCTGCCGCAACCTGTCTTCTACCCGACATCAGGAAGGGATCTTGGTTCTCATCGAACGGAATGATCGAGAAGATAGTGCCGACGGGCGTACCAAATCCGACGTTTCCCGAACCGTCGATCGGGTCGATAGCCACGGCCAGCCCCGAATTCCTGAATAAGATGGGATCTTCGGCTTCCTCCGAGAGAACCCGCGCGGCACCGGCTCGCTCCAACAACTCCGCGAATAGGGAATGCGAAGCCACGTCGATCGCTTTCTGGGCGTCGCCGTCAGTATTCGCTCCCACCAGCTGAGCCGGGTCGCCCTCGAGAGAGCCACAAGCGATACGTCCCGCGAGAACACACGCTGCGTCGAGAATCCCATGGATGAGCGACGTGACCGCCTCCCGTGAAGCGATACCGTTGGCCCAGTCTGCGAGGTACTGATCCACGGTGAGCGGCCGGCGCGCGGCATCATCGTTTGCGGTGGACGTCGACGAGCTCATGCCTCGCCTCCAACCCTGGCGATCGCGCGGGCGACGATGGCGTCCTGGGTAATGCCGAACTTCTCGTATAAAGTTTCGGCTGGCGCGGAAGCACCGAAACCAGACATGCCGATGACGTCGTCTTCGCTGTCGACGAACTTCGTCCATCCGAACTTCGAAAGCGCCTCTACTGCGATGCGCGGCGCGCTGCCGAGTACCGCGTCTCGATATGTTTTCGGTTGCTGATCGAACAGGTCCCAGCTTGGCATCGATACGACGGCTGTGGGGAGGTTCCGCGCCTCAAGGGCCTCAGCCGCCTTGATTGCGAGAGAGACCTCGGTCCCGGTCGCTATCAAAGTAACCGCGCGCTCGCCGGTGGCCTCCCTAAGCACATAGGCTCCCTTGGCACTAAGATTTGTTCCGTCCCGTTCGGTACGAAGCTGCGGCACATTCTGACGGGACAAAGCCAAGACGGAGGGCGTTTTCTCGCTGCGAAGCGCCAGGTCCCAGCACTCCAGCGTTTCGATCGTATCCGCCGGCCGGAAGACGTGAAGATTTGGCATGGCACGGAGGCTCGCAACATGCTCGACGGGCTGATGCGTCGGCCCGTCTTCGCCAAGGCCTATGGAATCGTGCGTCAGTACGAAAATCGAACGGATTCCCATGAGAGCTGCCACGCGGATTGCATTTCTGCAGTAGTCGGAGAAGACGAGGAACGTGCCGCCATAAGGAATGAGCCCACCGTGCACAGCAATACCGTTCATCGCGGCGGCCATAGCGAACTCGCGCACGCCGTAGCTCACGTAGCGACCGCTCTTCGTCGGAGTGAAGTCGCTGTCGACCGCGGACACGCGCGTAAGATTGGAGTGGGTTAGATCAGCAGAGCCGCCGATCATCTCGGGGAGTAGCGCGGTCAGCGTCTCCAGCGCAATTTGGCTCGCCTTGCGGGTTGCCACCGCCTGGGGCTCAACCAACAGCCGTTCTTTCGCGTCCAGTAGCGCCTGCGAATACTCGGCAGGCAGGACGCCCGTTACACGTCGTTCGAATTCGGATCTTTTGTCGATTGAGGTGGCACGCAGACGCCCTTGCCACTCTTCGCGCGCGCCAGCTCCCCTGGCCCCGATTTCACGCCAGCGCCTGAGGATCGCCTCCGGGATTTCAAACGGTGACGACGCCCAGCCATATGCGGCCTTCGTTGCGGCCGCCTCGTCGACCCCGAGTGGCGCGCCATGTGCGGAACTTTTGCCAGCCTTGGAGGGTGAACCATAGCCGATAACCGTCTTTAAGGCGACCAGCGACGGCCGGGTTGTCTCAGCCTTTGCCTCCGATATCGCATGGTCGACCGCTTCAGCCGAATGGCCGTCGACACGCTGGGTGTGCCACCCATAAGCCTGGAAGCGCGCGAGCACGTCTTCTGAGAAGGAGATGTCCGTGGAACCATCGATCGTGATGGCGTTGTCGTCGTAGAGGACTACCAGTTTGCCCAGTTGAAGATGGCCGGCTAGGGAAGCGGCTTCCTGACCAACCCCCTCCATCAGGCACCCGTCGCCGCAGAACACATACGTATGGTGGTCGACGAGTTCCGAACCGAACTCTTCGGCGAGACGGCGTTCCGCGATCGCCATTCCGACGGCCGATGCGATACCCTGCCCGAGCGGCCCGGTCGTGGTCTCGACGCCCGCTGTATGCCCATATTCCGGGTGCCCGGGCGTCTTTGAACCCCACTGACGGAAGTTGCGGATCTCTTCCATCGGCATGCCCTCGTAACCTGTGAGGTAGAGGAGACTGTAGAGGAGCATGGAGCCGTGGCCGTTCGACAGAACGAAGCGGTCGCGGTCAGGCCATGACGGCTTGCTGGCGTCGAACTTCAGATGCTTCGAGAACAGAACGGCTGCCGCGTCTGCCATGCCCATAGGCATGCCGGGGTGGCCTGAATTGGCCGCTTCGACCGCG
This sequence comes from Ensifer sp. Root954, assembly GCF_001429005.1. NCBI lineage: Bacteria > Pseudomonadati > Pseudomonadota > Alphaproteobacteria > Hyphomicrobiales > Rhizobiaceae > Ensifer > Ensifer sp. Root954. The sequence goes on from NZ_LMJM01000044.1 coordinate 48,171, forward strand.
TCGATAGATAGAACTCGAATGGCGTTCGCGAGGTCGCGATCGAAAACTTCTGTCATATGGCCCTCCTTCATGAGCGGGCACGAATATGGCTTAACACGTCGAAAATCACAATAGTTCATCACAAACTAACATTCTATGTGTGATTTTGTGATACAAAATCACATCTTGCATAAATTTCGCGTGACGAGAGGCAATGCGATCTGCTATTAAGATCATACCTCATACCTCGGGAGAGAACGAATGGAATATGTGCGTTTGGGAGCGACCGGACTGAAAGTCTCACGCTTGGCCCTCGGTTGCATGAGCTTCGGGGAACCGGATCGAGGCAATCATCAATGGACGCTGGGAGAAGCGGAAGCCCGCCCGCTGTTCCGGAAAGCCTTGGACGCGGGGATCAACTTCTTAGACACGGCCAATGTCTATTCTGACGGCACTAGCGAGGAAATTGTCGGGAGGCTCATTAAGGAGCACGGTCGCCGCGACGAAGTTGTGCTGGCAACAAAAGTCTTCGGACGGATGAATGCGAGCCCGAACGGCACAGGTCTTTCGCGCAAGGCCATCCTCTCCGAAGTCGACAATAGCCTTCGACGCCTTGGTACAGACTACATCGACCTCTACCAGACCCACTTTTGGGACAATGACACGCCGATCGAGGAAACGCTTGAGGCGCTCAACGATGTCGTGCGCGCGGGGAAAGTTCGCTACGTCGGCGCGAGCAATATGTACGCTTGGCAGTTCGCAACCGCCCTCCAGATTTCGAAGCGCAAAAGCTGGGCAGCATTCGCGTCAATGCAGCTTCATCTCAACCTCATTTACCGCGAGGAAGAACGCGAGATGCTTCCGCTTTGCCGCGCCGAAGGGATCGGGGTCATGACTTTCAGCCCGCTAGCCCGCGGCATTCTGACGAAAGACAGTGGCACCCAATCAAAGCGAGCAGAGACGGACAACGTAACCGGACGTTTCTATGAGAAAGCAGCAACTGCGGACCAATCGGTCGTAGACGAGGTGGCCAAGATCGCACGGGAGCGCAATCTGCCCCGCGCGCAAGTGGCTTTGGCATGGGTGCTGCAGACGCCGGGCGTCACTTGCCCGATCATCGGAGCGACAAAATCCAGTCATCTGGAAGACGCGATCGGCGCTTTGGACGTCAAGCTTACGGATGAGGAGGTTAAACGCCTTCAAGGACCATACGTCCCCCACGAGGTAGTGGGTCTTATGTAAAATCGCCTGGCCTGCGGCCGTGTTCAAATGGAGAAACGCCCTTATTCAGGGCGTTTCAAGCGGCGTGATTGGCTAGAAATCTCCAAAGTGACTGTAGTCGTGATTATCTCGCTATTCGGGCTTTAGTGCGGAACCCCGTTCCGTTGTACTCACGGATCAGATCGTGGGTTCGAGCCCTGTTTCTCTTCTCGAATTTCGCCGAAGTTTGATAGCGCGAGGGCGCTCCTGTCTCAAAACAAACATTGGCTCGATCACGTTTCCTTGCCGACCATCTCCAGCCCATACCGCTGTTCAGACGCGGACCGCTCGTTGCTCGTATGCACGCGCTTGACTCGCGATCGATCGAGAACATAATAAGAACATACTGCAGCGAGCAGGCAACCAACCTGTAACTTGAGATGATGAGTTCCGGCGTCAGCTGGAGAAGGAGAAACCATGTCCGCAGTTCAGCTAGCGCCGGATACAGAAGCAAATGAACAGTTGGCCGATGAATTCGCCACCGCCGTCGCATGGCACAATGGCGACAGGGAAGCCACAATCCGAACGCTTCTCGCCGACTGCAAGCACCTGCGCGAGCAACTGGCTCTTGCCGAAGTATCGATGAGTGTCGGCTTCGCTCGTGGGTGGCGTCCATGCGCGGACCGAGCCGAGGAGGCGCTATGAGTGACGCCAGAAATCGACCCCAACGATCGAGCACACGCGACCCGATAAAGTTGATTATAGCAGTCGTCGCATGGGTTTTGTCTGTTGGACTGGCCCTCGCTGATGAGGCTCTAATCGGCCGTGCTTCTGTTATCGACGGAGACACAATCGAAATCTCGGGAGAGCGGATCAGGCTCTACAGCATCGGCGCTCCCGAATCATGGCAGATATGCGAAGACGCAGACGGGCTCGAATATCGATGCGGCCAGAATGCGGCCGGGACGCTGGACCGCTTTCTCAGAGAATCCAGACCCACTCGTTGTGAACATCTCGGGCGAGATCGATACCAACGGGTACTTGCAATCTGCTTCCACGCCGACGGCTCCGAGGTCAATCGGTGGCTGGTCGAGAACGGTCACCCGTGGATTGGCCACGATACAGCACCGGCCGTTACGTTGATGCGCAGCTCGCCGCGCGGTCCCGGGCACTTGGGCTTTGGCAGGGGCACTTTCAACAACCTTGTGAAGCGCGCGCGCTACGCGCGAGGCGACCACCCTCCTGCTGACTTGGTGCAGGTCGGCTCGTTGGCCTCATGATCTTAGGATTGGAGCTTCCAAACCAAGCGCTTAGCAACCGTGCATCTATGCTGACTTGCTCCCTCCGAGCGCAGCCTCCTCGGGAGTGAGACTTCGAGGCGCAGCTGCCCTGCGCAAGCGATCGTTGAGCGCAAGTCCAAGCCCGCAATCGGGTATAGGGACAACCGCGATCGTCGAGACGCCAAGCTCGTCGGCCGCCTTGAGGGTCGCGTAGAGGTTGACTGCGACTTCTTCCAGGCTGCCATTTGGGCTTAGGTCAAAGACCCGCGCACAATCTCCCTCGCCAGGAACGAAAGCCCCGCCGACCTTCAGCAAGACCTCTCCCTTCATCGCCTCCATCGCGTCAAGTCGTACGCTTGCCCGAGGAGCATAGTGAGAAGTGAGCATTCCGGGAGCCACGACCCTTCCCGGAACCTCCCGGAAGGTGATCGGAAGACCTGCGACGCGCTCGATAAGCTCGACTGGGAGACCGCCCGGACGCAGGAGTTCGATACCGCCGTTTCCAACTGCCAGGATTGTCGACTCTACTCCGATCTTCGTCGGGCCACCGTCGAGGATTAGGGGAACTTCGTCACCGAAGTCATCTCGAACGTGCTGCGCAGTGGTCGCGCTCACCTTGCCAGAGATATTGGCGCTGGGTGCCGCGAGAGGTTTTCCAAAAGACCGGATCAAGTCGCGGCTAAATCCAGCCGGGATCCGTATGGCAACGGTGCTTAGGCCCGCCGTCGTCCTGGATGGGAGTCCGCAAGAAGGGTTTGCCTGAAGGACAAGTGTCATCGGGCCTGGCCAGAATGCCTCTGCAAGACGAAGGCTGACAGGGTCCAGATCTGCGTAGATTGATACCATCTCCATATCGGAACAATGGCAAATCAAAGGGTTAAAGCTCGGACGCCGTTTGACTTCGAAGACGCGCGCGACCGCGCTCTCATTCGTGGCGTCGGCGGCGAGACCGTAAACGGTTTCCGTTGGTATCGCGATCACCTCGCCTTTGCAAAGTGCTTCCACACCAGCTGATACCGCTCGGCGCGGGTTCGTAGCGACTTCCATAATCATCAAAAGGCCCTCGATTTTCGCGGCATCAATTACCCCTGAAAAAACCTCTTGTCAAAATAGGTATGACCTTATACCTTCCGATAAAGATCGATTGAGGAGTTGGTCGATGGGAGGTCTCATGAAAACCGGTAGTGTCACTTCTGACGCGCCTGCCAGCGGACTGCTGCTCGAGGCGGACGGGGTTGCGAAGGCATTCCACGGCGTGCCCGCGCTACGTCAGGGTCACCTGAAACTGCGACCCGGCACTGTCCACGCTCTGTGTGGTGGCAACGGTGCTGGCAAGTCGACGTTCCTGAACATCGTTATGGGTCTTCTTCGGAGGGACGAGGGTTCAATTAGGATCAAAGGCGAGGTCGTCGACTTTCGTTCGGCGAGCGAAGCCCTCGATCACGGAATCGCAATCATCACACAGGAACTCTCGCCGGTTCTTGAGATGACCGTCGCCGAGAACATCTATCTCGGGCGAGAGCCCAAGCGCTTCGGGGCATTCATCGACTTTTTGGCACTGGAAACTCAGGCCCAAGAACTGCTGGACGATATCGGCTTTCCGATCCGTGCCGGCGCTCGCATGTCCAATCTCAGCCTCGCGGAAACTCAGCTAGTCGAGATTGCAAAGGCGCTGAGCTTCGACGCCGACATTGTCATCATGGACGAACCGACATCGGCGATCGGCGAGCACGAAGCTCACATCTTGTTCAGCGCCATAGAGCGACTGAAGCGCCGAGGGTCAGGGATTATATACGTATCCCACAAGCTATCTGAGATCTTCGAGATCGCAGACGAATACACCGTGTTCCGTGACGGCAACTATATCGTCAGCGGCCTCATGACGGACATCACGCGAAAGGAACTGGTCACCCACATCGTGGGACGCGAGGTCAAGGTCGTTGAAAAAGAGCGCCCGAATGCGGGCTCGCCGATCCTGCTCGAGGTCAAGAACCTCTCTCGCGAGAACGAATTCAGGGACATCTCGATTTCCGTTGCGGCAGGAGAAGTCTTCGGCATCTACGGCCTGCTCGGCTCTGGCCGTACCGAGTTCCTGGAGGCGGTTTACGGGATGGAAGAACCGACCTCAGGTGAAGTGGTTTTGGCAGGAAAGCGCGTCCCCAAGGGCAAGCCACGCGAATCTATCAAAATGGGCATGGCAATGGTCTCGGAGGATCGGAAAGACAGTGGCCTCGTACTGTCGTCTTCGATCGCACACAACATCACACTTTCCGCACTTTCACTCATGGCAGTGAGCGGCTTCGTCAGGCAGCAGAAAGAGCGCGAAGTCGTAGATGAGATGATCCGGTCCCAACGGATAAAGGCCAGTTCGTCGGACTTGACGGTCGAAAGCCTCAGCGGAGGAAACCAGCAAAAGGTTGTCTTCGCCCGATGCCTGACAACCAACCCTCGCCTGTTGATCTGCGACGAACCGACCCGCGGCATCGATGAAGGTTCGAAGCAGGAAATCTATGCCTTCCTTCGTGACTTCGCCGCGAAGGGTCACGGCGTCCTAGTCGTGTCGTCCGAAGCTCCGGAAATCCTGCAGGTCAGCGACCGGATCGCAATCTTCAAGGGTGGCACCTTGGTGGACGTAATCGACGGACACGGAGCTACACAGCAAACAATCATGGAGCTTGCCAGCTGAGGAGCATGCGCTCCCCGACCTTCAGGTTTCGCAAACACCAATGTCACCGGGCTCACGACCGGGGTATTCAGGACGAACTAAAATGAATGCTAACATCACCAAGCTCGCCACCGGCACGCCTTCGGAACGGCGGAAGGCCGAGATCACCAAGGACTTCATAAAGTCGTTCAGCATCATCCTGGTGTTTCTCGCGATCTGCGTGCTCTTCACATCACTGAACCAATACTTCCTGACATGGAACAACTGGCTTAACCTTCTTCGCCAGTCGAGCATCAACGGCATTCTCGCGATCGGCGTCACATTCGTCATCCTTACTAAGGGCATCGATCTTTCCGTCGGTTCCGTCATGGCCTTAGCGGGCATGGTGGCTGCCAACCTCGTCACGACGGGCAACGAGAACCCATTGATCTTTGCCATCGTTGCGGCGCTTGGAACGGGCGCGATCCTGGGTCTTGTCAACGGCGGCCTCATTGCACGGATCAACGTCCCACCGTTCGTGGCGACCCTCGGGATGCTGAGCATGGCGCGCGGCCTGACGCTCATTTATTCGGATGGACGCCCGATCGCCAACCTTTCTGCTTCGTTGCGCTGGATTGGCAGCGGAAACGTGCTTGGGCTTCCTGTCCCCGTCCTAGTGTTCTTCGCCGTCTTCATCATCGGGTGGATCACCCTCTCCCGCACGACTTTCGGGCGCTACATCTATGCCGTCGGCGGCAACGAGAAAGCTGCCCGTACCAGCGGTATTTCGACACGCACGGTCATTGCAGCCACCTACGTGATCTCCGGCCTGCTTGCCGGTCTCGGAGGCCTAGTCCTCACGGCTCGCACAACTGCTGCATTGCCTCAAGCCGGTATCGGCTACGAACTCGACGCCATCGCGGCGGTCGTTATTGGCGGAACAAGCTTGTCCGGGGGGCGCGGCTCCCTTGTAGGGACGCTTTTCGGCGCCCTGATTATCGGCACCATCAATAACGGCATGGATTTGATGGGCGTCTCTTCCTACTACCAGCAGCTATTGAAAGGAGCCATCATCGTATTAGCCGTGATTGCTGACCAAATCAGAAAATAACAGAAGCGAACATCGATACCAAAGTGGAGGAGAATACAATGAAAAGACGTACGTTTATTGCGGCGATCGCAGCTTCTACATTCTTGCTCAGCGCAAGTCTGGCAGCCGCCCAAGAGAAAATCCGTATCGCAGCACTTTCGTTCGGTGAATCCGGCGAATACATGAAGGCTTGGTCGACTGAGATCCAAAACCACCCGGCCGTCAAAGAGGGAAAGGTCGAGATCACCGTTTTCGATGGCAAATACGATCCCTTGGTGCAATCCAACCAGATCGATACCGCAGTGACCCAGCAGTTCAATGCCATCATCATGGCGCCGTTCGATCTTGAAGCGTCCGCGCCCGCAATCGACAAGGCGGTTGAAGCAAAGATTCCGGTGATTGTTTCGGCGCTGAAGACCGCATCTGAGAACTACACCGCTTCGATCATCGTCGACGACCGCGAAGGCGGCAAGATCATCGCCGAAGAGATGGCCAAGCGTCTGCCGAACGGCGGAAACCTGGTGCTCATGGAAGGTCCGATCGGCCAGTCGGCTCAGATCGAACGCCGCGCCGGCGTCGACGCCGGACTCGCAGCGCATTCGAACCTTAAACTGCTGGTCGACAAGAGTGGCAACTGGAGCCGCGCCGAAGGCCAGGCTCTCATGGAAAACTGGCTTTCCGCCTATCCGAACCAGATCAACGGCATTCTTGCCGAGAATGACGAGATGGCGCTGGGCGCGATCGAGGCGATGAAGGCTGCCAACGTGGACCTCGGCAAGGTGCCGGTCATCGCTATCGACGGTATCCCGGACGCGATGCGCGCCGTGGAGAGCGGCGAGATGGCAGTCACGCTTTACAAATATGCACGGGCGGAAGGCCAAGGCGCAGTAGATTTGGCGTTACGCCAAGTAATCGGACCAGAATACAAGCCACAGTCGGACGTCTGGATGGAACTCATGGAGTGGAAGGACGGCACTCAAAAAGACTACACGGTTCCGTGGCTCGTCTTGGATAAGGACAACGTGAAAACATACAAGTGATTATTATCGGCGAGCCCGAATTTCCGGGCTCGCCACTATTGGATCAAGGTGACAAATGACTGTGCTAGAGAAGAGAAAAATCGGAAATACCGGTGTCGAGCTGACTTCACTGGGCCTCGGGACGTCACCATTGGGTGGGTGCGGGGTGAGCGTCCCGTTTGCCGATTTCGAAGCTGTAATCCTCAAAGCCTATGATCTTGGCGTTCGGTACTTCGACACTGCGCCGCTCTATGGGCTGGGAAAGTCGGAGCACAGCCTTGGCCACGTCCTTCGCGTAAACGGGCTTCTCAAAGACGTTGTGATCAGCAGCAAAGCTGGCCGCATCCTCAAGCCCGCAAGCCGCTCCAAGCGGGCAGAAAGCCTTTATGGCATCGACTGGATCGATCCACTGCCGTATGTCGACGAATACGACTACTCATACGATGGCATTATGCGGTCCTTCGAGGATAGCCAGCAGCGCATGGGCGTAGACGGCCTTGATATCCTCTACCTTCATGATGTCAGCGGCGTCTGGCACCGCGACAGCTATGATCTCTACCTCTCGCAACTTCGCGACAGCGGTTATCGTGCGTGCGACGAACTGCGAAGCAGTGGCGCAGTCAAGGCGATCGGTCTCGGAGTCAACGAAACTGCGTCCGTCCTTCAGGTCGCGGCGGAATTCAACCTGGACTGCTCTCTGGTAGCTGGCCGCTATACGCTGCTCAACCATCAGCCGCTTGAGGACTTCTTCCCCGAAGCCCAGCGTCGCGGGATCGCGATCATTGCAGGCGGCGTCTACAACTCAGGCGTCCTTGCGGAGGGGAGCAAAGGGGCAGCGGCGGTGAGAACCTATGACTATCAATCGGCGAGCCCCGAAATCTTGAGGCGAGTAGAGGCGCTTGAGGCCGTCTGCGCCGAGTTCAACATTTCGCTCGCCACCGCCGCTACGCAATTTGTGTACTCGCATCCGGCTGTAACGGCTGTTGTTCAGGGTGCGCTCAGCACTCGCCATGTGGAGGCAAACGTCGCCGCAATCTCTGCGAAGGTTCCCCCTGAATTCTGGTCCGAACTAAAGGCGAGAGGCCTCATACCGGACGCTGCGCCGATCATCGATCTAGCCGCTTGATTGTAACGCCAATTGTTAGGGGAGTAAGAAATGCCGGAGCTTGAAATTCGTCCGCTTGGCAGGTCCAACGTGCAGGTGACGTCGCTGGGACTAGGAACGGTACCGCTGTCCGGTTTCAACGCCGCCGTCTCGTACGCCGAATTCGAGGCTACGATCCTGGCGGGGTACGAGTCCGGGATACGTTATTTTGATTGCGCCCCAATGTATGGCTTTGGGAAGTCCGAGCACTTTCTCGGGCACGCACTCCGAGTGAATGACCTGCGAAAAGACGTCGTCGTCAGCACGAAAGTCGGCCGCGTCCTGAAGCCCGCAAGCCGCACTGCAAAGCTTGAGACCGTCTACGGGATCGAATGGATAGATCCCCTACCCTTCCTGGACACCTACGACTACACCTACGACGGGATCATGAGATCCTTTGAGGATAGTCAGCATCGTCTCGGTCTCGACTATATAGACGTCCTGCTTGTTCACGACGTAGGTCGGGCGTGGCACGGCGATCAAAGCGAATTCTATTGGAACCAGCTGCGAGCCTCTGGATATAGGGCGCTCGACGAATTGCGTGCAAACAAGTGTGTTTCGGCTATCGGTCTCGGGGTCAACGAGACAGAGTCGGTGATCGGCGTCTCGAGAGAGTTTTCAATTGACTGCGCATTAGTTGCAGGACGTTACACGCTACTCAATCACGAGCCCCTGAACTCAGCCTTCGACGAACTGCTGGCGCGCAATGTATCGATTGTCGCCGGCGGGATTTTCAACTCGGGAATCCTGGCTGCTGGAACTGGCGGTTCCACCGCGACCTACGACTACGGCAAGGTCCCAAGCGCCGTCCTCGATCGCGTCAGGGAAATCGAGGGCGTTTGCAGAGAATTCAAAGTCAGTCTTCCTGCCGCAGCGATGCAGTTCGTTTACGCTCACCCGGCAGTGGCCACACTTGTCATGGGGGCGAAGGGCAACAAGGAAGTCATGCAGAATGTTGCGTCGATGAACGAAGCGATCCCGGCCGCATTCTGGAGTGCACTGACGTCTGCCGGTCTCCTGCCTGCCACCGCACCGCTTCCGGCAGCCGCCTGATGCACGGCGGAGCGGTCCAAAATCTATTGCCATTCGCTTGCCGCGAGGAACCGAGTGCGATCGAGCGTCAGGAGCAGCGGGACGACCTTTCGTCATTGGTTCGCGTCTATGGCGAGATCATAGCGTTGTTGTCGTTCGTCCATCTTGGCGCCACCGCGCGGGGCCTCGAGGTGCACTCCGCTTTACTCGACGAGCGCGCGACACAGCTTCTGGTCACCGCGCGGGAAAGGGAAGCTGCTTTGAAGCCACTGATGGCAACCGAACACACCCGGCGACATTTAAGACGGGTCCGCACAAGACTTGAGCGGTTCAAGCTCGCGGGAGTTTGTGATGTAGTTCATGGGCAAGCGATGCACGTACTATCCGAAGCCTTGACGGAATTGAGAGCCGCTTCAGCCGTGTTGGGCACCACAACGTTCGACACAACTGGCTGCTGCGCTGGAGGAGCTTTTGCCAACATGGAGAAGTGGGATGGGAACACATTCCGTTTGGGTACTTGAGTACGCGCGTAGCCCGGTCCATCCGGTCAGTGGCGTCCTGTATGGGGCGCACAATAAAGGCACAATGAACCTTCCGTTCGCGTATATCTTGATTAAGACGGCCGGCGCGGTCGCACTGGTGGACGTAGGCCATGATGCAAACGATTTCGGAGGAAAAATTGCCAATTCAATCGGTGTGACCGGTTGGACGCCGCCAGAGGTGGTGCTGTCGGAGTGCGGTGTTCGCCCTGAGGATGTCACCCAAATTTTCCTCACGCATGCGCACTTCGATCACATCGGAGGCCTCAAATTCTTTCCTAACGCGAAGATCTATCTTCAAAAGAAGGAGTTGGAGTCCTGGATGTGGATTCTCGCAAAGGGTCCTCGGTTCCGATCGCTGCAAGCAGGTCTAAACCCCGCGGACATCCTGTACCTCGCCCAGGCGAACATCGAAGGTCGTCTCGAACTCGTGGATGGCGATCGGGAAAACGCTCTTCCCGGCATTCACCTGTATCCTGCGCACGATACGCACACGGCGGGATCGCAGTATGTGGTCATTGATCGAGGCGGCGCTGATAATTTGGTCCTGTCAGGGGACGTGATCTATACCTACCAAAATGTGACGGGTGAGGACCCGTCGAATCCATGCTTTGTTCCACCGGGTCTCGCCAATGGCAGCCAGACGAAACTGATTGAGGCAGCAGAAGAAATGCTGGCCATCGTGGGGCATGACGAGCGACGGATTATTCCCGTCCACGAAGAAAAGCTGGCCCAGCTATATCCGTCACGCGTGTCCGATCGTGGCCTGCAGATTATCGAAGTGTGTCTCGCCGAAAACGAAGTTTCCAGAGTGTGATGTTGATCTTACGTAAGCGGTGTTTCTGAGATGAATGCACAAGACCACGTCATCATGACGTATCTGATCGAATGCGAAGGCGATCCACTTGCCTTTGCCTCCAAGATCGCCAGCGACCAATCAACCGGTACCTTTGTGGATCTTCCGGGCGAAACACCGGAACTGAAGGCCCGGGTCGCGGCTCGCGTGCTGGAAGTACGCGAAATTCCGCCAAACGCGCGCGCCTCGATCCCGCAGACGGCCGGTAGCGGACCGTATCGCAGAGTGGAGGCAGACATAGCGTTTCCGATGGAAGCGATCGGCGACGACCTGGCCGCCTTGATGACCATAACCGTGGGCGGAGTCTTTTCGATCCGCGGATTCACCGGAATTCGGGTCCTGCGCATGCAGTTGCCTGATGGATTTGGGGCAACCTACCCAGGTCCCCAATTCGGCATAAACGGAACGCGCCAACTTACGGGGGTCGAGAACCGTCCCATAATCGGAACAATAATCAAGCCCGCGCTTGGCCTACGCCCGCACGAGACGGCCGAAATGGTGAAGGAACTCATCGCCTCCGGGGTGGACTTCATCAAGGACGACGAAAAACTGTGCGGTCCGCCCTATTCTTCGCTAGAAGACCGGGTGGCTGCGATCATGCCCTTAATCAAGGACCATGAGCAGCGGACCGGCAAGAAGGTGATGTATGCCTTCAACATCTCACACGTCGATCCGGACGTTATGATGCGGAACCATGACATGGTGGCCGCCGCAGGCGGAAACGCAGCGGTAATCAACATCAATTCGATCGGCCAGGGCTCCTTCCTATTCCTGAGAAAACGTTCTCGGTTGGCCCTGCACGCGCATCGGAATGGATGGGATATTCTCACCCGTCACCCGGGGCTCGGCATGAACTTCTCGGTCTACCAACAGTACTGGCGATTACTCGGGGTCGACCAGTTTCAGATCAACGGTATTGGGTCGAAGTACTGGGAACCCGACGACTCCTTCATCCAATCTTTCCACGATCTCGCTGTCCCTTTTCAGGCGGAAAGGCAAAGTCCGATGCCGGTGGTCTGCTCCGGTCAGTGGGGCGGGCAGGCACCGGAAACATATCGGCGTACGGGGCGGACACTCGATCTCCTATACCTCTGCGGCGGCGGCGTAGTCAGTCACCCCGGAGGCCCTGGCGCTGGCGTCAAGGCGGTCAGGCAAGCCTGGGAGGCAGCGCAAGAGGGCATTGAGCTCGATGTCTATGCGCGAAGCCATCCGGAATTGAAGCAGGCGCTGGAGAAGTTCGGCCGCCCATCGTAGGCACCCGCCAAATGCGGCAGGCGCGAGCATTGCAGGATACGTGAATGAAAAAAGAAGTAATGCGCCTTGTTTCGGTTGCAACCGTAACCCAGGCGGCGGACATAAAGGCCGCCTTCTCCGCTGACCCCGACCGTTTCTCGAAGTACAGCGTCCGCTTTGGCGATCTGCTGTTCGACTATTCGAAATGCGCCGTCAACGACAGGGTGCTGGACGGACTGGAGGCGCTCGCCAAGGCCGCCAAGGTCGAGGAAAAGCGGGAGGCGATGTTCCGCGGCGACATCATCAACATCACCGAGGAGCGCGCCGTGCTGCACACGGC
>NZ_LMJM01000045.1:0-162 GCF_001429005.1 Ensifer sp. Root954
CCGATGGTACTTCGTCTTAAGACGCGGGAGAGTAGGTCGCTGCCAGGTCTGCAAAGCGCAAGATAAAATCCGGAAAACAAAGATCACCTTCTCTTCATCCCTCGGCCCAGCCGAAACACGGGCCGCCCTCAAGCGGCCCTTTTGTTTTGCTAAGCTCGGAAC
>NZ_LMJM01000045.1:268-170611 GCF_001429005.1 Ensifer sp. Root954
CAGGGAAAAGAACCCAGACGGGCGCAAGCGGGCAGACCAGGCAACGGTCAAAGAGCCGATCAGACCCGTAAGGATCGCATTCAGCGCAAACGCACGCTCCAGTGGGACATAATGGCCGCAAGCCGGGAGGACGTGCACACGGCCATCGATCGCGGCTGCGGCCTGCAAGGCGCCCTCACTCCGGCGGCTGCAGGCGATCCTTGGGGACGATCAGGCGTATGATCAGGCCTTGCGAGTGCCACTCGCGAAGAATTTCGCCGCCGAACTGTCTTTCGATCGTCAGTTTGGCGAGCTTGGTGCCGAAGCCCTCGGTCTCGGTCCGGGTTACCTGAGGCCCGCCCTGTTCGGTCCAATTGAGTTCCAAGGTTTCGCCGCGATCGATGCATTCGATGTCGAGGGAACCGGTGGCGGTCGAGAGGGCGCCGTACTTGGCGGCGTTGGTGGCGAACTCGTGCACGACCAGCGAAAAGCCGGTAATCGCGGCGCGCGAGATGCCAAGATCGCAGCCTCGCGTCGTGACCCGGCGAAGGCCCTGTGGCGTTTCGCCGTCATAGGGCGAGAGCAATGTCGAAAGTAGCGCCTGTAGGTTCGCTCGGCCTTCGCCTGCGCCGTCACGATCCGCCGTCGGCAAGGTGAGCACGTGTGCGCGCGCCAGCGACCCCAACCGCGCGACGACGGCAGACGCCAGCTCTTCGGCAGATGCGGCGGCCTTGGCGCTCAGCGACACGACGCTGCTTGAAACCATGAACAGGTTCTTCACCCGGTGCGCCATCTCCTGGATCAGCAGGTCCTTCTGCTGCTCGGCCTGCCGGCGCTCGCTGATGTCGCGGGCGATCTTTGAGGCGCCGATGACCACGCCGGCATTGTCGCGGATCGGCGAGATCCGCAGCGAGATCGGGATGAGCCCGCCATCCTTGCGCTGTCTGAAGGTTTCGAAGTGATCGACGCGCTGGCCGGCGCGAACCTTTGCCAGGATCTCCAGTTCTTCGCCGAGGCGATCCTCCGGGATCAGCAGCGTGACCGGGCTTCCGACCGCTTCTTCGACCGTATAGCCGTAGAGGCGCTCGGCGCCGATGTTCCAACTGGTGATGATGCCGTCCAGATCCATCGACAGGATCGCATCTTCGGAGGATTCGACGATTGCCGCCAGTTGCTGGGCGGCGCGTTCCGTCGTGCGACGCACCATCAGTTCATGTTCGGCCGCCTTGAGCAGATGGGCGTTGTCGATGGCGATCGCGGCATGCGCGGCGATCGAGGTAACGGCTGCCTCGGTCTCAGCGGTAAAGACAGCCGGAAGATCATGGCCAAAGAAGAGCCCGCCGTGAACATCACCGGACCGTGAGACCACGGGAACCGCGAGGTAGCTTACCACCGGCAGGTGCCCCTTCGGCATGCCGAAATGTGGTGCGGACTGTCCGTAGCGCGGGTCGGTTCGGATGTCGTCGGAGCGTACGATGCCGAGACCGCGAAAGGTAGGCTCGAATACGGCGGTGTTGCGGGGCAACTGGAATTTTTCGAAGGCCGCGCGCGGTACGCCTGAGAGGGTGTAGAGCGTGTAGCGCTCGCCGTCCGGGTCGGCGAGATTGTAGAAGAACGCGCCGAACTTCGCCCCGGCAAGCTCGGTGGCGGCGTCGGTCACCGTCTGAACTATGTGATCGAGATCAAGGTTGCTGGCGATTGCCTTGGCTATGCGGTCAACCGCCTGCAGACGGCGCTCCGCGGCCTTGCGCTGGGAGATGTCGAGGATGCTGACATAGGTGCGTTCGCAGCGTGCGCCTTCAAAGGTGACGGTGAAGACCACATCCAGCCGCCGCCCACGCAGCGTCTGCACGACGGCTTCACTGCCGAAGCGCCTGTGGCCCTGCCAGAGCGCCATCAGTTCTTCTAAGAAGATCGGCGCCGTTTCCGGCAGAAAAACGTTCGAGAGCGAACGCAGCAACTCGTCCTTCTCGGTGGCCTCGAACAGTTCCACGGTGAAAGGATTGACGTCGACGATACGCACCTGCGCGATCGCTTCGTCCAGGCGGTTGGGGTGAGCCTTCAGGTGGGCGCGCAGATCCTCGACGCCCTCCGAGCGAAGCTGATCCAGCAGATCGCAGACTCCGGAGAAGTCTTGCTCCCACACCGCGACGCCGGCGTTTTCGAAGATCTCGCGGAACCGCGCCTCGCTCTCGCGATACGGCTGTTCGGAGGCGTTCGCGCTACTATTGTCGACCAGCATATTGATCGCTCCCACGAACCCGAAGTGGAACCGCATCGGTGATGGCCACACGTTGCGAAACGCCGCCGCTGCTTTGCGGGGCGTTCTGAAAAGCTACCGCAAGCGAGCCGAAATGCAACGGTGTCCGAAGGAAAGAAGGCTCGATCAAGCGCGCTCCCTCAGTGCCGGAAACGAAGGATGGCCTTGGGCTCGGTGACGAGCAGGGCCGCGGCCTCGAGCAATTGTCGAGGGTTGAACGGCTTTGCCAGCAGAGCGGTGTCGGCAAAGCCCGGGGGCAGTGCCTCGCGACCGTAGCCGGATACGAAGACGAAGGGGACTTTCTTGTCGGCCAATGCAGTGGCGATCGCGTCAACCGGCTGGCCGCGCAAATTGGCGTCGAGCAGGGCGGCATCCAGCGCCATCTCGTCGATCAGGCGTAGCGCATCGCCGGGTGTCGCCGCCGGTCCGGCGACCTCAGCATCCTCATCCTCGAGAATCGCGGCAATTTCGAAGGCGATCAGCGCTTCATCCTCCACCACCAATATTCGCTTTCCCTTCAGCTTCGTCGACGCGGCCGGGGCATCGGCCGCCGGTGCTTCTCTCACAGGCTCCTCCAAGTTGGACAGGGTACTCGGCGGAACATGGGCTTCGAGCGGCAGCCGCACTTCCCAGCGCATGCCATCTGCCTCGGTCGTCAGGCGGGCGCTTCCGCCGCCGCCCGTCGCGACCTTCTCGATCAGGCTGGTGCCGAAGCCTGAACCGAGCGGCGTCTTGAGTGGTGGTCCGCCCTGTTCTGTCCAGTTGAGACAAAGCGCATTGTCGCTCACGCTCCAATCGATCGACACCGTTCCATTGCTTAAGGAAAGCGCACCGTGTTTTGCTGCGTTGGTCCCGAGTTCGTGCAGGACCATCGCCATATGCGTTGCCGTCTGCGCATCGAAACGCACGGGTGGTCCGGAGGTCGTGACTCGGCGCTCGTCGGCAGTTCCCCACAAGAGCTGATCGCGAATGATGTCGCCGAGGTCAGCCCCTTCCCAAGCCGTTCGGGTCAGAAGCGAGTGCATGCGCGACATTGACTGCAGGCGTCCGCTGAAGCTGGCGGCAAAGTCGGCGGGGTTCTTGGCCGAGCGCAACGTATGCTGGGCGATCGCCTGGACGGACGCGAGCATGTTCTTGACCCGATGGCTGAGCTCGCTGAGCAGACGTTTCCGGGTCTCTTCAGCCCGCTTGCGGTCGGTGATGTCACGCGCCGCACCGAACCACTCGGCGATGTCCCCGTTGCTGTCGAGCATCGGTATGGCGCGCGAATGGGTCCATCCAAGGCCGCCGTCGCGGCGAATGACCCGGTGCTCCATTTCAAAAGCGGCCTTGTTGTCGATGGCATCGCCGATGCGCGCGAGCATCAGCGTCTGGTCTTCAGGCGGAATGTAAGTTTCGAGCCAACTGTCGCTTGGCTCGTCGGTGTCGGCAACGAAGTCCTTGCCTTGCAGAAACCGCATCTCGTGCCAGTCGGGACCCATGCGGTAGACGATATCCGAACTCGCGGTGACCAGAGCACGGAAACGCTCTTCGCTCGCGCGCAGGGTCTCCGCGGCTTCCATGCGATACTGCGACATCTTCAGGTGCGCCTCGATCCGGGCCAAAAGCTCGCGTGCGCTGAAGGGCTTGATCAAGTAATCGTCCGCGCCCGCCTGCATGCCCTCGATACGGCTCTCCTCACCGGCTCGCGCCGACAGAACGATGACCGGCACGGTGTTGGTACGCGCGTCCGTGCGCAGGCGCCTGAGCAGTTCGATCCCATCGAAGCCTGGCATCATGATGTCCGTGAGGATCAGGTCCGGCTTTTGCGACCCGACGGCGGCGAGCGCGTCTTCGCCGTTGCCAACGATCTTGAGATCGTATTGCGCGCCGAGAAGGCGGCGTAGGTAGTCGCGCATATCGGCGTTGTCATCGACGACCAGCAGGGTTCGGCGGCTGCCGTTTCGTTTTTCCGGCGGATGCGGCGCCGGGTCGACCTCAGGCAGACCCGCATCCGAGGACGGATGATCTGGCAGCCATCGCAGCGCCTCCTCCACGAACGGCGCGGCGCCGACGGTCGTCGACGAGCGATCCTCGCCATTGCCGTTGCGGTGATGCGCAGGAGCGCGACTGCCTTTGGGGATTGTCACGCTAATGGTCGTGCCTTCGTCGAGGCGACTTTCGGCCGAGACCGTTCCATCATGAAGTTTCACCAATTCCTGGACGAAGGCGAGCCCGATGCCTGAGCCCTCCTGGCTGCGACCCCTTGCGCCTTCGACGCGATGGAAGCGCTCGAAAAGGCGGGGCATCTCGTTGGCAGGAATGCCGATGCCGGTATCGCGGACCGTCAGGACGAAATTGTCGCCATCGTCCGCGAGTTTGACGGGGACATCGCCCCTGAGCGTGAATTTAAGGGCATTGGAGAGCAGGTTGAGGACGATTTTCTCCCACATCTCGCGATCGACATAGGCCGGTTCTGGCAGCGTCGGCGTATCGACGGTCAGGTTCAGCCCGGCCATTTCCATCGCCGATCGAAAGGCGCTGGCAAGCTCTGCCGTCGTCGTTGCAAGGTTCGTCGGCTCGAAGCGTGCTTGGAGGCGCCCGGCTTCGATGCGCGAGAATTCAAGCAACATGTTGACCAGCTTGAGCAGGCGCAGCGAGTTGCGATGGGCAATGAGCAGACGGTCGTGATCGTCCGGACGCTCTCCGCTACGGGCCAGCAGGTCCTCGATGTGACCGAGCATCAGCGTGATCGGCGTACGGAACTCATGGCTGACATTGGAAAAGAAGACGGTTTTCGCCCGGTCTATCTCCGCGAGTGCCTCGGAACGTTTACGCTCGTCCTCATAGGACTGGGCATTGGCGATGGCGCTGGCGATCTGCGCTCGCATGAGATGCAAGAAATCGTGGTAGTGCTCGTCGAGCTTCAGGCGAGGATTGATGCCGACCACGAGAAAACCGGCGGCATCGCGGGCATTGGCCGCGGGCAACGGAAGCACGGCCGCCGTATGCGGCAGGTTGGGATGGTTTTTGCTCGCGGAGGCCGGGAAACGGCGTCCGAGATCATCGACAAGGCTGGGTTTCAGGTCGGCACCGAAATGCCAACCTGCAGAACTGTCCTTTAGCGCCAACTCTACCTCTGCCGGGCACAGCGCGTGATTCGGCTTAAGGCCTGCCAATCCGGAAAGCCTTGCTCGTTTGCGGCCGGGCTCCACGAGGTAGAGAAGCGCGAAGGGCACGTCTCGTTCGTGCTTCTTGAATGTTTCCGTTGCGATCGCGCAGGCCTCGTCGGGCGATCGTGCATCGCCCGAGCGAGAAGCAAGATCCCGAAGGACGACGATACGGCGCTCGCCGATCACCTTCTCGGTAATTTCGGTCACAGTGGCGAGCACGCCGCCGATCCCGTTTTCTGCGGTTTCGTCCGGCACGGGGCTGTAGGCGATGGTGAAATGGGTTTCTTCCAGGAAGCCGTGCCGATTGATTTCGAGCTCGATGTCATCGTTCCAGGTGGCAGGACCGCCATTGAAGGGCGTGTCGATCAGCGGCTTCAGGACATGCCAGATCTCGCTCCAGCATTCGCTGACCGGTTTGCCGAGTGCCCAGGGGTGTTTGGCGCCGAGCACAGGGCGATAGGCCTCGTTGTAGATCGAGACATACTGTGGCCCCCACCACAGCAGGAGCGGAAACCGGTTGCGCAGGAGGAAGGGGATCATAATCTTCAGCGTCGGCGACCAATTCTCCATCGGTCCGAGAGGGGTCGGCGACCAGTCAAAGTTGTCGATCAACGACCGCATCTCGTCGTGAGATGCCGGCCACACATTTCCCTTGGCTACTACATCGCTGTCGGACGTGTTTTCGGCGTCTGACATTGCGTTGATCCCCGATAGATGACGCTCAAGCAACCTAAACGCCCGGTTTGGGGAAGGGTTCCGTGCGGTCGGCGCGTATGATGTCGAGACGTCTGGCAAAGCGGGGGAGGGCTGGCGGGCCAAAAGCATGACCGCCTCCCGCCGAGGGCGGCCATGCGTAGTGCGCGTGGTGGCGAAGCTAGCCGTTCAGCATCGCGCCGCCTCGCGGACCTGCGGGTTTCGTTATCAACCAGAACAGCAGGGTTATGAGGCTGAGTGCCGCTCCCATCAGGCAGACGCCATGCCATCCCCCATAGGCATAGGCGATGGTAGAAAAGGAAGATCCGAGCCCACTGCCGAGCGAATAAAAGAGCATGTAGGCGGCGGTGAGCCGGTTCTGGGCTTCCGGACGGACGCGATAGATCAGTGCCTGGTTCGTCACGTGCACCGCCTGAAGGCCGAAGTCGAGGACGAGGACGCCGGCAACGAGCCACAGGAGCGATTGGTCCAGCAGCGCAATCGGCAACCACGCGGCGAGCATCAACGCCAGCGAGATACCGGTCGTGCGCTGACCGAATCCGAGATCGGCCCAGTGTCCGGCGCGAGAGGCAGCAAGTGCTCCGGCAATCCCTGCCAAGCCAAAGAGGCCGACCTGGGTATGCGACAGTGAAAAGGGCGGCACGCTCAGCGGCAGGACAAGCGGGGTGAGCAGCGTCGTCACATTGGCGAAGATCAGCATTGCGATGATGCCACGGACGCGCAGAACCGGCTCCTGGGCGATTAGCGTGAAGGTGGAGGCGACGAGGCGGAGATAGCGGAGCTTGCTCGTTTCCCGCTGCTGATCCGGCAGCAGCTTGTAAAGCAACAGAGCGATCAAAAAGGTGAGCGCAGAGGATACAATATAGACCGCCCGCCAGCCGGCCAGATCGGTCAGAAATCCGGCGACGGCGCGAGCCGAAAGAATGCCGATGACGATGCCGCTGGTGACAAATCCGACCACCCGACCCCGTTCCGCCTGATGAGAGAGGCTGGCCGCATAGGCCACCAGCGCCTGCGTGAGGACAGCAAGCATGCCAACTGCGGCGATGGAGACCATGAGCATTTCGACGGTGGCTGAAAGGGCGACGAAGCCAAGGGCTGCGACCGACAGCAGCGACTGAAAGATGATGATCTTGCGGCGATCGAAAATGTCTCCGAGGGGGACAAGCAGGATCAGGCCGAGCGCGTAGCCGAGCTGGGTCGCGCCGACGATCAGGCCGGCGCGGGTTTCCGACAGATGGAGATCGGCGGCCATCACGTCGAGCAAGGGGTGGGCGAAATAGGCGTTGGCGACCGCGAGGCCGGCGGCGAAGGCAAAGAGCGTCATCATCGGACGCGTCAGCCGCGATGCCGGGCGGGCGCTGCCGACCGGGCACGAGACTTCGTTTGCAGCGCCGGCCGGCGCTGCAGCAATTTTACCATCCATTGGACGTGTTCCTTGTTTTGGTTTAATAATGAAACCAAGGAATGGATATCATTTTGGTTTCATAATGCAACCAAAATTGCGAAAGGAGCTCATGCATGGTCGCCCGCAGACGGCTGAAGGAAGACTATTGCCCCAGCGCGCGGTCACTGGATGCGATCGGTGACTGGTGGTCGCTGCTGATCGTGCGCGATGCGTTCGATGACGTCCGCCGCTTCAGCGACTTTCAGAAGAGCCTTGGCATTGCCAAGAACATCCTGACGGACCGCCTGAGAACGCTTGTCGAGCGCGGCATTCTCGAAACGGTTCCGGCAGGCGATGCGAAAACGAGGGTCGAGTACCAGTTGACGGCGAAGGGCCGCGACCTCTTTCCGGTCATGGTCGCCTTGCGGCAGTTCGGCGAAAGGCACTTGTTCCAGCCCGGCGAGGAGCATTCTTTGCTGGTCGAGAAGGAAACGGGCCTGCCGGTTAAGCTCGATATCCGCACGCAGGATGGCCGGCCGATCGATGCGGCAGGGACGGTGCTGATCAAGGTTCCCGAGGCGTGACGTCGCTTCAGGCCGGCCCGCGCGCCCCGGGCAGTGAACCGTTCTAACTTTAGACGAATATTCAGCTTTCTCTGCTAGTCTGTGCCGAGTCTTTCCGCTGTTCGGGAAATAGGCGATGGGCGTTGTGACGCTAGACCAGGTAGAAGGCCAGATCGCGCGGGGCTTTCGCTATCTGCATTTTTCGCCCGAAATAGAAGAGCTCTTCCGCAAGGACTATGCGGCAGAGCGCGTGCGGCTCGCCGCAATCTGGGGCGTGATCGGTATCTTTATCTACGATCTCGTCTATTTCGGCGACCACACCATGTTGCCGGATGTCTTCACCGGGTTGTTCACCGTTCGCTTCCTGGTGTTCACGCCCTTCGTTATCGCCTGCATCCTGGCGGTGCGGCGCTGGCCGGATGCCCGTCTTTACGATGTCCTGGCGGTGGCGATCGCGGTGCTGGGCGTGACCCTGCCCATGGCCGTGGCCACGCAGAGCGCCAGCCCTTACCTTTTCGTCTACCAGAACGGCAATTCCGCTGCCTTCCTGTTCTTCGTCATCGCGCTCCGGCCGCGTTTCTCTGCCGTTCTTTCGGGGCTTGCGCTGATGTGCGCGTCGCACTTCACCACGACGCATATGACCGGCGCCTTCGACGACGTAACCTATTCCGGCATCATCACCTTCTATCTGACGCTGTCGATATTCCTGGCGGTGAGTGCCTATTTTCTGGAACAGAAGGACCGGCAGAATTTTCTCAATCAGTTGAGAGGCAGCCTCCTTTGCCAGCAACTCGAACGCAACGCTGAACGGGATGAACTGACGGGGCTATTGAACCGTCGGTCGCTGGCGCGGATCGGCGGCATGCTGTGGAACGAAGCGCCGGGGGAGACCGCAGTTTCGGCGATCCTGCTCGATATCGATCACTTCAAGCGGTTCAACGACGTTCATGGCCACATTGAAGGTGACGCCTGCATCCGCGCAGTCTCGCAGTGCATCCGCGCCGCCGTCGACGAGGCCGCTTTCGTCTTCCGTTTCGGCGGCGAGGAGATACTGGTGCTGGCGCCTGGACGGGAGCCGCTGCAGGCTTTGGCGATGGCAGAGAGGATCAGGTCTGCAATCGAAGGGCTGCGCATACCGCATCGCGGCCTGACCGATGGCTGCGTGACCGCGAGCCTCGGGACAGCGTCGGCGATCGCCGCCGATACGACGCTCGAGCGACTACTGCAGAAAACAGACGACGCGCTTTATGAAGCCAAGCGCATGGGTAGGAATACGGTCGTGCTGGCCACGGACGCAGAGCCCGACGCGCAGGTTGCCTAAGCGGCAGCGGAGCCGGGAAAAGTACGGCCTCCCGGCCTCCAAATCAGCGACGGGATCGGGGCTGCCCCTCCATCAACATGGGACGGCGATGACGCGATCGGCCGAGCGTCGACTTCTCCATGATTTGGTTCGGCGGGCCACGGGCGATGAGCCGGCCGGTGCCCGGCGCTGGGCACCGGGATAGCGGGCCACAGAGCCAAGCGCAATAGTGGAGTTTAAATCTCATGTTATAGGCGTGCGCGGAGAGGGATTGCGGCGTGCGGCTATCTGACGTAAATATTGCCCGTCGCGAAAAGCGACCGCTTCCCTTGATCCGCTCAGTGGCGGAGTAAACAGGTGGACGAATTGGCGTCCAGGCGGTCGAGTACATGCCATCCCCGCCTATTTCGGCGCGGATCGGCCAGCGTCTCCCAGAAACCAGATATCTGACATTTCGTCAGCCCCTGCTCGCGAGCCATTGGCGCCTGGCGGTGCCGCACCCTCGCGTCTACCGGAGCGTGCCATGACCACACCCCTCACCATGAAGAAGCCATTTATCGTCATTTTTGCTGCCATTATCCTCGATGCCGTCGGCATCGGGCTGATCTTTCCCATTCTGCCGTCGCTGCTTAAGGAGCTCACGCAGACGGACGACGTCGCGCCGCTCATCGGCACAATGACGGCCCTCTATGCAGTGATGCAGTTCGTGTTTGCACCGGTGCTCGGTGCGCTCAGCGACCGCATCGGCCGGCGGCCCGTCTTGCTGCTTTCTCTCGCAGGAGCCGCCATCAACTACCTGTTTCTGGCTTTCGCCTCCAACCTCTGGATGCTTTTCGCAGGTCGCGCGATCGCCGGCCTCACAAGCGCCAACCTGGCGGTGGCGACCGCCTATATCACCGACATATCGCCGGAGGACAAACGCGCCCGCCGTTTCGGCCTGTTCAACGCCATGTTTGGCATCGGCTTTATCGTCGGCCCGGTGCTGGGCGGTATCCTCGGCGACCATGGCTTGCGGCTGCCCTTCATTGCAGCCGCCGTTCTCAACGCCTGCAATCTGCTGCTGGCGCTTTTCGTCCTGCCGGAATCACGCATTCCCGGCCGGCAGAAGATCGACCTGGCCGCGCTCAATCCGCTCCGTCCGCTCCGCTGGGCCTTCTCCGCCAAGGGCTTGATGCCGATCGTCGTTCTGTTCATCACCTTCAGTGCGACCGGCGAGGCCTACAGCACCTGCTGGGCGCTGTGGGGCAGCGATGCCTTTCACTGGAACGGGCTGTGGATCGGTCTTTCGCTCGGTGCCTTTGGGGTCTGTCAGGCCCTTGCCCAGGCTTTCCTCCCGGGGCCGGCGGTGAGAAGGCTCGGCGAACGCGCGACGATCCTGACGGGCGTTGCCGGCGCGTGCGTTGGCTTGGTCGTCATGGCATTTGCGACGGAAGGCTGGATGATCTTCGCCATCATGCCGGTATTCGTTCTTGGCGGTATCGGCGCGCCGGCCTTGCAGTCCCTTGCAACCCGACAGGTCGATGAGACCCAGCAAGGCCAGTTTCAGGGCGTGTTGGCGTCGGCGGTAAGCCTGGCATCGATTGCCAGTCCGCTCGCATTCTCGAGCTTCTATTTCGTCTTCAGGCAGGAATGGCCAGGCGCCATCTGGCTGTCGGTCGTCGCCGTCTATCTGGTGGCCGTACCGCTCGTTCTCAGTCTGCGATTTGGTCGGCGCGCCGAGGGCTAGGCGCCTGCATCAGGCCGCTGGTCGCGCGCTACCGGCGGCCGCCTGCAGCCAGCCTGAAAGGTCCTGCTTCAGAAGCGCGCCGAGCCTTTCGGTTTCCGGCGCGTAGAATTCGACCAGCCGGTTGCGCAGATCCGTCGGCAGCGGCACATAGTCGAGTTCGCGGGCGACCATCGAGCGCAGGCCCTTCACGATGGGGTTGCTGCGGAACGGTGCCGCGATCGGCTTCAGCGGCTGAAGAAGTCGGCGCAGCTTCGGCGGCACGACAGGCACCGTCTTGTCCTTGACTTTATTGACGACCGGATAAAGCGGCGACGACAGCTGCAGAAAGTCTCTGACCGCGTCGAGATGCGCCTGCGGGTTCTGGCGCATATGCTCATAGAGGAGAACCTGCAGGTTTTCGGCTGGAAACAGATCGAGATAGGCTTCGAGCTGGCGGCAATAGAGACCGCCGACCAGGAAACGTCCTCCCTTTGCCTGGCGTGGATCGAGATACCGGGTGATGTCGGTGCCGACTTCCCCGCGGCGATAAAGCATGCAGTAGTCGGAATAGGCGCGGTCGACGGGATTGCGCAGCTGCGCGATCAGCCGTGCGCGCGGCAGCGCCTTCTTGATGCGGGCAGCTGCTTCCGGCTCGTCGAGGTAGGAATTGGATTTCTCGCCGACGATGGTCTGTTCAGGTTTGGGCTCGAATTGCCCCAGATACCAGCCGTCGCCCTTTTCGAAGTTGCGGCTGAAGAAGTGGAGCTCGGGATCCGGCATATAGACGGAAGGGTTCTGCTGCAGCGACTGCTGTAGCCAGGTGGTCGCGCTCTTGGCGGCGCCGATGATCAGGAAATCGATATCCGAGAGCTGCATGTCGTTCTCTTTCTTTCCGCTGTCGGTGGGCTCAGTGCGCGGCGTGTGCCGAGATGTCGGACGGCCGTCTTCCGAGAATTCGCTGATAAATGCTGACGATGCCGTCGACATGGGGCTTGATGCCATAGGCGGCAAGCGTCGAGGTGCGCGCCGTTTCGCTGATGCGCTGCCACTCGTTACGGTCTTTCAGCAGGCGCTCCATCGGGGCGACGAAAGCCTCTGGGTTTTCCGGCTCGACGAGAAAACCGGTCACGTCGTTCTCGATCGCTTCGGGATTTCCGCCGTGATTGGTGGCGACGACCGGGGTGCCGTACATCATGGCTTCGATGAGCGTTCTGCCGAACGGCTCGCTCATGGCCGGCACGAGGAGAATGTCGACGGCGCACATATAGGGCGCGACCGGATGGCGAAATCCCATGAGGTGGATCTTGTCGGCGATCCCGAGAGCGCGCGCGCGTTCTGCTGTCTCAAGGTCGAGCCGCGGCCCTGCCTGTTCGGGTGCGCCGAAAAGCAGGCCGGCTATCGGGAAATCCGGATTGCTGCGGTGAAAGGCGTGCACCGCCTCGACGAAACGGAGAGGGCGCTTGCGCTCGTTGAGAAGCCCGAAGTAGCCGAGGAACCGCGTCTCCTCCGGCAGGCCGAGTTCGCGCACCAGCGCGAGCCTGCTTTCCTCCCGATCGGGGACCTGATCCGGATGCCGGAAGGGGCTGTGCAGTACCGAGATACGCCCCTCAAGCGGGAGCAACGGCTTTGCCGGCTGCGCAAATCGCGAAACCGTGACCACGTGCTTGGCAAGAAGCGGCGCAAGCATGTTGACCGCCCGGGCGCGGGGGTCGCCACGGTGGTGCCACAGAAGTTTGGCGCCGGCCAAGTAAGTTGGAAGCGCCCAGGTGGTATGGATCGCGCCGTCGTTGGTGTGCACGATGTCGATCTTGTGCCGTCTCAGGAGTTTGATGATCTTCACAATCGAGATCGGATAGCGCAGCGCCGAGAAGGATTGCGTCGCGAAAGGACGATCCCGTTGCGGCGAGAGGATGTCGATGTCCTCGATCGTGACATAGTCGATCTTGTTTTCGTCCAGATATCTGGAAAGCGCCTTGCGCGGATGATGCACGAAGACGATGGGGGTTATCCGGTCCCTGTCAAACGACGATATGAGGTTGAGCGCGGAAATATGGCTCCCCCCGATGTCATCACCCGAAAATGGAAATCCGACGGTAATTGCTTTTTGAGACACGAAACGAGGTCCCGAAAGTAAACTAAATATTCGCGAGACTGTAGCACCGTCTCAATGCTACTTCGAGAGGTCAAAAGCGCGAGTTATATACCTAATTCGGGTGATGCAAATAAATCGAATTGACGAACTATAACAAAAGTGGAAAGCTTCGCCCCGAATTGCGCGAAAAATATTCTTTTGATTGACGATATAGGGCGGAATGAATTGCCCTGCACGAGCGTTTTCAAGCTTCTGGAGCGGGGCCTCGCCAAAAGGCTTTGGGAGTAAACTGTATGCCGATTGAGATTGTCATGCCGCGCACATCGCCACGTGCGCCGCGGTCGGCCGGCCATTTCGGTTCTCGGTCTTTCCAGCAACAGACTCGACGCGCAAAGGCTTTTCAGCATGGTGCGCGCACGCTTGCCCTGCTTTCCGCCTTCTTGGGTGTCGCGGCTTCCGCCAGCGAGCCGCAGATGGTCGCGTTTCCCGGTGCCGAAGGGCACGGCAAGATGGCGCAGGGCGGCCGCGGCGGCCGCATCATCCAGGTGACGAGCCTTGAGGATTCCGGCCCGGGCACGCTGCGCGAATGCATCGAGGCGACTGGGGCACGAAATTGCGTGTTTCGCGTTTCCGGCATCATCCAGCTCAAATCCTCGCTGGTGATCGGCGAGGATAACAACTCGGTCTCGATCCTCGGGCAGACGGCGCCGGGTGGCGGCATTTTGCTGACCATCGACCAGACGAATGACGAACTGAGGCATACCCCGCTTGTTGCCAAGCAGACGCACGACGTGATCGTCCGGCATCTGCGCATTCGGCCGCGGCTGCCGAACTCCGTCAAGAACGTCCATGCGGCGGTGATCGAAAACAGCCAGCGCGTCTATTTCGACCATACGTCGATGTCCTGGGCGACCGACGAGAACGTCAGCACCTATTCCAACACGACCGACATCACCATCGCGAATTCGATCTTTGCCGAGGGGCTGAACAAGCACAGCAAGTGCACCCTTCTCGGCGCCGATCCCAGAGTCCCGCAGAACATTACCTTCTGGCGAAACGCCTGCATTTCCAACAATGACCGGAATCCCGACAACAACCACTACGGAAAATCCTGCATCGAGATTGTCAACAACGTGTTCTTCAATGCACGTTCCGAGTGGGGCGAGGTGTTCTCGCAGTATCCGGGCGGCACGCCGATTTCCTATGTCGGCAACTACTTCAAGGCGGGTCCGAGCACGATCGAGAAAACCTACGCAATCAAGTGGCAGAATGTCGAAAGCGCCGGCCAGCCGCAGATCTACGAGAGCGGCAACGAGTTGTGGGCGCCGCCATCCAAGTCGCTTCAATTGCTTTCGCCAGGAACAGACCAATTCGTGGTGAACCGCCCGCCTTGCCCCTTGGCGGTTGATGCGCTCCTTGCAGCCGGTGAGGCATATGAAGAGGTTCGCGGCCAGTCCGGTGCGTTTCCCCGCGACGATCTCGATGTCGCCTGGATCAAGGATATGGGTGCACAAGGCGAGAGGGGAGCAGGGCGCATGGTGGTTGCGCCCGGCGAGATCCCCGCGATTAAAGAGGCAGATGCCTATGCCGACGAGGACGGCGATGGCATGGCCGATAGCGTGGAGGAAAAATTCGGCGGCGTCGTCGGTGTGAATGACGCCTGGGAGCCTGCCTCGACCGGTGGGGGCACGCGCTTCGATCAGTTCATGGAATGGTTGTCGCAGGAGCGGATTGCCGGTCGCTACCCGAACTAGAGGTGGCCTACGGTTTCTCTTCTGCAGCGGCCGCAATTGTCGGACGTGCCCGAGAATGTTTGTCGCAACCATGGAGGTCAAATCGTTCCGTGGTTCGGCGGCAACCAACTATTGCTCTTCCGGACGTGGTATAATATAGTTTTCTAAATTTGAATGTTATTTCTATGTCAGTAATTTACCTGCGTGGCCTTGCCTTTTGCCGCGCGGATTCTGTGTGAGCGTGGCTACAGTTCTTTGACGTCAGGTATTTCTATCAAATTTATATGTTAGGGCTCTCATGCTGACCATCGATCGCAAAGTCGAAGCGCCTCCAGGGCGAGGCCAAATGCCTGCGGTTCAGTATCGGGAGGCGCGTGTTGCGCCACGCGGATATGGCATCCGCGATCTGGTCGAGCTTTTCCGCCGGTATCGCGTGATCTTCTTCTCGCTGCTGGGGTTTGCGTTGCTTGCGACGCTGCTGACGGCCGCATTGCTGCCGCGCTCCTATACCGCAGCTTCGGCCATCGTCTTCGACCGCAACGACGTCCGCCCCTACGAGGCGCAGGTCGAGTTGCGCAAGCTCGAACGCGACCGGTCGGTGATGGAAACGGAGCTGGACGTGATCCGCTCGCGTGTCTTCGTGGGCGTCGTCGTCGATGCGCTCAACCTGGTCAACGATCCCGATTTCAACACTTACCTGCCTGAAACCCGCAGCGAGCACGAGACGTTCCTGCAGTCGTTCTTCGCCAACATCTCCGAGTTCATTTTCGGCGCCCCGGCAGAGAGCACCCAGAAGGAGCGGTTGATCTCGGAAAATGTGCAGCGCAACCGCGCCATCTCGACGCTGCTGAACTCCTATGTCGTCACCCGTACCGGGGAAAGCCTCGCGCTGACGATCCGCGTGGTGCAATCGAACCCCTTGAAGGCGGCCACGATCGCCGATGCACTCGCCGAGCAATATCTCTCCTGGACGGCGAAAAAGACCGAAGAGGCCACGAACAACACGGTTGCGTATCTGCGCGGCGAGATGGCCAACAGCGCGACCCGAATTGCCGGCATGGAGCGCGATATCGCCGCCTTTGCCCGCGACAGCGACCTGACCTTCGATCCGCAGGATGATGTTCTAAGAGCCCGCATGCTGCAGCTGAACGAGCAATATGTGACCTTGCGCGTCGAGGAAGCCGGCGCGGTTGCGAAATACAACGAGGCCAAGCAGTTGGTGTCTGCCGACGGGAAGGAATTGGCCGGCGGTGCGTTGACCTCGACGCAGCTTGACCAGTTGCGTGGTGAAGAGGCGCGGCTCGAGCGCACGCGTGCGCAGCTCGGCGCCAAGTTCGGCAAGAACCACCCGCTGGTCCTCGACGCCACGAACGAGCTTGAGTCCGTGCGCACCATGATCGGCAACGAGGCGCAGCGCCTCGTGCACGAGCTGGCAAACAACGCCAAGGTGGCAACGGTGCGCGCCGAAAAATTCCAGACGGAACTGAGCGCGCTGCAGGACAAGGTCCAGGGGCGCAACCTTGCCGAAATCCGTCGGCGTGAACTTGCCCGCGACCTTCAGTCGGAACAGGCGATCTACGACCAGATCGTGCTCAGGCTGGGTGCGCTCAATCCCGAAAGAGGCGAGTACAAGCCGACCGCGCGGATCGCGTCCTATGCGGAAGTGCCGACAAAGCCGACGTTCCCGAACAACACGCTGGTGATCGTCGCCGGCAGCATCGGGGCCGTTCTGCTCGCGGTCGTCGGGGTGATCATTTCGGACTCGCTGGAGAGCAGGCTGTACCTGCCGCGCGACGCCGAGCAA
This sequence comes from Ensifer sp. Root954, assembly GCF_001429005.1. Classification (NCBI taxonomy): domain Bacteria; kingdom Pseudomonadati; phylum Pseudomonadota; class Alphaproteobacteria; order Hyphomicrobiales; family Rhizobiaceae; genus Ensifer; species Ensifer sp. Root954. Next base: position 16,958 of record NZ_LMJM01000045.1, read on the forward strand.
CTGCTCAACCGACCGAACCTTGCCAGTGTCCCCGATATGCGCAAGCGCTTGCGGAATTCGTCGGCCTTTTATCACTACATGCTGAACAATCCGGAGTCGCCGGCGGCGACCGCCATGCGCACGCTATGCATGGCCTGGCTCACGATCGACCATGAGGCGGGCGGCAAGGTGGTGATGTTGTGCTCGCCGGCGCTCGGAGACGGCAAGACCACAGTCGCGCTCGGCATGGCGACAATGGCAAAGGTCGACGGACTGCGCCCGATCGTCATCGACCTCGACATGTCGGCGCAGAGCGCGCCGAACATTGCCGGTGCCAACACCAAGGATACCGCGATCACGGCGCCGCTCGAAGGCAAGGTCGATATCAAGAGCCGGATCGCGACGTCGCCGGCCTATCCCCACCTTGAGTTCATTTCGGTGCGGCCGGGCCTGATGAACCTCGATGTCCTTTGTGCCGAACTGCGCGACAGCTACGATCTCATCATCGTCGACGCGCCGGCCGTCGAAGAAAACGAAGGCGTGATCTGGCTCGCGTCGCACGTCGATTCCGTCATTCTGGTCTGCCGCTCGGGCGGTACAACGGATCGCCAGCTCGCCAATGTTCAGCAACGGTTGTCGCTGAACCACGCGGTTATTCTCGGCAGCGTCATGAACTACTGCGACCGGTCGGAGTAGGCGCCGCCGTCAAGCCGCGCGGGAAGGGGCGTTCGCAACTGGCGAGCGCCGACGGCCAAAGTCGCCTGAGCCGGTCTGTTGATCGGCCCATCGTTAAATAGCGAAAGCCTTGATGTTCGACAGTCGCGTCCGTTGCCGGCTCGTTCGAGCGCGCGTTGGCCTGGCTTCGTGCCGAAGCAGCTTTCGGTGTGCGGTGATCGTCGCTAACGTCTGCGTCCGAACGATCGGTGCAGCCGCTTTGGCAAAGTTCTTGTTCCCTCCGGTCGGCGTAAACTCGTCGAAAGTCAGTGCGATACATGAGTTCGCTCGCGTCGATAGGGGGGGCGGGTCAGGCTGACGGTGAGCCCGGCAAACGGAAAACCGATTGCTAGAGGTCAGCGCTTGCTGTCCAGCTTGCGGCGATAGGCGATCGCCATCTGCACAAACCAGACGCCGGACATCACGATATGCGCAACGTTCGCGCCCACGGCACCGACACGTGGGATGAGGACGACTGCCGTGAAGAGGAAGAGGACGCCCCCAAGAAGTGCGCTTTGCAGCAGGATCTTTTCGTGCCCCATGGCGAGCAGGGCCGAATAGAGGGTTCTGCCGCAAAGAAACATGATGACGGCGACGAACTGCACCATGACGAGAGAGGCGGCCGCTTCGAAACCCGGGCCGGCCGTCACGCGCAGCACCCATTCAATGGTCAGGTGCGCGCCGATGAGGGCGCAGACGCCGAAGGCGAAGAGCAGCCATCCTGTCTGGCTGACGGTCTTCCTAAATTCGTCGATCCCCTCGGTTGCCCAGACGCGCGAAAGATCCGGATAGAGCACGGCCTGAACCTGCTCGCCCGCCTGCTGCGCGATCTTCGCCACCCGCTTGGCGATATGGTAGAGGCCGGCTGATCCCGGGTCAGCGAGATAACCGACAAGAAGCGTGTCGAATTCGAAGGCGCAGGCTTGGATGATGAGCGCCATGTTGGTCCACAGCGAGAAGCTCCAGAAACCGGGGAAGCGGGTCCGGATATCGCCGAGCGGCACCCACATGACGCCGGTCAGCCCCTGCTTGCGCAACTCGCGGAAAGCCCAGGCGGTCCTGTTCAGGCTGCTGCAGATCTGCGACGCCATCCACAGAAGCATGAACTCGAACAGCCCCCAGCCGAGATAGACGCCGGCAAGGCACAGGAGTGCCCTGAGGATGCTGGCGGCGACCTGGCCATAGGCGACAATCTTGAAGCGGCCATAAAGGCGCATCACCGCTGTCGGCATGCCGGTCACCTGGAAAGGCAGGACCGCGCAGTAGATCAGCACAAAGCGGCTCATCTCTTCGGAAATGCCGAAAAGCGGCCCGGCAAATAGCACGATCAGCACCGCCAAACCCCATCCCGCAAGGGCGGTGGCGAGATCGATCAGCAGCCCGAATTTGAACAATGCCTTGAGGTCGTCAGTCTCGCCGAGCTGAAGGGCCTTCGCCCCGTATTTGATGAGCGGCTGCCAGGAGCGGAAGCTGACGAAGCGCTCGATGCCGCGCGTGTAGGCGAAGGACAGGGCCAGGAGGCCATAGTCGGCAGGGCCGAGCGCACGCGCTGTCAGGGCAAAGCCGGCGAGGCCAATGAAGGCGCTGGCGAAGTTGCCGGTCAGCAGGTGCGCTATGTTCTTGAGCCGTCCGTGGAGGTCCGCCTCGGCTTGCCAGGCTAAACGATACTTTCTTGTCTTTTTTAGTAGTGATTCCAATAATATCACAAAATTACATCCTGCTTCGAGGTTGCAATTACGTCTGTTTCATGGAAGAATGCTAATATGTGTTTTAGTGTTCTCGCACTGCGAGGAAAATTTGTTTCCCTGTTTCTGGGAAAATTTAATTACTTATCCATATGCAATTAAAAATTGTGCAGTGGAACCTGTTTTTGAAGCATATCATAGTGACCGAAAGAAATTACAGAGGTCTCGTAAAATAAATTCATCCATTGTTGGAGTTTAATTTCCGCTTCTTTTGGTGCGGTTGAACCACCGTGAAGTTCGGATTTATTCATTAGAGGGAAGCATGAAGTTTCCGGCTCAAACAATCTTTCGCATCGTCAGTCATATCGCTTTCGTCGCGACGGCGACGTTGTCGCTGACGGGTCCCCTTCACGCTGCCGGCGCATCAACCGCCAGTACGCCCAGCGCCACCCCATCGGGCGCTGCAACAGCCGTGCCCACGATCCAAGCGGCGCCTGCCGCCTACCGGGTTTCGGTCGGGGACGTGCTGTCCTTCGACATATTGGATGATGCCGAGCTGCCGACGCCCTTGACGATCGGCACCGATGGAGCAGCCGCCTTTCCCTTGATCGGCGCGTTCAAGATCGAGGGGCGAACCATTCCCGAGGCGGTTGACGCCTTGCGCAGCGAATATCTGTCCCGCCAGTTGCTGACCGATCCAAAGCTGTCGCTTTCTATCGTAACGGTTCGACCTGTGCTGATCCTTGGCGAAGTGCGCACGCCGGGCTCCTTCGCCTATTATCCGGGACTGACGGTCGAGCAGGCCGTCGGCCTTGCCGGTGGACCGCAGACGGCGATGAGCAATCCGGCTGACCGCATCATCGCCCAGGCGAAGCTGCGCGGCACGATCGAGGAAACGGATGTCGAGATCGTGCGGGAGGCGATCTACACCGCCCGGCTTTACGCACAATTGCGCGGTTCCGAGAAGGTCGACCTCAAGGATATTCCGGAAGGCGTCAAGATGTATGTCGATGAAGCTTCCGTCGGTCCCGTGGTCGCGATCGAGGAGAAGATCCTGAAGACGGACCTGCTGTCGACAAAGAACCAGATGGAGATCCTCAACCAGAGCATCATGCAGACCGAGGCGAGCCTCACGATCCTCGACAAGCTCAAGGAGCAGCAGGAGGAGGTCGTCGCGCTCAACGAACAGGTTGAGGCGAGGACGCTCGCGCTCAGGAAACGGGAGCTGAACACGGAATCCGAGCTTTCGCGGGTGAAGATGGCGACCTCGAGCGAAAAATCGCGATTGCTGGAGCTTATCTCCGAGATCGGGCGCTCCAACCGCGAGCTCGCGAACCTGAAGCTACAGCTCGAAACCTTGAAGGCAAACCGCGAGAAGGAGATCCTGACCTTGCTCCAGGAGCGCGAGGCCACGCTCAAAAAGCTCGAAACGCAGCGTCAGACAACCAAGGAGCAGATGGTCCTGATGGCTGCTGCCGAGGTCGATTCGAGCAAGCAGGAACAGGTATCGTTTCTCTACAAGATCGACCGGGAGACCGGTCGCGGCGAGGCCAAGAGCAGACAGAGCATCGAGGCCACGAAAGTTACCGCGGTGCTGCCTGGCGATGTCATCTTCGTGTCGATCGCCGGCCTGTAGCTTCGGAATAATAGGGGCTTCGGCCGTGCATAGACGGAGAGTTGCGTGAGGGGCGAGTTTGCATGTGGGCTGACGTCGGGCTTTGACGACGAGGATGACCGTCATCGTCGGGAAACGGTTCTGAAATCGGTGGCGATCGGCGTGTTGGTGAGGGCGGCAAGATGAGCCTGATGGAAACGCTCGGACGAACGCTGGTCATCGCGCCACATCCCGACGACGAGGTTCTGGGTGCCGGCGGGACGATGGCGCGGCTGGCGGCGCAAGGAAGCGACGTCTTCGTGGCTGTTGTCACGGAGGGAAAACCACCGGCCTATGATCGCGCCTCGGTGGAAGCCGTTCAGGCCGAAGCCCATGAGGCGCATCGGATTCTCGGTGTCAAGGAAACGCGCTGGCTGGGCTTTCCCGCCGCAGCCCTTTCCGAAACCTCCCATTCGGCGCTTAACGCCGCGCTGTTCGAGCTGGTGCGCTCCATCGCGCCGCAGACGCTGATCATCCCCTTTGTCGGTGACATGCATATCGACCATCAGTTGATCTTCCTGTCGTCGATGGTGGCCGCAAGACCGCATCAGCCCGGCTATCCCAAGGTGATCCTGGCTTACGAGACGCTTTCGGAGACAAACTGGAACGCGCCTTATGTGACGCCGGGCTTCGCACCGAATGTGTTTGTCGACATCAGCGACCATATCGATCGAAAGCTTGCGGCGATGAAGGCGTTCAAGTCCCAGGTTCGGGCGGCGCCGCATGAGCGCAGCCTTGAGACCTTGAACGCGCTCGCCACATTGCGCGGCGCAACCGTGCTGAAGTCGGCCGCCGAGGCCTTCGTGATGGTTCGGCAGGTCATCTGATATTTCCGGAGTTTTCAGTCGAGCGAGGGAGCAAGCTGTGGCGACGTGGCCGGTATATGACGAGGAACAGATTGCGGATGTTGCAGCGGTCCTGAGGTCGGGCAAGGTGAATGCCTGGACCGGGCCGCACGTCGCAGCCTTCGAGGAGGCCTATGCCCGTGCACTCGGGCGCAAGCACGCCATCGCGCTTGCAAACGGTACGCTTGCGCTGGAGCTGGCGCTTTTCGCGCTCGGTCTCGAACCCGGCGACGAGGTGATTGTGACACCGCGCAGCTTCGTCGCCTCGGCGTCGTGCGTTTCGTTTTGCGGCGGCGTTCCCGTCTTTGCCGATGTCGACGAGAATAGCCAAAACATCAGCGCCGCAACGATCGCACCGAAGATCACCAGCCGGACAAAGGGCATCATCGCGGTTCACCTGGCCGGGTTTCCCTGCGACATGCCGGAAATCATGGCCCTTGCCAGACAGGCGGGACTATGGGTGATCGAGGATTGCGCGCAGGCCCACGGCGCGGAGATTGACGGCAAGCCGGTCGGAAGTTTCGGCGATATCGCCGCATTCTCCTTTTGCCAGGACAAGATCATCACAACCGGCGGCGAGGGTGGCCTGATCGCTCTTGACGACGAGACACTGTGGAAGAAGGCCTGGAGCCGTAAGGACCACGGCAAATCCTACGACGCAGCATTCCTCAGAGAGCACCCGCCGGGCTTCCGCTGGCTGCATGAAACGATCGGCACGAACTGGCGGATGACATCGCTTTCGGCCGTTCTCGGCTCAAGGCAATTGGAGCGCCTTCCGGGATGGCATGCGACAAGGTCTCGCAACGCTGCGATCCTCGGCGAGGTGGCCCTAGAGCTTGCAGCGTTGCGCGTGCCGACGTTGCCGAAGGGATATCGCCACGCCTATTACCGCTACTACGCGTTCGTTCGCCCGGAGGCATTGAAGCCCGGACACGACCGCGATTGGATCGTCGCGGCGATGAACGCGGCAGGCGTGCCGTGTTTTTCCGGAAGCTGCTCGGAGGTCTACCTGGAGAAGTGCTTTACCGATCTTGGGCTTTCGCCGTCCGAGCGGCTCCCGGTCGCACGAAGGCTCGGCGAAACCAGTATCGCGCTTCTCGTCGATCCGGCGCAGAGCGAAGAGGCGATGACCAAGGCCGCCCGCTTCTTGCATGCCGTCGTCACCGAAGCGTCTCTTCCCGCTCTGGGTCAACGCGCGCCGGTGCTTGAAATGGAAGCGCGGGCATAAAACCGCGATTTCGGAAACGGTCGAGCAGCCGCGACGCGGTTGCCCGGCCATGTGCCGACCGGTGCATGGGAGTTGGAGATGAAGCGGTGCTTTGACATCGTCTTTGCGTTGGTCGCGGGCCTCTTGAGCCTGCCGATCATGCTGGTGGTCGGGATTGCGGTCGCCATCTGGCTTGGGCGGCCCGTGTTGTTTTACCAGACCCGGGCGGGGCTCGACCGGCGTCCGTTTCGCATGATGAAGTTTCGGTCGATGTCGGATGCGCGAGACGCCGAAGGCCGCCCCCTCAGCGACGCCGAGCGCACGGGACGGTTCGGGCTTCTGCTTCGCCGGACGCGCCTGGACGAGTTGCCCGAGTTCTGGAACATCCTTATCGGCGACATGAGCCTCATCGGCCCGCGGCCGATCCTTCCGGAGACGATCGACGCGCTGGGCGAGCGCGGGGTTCGCCGCTGCAGCGTTCGGCCGGGGCTCACCGGCTGGGCCCAGATCAGCGGCAACGCCATTCTTTCGAACGACGACAAGCTCGATCTTGATCTCTGGTACATTGCCAACCGATCAGCCTGGGTCGATCTCAAGATCATCGCCGAAACTGTTCTGGTGATGATCCTCGGAGATCGGATCAGCGAACGCCGGCTCAGCGCGGCACGCCAGAGCGTGCCTGAGCGATAAGGTCCTTCTGTCGCAGTTCGGGTTGTGGCACCGGTTCGGGCTGAGCAAAGGCGTCCGCCGCCGGTTTTGCCGAGCGTGAGAACGCGATGTAGGCGCAGGCAAGGGCCACGGGCAGCACGAGCGGGAAGGGCCAGAAGCGGCTATAGGCGTGCGGCACGGCATTCGCGACCAACAGCAGCATGGAGACGTTGGCGACGATGCAGCCTGCAAACGGTCGCCCGCCAGGAAGCCGCGCCACGGCCAGCGCCGGGCCGAAGGCCGAAAGCAGCATAACCAGAAGACCGAGCGCCGAGACCAGGCCGCCTTCCGTCCACAAGAGCAGATAGAGATTATGAACCGGCTGGTGAATGGCGCTTGCGATCCGGTACTGGTCCGCGCCGACTCCGAGCAGCAAGGTGCTGTCGGTCATGTTCATCGCTTCATAGATCAGCTCGACGCGATGATCGAATGTGCCGGCCTGGCCGATATCGCCGCTTTCGAGCGCTCCGAGCACGCGCTTTTGGAACGCGGCTGGAAGATAGTCACGGGCGGATGTGAAGACCGCGAGAACCATGCCGGCCAAAAGGGCGACGTTGACGATAAGCCGCTTCCAGTTGACGCCGATGACGGCAAATACGCTCATGCCGAAGACGAGAGCGATGAGGCCGGTGTTGGAGCCGGTCAGCAGGATCCCGTAAATCAGAATCAATAGGGCAAAGACGGCATAGATGCGGTTGATCCGCTTCGTCGTCATCAACACAAGCAGGATTGGGACCGCGAGCGCTATCACCGCCGCGCACTCGTTTTCACGCTCCATCAGGCCGCTGAAGCGGCCGTTGCCGCTGACGAAGTTCGTGTTCGTGCGGCCATCAATATGGATGAGATAGATGCCCTGGAAACACAGGACGAGGATTGAGAACACATAGGTCTTCGCGAGCAGCACGAGCTGATCGAGCGTACGACCGCTGAACAACAGCACTACGAAGAGATAGGCGTAGAGATACTGGGTGACGACGACGATGCCGCGCATCGGGTCCGGGCCTGCAATGCTGCTTACCAGCAGGCCGGAGACCAGCATTGTCAGTCCCAGCCACCACAATCCGCTGCTGACACGCCCGAACAGCTGAAAATCGATGTTGCGGTTGAGCAGCGCAAAGCAGAAGCAAAGCAAGGCGAGGAAATCGGCGACGGTGAAGTTCGTATCGCCATAGCGAAAATAGTTCATCGAGCAGAAGAAGACGGCGCCGACCAGCAGCAGGAACTCGATCTTTTTGGTGAGCACGATGCCAGGCGCATCGCGGCGCGCGGCTTCGCGACGAGCACTCAGTCCGGCCGAAAGGGTATGGTTGAACATGTTCATGGCATGCCGTCACCTTCAACCGACACGAGGCCGTGCGTTTGAACCTCGTTTTCAGGCACTCTAGCCTTTTTCCTTTTAGTCCGCTTCCTTTTCGCGAACCTCCGGCCCGCAATCACGCCCCCAGCCGATGAAGCCGGGATTGGCAAAATCGCAATCATTTGCCTGGCGTCGCTTCCCGTAGCGGAACGGTTGCCCGTCAAGCGTCGTGACGCGCCCGCCGGCAGCGCGCAGCACGGCGTCGCCGGCGGCTGTGTCCCATTCCATCGTGCGCCCGAAACGGGGATAGACATCGGCGAGCCCCTCGGCCAGCAGGCAGAATTTGAGCGACGAGCCGATCGACGTGCAGTCGCGGATTGCGTTCCGCTCCAGAAAATCCGCCGTTTCGGCATCGCTGTGCGAACGGCTGGCAACCGCGGTCAGATTTTCAGGCCGTTCTCGACACCGTATTTCCGTGGTCTCGGTGACGGCAAAGTCGGCGGTCACCTGAAACTTCGTCGCCCGTCCCCCTTCGGCGACATAGCCGACGAGCCGGGCGGGCGCAAAGACGACGCCCGCCACCGGCTCGCCGTCGCTGATCAAGGCGATGTTGACGGTGAAATCGCTTCGTCGATTGATGAATTCCTTGGTGCCGTCGAGCGGGTCGACGAGGAAGAAGCGCTGGCCCTCGATTTCGGGAACGGCGCCTGCCGCGACGGCTTCCTCGGCGACCACCGGGATATCGGGGAAAGTTCGAGCCAGAATGGCAAGGATGATCTCTTCGGCACATCGGTCGGCTTCGGTGACCGGCGAACAATCGGCCTTTTCATCGACCGTGATATCACGCGCGTAGACGTCGAGAATGGCCTTGCCAGCCTCTATCGCTGCGGCCGTGAGCGTATCGATCATCGTCTCTCTCCGTACTGCCGCTGGCGGCGTCGTCTGCTGCGCCGAACTGGCGCTTATTGATTGTCGAGATAGGCCTCGATTTCGCCTGCAAGCGCCGTGACTTCGCGGCCCAAGGTGAGCAGGTGGATTTCCGGCGTCTCCGGGCGCTCGTAAGGCGAACTGATGCCGGTGAAGTTGCTGATCTCGCCGGCGAGCGCCTTCTTGTAGAGGCCCTTGGGATCGCGGCGCGCGCATTCCTCGATCGGGGTGTCGACGAAAATCTCGATGAATTCGCCCGGGCCGAACAATTCGCGGGCCATGCGGCGCTCCGAGCGGAACGGCGAGATGAACGACACGAGCACAATCAGGCCCGCTTCGGTCATGAGTTTCGCGACTTCGGCCACGCGTCTGATGTTCTCGACGCGGTCTTCTTCGGTGAAGCCGAGATCGCGGTTGAGGCCGTGACGGACATTGTCGCCGTCAAGCAGGAACGTGTGCTTGCCCTGGGCGTGCAGCATTTTCTCGACAGTGTTGGCGATCGTCGATTTCCCCGAGCCGGAGAAACCCGTGAACCACAGCACGCGCGGCGTCTGATGATTGAGCGCGGAACGGGCCTTCTTGTTGATGTCGAGGGCCTGCCAATGCACGTTGAGCGCGCGACGGAGCGGAAAGTCGATCATGCCAGCGCCGACCGTGGCGTTGGTGAAACGATCGATCAGCACGAAGTTGCCGGTGGTCCGGTTGTCCTTGTAGCTGTCGAAGACGATCGGCGCCTGAGTGGAAAGATTGCAAACGCCAATCTCGTTCATGCGCAGCGATTTTGCCGCTTCCTCGGCAAAGGTGTTGACGTCGATCTGGTGTTTGAGGCTGGTAATGGTCGCGCTGACGCTGTCGACCTCCGTGCGCAGGATGTAGCTGCGTCCGGGAAGCATTGCATCCGGGTGAAGCCAGATCACATGCGCCATGAACTGATCGGCGACATGCGGCCGGTCTTCCGGCGGCACGAGCATGTCGCCGCGCGAGATATCAAGTTCGTCCTCCAACACGAGCGTGACAGACTGGCCCTCGACCGCGCGCGCAAGCTTTCCGTCATAAGTGACGATTTCCTTGACCCTGGAGAGTTGGCCGGATTTTGCCACCGCGACCGGATCGCCGACAGCAATGCTGCCCGATGCCACCTGGCCGGCAAAGCCGCGAAAGTCGAGATTTGGGCGAAGGACAAGTTGGACCGGGAAACGGAATTCCGCTTCGGCTGCCTCTTCCTCGATCGGCACCGTCTCGAGATGCTCCAGCAATGTTGGACCGCCATACCAGGGCATGTTCGGCGAACGCCCCGTCATGTTGTCGCCAAAGCGCGCCGAAATCGGGATCGGCGTGATCGTCGAGAAGCCGAGGTTCTCGGCAAAGGCCCTGTAGTCGGCGACGATCGTGTCGAAGACCCTGCGGTCAAAACCGACGAGGTCGATCTTGTTGACGGCGAGAACGACGTGGCGCACCCCGAGCAGGGACGCGATGAAGGAGTGGCGCCGCGTCTGCCGAAGAATACCCTTGCGGCTGTCGACGAGCACGACGGCAAGGGCCGCCGTGGACGCCGCCGTGACCATGTTGCGGGTATATTCCTCGTGCCCTGGCGCGTCGGCCACGATGAACTTGCGGCGCGAGGTGGCGAAGAAGCGATAGGCAACATCGATGGTGATGCCCTGTTCTCTTTCAGCCTCCAGGCCGTCGATCAGGAGCGCGAAATCGATGTCGCCGTGGTTTGTGCTGTTGCGTTTGGTCTCGCGCTTGAGTGCTGCGAGCTGGTCGTCGAAGAGCAACTTGCTATCGTAAAGCAGCCGGCCGATCAGCGTCGACTTGCCGTCATCGACCGAACCACAGGTCATGAACCGCAGAAGCGATTTCTTCTCCTGCTTGGCCAGATATTCGAGCACGCTGCCCGGTGTTGCGGGAATGCTGGCGGTCATTAGAAGTACCCCTCCCGCTTCTTCTTCTCCATCGATGCGGTTTCGTCCGCGTCGATCAGGCGGCCGTGCCTTTCCGACGTGCGGGCGGTCAGCATTTCGCGGACGATGTCCTGGAGTGTCGTGGCGTTGGATTCGATTGCAGCGGTGAGCGGGTAGCAGCCGAGCGTGCGAAACCGCACCAGGCGCTGCTCGACCTTCTCGTCCGCGTGGAGCGGCATGCGTTCGTCATCCACCATGATCAGCATGCCGTCCCGCTCGACGACCGGCCGGCGTGCGGCGAAGTAGAGCGGTACGATCGGGATGTTTTCCTTGAGGATGTATTGCCAGATGTCGAGTTCCGTCCAGTTGGACAGGGGAAAGACACGAATGGATTCGGATGGGCCGACGCGCGTGTTGTAGCTCTTCCAGAGCTCGGGCCGCTGGTTCTTCGGATCCCAGGCGTGCTGGGCGTTGCGGAAGGAGAAGATGCGCTCCTTTGCCCTGCTCTTTTCCTCGTCCCGCCGCGCGCCCCCGAAGGCCGCATCGAATCCGTATTTGTCGAGCGCCTGACGTAGCGCAATCGTCTTCATCACATGCGTATGCACGTTGGAGCCGTGGGTGAAGGGGTTGATCTTCTGCTCGACGCCGTCGCGATTGATATGGACGAGCAGGTCAATGCCAAGTTCGGCCGCAGTGCGGTCGCGAAACTCGATCATCTCGCGGAATTTCCAGGTGGTGTCGACGTGGAGGAAGGGGAAGGGCGGCTTGCCGGGATAAAATGCCTTCATCGCCAGATGCAGCATGACGGAGGAGTCCTTGCCCACCGAATAGAGCATGACCGGCTTCGCGAAGGTCGCGGCGACCTCTCTGAATATGTGGATCGCCTCGGCTTCCAGGCGCTGCAAATGAGTTAAGGACATCGGGAGAATACTCCAAAGCTGCAAAATAAAAAATTCTAATATCTCGAAATTCTATCTTCTTTTTCAGTTGAAAATCATGTTTTAAAGAACTGTAAGCGTAAATAATACTTGTTGATTTAGGCGTTATTTCTTGTTTCTGTACTTGGCGCCTCTGAGCCGCGAAAGACCCAAAGTCGCGACGCCAGATAATTCCAGACAAAGACGATCGGAACGCTGATCACCTTGGCGACCGGTGCCGGGATCAGAAGGGCAAGGCCCGCGACGATCGCGGTCGATATCAACAGACCCGTCAGGGTGGCGGCGACGAACTTCACCGCTTGCACGTGGCTATGGGCGGCGCGGAAGGTCCAGGCGCGATTGAGCATGTAGCTGACCGCGATGCCGCAGGAATAGGAAACGAGGTTCGACGGCGTTGGCGGCGCCCCCGCGAAATAGAACGTGTTGAACAGAGCCATGTCGAGCAGGGTCGTCACGGCGCCCACCGCCGCAAACCGGGCAAGCGTTTCGCCGGCACCCTGCCGGGAGCTAGCGTCTTTTGTTGTCGGCAGCGACATCGCCGCGCCTCCAATCCGGCATCGCCCGCGTCGGCCGCCGGTGTTCGTCATTGTTGATTGAAGCTTCGATGATCGGGGCGGGCCGGTGCTTCGATTGCATGAAGATGCGGCCCACATACTCGCCCATGATACCAAGGAAGATCGCGTTGAGCGTGATGGAGAGCAAAAGCAGCATTGTGGTCGTCGCGAAGCCGGCGGGCCAGTCCTGCCCGAACAGAAGCTTGCCGACGAGGTAGCCGAACAGAAGCAGCAGCGTGGCAGTGCCCATCACCAGGCTCGCCATCGAGGCGAGCCTGAGCGGCGTCAGCGAATGGTTGAGAATGCCATCGACGGCAAGCGAGAGCATCGCTTTGAACGGGAACTTGCTTTCGCCGGCTACACGGGCCTGACGGTCGTATTCGAATCCGACCTGCGAAAACCCCATGGCGCTGATGAGGCCACGCAGATAGGGAGACGTGTCGTCAACCTTGCGCAGTTCGTCGAGGATGCACCGGTCGACGAGCCTGAATTCGCCGGCGTTGAGCGGCAGATCGTCCTCGCTGAGTGCATTGATGCACCAGTAGAAAGCCCGGCGGATATGGGTTGTCAGCCAGCCGTCGGTGAGCGTTCGGCGAATGCCGTAGACCACCTGGTTCCCCTTTAGCCAGAGATCGATCATGCCGGGTATGAGGTGCGGCGGATCCTGCAGGTCGCAGTCGATCTGCACCGAGCAATCGCCGGTCGCCGCCTTGTAGGCCACGAGCAACGAGCGCTGATAGCCGATGTTGCGGCTGAAGCGGATCACCCGAACGCTCGGATCCTCGCTCGCGATCTCGGTCAGAATCTCGAAGGTTCTGTCGGTGGAGTGGTTGTCCGTGAAGATGATTTCGCGGTCGTATTCCGGGAGACTGCGGAACATGTCGACGATCGCCTCGTGGGCGCGCCGGACGTTGGCCTCCTCGTTATAGGCCGGTACCAGGATCGAGATTTTCTGTCTCTTTTTCATCTCGTTGTCACCACCCTCAAACGGTCTTGCGCGTAGCGTGGCCGTCGGTCGAGGCCGGAGGCACGACGGCTCGGTGCCATGCGATGGTGCGGGCCAGTCCCTCCGCAAACGGTATGCGGGCGCTCCACCCGAACAGATCCTTGGCGCGCCCCGGTGCTGCCCGGAAATCGCGGATGCCCCCTGTCGAGGTGGCCGAGCCGTATTCGATGAGGGCGGGATCGGCGCCCGTTTGTTCGACGATGAGGCGCGCGACCTCGCGCATCGGTGGGGCGATGCCGGTTGCTACATTGACGAGCCGGGTGCTGACCGGCGCATCGGCAATCCGCAGCAGCGCTTCGACAACGTCGTCGACATAGAGCAGGTCGCGCCGGTCGCTGGGATGGCGGACGAGGCAGCGCTGGCCGGCAAGGCAACGCTCGATGAAGGACGGGATCATGAACTCGGTCGATTGCCTCGGGCCAAAGACAAGTGCCAGCCGCGCGGTGATCACCGGGAATGGCAGGCGTGCCTGCAACCCGCCGATGAAATGGGTCGCGGCCGTCAGCTCGGCCCCATAGGCATTTACCGGGATCTCGCGGCTGTCTTCTTCGTAGGGGGCGGGTGTCGCACCATATTCGGCAAGCGATCCGGTTCGGATGATCTTTCGCGGCGGGTGGCGCAGCGCGCTTGCCGCGCCGAGCAGACCGAGCAACGCGTTGAGGTGTTCGCGGATGCCCGCCTTGGCATCGTTGAGCTCCGCCTCTTCGCGTCGGCGCGTGCGGGCGGCGAGATGAAAGACGATTTCCGGCTCGACCTCCTGCAGGCAACGCCGCATGGCATCGTCGGACTGAAGGTCGAAATTGTGCCGGATGAACGCACCGTCGACTGCCTCGAGCCGGCTGTCTTCCGAGCCGGGCCGCACCACCACATGTACTTCATGGCGCGCGTCGAGGCAGGTCCGCGTTAGATGCGAACCAATGAAGCCAGCGGCACCGGTTATCAATATTCTCGACATGCGCCTCTTCTCATCTACGCGTGACCGCCGAGGACCGAAGATCCGTCTGACGCGCCTCCCCTTGGCCGGGGAAGCGCGTTTCGTGTTCGCTCAGAAGAACGAGGCCGGCTGATGATCCCGGCGCTTCGTGGCGCCGGAGCTTGCATACCGCTGGGCGAAATCACGGAAGGACTGGTGGATATGGTCCAGGTGCGCCTGCGTCAGGCCGTGGTGGCAGGCAAGCAGAATGCCGCCACGCATCACATCGTCGGCGACCGGATAGCCGCGCGGCTCGACCTTGCTATGAACGCCGCTCATCGCCGGTTGGCGCAGGATGTTTCCGGTAAACACCGGACGGGTCTGGATGTCGCGCTGTTCCAGGAAGATCTGCATCTCCCGGCGGGTGAACGGCGCATCGGCGCGCACGGTCATCGGGTAGGCCAGCCACCCGGTTCGCGAAAGGGGCAATTGCTCCGGCAGCACAAACCAGTCCTCGTAGGTCTCAAAGAAGGCGCGCTGCTTGGCGAAGTTGCGCTCGCGCGCGTCGATGTTCTGCTGCAGCCGATCGAGCTGGACAAGCCCGAATGCTGCGCCCATTTCGGACGGTTCAATGTTGAAGCCCAGCACCTCGAACACGAACTTCGCATCGTAATCGAAACCGTCGAGATCGATGTTGAAGCGGTTCTCGATGGTCTCGGATTCGACAAAGAGCGAGGATGTGCGGCCCCAGGAGCGATAGAGCATCGCCTTGCGCGCCAGCTCGTCGTCGTTGACGCAGACCATGCCGCCGTTGCCCGCCGCGGTAATGACATGCGAGCCGTAGAAGCTGGTCGTGCTGATATCGGAACGCGCGCCGGTGCTGCTGTCCCTGATCGTAGCGCCCAGCGTGTCGGCGCTGTCTTCGATAACCAACAGCTTGTGCGCGTCGGCGATTTCGCGAATGCGATCCCAATCGGGCAGGTTGCCGATCAGAGACGGGATCATCACCGCCTTCGTCTTCCTGGTAATCATCCGCTCGATCGCATCGACGTCGATATTGTAGGTGCCTTCGACGACGTCGACGAATGCTGGGATAAGACCGGCGCGCACGATCGGGGCGACGGTCGTCGCAAAGGTCAATGCGGGCGTGATGACCTCGGATCCCTTCGGAAGGTCGGCGATTTCGATGGCGAGATGGTTCGCGGACGAACCGGAGTTCACCATGATGCCATGCCGTTTCGCAAAGAGGGTCGCGACACGTTCCTGCATCGTCCTGACGGCCTTGCCCATCTGTGTCGATGAGCGCAGGACTGCCACAACGGCATCGATCTCTTCCTGACCGTAAACGGACTGTCCGTAATTAACTCGCATCTTTCCAATCTCCGATGTCGCGCAATGGCAATGGTCTTGCTTCGTGTTCGACTTCCTGTTTCCAGGCGGCGGCGTATTGCTCGATCTGATGCTCCGAGAACGACCGGATGTTTCTCGGATCCTCCCGGTACTTGCGGTACCAGGCGACAGTCATGGCCACGGTGTCGCGCAGGCGCAGCACCGGCTTCCAGCCGAGTTCCGTGCGGGCCTTGGTGCTATCGAGGCGCAGGATGGTCGATTCCGCCGGCGCGTTTACCTGCGGCTCGACAATGTATTTTGGCGGTGCGTCGCCCCATTGGCCGACGATCATGTCGGCAAGCGTTCCGACATTGACGGTCGCTTCCTGGTCGGGGCCGAAATTCCAGCCGCCGGCAAAGCGCGTTCTGCCATGAAGCAGGTGCGCCGCCAGCATCATGTAACCGCGAAGCGGTTCGAAGACGTGCTGCCATGGCCGGATGCTCGATGGATTGCGCAGCCGCGCGGGGCTGCCGCCTTCCACCGACCGGACCAGATCGGGCACGAGCCTGTCGGCACCCCAGTCGCCGCCGCCGATGACGTTGCCGGCGCGCACGCTGACGAGTTGCGGACCGTTGGGGTCATTGAAGAACGAGGATCGGTAGGCCGCTGCGACGAGTTCGGCGCAGCCTTTCGACGAGCTATAGGGATCGCGCCCGCCCATCGGGTCGTTTTCACGATAACCCCAGACCCATTCACGGTTCTCGTAGCACTTGTCGCTGGTGACGACGATCACGCCCTTCAGGGACTTCATGCGCCTTGCGGCATCGAGCACGATGGCGGTGCCGACGACATTGGTCGCATAGGTATCGACCGGGTTCTCGAAGGAGGCGCGAACCACGGCCTGCGCGGCCATGTGAATGACGAGATCGAAATCCTGTCCGTCGATTGCCCTCGCCACGTCGGCGGCAGACCGGATGTCGCCTTCATGGCCGTCGATAACGTCGCCGAGGCCGGTCGCCAGGTAGAAGGACGGTATCGACGGTGGCAGCGAGAGGCCGACCACCGATGCACCCAGTCGCCTCAGCCAGAGCGAGAGCCAGCCTCCCTTGAAACCGGTGTGTCCCGTGATCAGGATCTTTCTACCACGGAACGCCTCGGCAAGGTCGACCTCGCTGGTGATCAAAGCCATGTCCTACATCCGTACGTGATGGGTGGAGGGTGCGGCTGTCGCGGCGGACAGGTGATCGCGTTCAAAGTGCAGCCACGGCGGATCTTCGCTTTCGCACAGCCCGTTCAGGTAATCGCGATCGCGGATCGTATCCATCGGATGCCAGAAGCCGTGATGCTTGTAGGCAAACAATTGACCGTCCCTGGCGAGATTGGTCAGCGGCGACATTTCGAGCGGTTCGGAAAGGCTCGGAATGTAGTCGAGGACGCCGGGTTCAAAGACGAAGAAGCCGCCGTTGATCCAGGTTTCCTTCTTCTGCACCTTCTCGGTGAATTCGACGACCTGGTCGCCTTCGATCTCGAGGTTGCCGAAACGGGCCGGCGGCTGCACGGCGGTGACTGTCGCAAGGCGCCCGTGCGAGCGGTGAAACGCCAGCAGCGCCTCGATGTCGATGTTTCCGACGCCGTCCGAATAGGTCACCATGAATGGCTCGTTGTCGAGCCACTCGCGCAGGCGCAGGAGCCGCCCTCCGGTCATCGTCGACAGGCCGGTGTCCACGACAGAGACATTCCAGTCGAGCGGATGATTGGGGTGCAGCACCATCGAGCCGCTTCCGAGCGCAACGGTAAAGTCTGCGGTCGACAGATGGAAGTTATGGAAGAAGCTCTTGATCGACATGCATTTATAGCCGCCGGCAACGACAAAGTCGCGGTGCCCCCAGTGGCTGTAAATGTCCATGACGTGAAGAATGATGGGCTTGCCACCAATCTCGACCATCGGCTTGGGAATACGCGTGGTTTCCTCGGCCAGGCGCGAGCCAAGCCCTCCCGCAAAGAGAACGACTTTCATAGCGGTCTCCAAGAAGATATGTTTGGGATAGTGTTGACGTCTCAGGTTTTATTCATGAGCAATCGCGATCCAATGCGCGATTTGAGCGTTTTCAATAACTGATAAAAATGCACGTCAATAAAAGCAGGTGGTTACCTGCGCGCTACGGAATATGTCTGGATAAGTCCCAGGGTTTCCGTTATGTTAAGTAACTAATATACAAGAAATACCTTATATTCTGCTTGGCCGCAAGCCTTTTTACGTGTCAGGTTTATCCCTGCACGCTTGTCGGGGTTGTCCCGCTAGGCCATGCGCCGCTGCGCATTACGATCCTGTGTGATCCATTTGAAGCCGTGTGCGACTGCATCGTTCCCACAGCCGGCCTTTATTTTATACTTCGTCTATTTTTTCGGAGTTTTTGCATGACCTATCCAGCAAGTGTTTCTTCGGAAAGACAGGACTCTGTTGAAGGAAAATCGGTCGGGATTTTCTATCAAGTTGCAGCGGCTCTGTTTTTCCTGTTCGTTTTCTATTTTCTGTTTCTTCGGATCATGAATTTCGAGATGCGGCGAGACGAGCAGCTGTATGTCCCGCCGGCTAGACTCCTGAACGACCAGGCGCTCTACGCCGATTTCTTCTACAATCATCCGCCGGCCTCCGCGTGGTACTTCTACGGCATCAGCAAGCTGACCGGGTCCAGCGACCTGCTCTTAAGCGGTCGCCTCGGTGTCTTCCTGGCCTGGATCCTTATGGCAGTCGCTGTCGGCGGCGTGGTGTATGTGTTGACGCGTTCGGCTTGGGCAACTGTCTGTGTCGGCATCTTGTCGCTGGTGAACGAGTTGTTCCTGACGCAGACGGGTGTCGGCGCCACCAACAATTTCCTGCCGTGGCCGTTCGCCTTTCTCGGCCTCAGCCTCTTTCTTCTCGCCCTGCGTAATGAACAGCGCCGTTCGTTGTTGGTGGCGCAGGCCGGGTTTCTGCTGGGCTTGGCCGTGTGTTTCAAGCTGAGCGCCATCGCCTTCATCCCGGCCGTGGCCGTGGCCGCATTCCTTCTGCCGCGATCGCTGGCGCTGAAGGATCGTATTGCCAAGGTCGCGGCGCCGCTGCTGGTCGGCGGTCTTGTCGGCGGCGCGCCGATCCTTTTCTATCTCGTCAGGGATCCGCAACTCTTCCTGGCGCATGTGGTGCGCTACCATACCGGTCCGCATCCGCAATACTGGCGGCTGATGAGCGGCGACGGGGAGGGCGGGGCGATGTCGCTCGCCCAGAAACTGGTCATGGCGCAGGATATATGGCTTGCACCGGCCGTGGCCGTGGCGCTTGCCGCGCTCATAGCCGTCACGTTCATCGTTCTTGCCCGGCGCACCGACAACGTGGCGGTCGAACCACAGCTGCGCATGGGGGAGGTGCTCGTGCTTGCGGGCGTGCTCGTCTGCAGCTTTGTGCTGAGCTTCGTTCCGACGCCCGGGTTCCCCCAGTATTTTGCGCCGCCGCTCGTCTGCCTTCCGCTGGCGTTTGGCCTTTTGCTCGAGGCACTTGGTCCGCGCGCACTCCCCATGGTGCGGCCGATCCTGCTGTCGGCCGTGCTTGTCGTCCTTGCGGTCAACGCGCCGCGCCTTGGTCAATACCTCGGCAAGGCGACCCATCCGCAGCAGTGGACGACGATGCGCGTGCATGAGGGAGGCGTGACGATTGCTGAGAGAATGCAGGCTGCCGGCGTCACCGGCAAGGTTGCGACGCTCGCGCCCATCTATCCGCTGGAAGGCGGCCTCGATGTCTATGCCGAGCTGGCGACAGGGCCGTTTGCCTACCGCACCGCCGACATGACGAGCCCCGAGCTGGCGAAGTACTACAAGATGACGTCACCATCGACGATCGAAGCGCTGTTCGAGAAAGACCCGCCGGCGGCGTTTCTGCTTGGCTTTGAAGACGAACTGGAAAAGCCGATGCGTGCCTATGCGGAAAGCCACGGCTACGTGCAGTCCGCGTCTCTCGGTTTCAAGGACAGATATGGGATCCCGACCCTCTACCTGAAGCCAGCAACGCCGCCCGGGTCGTGATCGGGTGATGCGGCGTCGCCTCCTGAGGCGGTGCCGTATCAGGTCGATACGCGCGCTGCCGGGTAAAGCGCCTGGGCCTCCTCAGGCGCAGCGATGACGTCGTCCCATTGCTGAAGGACCGACTGGATCGCGTAGCGCGCGGCGACCGCCCGTGCGCCCATGGCGCCGATCTGGTGCCGCAGTGTTGCGTCGGCCGCCAGGCGGGCTATCGCGTCTGCCAGGCGGCGAATGTCTTCTTTGGGGACGAGCATACCGACCGCCGGCGTGTCGATGATTTCCGACGGCCCCCACGGACAATCAAAGGCGATGCTGGCAAGGCCCCCGGACATCGCCTCCAGCAGCACGTTCGGGAAGCCTTCGAAGCGCGAACTGAGGACGAAGATATCGCCGGCGTTGATCCATTCGACCGGTGATTTCGTCGTGCCCGGCAGACGAACTCGGTTCGAAAGGCCGAGGCGTCGGACCTGTTCCTCAAGCGCCGACCGTTCCGGGCCCTCGCCGAAGATGGTCAGCGTCATGTTCGGCGCGCGCCCCGCGATATCGGCAAAGGCGTCTATCAGCAGATCGAAGCCCTTCTGCCTGTCCAGGCGGCCGACGGCTAGCACCCGGGTGGTGGTGCCTGACTGTTTGTCACGCACATGCTGAAGCGTGATCGGGTTGGGGATGATCACGGCCTTGGCTTTGAGAGCCGGCGGCAGCGAATTGACCGCTTCCGTCGTCTGCATCACCAGCCGCTCCGCCAGGCGAGCCGCCAGCGGCCGCGCCAATCGCCACAGCCCGTTCATGTCCTGCGTATTGAAGTTGTTTCGCTCGGAAAGGACGAGCCGCAGGCCGAGGCCGCGGCTGGCAAGCACGACCATGATGTTGACCTTCGTCAGAAAAGAAATGACGAGGTCGGGCGACAGGGCGCGCAGGCGCGCGCGCAATCGGGCGATACGTGCAGCCGTCCTGAACACGGGCACCGAAGAGCCGCCGCCGAGCGCCTCGACGCGGACCGACCTGTCGTAGGCAAAGTAGGTCTCCGGGGTTTCCGCGTTGAGCGCGAGCACGTGCACGTCGTCACCGCGGGCCGAGCGATGGCGCGCGAGGATGTTGACGACCTTTTCTGCGCCGCCGGCACCAAGCCCTGAAAGCACAAACACAATTCGCAATGGCGGCTCCTGTCTCGATTGGGGCAGACGGGCATCCCGCCTGCACCCGACCCGACCACGGCCTAGACGGCGCTCATCCAGCCGTGGGTCAAGGCGAAATGGACAATCTGCGCCCGCGTGTGGAGCTGCAGCTTCTCCGTCGCCCGGGCCTTGTAGGTTTCGATCGATTTGACGCTGACATTGGCGCGCGCGCCGATCTCCTTGTTGGAGTACCCAAGGGCTACGAGGCGCAGAACATCCTGTTCGCGACGGGTCAGCCCCGGCACGCCGGCCGTCTTCATCGCGCGCGAGCCGGGATTTGGTGCCGTGCGCGTCAGTTCCTGGGCGGTTGGCGGATCGAGATAGAGCCCGCCATGCGTGACGGAGCGAACGGCAAGCAGCAGGTGCTCGGGCGCGGAGCATTTCTGGATGAAGCCCTTGACGCCGATCTGAAGCGCCTGCTGTGCGTAGGAGCGCTCCGGATAAATCGTCATCACCACCACATAGGCCGAAAGCTGCTGCTTGAGGATTTGCTCCGCCAGCGTAAGGCCGCTCATGTCGGGAAGGGCGATATCGATGACCGAAACGTCCGGCCCGGTTTCCTTGATCAGCGCGAGCGCCTCCGCACCCGTTCCGGCCGAGCCGACGCAGACGATATCGTTGGTCGTCTCGATCGTCGCGCGGGCGCCGACGATGACGAGCGGATGGTCGTCGATGATGACTGTGCGTATCGGCGTGGTCATGCTGCCCGCCTGACTGTCGGCGCCAAGTCCGCCGGCATTCGCTTAGGTCGAGCCCCTTTGTTGTTGTCGTTCATGTGTCGGTCCCCCTCTCCGAATTTTCTTTCCGCAGCTTGAGCCGTGCGGTGGCTGCTAGAAGTTCCTCAGGAAATTGGAGTAACGCCGTTCGATGTTGTGCAGCGTGTATTCGCTTTCGATACGATCGCGGGCGAGAAGCGCGTAGCGGGCATACTCCTCCGGCGAAAGGTCGAGCACCTTGCGCATGGCGTCGGCAAAGGCCTCGGGATTGCGGGCGGGCACGACGATCCCGGCATTGCCGGCAACCTCAGCCGCGTCACCGACGTCCGTTGCCACCACCATTTTTGCGTAGCTCATCGCCTCGGCAACGACGTTCGGGAAGCCTTCTGTCCTGGAGGACAGGGCGAGAATGTCGATGCTGCGGTAGAAATCCTCCATGTCCGCAACTTCGCCCCTGAGGTCGATGGCCTCGCTTGGCAATCCCGCATCTGCAATCAGCTGGACGACTTCGGGATTGTCCCAGGCTAGTCCCCGTCCGGCGGCGAGAAAGCGCGTGTCGGGATGGGTGCGCAACACCGAGGCGGCGGCGCGAAAGAAGGTGGCGTGATCCTTCTGCGGGTGGAAACGCGCGACGATGCCGATCCGCCGGGGCGGTGCTTCGTGGCCTGCCGCCACCGCCGGAATTTCAAAGCCGTTCGGGATGACGACCGAATTCAGGTTGCGGTAGCCATAGGCGCGGTGCATTTCGCGGGCGCGCGACGAATTGTAGATGATGCCGGAGGCCGAGCCGGAGAGCGCGCGGGCAGCGGCGATCGCCATGTGCGAGCTCCGCGACAGCGAGGCGATATCATCCAGCGACTGGCGAACATTCCAGATGACCGGCGTTGCCCGTCGCGCAAGTTTGGCAGCGACCGTGCCGACCACCATGGCGTGGTACATCCAGCAAAGCATGACACTCGGCTTTTCCTGGCGGATGATATTGGCAAGCCGCATCGTGCCCTGCAGAATGGCCGGGAGCGAGTGTGCGCCGAGCGCCACATACTCGACGCGCGGATTGTCCGCGAGGTCACGGTTTCGCGCCGAGACATCGAGCAGCGATACGACCATGACGCGTTCGTCAGACGACGCCTTGAGCAGGCGCGCGAGCATCGTCTCAGCTCCGGCGCTTGCGCTGAAATTAGTGATCAAATGCAATATCATACCGTGGATCCGAAGTTGCGCCGCCGTTTGGGCCTTCCTCCGCATTCCCTGAGCCTGACGACAGGGCACACTGGTGTGTATCCCGGCGCTGGTCACAAGCATTAAATTCCTGGGCGCGCTATGCACGCCAGGACATTAACTTCCTATTGCCTCGATTTTGGAGGACACATCGGACGCGATCATTTCTGAAATAGGTTCGTACTCTAAATTGGCCTTCCAGGGCGCACCCTAGAAAAGCAGTGATTTCAAGATACAACGGCAGACACTGTCATGCAATTATTCTCTTGCAGTATAGCCCGGCTCTGAAATAGCATCCCGTCATATCATACTTGAAATACATTAATATCGCCCGGATGGGTTATTTCTTCCCTTGGTTGTGATCCGAGTTGTATATTGCGCTCTGACACATTGTGCATTTGAGAACCAAAATGCGTTTTGCTCTGGTTGGTGCCGTCGAAGGATCCCTAATCGCGCTCAATGCCCTGTTGGCGAAGGGGATGCTGCCGTCCCTGGTGGTTACGCTGCCGCCGGAGGCTGCGGATCGCCATTCCGATTTCGCGGACTTGACGACGCCGGCGCGCGCGGCAGGCAGCGCGGTCTGCCATACGACCAATGTGAATGCCGAAGACACGCTCGCAGCCATCCGCGCGAGCGCCCCGGACCTCGTCCTGGTCTTCGGCTGGTCGCAGATCTGCCGTCAGGCCTTCCGTGCCATCCCGCGGCTGGGCGTGATCGGGTTTCACCCGTCGGCGCTGCCGCGTCTGAGAGGCAGGGGTGTTATCCCCTGGACCATCCTGCTTGACGAAAAGACCACGGGTTCGTCGCTCTTCTGGATCGACGAGGGCACGGATTCCGGCCCCATCATTCTGCAGCGTCTGTTTTCCGTCGCGCCGGATGAGACCGCGCGTAGTCTCTACGGTAAGCATGTGCGCAATCTGGCGGAGATGGTGCCGGAGGCCGTTGAATTGGCCGCGGCCGGCAAGGCGCCGCGGGTCGAGCAGGACCACAGCCTGGCAAACTATTGTGCAAAGCGTGTCGCCGAGGATGGCTTGATCGATTGGCAGCTCCCGGCAGCGGAGGTGCTGCGACTGATCAGGGCGGTCGGCGAGCCCTATCCCGGCGCCTTTTCGCGCCCGGACGGAAAGGTCGTCCATATCGATGCGGCGCGGCCCTTCGCGGACTCCTTCCGTTACATCGGCCTTGCCGCGCAAGTTCAGACCCATACGGCGGATGGCTTTACCGTCATGTGCGGAGATCGGCAGTGCATCGAGGTAACCGCGTGGCGCACGGCCGACGGCCGGCGCCCCCCGGTGCACAGCAAGTTGGGAGCGTAATCGCACGGGCATTGCATCGGGTTCAGTCAGGCGGGGCCACAGTGATTGCCTTGGCCCCTCGTCCTAACAGTCAAGGAGAAGGCGTGTATGGCGTACCGATCGTTCAAGATCCTTGTCTCTTCCGCGGGAAGGCGTGTTGGCCTGATCGAGTGTTTTCGCCGGGCAGCGCGCGCGCTGGACATCGATCTCCAGATTCTGGCCTGCGATCTTGATCCTGACCTGAGCGCGGCCTGTGCCGTTGCAGACCGGGCTTTCGCGGTACCCGCCTACAATCACCCGGAGTTCACGGGCCGCCTGGCGGAGATCGCGCGGGCGCATGATGTGCGCCTGCTCGTACCAACGATCGATCCCGAACTGGTGCCGCTTGCGGCAGCGGCGGGGGATTTCGCCCGCTTCGATTGCCGCGTGCATGTGAGCACTTCGCCGGTCATCGACGTTGTGCGCGACAAGCTCGAAACCATGCGTGTGCTCGACGCGGCCGGGGTTCCGGTCCCGCGAACCGGCATGCTGGAGGAGGTTCGCGGCGAGCTCTCCCGCTGGGACTGGCCGCTGTTCCTCAAGCCCAATGCCGGGAGCGCAAGCCGCTCGATCAGCATGGTGCGCTCAATGGCCGATCTGCCTGAAACGACCGCAGAGCCGATGATCCTGCAGCAATATCTGGACGGCCCGGAGCATACGGTCAATGCGTTCGTCGATGACGGCGGCACATTGCAGTCGGTCATTTCGCATCGGCGATTGCGCATTAGGGCAGGCGAAGTCGAAAAGGGCGTTACCGAGCGACATACGGCGCATCGGGCGATGGCTGAGGGTATTTTACGGGCGTTGCCGGACTTGCGCGGTGCTTTCTGTTTCCAGGTTATGGACGATCGCCTGACGGGCGCTCGGGTGATCGAAATCAACGCCCGTTTCGGCGGCGGCTATCCGCTTGTGGATCATGCCGGCGCGACCTTTGCCCAATGGCTGCTGGAGGAAGTGGCAGGCTTGCCGAGAACGGTCCACGACGATTGGCGAGAAGGTGTGCTGATGCTGCGATACGATGCAGCGGTCTTCAGGGGATAGACGGATGGGCGAGCAGGTGCTTGTCTTCGATCTCGACGATACGCTCTATCTGGAGCG
The DNA here is from genome assembly GCF_001429005.1 of Ensifer sp. Root954. Classification (NCBI taxonomy): domain Bacteria; kingdom Pseudomonadati; phylum Pseudomonadota; class Alphaproteobacteria; order Hyphomicrobiales; family Rhizobiaceae; genus Ensifer; species Ensifer sp. Root954. The sequence continues at coordinate 42,212 of NZ_LMJM01000045.1, forward strand.
GGATTTTGCCGCAAGCGGCTTCAGGGCCGTTGATGCCTGGCTGGCGAACCATCTGGGCGCGGAAGGCTTTGCCGGGCATTGCGAGGCAGCTGCTGCGAGCGGGCACAGCGGACGCGTTTTCGATACGGCGCTGGCAGCGATGGGCATTGCCGTCGACGAAGCGTTGGTCGGCCAGTTGGTTGCCGTCTACCGCGGACACCGGCCGGAGATAGCTCTCGCCGACGATGCTCGCCGCTATCTGGAGCATGCGCGCGTCGGCCGAAGAGCGATCATCACCGACGGGCCGGCGGCCACGCAACAGGCCAAGGTCAAGGCGCTGGGGCTCGAAGCCTTGGTGGACCGGGTGATCTTCACTGATCTTTGGGGGAGAGAATTCTGGAAACCGCATGCACGAGCCTATGAGGCGATCGAGAGCTGGGCGGACGTCAAGCAGGACAATCTCGTCTACATCGCCGACAATCCGCTCAAGGATTTCGTCACGCCACGCCGGCGCGGATGGCAAACTGTGATGGTCGCGCGCGACGCGCGGGTTCACCGCACGGCGGCGCCGGACGAGGCGCACCAAGCCGATAGGCGGATCAGCGATCTAGACGAACTGGACGAGGCATTGCGGTCACTCGCCGCTGGTGAAGCGGTCTCTCGGTGAGCTTTTCGCGAACTGGACTGCCAGTACAGGCAGGAACTGGCGGAAGTGGCGGCCGCGGAGCGCGTATTCAAACCCGCGGCCGCCGGTATTTTTACGCGAAGGTGAAGTCCGCCGCGCTGAAGTTGGCCGCAGACAGGGTACCGTTCGGATCGTCGACGACGATCTGGAAGGCGTGGCCGGCCGAATCCTGTGCCTTCAGGATCACGTCGCCGCTCGGGTCGTCATAGGCATAGACCGTGCCGGGGCCACCGGTGTTGGCGTAGCGGGTGATGCCGAGCTTTTCGAGCACGATGCGATCGAGACCATCCTGGTAGTCCATGATGGTATCCCGTCCATCGAGTGCGCCCGCGCCCTTGAGTACGAAGCGGTCGGCGTCAGCGCCGCCCCAGAGGAAGTCTGAGCCGGTTTCGCCGATCAGGGTATCCCTGCCGGCATCGCCGCGGATCGTGTCGTTGCCCGAGCCGCCATAGAACAGGTCATCGCCATCGCCGCCATTCAGCGTGTCGTTACCGTCTTCGCCGCTGATGCTGTCGTTGCCGCCATCACCGTAGACGAGATCGTCGCCTGCGCCGACGCTGATCCTGTCGACGCCGGCACCGCCATGGGCCTCATCGCGACCGCTCTCGGAATCGAGAATGTCGTTGCCGTCGCCGCCATCGAGATAGTTGTCGCCGTCGCCGCCGTCGACCCGGTCATCGCCGATGCCGCCATAGACGTGGTCATTGCCGGACTGGCCCTTGAGCGCGTCGTTGCCGCCTTCGCCATAGATGTAGTCGTCGCCGGCACCGCCACCGACGGCCTGCGTCGTTACCTGGCCGGTTGCCGGGTTGACGCGATTGACGAAACCGTCATTGCCGTCGCCGGCATAGATAATGTCATTGCCAGCGCCACCATCGATATATTCCTCGCCGGCGCCGCCGTAGAAGGTATCGTTGCCGGCACCGCCGAGCATGGTGTCGTGGCCATCGCCGCCGTCGAGGATGTCGTCGCCGTCCTCGCCGTCGAAGATGTCGTTGCCCAGGCCACCGATGAAGTGGTCGTTGCCAAGGCCGCCATCGAAGGAGTCGTTGCCGACGCCGCCTTCAGCATAATCGTCGCCTGGACCGGCCTTGAAGAAGTCGTTGCCGTCGCCACCGTACATGCGGTCGTTGCCGTCGCCACCGTCGAGATAGTCGTCTCCGGCATAGCCCCAAAGGCTATCGTCGCCGCCATATCCATAAATTGTGTCAGCTACGTTCGTGCCATAAAGCGTGTCAGCTACGGGTCTTCCCTTAACGATCATGTTTCCATCCTTTATTAGTGGGGCAGAATACGCGCCGTTGCTTTTACCGACCGCCGCGCAATGACAGCAAGCGACCTTAGCGTGTGAAAACTGTGATCTGTCGTGTTAAATGGTGGGGGTCTAAAATAGCATCTATAAGCAACCACTACAACAGATGTATAGTACCTACTCAACCTCCGGCACGTTGACATCGGGGAACACTTCCATCGATACGGCCCCACTCAAATTCCTGGAAACGGTGTCGTTGCAGCATGGTAGACAACAGAATCACAAGCGGCAGTTTACGATCTGCGTTCCGGCGCAGCGTCATAGATCTCGGCTTGTTCTCGACGGTCGTCAACGTGTTGGCGCTGACCTCGCCGCTGTTCCTGATCCAGGTTTATGATCGGGTTTTGCCCTCTTCGAGCATCGAAACGCTCGTCTATCTCACGATTATCGCGTTCCTTGCCTTCGCGTTCCTCGGCCTGCTCGATGTGATTCGGGCGATCTATGCGGTGCGCATGGCGGCCAAGCTCGACAGCGAGCTCGGGGCGGCCGCGTTTGCGAACGTGGTCGCGGCAACGGGCCGGGAACCGGGCGATATCCAGCCTTTGCGCGATCTTGCGACCGTTAGAGGCTTCGTCGCTTCACGCGGCACGCCGGTCCTCTTTGACCTGCCGTTCTCGCCGGTGTTCGCCGCACTCCTTTATCTCCTGCATCCGCTGCTCTTTCTGATGACGACGATCGGCGCGATCGTGATCCTGCTTTTGGTTTTCCTCAATCAGTACATGAACAAGAAGGCGTCGCAGTTCGCACAGGAGCGTATAACCAGCGCTAATCTCACGGCGCAGATGTTCAGCCGCAATGCCGAGACTGTGCGTGCGATGGGCATGACGAACAATGTCGGTGAGGTCTGGGGCCGCCAGTTTGCTGCCGCGACCGCGGCAGCGGACGGAAGCCTCGTCGTCAACGCAATCTTCGGCGGCATATCGCGATCGATCAGAATGATCCTGCAGATGGCGATCCTCGCTGTTGGCGCGACCCTCGTCTTAAAGGGGCAGATGACTGCCGGCATGATTTTCGCGTCGTCGATCCTATCGGGCCGCGCGCTGCAGCCGCTCGATCAGCTGGTCGGGATCTGGAAGCAGGCAATGGATGCGCGCAGCGCCTGGTCGCGGTTCGAAAAGGTGATCGAGGCCGGCAGTGTCGATAGCCGCAAGCTTCTGCTGCCGAACCCCGCCGGCGATATCGCCGTGCGTGATTTGCTCTATGTTTCGCCCGACGCCGGAGCCGACCCTGAGCCGATCCTGAAACGGCTGAATTTCACGATCGCTGCCGGCGAAAGCGTTGCAGTGGTCGGCCCGAGCCGGGCGGGCAAATCGACGCTCGCGCGGCTTCTGACCGGCGCCGTTGCCCCGACAGCGGGCTCGATCACCATCGACGGTGCGGACCTGAGAACCTGGGACACGGCGCAGCTCGGCGGCCTCGTCGGCTATCTCTCACAGGACGTGCAGCTGCTGCCGGGCACGATCGCCGCCAATATCTCTCGCTTCGAGCCGGATGCAGCCGACGAGGCGGTCGTTGCGGCCGCGCGCGCGGCTCATGCAAATGATCTCATCCTGTCGCAGGCGAAGGGCTATCAGACCCCGATCGGGCCCGGTTCCAACAATCTCTCCGGCGGCGAGCGGCAGCGCATCGGGCTTGCGCGCGCCTTCTACGGCTCCCCGCGTCTTCTTGTTCTCGACGAGCCGAACGCCAACCTCGACAGCGAAGGGGAAGCGGCACTCGGACGGGCGCTGAGAGACGCGAAAGCGCGCGGCGTCACGGTCGTCATTGTCACGCACCGCATTTCGATCGCCACGACGTGTGACCGGATCCTGGTGATGAAGAATGGCAGGATTGATGACTTCGGCCCAACGGACGAGGTGGCGCGTCGGGCGCAGTCCGAAAGGGCGGACCGGGCGGCAAAGGCGGCGGCTGTCAAGCGACAGACGAACCCGCCGCCGACAAACATTTCCGCCTTCCTGCCTGGCAGAACCGGGGATCGGCCATGACGGCGGCGACCACTCGGCGCTCCTGGCGCGAGACAATCGTGACCGATACCGGGCTGGTCGCCCGGCTCGGCTATGGAACGCTTGTCCTCATCCTTGCCGGTTTTGGCTATTGGGCGGCAACGGCGCCGCTCTCCGGTGCCGCAGTCGCTTCCGGCACGATCACGGCCACGGGCCGCAATGTTCTCGTGCAGCATCTGGAAGGCGGGATCGTCAGCGAAATCGCGGTTCGCGAGGGCGATGCGGTCGCAAGGGGGCAGACGCTCGTGGTCCTCGACGACACCGTCGCCCGCACGCAGCTCAACCGCCTTGCCAAGCAATGGGTGGCGCTGAAGGCGCGGGAGGCGCGCCTTGCCGCCGAACGGGACGGGCGGCGGGACCTGACGATCGCGATCGGCAACGCGCCAGCCACGATGTCGGCCGCAAGCCGTGACCTGACCGAAGAGCAGGTGAAGGAGTTTCAGACCCGGCTTGCCCGCTTCACCTCCGAGACCGTTATTCTGCAGCAACGGGTCGAAAGCATCAACGATGCGCTCGATGGCCTGGCCGCGCAGAAGGCGGCCGTCGAGAAGCAGACGCAGATCGTGCGCAGTGAAGCCGAGCGAAAGTTCAATCTCCTGGAAAAGGGGCTGACGAACCGCACGGAGTACACGCAGCTTCTTCGCGTCGAGGCGGACCTGCTCGGCCAGGTCGGCATGCTACAGGCAGAATCCTCGTCGAGCCGCACCCAAGTCGCAGAAGCGCGTGAGCAGATCGAACGGCTGAAGACCCAGCGCGTCGAGCAGGCGGTGACCGCGATGAACGAGGTGAAGACCGGGCTTGCCGACGTGGAAGAACAAGTCGAAGCCGCGCGCCGTGTGCTCGAGCGCACCGTCGTCAAAGCGCCGGTGGACGGCGTCGTCGTCGCCTCGGTCTACAATGCCGTCGGCAGTGTCGTCGGTCCCGGCGAGAAGATCATGGAGATCCTGCCGACAGGGGACTTGGTCATCGATGCGCGTATTCATCCGCAGGACATCGACGTCGTCCATGTCGGTCAGCCGGCAAGGGTCCGCCTCTCGGCGCTCAATACCAGCTTGACGCCAGAGGTTTCTGCGACGGTCGCCCATGTCTCGGCCGACCGCCTCACCGATCCGGCGACGCGCGAGCCCTATTACAGAGCCGTGTTGCGCCTGGATACGCCGCTGCCGCCCGGCGTGCGCATGGAGCAGCTGCATCCGGGGATGCCGATCGACGCCTTTATCGAACTCGGCGACCGCACCTTCCTTGAGTATCTGATCCGGCCGATTTCCGACTCTTATCGACGCGCCTTTGCGGGGGAATGACCCCACAAGGTCTTTCCCGGGCGGGAATGCAGTGGGTCGACATTTAGGCTGGGGTCGCAGGGACGCGCTCTTTGGATGGCAGGATGGCTGGTCCCTTTCCGGTGGTTGGCGAGGTCCTGTCGTCGCCCCCCGCTCGTCACCTGAGAGCGGTTCCAGGCTGCATGCTGGGGTATTGGAGTGCCATCTCCGGACGCGCCAAGATTTATCTGATGTATATCATTGGGTGTTATTTCTGGTGTTCTAATTATTATTTCATACTCTAAAATTATCGTCCATTTAATATTGAAAAATACGCGGATTTGATTTCGTAACTTAAGTTTTATTTCTTTCGTTTGCGCGGTGCATTCTGTCTCTTGGGTGATGGAATGGTCGCTAGTTAATCCCAAAGGATTATGGATTAATTTGCAGTAATACTATTGAGTTCTAAGATAATTAGGGAAATTGCTTCCGATAAAACGAAAAGATAATTTACACGCAGTTTTTGGCGTGCGAGAGTTTTGGCGAAGTTGGCGTATCTTATTGCTAGGACCAAAGCTTGTATCAGTGCATAGATAAAATAAATTTCAGGTAACTTTGTATGATCTGATCGGTATCAGAAGTTTATTCCAAACAAATTCAACGAGACATGACGTCTCAAGGCGCGTCATTCGTCCGTCCGTTCTCGGCGCGGCGGTTGACTGGCGTTCTATGGATCGAAGGGTGTCGCATGCATCGCAACGAGGCCGCTGCCCAGCCCACGCAAGCCGTCGCCCCGTCTCCGCCGTCTATGGCGAGATACTGGGCAAGGTTCCTCACCATATTCACCTGGTTTGCCGCCGTCGGACGTGCGCTTCTGCGCCTGGCGGCAAGAACGACCGTATCGTCGGTCAAGCAGGTTCGTCGATCGCGCGTTCTCTATGCGATGGACATCGCGTCTGCAGCCCTGGCGCTCGTGGCCGCCTTTTTTCTGCGCTATGGCTTCGACGCCATGTCGACGCGACCGGAGCTTATCTGGGCGCTGCTAACGACCGGACCGCAATATCTTCTGGCCTGTGCGCTCGCTTTTCCGATTGCGGGATTGTACGCTCGCGACTGGCGCTACTGCTCCGTCTCGGACCTGCGCTCGATCCTTCAGGCCGTCTTGATCAGTTCGGCGGCGCTGGTGTTGATGTCGTTCTTTGCGAACCGCCTCCAGGATATGCCGCGAAGCGTTGTGCCGCTCGAGGCGCTGCTTTTGACCGCATTCCTTTCGGCTTCGCGACTGAGCTTCCGGCTCGACGAACTGGCGCTGCGCCCAACGCGGCGGCAGCCGGTCGCCGAGGACAATGCCGACCGCATCCCGACCTTGCTCGTCGGCAGCGGCCATGCGGCAGATCTCTATCTGAGAGCGCTCCGCCGCGATCCGCATTGCAGCCATAAGCCGGTCGGCTGCTTGGAAGTGACGCCGGAGCATACGGACATGACCTTGCGCGGCATTCCGATCCTTGGCGCGCTCAGCGATTTCGAAACTGTGGTCTGCGCACTCGCAGAAAGTGGACAGCTGCCGCGCCATGTCGTCTTTACCGAAGCGCTTTCGGCGTTCGGCGAAGCCGCTGAGGATGTGATGCGGCGCGCCGAAGCGCGTGGCATGACCGTATCGCGCCTGACGCAGATCACGGAACTCAAGAGCGCCAAGCAGGAAAGCCGTTTCGAACTACGCTCGATCGAGCTGACGGATCTTCTGGAGCGCCCGCAGGCAGCCCTCGACAACGAGGCAATTCTTCGCCTCGTCCGCGGTCGGCGCGTCCTGATCACCGGCGCCGGTGGTTCGATCGGCAGCGAACTCACCTTGCAGGTGGCGGCGCGTGAACCGGCCGAACTCATCCTCGTCGAGAACTGCGAATACAATCTCTATGCGATCGACATGGAACTCGGCGAGCGCTATCCGGCCGTCAAGCGGACGGCAAACCTTTGCAACGTACGCCGGGCCAATCGCGTCAACGACGTCTTTGCCAAGTACCGGCCGGAATTGGTCTTCCATGCCGCAGCTCTCAAGCATGTGCCGATGGTGGAGCTTAACCCTTGCGAGGGCGTGCTGACCAATGTGATCGGCACGATGAACGTCGCGAACGCCGCCCGCCGCTTCAAAGTGCAGGCGATGGTGCAGGTGTCGACCGACAAGGTCGTCAACCCGACGAGCGTGATGGGCGGGACCAAACGGCTGGCCGAACTCTATTGCCAGGCGCTCGACCTTCATTGCCTGAAGAAGGGTTCCGGCCCGCGCTTCATGACCGTTCGCTTCGGCAACGTGCTCGGATCGAGCGGCTCGCTGATCCCGTTGTTCAAGCGGCAGATCGCCAAGGGTGGTCCGCTGACGGTAACAGATCCGCGCATGACGCGCTTCTTCATGACCATTCGTGAAGCCGTCGAACTGACGCTGCAGGCTTCGGCCTATGGTCTGGAAGGCGAAATCGGCAAGGGCGAGATTTTCGTTCTGGACATGAATGAACCGATCAAGATCATCGACATCGCCAAGCGGATGATACGCCTTGCCGGCCTTACGCCGGGCAAGGATATCGATATCGAGATCATCGGTCTCAGGCCCGGCGAAAAGCTCTATGAGGAGCTGTTCGACAGCGGCGAGCAACGCATCAGTTCACCTATTCCAGGTGTGCTCGGCGCGATGCCGAACGCCGTGCCCCTGGCGACGCTCAAGGAGATGTTCGCGCGCCTGAAGCTCTTTGCTGAACTCGGCGATCAGGCGATGGTCTTTGCGATCATGAACAGCCTCATTCCCGGCTTCGACAAACATCCGGCTGAAGGCACGGCTGGCGCGCCCTCGCCGGACGACGGGGAGGAAGTGGCCGCCGACGCCGATGCCGCGCATCTCACCGACGATGTCCTGCAAGCAGCGCTGTCGAGCCTTAGGCGGGGGCCGCCTTCGACGCCGATGCCGATGTGATCTGTACGATCTTTCGAACGCTTGTATGGAGCGCGCCCTGATGTTGATTGACGCGAGCGACTATTCTCCGGTCAGGCTGCCGCCACAGCGGGCGGCTGCCGCCGCGGGATCGGCGGTTGCCGGCGTGGTTCCGAAACAGCGGATCGCGGTGCTTTCGAGCTACAGTCGCTCGCTCACCAATTTTCGCCTGGAGTTGCTGCGGCGCCTGGTGGAGGCCGGCCATTCGGTCCTGGCCGTCGGGCCGGAGCAGGACGAGGACGTCGTCCGGCAGCTTGCCGCGATCGGTGTAGAGTTCGTCCGCTCGCCCATGAGCCGCACAGGGCTCAACCCACTGACGGATCTCGCGACGCTCTGGTCCTACTGGCGGCTGTTACGCTCGCGGCAGATCGATGTCGTGATCCCCTATACGATGAAGCCGATCGTCTACGGCGGCATTGCCGCTCGTCTGGCCGGCGTCAAGCGACGGTATTTTCTCGTGACCGGCCTTGGCCATGTCTACTCGGAGGCCGCAGGAAAGCGGTGGGTCGGGCGCCGCATCAAGCAACTGAGCGTGCTGCTCTACCGGCTGGCGCTCAAGGGGGCCGGCGGGGTCTTTGCCTATAATCGTGCGGATTCGGCTGATATCGAGAGCTGCAGGCTGATTTCCGACCAGCGCGCGCTGACGCTCGTGCCGGGCTCAGGCGTCGACCTCGACCACTATGCCTTTTCGAGCCCGCCCCGCGGGCGCCCGGTTTTTCTGCTTGTCGCCCGCCTGCTGAAGGACAAAGGGATCAGCGAGTATGTCGAGGCCGCGCGCCTCGTTCGCCAGCAGTTCCCGGAGGCCGAATTTCGTCTTCTGGGACAGTTCGATCCCAGTCCGGCGGCGATCTCCGCTGAAACCATCGATGGATGGGTCAAGGACGGCAGCCTGAACTATCTCGGCGAAACCACGGATGTGCGCCCGCATCTCAGCGATTGCAGCGTCTTCGTCCTTCCGTCCTACTATCGCGAGGGCATACCGCGCAGCATTCTTGAGGCGATGTCGAGCGGGCGCGCGATCGTCACAACCGATCTGCCGGGCTGCGACGAGACAGTGGTCGAGGGGCTCAATGGTTACCTTGTGGAGCCGCGCAACGCCAAGCAACTGGCCGAAGCCATGTGCCGCTTCCTGAGGGCGCCTTCACTGATCACAGACATGGGGCTCAGGTCTCGGGAACTGGCCCAATCAAAGTTTGATGTGCATGCTGTGAACAAGCTGCTTCTTGAGCGCATGGCACTGATCTGACAGGAACATTTCACCTTGTCCGAAATAGTCGCGAGTGTTCGATAACAAAGAACAACCGCGACGATGCTTTGTCAGAACTTTCCGGCTGCAAGCGTTTCTAGCGCGCCAATGAGAAGCGCATATTTTTCGATGTATACATTACTAATAGTTGTTGAATTGATCATTGCTATGCATAATCGCCTTTGAGGAATATTTGAGGCGATCGTCTTACGATGGCGGGCAGCGTCGTTCACATCATCAACGACCTTAATGGAAACGGCGGCGCCGAGCGCCTGGTCGTGGAAATGGCGCAGCGGCAGGCGCGGTTTTCGGCAACGGTGATCGTGTGGAAGGGAGCAAACAACGAACTCCTGGAAGACGCGGCTTTTGCTGCAGTGACGATCATTGCGGTCAAGCTGTCGAGCCCCCGTTCGATTGCCAGAGCATGGCGCGCGATGCGGGCGGCGGACGTCGTGCACGTCCACCTGTTTCCGTCCCTCTATTTTTGCGCGTTTCTGCCTTTTCGGAAAATCTACACCGAACACAACACCTGGAACCGCCGAAGGGCGAGGCGGTGGCTGCGAGGTATCGAACGGTGGGTCTATGGCCGTTATGACTGCGTTGCGGCAATCAGCGCACCTGTCCGCGACCACCTGTCCGAATGGCTGGCGCCCATGACCGCGAAAATCCACATCGTCGAAAACGGTGTCAGCCTGGACCGGTTTGCGTCGGCGCGCGACCGCAAGCCGAGAGAGGATGGCCTCTTCTACATAGGCATGGTCGGAAGCTTCACGGAGAAGAAGGACCAGGAAACCATCGTGCGGGCCCTGCAGCGGCTTCCGGACAAGGTCCATGCGGTCTTTGCCGGTGTGGGGGACCGCCGACCGATCGTGGAAGAACTGGCCGGAGCTCTGGGACTGCGCGAGCGCGTCCACTTTTCCGGGCTGGTCCGGGATATCCCGGCGTTCCTCAGCCACATTGATCTCTATGTGCAATCGTCCCATTGGGAAGGCTTCGGGGTGGCCGTGGTCGAGGCGATGGCGTCGGACCTGCCGGTCCTGGTCAGCGATGTCGGCGGGCTGGCCGTGGTCGTTGACAACGACGACTACCGGTTCCCGGCGAAGAACCACGGGCAACTCGCCGACCGCATTCGCGAACTTACCAGCGATGATGAGAAGTATCGCAATGCGACGGCCTATGCGCGCCGCCGTGCACAAGGCTTTTCAATCGACCGGACCGTCTCGTGCTACGAGGACCTTTACGAGCTGATCAAGCCCGGTCCGCCGTCATTGACGGCGGCCGGCGCAGATGCCGGCGCCCCTCGGTTCCACCGTTCCTCGCACCCTTCACAGGACCTGCGCTGAGTCGTCGTCGCGTTCGGCCGGAGGGAAGCAGAGAAGAAACAAGGCGGCACGATCTGGCGAACGGGGGCATGGCATGACGCAGCGGCTCATTTGAAAGCAACTGCTGAAATGTAACTTGGAATCTCCGGGGGAGTTGGTATTATCCCTGCATTGTTTTCGAATATACTGAAATTAACTGTTGTCGTTTTCATGTTTTGGGAGCCGATGTCGGCCAATCTACCCTCGGGATCACTGTAGCGGGCGCTGAGCCCCTGTCTGGAAAGGCAGGCGGCAAAGTATACGGTCGCTGACAGATGCCCTCTGGGTTCGAGAGCCGCAGGCAATTTTTACAGGTTGTCCGACCATGGTGATGAGCGCCCGGCAATTTTATTCTGGAAACGACGGCTCGACGGACTGGGTCCGGGAGTCGGAGTTCTTCGCAAAACTGAAGATGCGAAACGGCACCTTCAAACTCACGCAGCCGTCGCGCTTTCGCGAGCTGGAAACCGCATTCAGGCCCTTGCTTTCGCAGCGGGCGACGCAGTTGCGGGAGGTGCTCGATGTCGGTGTTTCTACCGGTGTGACGACGGTCGAGCTATTGCGATACCTGGAGGCCTGCGGGGCGAAGCCGAAGATCACAGCCACCGATCTCTTCATCGACGCGCACATCGTCGAGGTGGCGCCGGGGGTTCGCGTTCTTGCCGATCCGGAAGGCTGGCCGCTGCAATATGATGTCGCCGGTCTTGCGATCCGGCCCTGGATCCGACGGCTCGACTATGTCTCCCTTGCCTTCATCCCGCGGCATCTGGCGAAATCCATGCTGCAGCCGCGCCTGCGCGCGCTGATCCGCAGCGGAAGGAGCGAGCCGGTCCAGATGATCACCAGGTCGTTGTCGCGCGACGATTCCATCGCGTTTGTCGAGGATGACATCATGCGGCGCTCACCGGATTTCGCCGGCCGCTTCGATCTCGTCAGAGCCGCGAACATTCTCAACAGGAGTTACTTCTCTGCCGCGCAGATCCGGTCGGCAGTGTCCAACATTCGATCCTATCTGAGCGGCGCTGGAAGCCTGCTGATCGTGACCCGGACGAACGAGAAGGGCGAAAACGGGGGCACGCTTTTCGAAGTGGGCGCCGACGGCGCGTTTACGGTGCTGATGCGCGTCGGCTCCGGATCCGAGGTTGAAGACCTGATCCTCGGCTGTCCAGCGCCCTGACGCTCTCCCTATAGGTCTTTTCGAAGGCAAGCCTTAGCCTTGTTCCTTCTCAAGTCTCTGCGAAACGGTAAACCTGGCTGCGGGAGCCTTGACGCCGTCTGGGCGACAAGGAAGATTGCAACCCAGACGGAAGGTCTGGTCGCGGACGCACTGGTCGAGTGCCGGTCGCGCTCCACGATCGGCTCGGCGGCTCAGGCATCCACCTACACTTAAGATCCAGGCGCCTCCGATCGCGATGAGGTGTCGCGAGGGAAAACGGCTTGAACAGGATACTGGTTACCGGTGGAGCCGGCTTCATTGGCGCACACCTCGCGCGTCGGCTGATAAAGGCCGGCCATGACGTGACCGTCCTTGATGATCTGAGTTCGGGAAAGCGAGAAAACGTCCCGCAGGCTGCGACCTTCATCGAAGGGTCGGTGCTCGACCGCGACGCCGTGCGCCGTGCGCTCGCCAATGTGGACGCCTGTATCCATTTGGCGGCGATCTCGTCGGTCGAACGGTGCAAGCGGCAACTGACGTCATCGCACGCAATCAACATAACGGGGTTCCTCACGATCATCGAGGAACTTGCCCACTCCGGGGCTCATTTTCCGCTTGTCTATGCCTCATCGGCTGCGGTTTACGGGGCAAGCCAGGAACTGCCGCTTTCGGAAGCCGGACGTTGCATTCCGTTGTCGCCTTATGGTGCGGACAAGCTTTCCTGCGAACTTCACGCGCGGTCTGCCTATGAGGTCTACGGCATAGCGAGCCTGGGTCTGCGTTTCTTCAACGTGTACGGGCCGGGGCAGGATCCATCGTCTCCCTATTCCGGCGTGATCGCGAAGTTCGCCGAACGGCTAGAGCGCGGTGAAAACATCACGATCCATGGGGACGGCCGTCAGACCCGCGATTTCGTCCATGTGGACGACGTTGTGGAGGCTGTGCTGCACGCGCTTGGCCGCTGGGACACGGGCGCGCGCATCGTCAATGTTTGCAGCGGCGTCGAGACATCGATCAGCGACCTTGCGCGGATCATGATCGAGGAAACCGGCAGCCGCTCGGATATCACCTATATCGACGGCCTGTTGGGTGAAGTCAGGCGCTCGCGGGGGTGCGTCGAAGCGCTCCACGCAAAACTGGCCTATCGCTGCGTGACCGATCTCCGAGCCGGGCTTGCACGACTGCTGCAGTGATCTCCGCGGTGAGGCGGCCTGCGGGTAGCGACGTTTGCCGGCCGCTAAGAGGGGCGGTGACGCCACAGGCAAACGATTGCCGATGGGCCAGCGCGCATTCTCGTCCGAACGCGTTGCGCTAAACTTCCATTCTTGGGACGCCGACGATGGCCCAGGCGGGACTTGTCAACGGCTCTGCACCGTGGGCCCGCCACCCACCAGCGCAACCAGCAGCTCCATGACATGGCGCGCGCTGAGCCGGCGGGTGGAGGAAGGAAGCGGCCCGGCCATGGCTTCGGGCGCTCCGAGTTTAAGTTGCGCGAAGCGGCGCCCCGGGGGCTTCAGGCGCCTGATTTGAGCTTGCCGCTGATGTAGCGGAATTCCTGCGTCTTGCCGCCATAACCATAGGCGGCAGCCGAAACTTCGTGGACGAGAACGTAACTCTCGTGGTGTACCCGTCCGAGCAATTGTTCAAAGCGCCCGAAGATGGCTTCGAGATAAGCAGCCATTTCCTGCTTGGTGTTGGTGCCGTCGACGACCTTGATGTCGAGCCAGAAGCTGTTGATATCCTGTTCGGCAAGCGACTTTCCGCCAGCGAACCAGTGTTCCGGATCCGCATAGGTGACGACGATTGCCGTGATCGTCGGATCCTTGCGCAGATGCGCTGCCGTCAATTCGCTGACCGAAGCGGCGATCCGTGACGAGAGTGCGGTGTCCGGCTTGCCGCTGACGGTGACGTTGATGATGGGCATTGGGTGGTTCCTTTCGGGTTTCCTGTTTCGTGTGTGAGCCCAATCTGCCACGTCTCTATCTTCGGAAAAATCGAATTGTTTAATATGATAACTTCGATTACATTGAAGTAATGCAAGCCTTCGATCCCGATCTGCTTCGTACCTTTCTTGCTTTCGCCGAGAGTGGCTCTCTTGCGAATGCGGCCACGGCCGTTGGGCGGACGCCTTCGGCTGTGACCGCCCAGATGCAGCGCCTGGAAACGATGATCGGCGAGCCACTTCTCGCGCCCTCAGGCCGGGGGCGAATTCTCACGCCGGCCGGGGAGGAATTGGTCGTTCATGCACGCCGGATTCTCGAAGTTCACCGGGATGCATGGCTGAGCCTCAAGGGTGCCAGCACCGACGGCCGTCTGGCGCTCGGCTGCACCCAGGATTTTGCCGACAGCAATCTGCCGGATCTCTTGCGCCGCTTCGGGCGCACCCACCCGCGTGTGCGGTTGGATCTCAGGGTCGGCAGATCCCGTGAACTGACTTCGGCCTACGATCAGGGGCTGATCGAAGTGCTGATCGTCATGCGGGAGGGGCCGACGCCCGACGAACTTGCCATTCTGCGCGAACCGATGCTGTGGCTGTCGTCATCGGATGCTCCGTCCACGGCTGACAGCGAGTTGCCGATCGCGGTGCTGGATCCGCCCTGCGGCTTTCGCGCTGCGGCGACGGCAGCCCTCGATGAGACAGGTCGTCGCTACCGCATCGCGGCGACAAGCCCCAGCCTTTCGGGTCTGCGCGCAGCCGTGCGAAGCGGGATTGCCGTTACCGCGCGCACGGCGCGGTTTCTCGGAGAGGGGATCGCGGTCGCACCCCAGACACTTTCGCTCCCGGCATTGCCGAATGCGGAATTCAGTTTGCGATTGAAGGCCAAAGCCGACAAGCCGGCGTCGAACCTCGCTACACTGCTTGCCGAAGGCCTGGCGGCCGGTTCCGAGCGGTGGTGAAGACGATCACCCGGAAAGACTGCGGCGCTGCCGCGCCGATCTACGGGCATTCCGGATCCAAGCACACAGCGCCAAGGCGAATTCCGAAAGCAGCCGCTGCACGGGAAAAGGTCTACGATGACGCTCACATCTGCGCGGTCATGCCACCGTCCACCGTCAAGGTTATGCCATTGACGAAGCTGGCGGCAGGCGAGGCCAGGAACACGGCGGCCGGCGCGATCTCCTCCGGTCGGCCCCAGCGTTTCAAGGGAATTCGGATATCGACGAAGGCCTGCAGTGCGGGATCGGAGGCGAGTGCGGCATTGGTCTCGGTTGCAAACCAGCCGGGCGCAATCGCGTTGACCGTCAGCGTCGCCGATCCAAGTTCCACCGCCAATGAACGGGTGAGGGCATCAAGACCGCCCTTTGCCGCGGTATAGGCGGGGTCGCCCGGCCGCGCGACGGAGGCGGCGATCGAGGTGACGAAGATCAGCCGGGCGGACGAGGAGCGGCGGAAATAGGGAAGTGCTGCCCGCGCCATCGCATAGGCTGCCGTCAGGTCCGTGTTGACGAGGGTGGCAAAGGCGGCGGGATCCATGACGTCGGTGCCGCGCCGGTCGCGCTCGCCGACGGCGTGAATGAGGACGTCGAGTTGGCCGGTCCTGCCGGCGGCGGCAGCGACGATCTTTTCCACATCCGTCGAAACGTCGCCGGGAACGATGTCGAGTGCGGTGCCTTCCGAGGCAGCCTGGGTACGGGCCGTTTCGAGTGTGGCGGAACCGCGGCCGTTGATCGCGACGGCTGCTCCTGCCCGTGCGAGCGCCTTTGCCATTTCAAAGCCGAGACCGCGGCCGCCACCCGTTACCAATGCCGTCATTCCGCTGAGGTCGAACATGTCGGTCTCCGATGCATTCCGCCGGTTCCGGGCTGACGCTACACCAAATCCCGGCAGAAGAGCTTTAGCGCCTGTCGTTGCAGCCGCCAATGGCGCAAGCGCACGGACCGCAGGGCCGTCCTGAAGCGGATACCGTAAAGCGCTTGTTCCATCCGGCCCTGCTGTCTAGTTCGTCGAGTGCAATCGCGCCCGATCCGGGGCGCACAGGAAGAGAGAGGGTGCAAGATGACAGTGTCCAACGCCGTGCGCCGGTCGGCTGAAGTCGGTCTGAAACGGGACGACCTTCTCGTCTCAACTCTTTCTTCTGGCGGCAGGGATGGGATATCCCACCGCAACAGGATTGCATTTCCATGTTTCTACTCGAACAAGCGGCCTATCCGGCTGCTCACGCCCTCCTAAAAGACTTTTCTTCCACCCACGTAGCCATCGCTGCCGTACTCGACGGCACCATAGAAGGTGAAATCTGGGTCGATCGTCCGGTCGAACCACGCGTCGCGCTGCTCGCCAATGGCGATGCCTATTATCTCGCGGGTCTGCCCGACGAGGTGGTCGATAGCTTTGCCAATCTGAAGGAACTGATCCCTGACTGGGCCTATTTCTTCGTCGAAGACCGCTGGTCCGATCGTCTCGGCGATATCTGGTCTAATCGCTTCGCCCGGCCCCATCCGCGCGTCAGGATGGGCTTGCCGGGAGCAAGTCTTGGTCTTGCTGCGACGGTGTTGCCTGACGGCTTCCGTCTCGTGCCGATCGACCAGCGCCTGCTCGATCTGGAACCCGGCAATATCGAGACGGTAACCGATCTCATGGAAGGGTGGGCTTCTCCCGAACTCTTCCTGGAAAACGCCATCGGCTTCTGTGTGCTTTACGACGGATCCGTCGTCAGCCATTGCGCAACCGACAGCGTCAGCGGTACTCGTTGCGAAGTGGGCGTCGGGACCGAGCCTGCCTACCGGCGCCTTGGGCTTGGCAAATCGGCAGCGGCTGTGACGATCGCCGAGTGCATCAAGCGCGGACGTCCCGATATCGAGTGGCACGCGCACGCCTCGAACAAGGGATCAATCGCGATTGCCAGGGGCATCGGCCTCATCGAACGCGATCGGCACGTAGCCTATAGCGGTAACCTGCCGGCAGAGAACGTCGGCGATCTCGATCTCGACACCTGCCGGGAATGGGGCCTTCATCTGGAGCGGGCAAGCGATCACATCAGCTGGTATCGCTTCCACGCTACCGGGGCCTGGATGCTTGCCGGCGACCGCACCCGGGCGCTTGCCAATCTCCGCGAGCTTGTCGATGGCGGTTGGGAAGGCGAGGCCGAGTGGCTCGAAGGTTACTGGGCCGTTCAATCGCTCGTCGACGATCCCGAATTCAAGACGATCGTGGCAAGGCAGCGCGCGATAAGAGAAGAATAAGAAGAGGATCCGGCCGCGCTTCTGGGGCGCGGCCGGATCTCAAATGGGCTGTTCCGCCCGCCTTCAGGCGTCACTTCATCGTATAGACGTCGATGGTGAAGTACTTGTCGTTGATCTTCTTGTAAGTGCCGTCGGCGCGGATTTCGTCCAGCGCCTTGTTCAGCCGTTCGCGCAGGTCGTTGTCCTCCTGGCGCACAGCAATGCCGACACCTTCGCCGACGAATTTCTTGTCGGTGATCGGCTCGCCGATCAGTTCGCAACATGCCTTTCCGTCGGCATTCTTCGTCACCCAGTCGAGCAGCGGCAGCATGTCGCCCACCTGAAGGTCGAGGCGGCCGTTGACCATGTCGAGGTTCGCCTCGTCCTGGGTCGGGTAGAGCTTGATCTCCGCATCGGGGTAGGTGGCGGTGATGTATTCGGCCTGGGTCGTGCCTGACTGTGCGCCGATCACCTTGCCCTTGAGCGCCTCATTGGTGAACTCGGTAAAGCCTGCACCCTTCGGGGCCGCATGCGTCATGGCTGCGAGGTAGTAGGGATTGGTGAAGGCGACCTGCTTCTTGCGTTCCTCGGTGATGAACATCGAAGCGATGATCAGGTCGTATTTCTTGGCGACCAAACCGGGAATGATGCCGTCCCAGTCCTGGGCGACGACTTCGCATTCGACCTTCATGCGCTCGCAAAGTGCTAATCCGATGTCGACGTCGAAGCCGCCGATCTTGCCGGCGGGGTCGATGAAGTTGAAGGGAGGGTAGGCTCCCTCCGTGCCGATCTTGATCTTTTCGGCGGCCTGGGCCGAAACGGCCGTTGCCGCCATGATGGCGAGCACTGCTGCTGCAATCCGCTTCTTCATTCGCGTTCCCCTTGTTGCGCATCATTCTTGATGCTTCCGGGGAAGACTAAGTCGCGCTTGTCTATAAGCGAAATAGATAGGCGCGATAATCGGTATTGTTTTGGTTGATCTGTCTGGCGGCCAGGTCCTACTTGTAGCGACCGTGGCGCTGCAGCACTTCGACCTTGTAACCGTCGGGATCGACCACGAAGAAGAACCGCGCAAGCAGGGCGCCGTCTCGGTTGAAGTCGACGATCTTTCCCGGGGTGAGGCCGGATTCCGTGAGCCGCTGATGTTCGGCGTCGAGGTCGTCGACCGACAACGCCAGATGACCATAGCCATCACCGAGCGCATAGGGCTCGGTCCGGTCCTTGTTGACCGTCAGCTCCAGCTCGAATTCGCTTTCCCCGTTGCTGAGGTAGATCAGCACGAAGGTTTCGAACTCCAGCCGTTCAGCGATTTCGAGCCCGAAGGCCACGCGATAGAAATCGATCGATCGCTTCTCTTCGAGAACACGGATCATCGAATGGATCGCTTTGGCCACGGACATCTCCTTCAAGCTTGGACCTCGGCGGCGTAGCAGAGTGTCGCCGATGAGGGAACCCCGCCGGGCGGGAGATCAGGCTTTTGCGTTTCGCTTCTTCAACTGCTGTTCGCGGAAGAAGATGAAGAGGCCCGAGGCGACGATCAATGCCGCGCCGACGAGCACGGTCGGACGCGGTGTGTCGCCGAAGAAGAACCAGCCGAAGACGACGGCCCAGAAGAGCAGCGTGTACTGCAGCGGGACGACGGTGGCTGCATCGGCGAGCTTGAGCGACCGATTGACGAGGATATGCGCGAGCATCGCGACGATGCCGAGCGCGCCGAGTTGCAACAGCGCTTCGCCATCGACCGGCGCCCAGCCGGAGGGATTGGCGGCAACGCCGACGAGCGAGAAGATGAGCGCGCCGACGATCTGCCAGAAGACCAGTGTCGTGTCAGGCGTGGAGCGGAGCGTGCGACCGAGCATGAGGGCAAAGGCGAAGGCGGTGCTGCCGGCAAGCGCAATCAAGGCCGGAAGGCCGAGGCTTTCCTTGGAGGGCTCGAGCGCGATCAAGACGCCGGCAAAGCCGATGAGGATCGCCGTCCAGCGCCGCCAGCCAACCTTTTCGCCAAGCAGGAACGGCGAGGCCGCCGCCACATAGATCGGCGCGGCCAGCCAGTAGGTCATGGTATCGGCGAGCGGCATGTAGGCGACCGCGAAATAAAAGGCGGAAGCGTCGATGGCAAAGAGCAGCGAGCGAAGGGCCTGGAGGCCAGGACGCTCGACCTGGAACATAGAGCGCAGGCCGCGCCTGAGAATGAAGGGCGACAGGAACAGAAGTGCCGCAACGCTTCGGATCACCATCAGCTGGCTGACGGAGTAGGTCGCCACCAGCCATTTGCCCATCACGTCGTTTAGCGAAAACATCAGCATACCCAAGAGCATGATGAGGACGCCGGTACGGGCGGCGTTCGGGGCGGTTATGGGGGCGGAGATCACGGTCATGTCAGGGCCTTCAATAAGTTGCGCACGCCATGCCACATTCAGCGCGGCCGATCCATTGCCGTCTGCATATGGAACCATAAGTTTTGCGAATGAATCGGTGGCGACGCTTGGTGCGGCAGCCGAACTAAGACAGGACTTGGTAACAACCGTTTGGCGATCCACCATCAAAGCGAGTGGCCGCCCCCTTGACGTTCCGCCCGACACTGCTAATTAGTCAAGCGTGCCCGCCGTCCAGACATCGGATCGCGGGTCGAACACTGGTGCCGGGCCCCTCTGGCGAGAGTTTTTACGGCGCTCTCGTGATGTCGGTACCGCCAGCAAATTAGCCGGCGGATTAGCTCTCATGAAAACTGATCTCATGCCTCACGCATGCGCACCTTCGGCCGTGCGCATTTCTGTTTTGAAACCCCATTTTTTCACCGAATCCGGCGTCGTCCGCGCGAAGGAGGCACGTCGATGAACCAGCCTCAATCGCATTCGAGCGCGCTCGGCTATTTCACCTGGGCCTTCATCGTCACGGCGGTCGGCCTGGTGCTCGGCGCATGGCTCGGTTGGCAGTCGACCGGCACCATCGGTGGCATGGCCTCCGTCTTCTTCATCTGCACCGTGCTTGCGGTGCTCGAAATCTCCCTGTCCTTCGATAACGCCATCGTTAATGCCAACAAGCTCAAGGACATGACGCCCGAGTGGCAGCATCGCTTCCTGACGTGGGGCATTCTCATCGCCGTCTTCGGCATGCGTATCGTCTTCCCGCTCCTGATCGTCGTTATCGCAGCGAAGATCGGTCCGATCGAAGCGATCGTTCTGGCGGCAAGCAAGCCCGAAGAATACGCGCGCATCATGAACGACGCGCATTTGCCGATCGCGGCCTTCGGTGGCACCTTCCTGATGATGGTCGGTCTCAGCTACTTCTTCGACCATGAGAAGGACGTGCACTGGATCAAGTGGGTCGAAACCAAGATGGCGCGTTTTGCGACCATCAAGGGCGTCGAGATCGCATTCGTCCTCGCTCTTATCCTCGGCTTCTCGACGCTGCTTGAGCCGGCAGACGTGCACACCTTCGTCTATTCGGCGATCTATGGCCTCCTGACCTTCCTCGTGGTTGAGGTGGTCGGCGGACTGCTCGATGCGCAGCAGGAAACCATGAGTGCTGCGGCAAAGGGCGGCTTCGGTGCCTTCCTCTATCTCGAAGTTCTCGATGCCAGCTTCTCGTTCGACGGCGTTATCGGCGCCTTCGCACTGACGCAGAACCTCTTCATTATCGCGATCGGCCTCGGCATCGGCGCCATGTATGTGCGCTCGATGACGATCATGCTCGTCGAAAAGGGTACGCTCAGCGAATATCGCTACCTGGAGCACGGCGCGTTCTACGCGATCCTGATCCTCTCGGTGGTCATGTACTTCCAGACCCTGGTCCACATTCCGGAAGTCATCACCGGCCTCGGTGGCGCTGCGCTTATTGGCATCTCGCTCTGGTCGTCGATCCGCTACAACAAGCGGGAACGCCAGGAAGAGCTTGCTGGCGCGCACCAGGAAGAGCGGGCTCGCGCGGAAGCCTAAGCGGAGAGCCTCTCTTTCAAATCGGAAACGGCCCGGCGGAAACGCCGGGCCGTTTTTCTTTGGGCTCGGATCGACCGTCGCGTTGTCAAATCATGCAGCACACCGGATAAGTAACGAATGCTGGCTGACGATCTGAAGAATGTGCTTGAGGAGCTATACAGGGCAGGTGCCCATCGCGTGCCGGCCGAAGACGTCGATTGGCCGCAGGACCTGCATGCGGCGGTCTTCCGTGCGCTCAACATGCAGTACATGATCCGTCGGCAAGACAGTGCCGGTCGTGTCGAGTTTTCGCTGACGCGGGCCGGCTACGCAGCAATCGATGCCGAGGTTCCTTGGTCCCAGATCCTTCGGACGCGATTGCGGGATTTCCTGCCGTTCGCAAAATCTCGCTGATACCTTCAAATGCAAAGCGGCCCGGTGGTCTCTCGACCCCGAGCCGTTTTTTGATCCTTGGGAGGATAAGGCGCCCCTCGGGGCGCTGGAATTTTTTAGCCGCGGCGTGTGTCCGGGAAGTTCGCCGGATCAATGCCCAGCGTACGCAGGTCGCTTGCCTTCGGGCGGCGGTGACCTTCGACAGCGGCGGCGGCAGCGCTAGCAGCGCCGAGAACTGCGAATGCACGACCGACGAAACCCTTGTGATAAGTTGTGGTAGCCATCTTCTTGCTCGCTTTCGTTTTCTCTTTGATGAGCAAAAGATGGGGTTTGGCCGGTCTTTTTGCAATGCACAATGAAGCACGCCAGCCATGCAAAGGAAGCAGGCTGGTTGAACTTGCGACGGGTAGGCGTCGGACCGCCCGCCCTCTTGACTCGGGCCAGTGAAGTGGCGGGGCGTGATGGCTGAAGTTGCCGGGTGCCGGAAAACACAACGGCCCGGTGGTCTCTCGACCCCGAGCCGTTTTTGATCCTTGGGAGGATAAGGCGCCCCTCGGGGCGCTGGAATTTGTTAGCCGCGGCGCGTGTCCGGGAAGTTCGCCGGATCAATGCCCAGCGTGCGCAGGTCGCTTGCCTTCGGGCGGCGGTGACCTTCGACAGCGGCGGCGGCAGCGCTAGCAGCGCCGAGAACTGCGAATGCACGACCGATGAAACCCTTGTGATAAGTTGTGGTAGCCATCTTCTTGCTCGCTTTCGTTTTCTCTTTGATGAGCAAAAGATCGGGTTTGGTCGGTCTTTTTGCAATGCACAATCGGACACGCCAGCCATGCAATGGAAGCAGGCCCGGTCGGTATTCAAACCGTCCGGGCCTGCGGATAGGCCTTGGGAGGAGGCGCTATGTCGATCGGGTCCGAAAGGGTTTCCGGAACCGATTGTTATTGGGGCTTAGTCTTCGCTGGCGGCGAGTTGCGAAAGGACTTCGCCGCGGCCGCGGGCGCGAAGGATGAGCGGTACGATCAGCGCCGCTGCCGCGATGATCAGAAGACCGGCTGCGATCGGCGAGGTGAACAGGACCGAGTAGTCCCCCTGGCTGATCGCGAGCGCGCGGCGTAGCTGCTGTTCCGCGAGCGGGCCAAGGATCAGGCCGACGACAACAGGCGCGATCGGATATCCGAAGATGCGCATGGCGTAGCCGAGCAGGCCGAAGGCGAGCAGCATGCCGAGTTCGTAGACCGACGGGTTGGCGCCGATGGTGCCGAGCGTGGCAAACAGCAGGATGCCGGCATAGAGCCAGGGCTTCGGAACGGTCAGCAGCTTCACCCAAAGACCGATGAGCGGCAGGTTCAGCACCAGCAACATGAAGTTGGCGATCAGCAGGCTGGCTATCAGGCCCCAGACGAGCTGCGGATTGGTCGCAAACAGCAGCGGTCCGGGCTGGAGGCCATACTGCTGGAAGCCGGCAAGCATGATTGCCGCGGTTGCCGTGGTCGGCAGGCCGAGCGTCAGCAGCGGAACGAGCGTACCGGCGGCCGAGGCGTTGTTGGCCGCTTCCGGACCGGCGACGCCTTCGATCGCGCCATTGCCGAATTCTTCGGGATGCTTCGTCAGCCGCTTTTCGGTGGCGTAGGACAGGAAGGTGCCGATCTCGGCGCCGCCAGCCGGCATGGCGCCGATCGGGAAGCCGATGAGCGTACCGCGCAGCCAGGCCTTCCAGGAACGTGCCCAGTCGGACGCATTCATCCACACCGAGCCACGGACGGTCTCGACCTTGTCAGGCCCCTTGTCGCCCTGTGCGGCGATGTAGAGCGTCTCGCCGATCGCGAACATGGCAACGGCGAGCGTCGTGACCTCGATGCCGTCGAGCAGTTCGGGAACGCCAAAGGAAAGGCGTGCCTGGCCGGTCAATTGGTCGATGCCGACGACGGAAAGCGCCAGGCCGACAAACAGCGATGTCAGACCGCGGAGGGTGCTGTCGCCGAAGGCGGAGGAAACGGTGACAAAGGCGAGAACCATCAGCGCGAAATATTCGCGCGGACCGAAAACAAGGGCCAGCTTGACGATGTAGGGCGCGATGAAGGCAAGACCGAGCGTGGCGATCAGGCCGGCGACGAAGGAGCCGATCGCGGCCGTTGCCAGTGCGGGCCCGCCGCGTCCCGCTCTCGCCATCTTGTTGCCTTCGAGCGCAGTCACGATCGAGGCGCTTTCACCGGGCGTGTTGAGCAGGATCGACGTGGTCGAGCCCCCATACATGCCGCCGTAATAGATGCCGGCAAACATGATCAGTGAGCCGCCGGGATCGAGACGGTAGGTGACCGGCAGCAGGAGCGCCACCGTCAGTGCCGGGCCGATGCCGGGCAGGACGCCAACCGCCGTGCCGAGCGTCACGCCGATCAGCGCGTAGAGCAGGTTCATCGGCTGCGCAGCAACCAGCAACCCCTGCATCAGGAATTCAAAAGTAGCCATGGTCGTCGGCCCTCTTAGAAGAACAGGCGTTCAAGCGGCCCCGCGGGCAGCGACAGGAGCAGGAGCTTGGCGAAGATCACCCACACGACAAAGCAGATCGCAATGCCGACGGGGAGCGAGAACCAAAGCTTGCGCTTGCCGAAACCACGTGCGGTCAACGCGAACAGAATGCCGGTGGCGATCGAGAAGCCTGCAATGTTCAAAAGCAGCATCTGGGCGGCAAGACCACCGACGATCCAGATAACCGGAGCGATTTCCTGGCGCTCGCGCTCTGGAAAATCGCCGCGAAACGCTTCGATCGCGGTCCAGATCGCAAGGCCAAAAAGACAGCAGGCGATCGCATAGGGGACCGTGGTCGGTCCGACCTGGGAGTAGCCGGCAGCGCCGGTCAGGCGCGACACATCCCAGAAAATGAGTCCAGCGATAGCGGCGAGAACCACCGCGATGAAGAGCGCCGCCCGATCCGGGCGACGCGTTGCAGTTGAAGGGTGATGCCCCTTGGTCATTTCACCAGTCCAATGTCCTTGAGAACGCCTTCGGTCGCCGCAACATCCTTGTCGAGCTGGGTGTTGAAGGCGTCACCGGCGAGATAGGTGTCCTGCCAGCCCTTGGTCTTCAGGACTTCCTGCCAACCGGCGGACTTCGCAAGCTTCTCGATATCGGCGGTTACGGCAGCCTTCTGCTCGTCCGAGAGACCCGGAGCAGCAGCGATCATGCGCCAGTTTTCGACAGTCACGTCGAGACCGGATTCCTTCAGCGTCGGAGCATCGACGCCGGCAAGACGCTCGGCGCTCGAGACGGCTAGCAGGCGAAGCGTGCCGGCCTTGACCTGCGATTCGAATTCGCCGTAGCCCGAGACACCGGCCGTAACCTGGCTGCCGAGGATGGCAGCAAGTGCTTCACCGCCGCCGGAATAGGCGATGTAGTTGATCTTGGTCGGGTCGACGCCGGCCGCCTTGGCGATCAGGCCAACGGCGATGTGGTCGGTACCGCCGGCCGAGCCGCCAGCCCAGGACACGGCGCCCGGATCCTTCTTCAGGGCTTCGACGAGGTCGCCCATGGTCTTGATCTCGGACGAGGCCGGAACGACGACAGCTTCGTATTCGCCGGTCAGGCGCGCGATTGGCGTGACGTCCTTAAGGGTGACCGGGGACTTGTTGGTGAGGATTGCACCGACCATGACGTAGCCGCCGACGATCAGGGCGTTCGGGTTGCCCTTCTGCTGGCTTGCGAACTGGGCGAGACCAATGGTGCCGCCGGCGCCCGGGACGTTCTGAACCTGAACGTTTCCGGAGATGCCTTCCTGCTGCATGACCGTCTGCAGCGAACGCGCCGTCTGGTCCCAGCCGCCGCCCGGATTTGCCGGTGCAATGATCGTGTAGTCAGCGGCAACTGCCGGGAGCGACATGGCACCGGCGAGAATCGTTGCGAGGAAAATATGTTTCAAGGTCAGTCCTCCGTGAGGCGCGTTTTCACCGCGCACGTTGTTGCTGTGTGCGAACGGGAAGACGGCGACGGGCTCTTTCGACCCTTATCGCTTGACCGGATTGGTGGCTTCCTCCCAGTACGCAACCGGCGGCCCGCCTCCACGGGTGCCAGTGACCTTAAGGCACCATAGAAAGCTGACATTTAGCTGACATCAAGCCCCGAATGCGAAAATCCTGCCGCATCGTTTACGGAATTTTAGGTTCTCGCATGCGCTGACAGGCGATGCTGCCGGTCCCCGGTGTTCAAATTGAGGAAGTTCCCGACCGGATTTCGCGACGGAACCACGAATCGCGACTGGGATATTGCCGCCAGCCGGCCCGAGCCTAGGTATGAGGAAGCAACGCCGACAAGGCGAAGTCAGGTTTGCGCCGAGCCCGCATGAAGGCGAGCTCCGGCAAGGATGATGGGAGAGTAAATTAGATGGCGAAAGCGACGACCAAGGCGAAAAACAACGATGCGGCGGAAGACGTCACTTCCGCCTCCGCACAGATCGATGCGAGGATCGCGGAACTTGCCGACTGGCGCGGAGCGACGCTCGCGCAGATACGCAAGCTGATCAAGGAAGCCGATCCTGAGGTCGTCGAGGAATGGAAATGGCGGGGTGTCCCGGTCTGGGAACGTGCCGGCATCATCTGCACCGGCGAGACCTACAAGGCGGTGGTAAAGATGACCTTTGCCAAGGGGGCGGCGCTCGCGGATCCGGCCGGTCTTTTCAACTCCAGCCTGGAAGGCAATACCCGGCGGGCCATCGACATCCATGAGGGGGAACAGATCGACGAAGAGGCGTTGAAAGCGTTGGTGCTTGCCGCCGTCGAACTGAACTTTTCCGCGCAGGCCCTGCGTTCCGGGCGCTCGCGGAAGAAGGCTTAGGGCCGACGCCTGGAGCGTTTGCGACCTGACCGGGAGCGCCGCGCTTCCGGTCGGTCGTCTTCAATGGAGCCTCAGAACCTCGTTCCATTTGGCAATCAGCCGTGAGCGCTTCACCTGATCAAGATAGACCATCAGTCCCGGGCTCACCGGGACGGGACGCAACTGGCCGCCAAGCATCTCCTGCATGGTGTTGGCGGTGTTTTCGCCGGCGACCTCTGGGCTGACGGCCGGGATTTGCAGTTCCCGCGCCATGATCGTCTGGCCTTCCTTGGACATGAAGAATTCAAGATAGCGCCGGCCGAGGTCGGGGGAGGCGGCAGCTTGCGGGACGAGGCCGATGCGCGACATCACCACGGTGTAGTCCTTCGGCAGAACGATGCCGACATCCGGATGCCGTGCCGCCCAGTCGGCGGCGTAAGAGCCGAGGATGTTGTAGCCGAGCACGAAGCGGCCGTCTGCGACACGCTCGAGGATTGCTTCGCTGGTCGAGTAGAGCTTGACGCCGGCCGCACCCATGGCCTGGATGACATCCCATATATCGCCGAACTGTTCCTGGTCGCGTGACATGAAGAGGAAACCGACGCCGGACCGCTCGATGTCATAGGTTCCGATCCTGCCGAAGACGGTCGCGCCCTGGCGCTTCAGGTAATCGACAAATTCCGCGCGCGTCGACGGCGGTTTCTCCTTGGTGAAGCTCGGCTTGTGATAGACGAAGACGGCAGGCTCGAAGGTCAGCGCATAAGCCGTGTTGCGCCAGTTGGCCCAGGCCGGCCAGCGGTCGCTCATCGGCAGGTCGCTGCGCTGGGCGTAACCGTCGTTGCTGAGCTTGACTTGCAGGTCCATGGCGGAAGAAAAGGCGAAGTCCGCCGTCTTCATTCCGGCGTCGGTCTCCTTGATGATGCGGTCGTAGATTTCTCCGGTCAGCATGTCCTCATAGCGCACGGCAACGTCTGGATTGGCCCGCTGGAAACCGATGATCATAGGCTTTGCGAGCGGCTCGTCGAGCGATGAATAGACGACCAGCGTGCGCACGTCCGCTTTGCCGGAAAGAGCTGGGAATATGATGGGGGCCGCAAGGAGCAGCTGGGGACAAAGGGCGAAAAAAAGAAAAGAAATCAAGAACCGCATGAATCCACAATGCCTCAGTGTCGCACCGTTCACAAGCAAGGCGTCGGCGGATAAGGTGGTCGGGGGAGTGATGATAATTGCGTATCTTGCTTGTTGAGGACAACCAGGACCTGGCCGAGGGCCTGTCGGCGATCTTGCGCGGCAGTGGCTATGCCGTTGACGTCGTCAGTGACGGTGCGTCGGCGCATGCGGTGGCCGCCACCGAAACGTTCGATCTTGTCATTCTCGATCTCAATCTGCCGGAAATGGATGGCCTCGATGTGCTGCGGGCGATGCGTGCTCGCCAGAACCGCGCCGCGGTCTTGATCCTGACAGCAAGGGGCGCGCCCGAAGAGCGGATCAAGGGGCTCGACCTCGGCGCCGACGACTACATGATCAAACCTTTCGACGTCGGCGAGCTCGAAGCGCGCGTGCGCGTGCTCTTGCGCCGTCAGGCGGGCCTCAGGGCCTCGACCGTCAGTTACGGCAATGTGTCGCTCGATCTCAACACCCGCAGCTTCTCGTCCGGCGGCGCGCCGATCGAGATCCCGGCGCGCGAGCTCGGACTTCTTGAGCTTCTGTTCATGCGTGCCGGCAAGGTGGTCGCCAAGGATGCGATCATGCAGTCGCTGACAGGTTTCGACGATGACTTGAGCTCCAACGCGATCGAGCAATATGTCAGCAGGCTTCGCAAGCGGCTCGCACCGCATGGGCTGACCGTGCGCACCGCCCGCGGCATCGGCTACTATCTCGACAAAGCGGCCGGGCCGGAATGAGGACGACGGTCTATTCCCTCCGCCGGCGCCTGCTTGGCTGGCTGTTGATCTCGACGGTGGTGATCGGGGTCATTGCACTGATGGATACCTACCGCGAGGCGGTAACGACCGCCAACGTCGTCTCCGACCGGGTGCTTGCCGGCTCGGCGCTGGCAATCGCCGAGCGCGTGGTCGTGGCGGAGGACGGGTCGCTTG
The DNA here is from genome assembly GCF_001429005.1 of Ensifer sp. Root954. Lineage (NCBI taxonomy): Bacteria > Pseudomonadati > Pseudomonadota > Alphaproteobacteria > Hyphomicrobiales > Rhizobiaceae > Ensifer > Ensifer sp. Root954. Next base: position 70,562 of record NZ_LMJM01000045.1, read on the forward strand.
AAGTCGACATCCCCTATGTTGCGCTGGAAATGCTGACGTCGGCCGCGCAGGACCGGGTCTTCTACCGGGTCGACGGGCCGCCCGGCCAGTTCATCACGGGCTACCAGACGCTGCCGTCGCTGGCGGAGGAGCCGGGTGCATCGACCACCTTTGCGGATTCGATCTTCCGCGGCGAACCGATCCGCATCGCGGCGCTTCGCCGCTCCGCGTCAACAGGCATCAACTCCGTGCCCTTCGTGGTCACGGTTGCCGAAACGACGATCGCGCGCCGACATCTGGCGCAGACGATCCTGGTGCGCTCGGCGCTCCGCCTCGGCATGATGATTGCCGGCGCTGCCGTGATCGTCTGGATCGCTGTCACGTTTTCCTTGCGCCCGCTCTACAGGCTGGGTGACGCGATCTCGGAGCGCAGTCCGGACGATCTGCATCCGATCGGTGAGCGGGTTCCGAACGAGGTCCAGGGCCTCGTCGATACGGTCAATTCCTTCATGGGGCGCTTGCAGTCGGCGCTCGATGCGCTTCGCAATTTCACCGGCAATGCCAGCCACCAGCTGCGCACGCCGCTCGCCATTATCCGCACGCAGCTCGCGCTGGCGCAACGCGCCGGCTCGATCGAGGAGACGAGAAGTGCTGTGAAAAAGGCCGACGAGGCGGTCGCCAATGCCGAGCGCATTCTGGGGCAGTTGCTGCTGTTGGCGAAGATCGACGCTGCCGGCAAGGACGAAACCGGTTCGCTGGAGCGCATCGATTTGGTCGAACTGGTGCGGGAGATAACGGCAGAGCATGTGCCGGCGGCCGGCGACGCGGATATCGATCTCGGCTTTGACGGCGAGGGCGAGGCTTTCATCCGCGCCGAACCGTTGCTCATCGGTGAACTCCTCAAGAACCTGATCGGCAATGCGCTGCTTTATGCCGGCCGCGGTGCGGAAGTGACGAGCCGTGTCTTTGCGCGGGACGGTTCGGTGTCGCTGGAGGTGGAGGATAACGGACCCGGCATTCGGCCGGAATTGCACGAGACGGTACTCAGGCGTTTCGAGCGCGGCGGCAGTGATGCTCCGGGCTCCGGGCTCGGGCTGCCGATCGTCGAAGAGATTGCCGAGCTTTACGGCGCGACGACCAGCCTCAGCGAGGGGGCTGACGGCTGCGGCCTCAAGGTGACCATCCGCTTTCCAGAGGGCTAAGCACGAATAGGCTCTATCCGGCGCCGCCAAATGCGGGCCGGTTGAGCGAAAGCCATCTGCGAGCCGTCAGGCGACACGCTCACGTGGTTCAGGCAATTCTAGTTTTTTGGGTCTTGCTTAGCGGCCGCGGTGGCCGAAGAAGGAAGCTGTCTCGCGGGTCTGTACCCGCAGCATCGCGTTCCAAAGCTGAAGAACGAAACGCGGCTGAAACTGGCTCGCAAGCTTGCGCTGCGACAACATGGGAAGTCTCCAATAGTTTTGAACGCCTGTGATCTAGTGCATCGCCAAGGTTTTTGCCAGAGCGCGTGCGCCGGGGCAGCCCTGCGCGCCAAGCATATGTGAAAAACGGCTTGAGCCTGGCGGTATAGCTTTCTGAACAAAATAAAATGCCGGGATGACTTTCGTCATCCCGGCCAGTTGGCTTCACTGGGAGGAGAGTATTCCTTTTGGGACTCAGGCCTTCTTGCGGTTCTTCTGTCGATAGACGTCGATGACGACAGCCGCGACAATGATCAGGCCCTTGACGATTTCCTGGTGGTAGGCGTCGACCCGAAGGAAGGTGAAGCCTGAGGTCATGACGCCAAGGATGATGGTGCCGATGACCGTGCCGGTGATCCGGCCGACGCCACCCGTCAGCGAGGTTCCGCCGATAACGGTCGCGGCGATCGCGTCCAGTTCGTACATAACGCCCATGCCGGCCTGTGCGGTCTGGGCACGGGCGGCGGTGACGACACCGGCGAGGCCCGCCAGCATGCCGGCAATGGCATAAACCTTGATCAAATGCGCCTCGACATTGATGCCGGAGACACGGGCTGCCTGGACATTGGCGCCGATCGCATAGGTGAACTTGCCGTAGCGGGTGTAGCGCAGCGCGATGTGGAAGATGAGCGCGACGACCAGGAAGACGATGACGGGCCAGATGCCGGTTCCGATGAAGTTGAACTGATCGGTGAGGCCTGAGACCGGCTGGCCCTTGGTGTACCACTTGGAAATGCCGCGTGCCGAAACCATCATGCCGAGCGTGGCGATGAAGGGCGGGATCTTCGTACGGGCAATCAGCTGGCCGTTGATAAAGCCGGCGAGTAGCCCGATGCCGATGCCAAGCCCGATCGGAACGATTGCCGGCATATCGGTCAAGGATGGATAGAGCGCGCGCGGCCAGGTGGAGGCCTGGGCGACGCTTGCCGAAATCATCGCCGTCATGCCGACGACGGAACCGGAGGAAAGATCGATGCCGCCCGTTATGATGACCTGGGTGACGCCGACGGCGATGATGCCAATCACCGAAACCTGCAGGATCATGATCGTCAGGCGCTGCGGGTTCATGAGGAAGCTCTGGCCGACGAAAATCCAGCCGAGGATCTCATAGACCAGCGCGATGCCGATCAAGACCAGGAAGATGTTGAATTCAGGCGGCAAGCGGCGCCTTGTCCCTGAGAGCGGTGCGCTCGTGCCCTGTGCGGCGATGTTGGTGTCCATTTTCATTCCTCCCTTTCGTCGGGTGGCACTTCGCTCAGCTCGCGGCGAGCTCCATGACCTTGATCTGGGTTGCTTCCGCCCTGTCGAGGAAGCCGGTGACGCGGCCCTCGTGCATGACCATGATGCGGTCGCTCATACCGAGCACCTCGGGCATCTCCGAAGAGATCATGATGACGGCGACGCCGTTGCGCGCGAGTTCGGTGACGAGACGGTGAATTTCCGCCTTGGCGCCGACATCGATGCCGCGTGTCGGCTCGTCGAGGATCAGGATGCGCGGATTGGTGAGCAGCCAGCGGCCGATCAACACCTTCTGCTGATTGCCGCCCGAGAGGTTCTCGATGCGCTCCTGCAGGTTCGGCGTCTTGACACGCAGCTTGCGGCTCATTTCTTCGCAGGCCGCCGTGACCTGTTTTTCGGTGACGAAGCCGCCCTTGACGAAGCGGTCCTGAAGCACGGCGATCTGCATGTTTTCGAGAATGTCGAGGATCAGGAGACAGCCGGTGTCCTTGCGATCTTCGGTGAGAAACGCCATGCGGTTCCTGATCGCCTTGTTCGGGCTGTCGATCGAAAGGGTCTTGCCGTCGATCGAAATCGTGCCGGAGCTTGCAGGCGTGACGCCGAAGAGGGTTTCGGCGACGTTCGAGCGCCCGGAGCCGACGAGGCCGGCAATGCCGAGGATTTCGCCGGCGCGCACGTCGAAGGAGACGTCGCGGAAGACGCCGTCAAGCGCGAGGTTCTTGACCGACAGGACAACGTCGCCGATCGGCACTTCCTCCTTCGGAAACATCTGGGTGATCTCGCGACCAACCATCATGCGGATGATGTCGTCGCGGGTAACGTCGCTTGAGGCATGCGTTCCGATAAACTTGCCGTCGCGGAAAACCGAGAACTCGTCGGCGATCTCGAACAGCTCGTTCATCTTGTGGGTGATGTAGACGATGCCGATGCCCTGTTCGCGCAGGTCGCGAATGATTTCGAAGAGGTGCGCGACTTCGCGCTCGGTCAGTGCAGACGTCGGCTCGTCCATGATCAGGACGTCGGATTCGTAGGAGACCGCCTTGGCGATCTCGACCATTTGGCGGTTGGCCACTGACAGGTGACGCACTTCGATTTCAGGATCGATCTTGATCTTCAGGCGATCGAACAGGCGGGCGGTGATGCGCTTCATCTCGCCGTGATCGACGAAGCCAAAGCGGTTCTTCGGTTCCCGGCGGATCCAGATGTTTTCCGCGACCGTCATGAACGGCATCAGGTTCAGCTCCTGATGGATCATGGCGATGCCGTTTTCGAGGGCGTCGAGCGGCGACTTCAGCCGGATTTCGGCACCTTTAAGCTTCACGTCGCCTTTGTCGGGCGTGTAGATGCCGGCGAGGATCTTCATCAGCGTCGATTTGCCGGCGCCGTTTTCGCCCATCAGCGCATGTACCGTGCCGCGCTTCAGCTTGAACTCGACATCGTCGAGCGCGACGACACCAGGGAATTCCTTGCGGATCCCTTCCGCAGAAAGAAGATATTCGGCTTTGGGTACCGCGCCGCTGGCGCGCACGGCTGCCATCGTTGTCGGACTGAGCGTCATGTTCCTTGCCTCCCCGTCGTTTCCGGCTGTCGCGGAAAGTCCTCGTCGCTGGCGGGTGACCAGCCCATCTTACCGCATGCGGCATCCATTGGACGCAGGCATTTGCGGACGACCTGCATTTTAAAGGGGGAGCGCGGGTTTGCCCGCACTCCCGACTGTGGCGATCAGTTCTTCGCCTGGTACTTGTCGAGGTTGTCCTTGGTGACGAGCTCGAAGGGGATGTAGACCTTCTTGTCCACCGGCTCGCCCTTTGCGAGCTTCAGTGCGGCGTCAACCGAGCCCTTGCCCTGGCCGGCAGCGTTCTGGAACACCGTGACGTCGAGATCGCCGGCGGCCATGGCTGCCAGAGCGTCCTGCGTTGCGTCGATGCCGCCGATGACGACGCTGTCCATCGAACGACCGGCGGCCTTCAGCGCCTGGATCGCGCCGATCGCCATTTCGTCGTTGTTGGAGATGACGGCGTCAAACTCAAGACCGGCCGAAAGCCAGTTCGTCAAGAGGTCCGAGCCTTGCGTGCGCGACCAGTTGGCGGTCTGTTCCTCGACGATCTCAATGCCCTTGCACTGGTCGGTGGCAAGCACGTCGTGGATGTCCTTGGTGCGCATGCGGGCGGCCTGGTTGGACAGTTCGCCCATCATCACGACGGCCTTGCCCTTGCCGCCAAGCATCTTGCAGATTTCCTGCGTCTGCAGCGTGCCGGACTCCTGCTCGTTCGATGCCACGAAAGCCTGCTTTTCCGGCAGCGTGTCAACGTTGACCGGTTCGCGGTTGACGTAGACGAGCGGGATGCCGGCATCCGCTGCGATCTTCGACATGGCAGCCGTCGCATCCGTATCGACCGGGTTGACGATGATCGCGGTCACGCCGGCGGCGATGAAGTTCTGGATCTGGCTCTGCTGCTTGGAGACGTCGTTCTGCGCGTCTTCGATCTGCAGTTCGACGCCATCGAGCGTCTTGGCGTAGTCGGACATGCCGTTGCGCAAGACCGTCAGGAAGTTGTCGTCGAAAAGGGCCATGGATACGCCGATGGTCTCGGCATGGGCTGCCGTCGACATCATCATCGCCAGCGCTGTGCTGAGCACAAATTTCTTCATTGTCTTTCTCCTCCACAATGGTGCCCGGCGACACCTTCTCCTGCCGGGGACGCAATGCCGGATTGCGCTCATTCATTTCAAGAGCGGCACTCCCGCTGCGCTTTCGAATGAAACGGAATAAACGAACCAGTAAATTGCGATTACGGAATATGTATTCCATTTTATACGGACGCCGTCAAGGCCTGATGCGGCGCCCGCTGTTGATTTGCCGGCCTCGCGCCGGGGGGCGCTTAGATATGGCTTCGGATGTAATCCACGCTCTGTCCCACCGCGGCGGCGGGATCCGCCAATCCGTGGACTTCGGCGGCAAATGGCTCAAAGGAGAGTGGCCCTGCATAGCCCGCCGCGCGCAGGCGCCGGATCTGTCCGACGTTGTCGAGCAGGTCGCTCCGATCGACGAGGACGCGGTGCGAATCACGCAGGTCCGCCACCGCGACACGTTCATCCGCGACCCCGGAAATGTGGATGAGGCCGGTCATCTCAGGATAGATTGCAGGCTCGCCGGCGAGGTGGTGGTGGAACGTGTCGTGCACCAGTCGGAAGATCTTTTCGCCGTCGACTGCCTTGATTGCGTCAACAGCTTCCGTCTTCGAGCGCAGCGAGCAGATCTCGAAGCCGAGCGGTTCGACGAGGCCGATGATTCCGGCCGTTTCGAGCATCGGTTTCAGTGCCGTCAAAGCTTTGCGAAGGCTTTCCTGCCGCTCGCCATCGGCCTGGCCCGTGCCATCATTGACGGGAACGAGGACAAGGGCCCTGGCGCCGCAGTCGCGCGCATAGGCGATCAGTTCTTCGGCTTCGGCCTGACGGGTCTCGTTCCATTCGTTGAAACGCTGCAGAGCATTGATCGAGATGATCGTGATGTCGTGACGGCTGGCGAGGGCGGCGACGTCGTTTGCGGGCGTGCCGTCGAGGATTGCGTTGCCGGCGAGATCGTTGCGGATTTCGACGGATGAAATGCTGAGGGATCTGGCGAGTTCGAAAAAGGCGCCAAGCGGCAGGTTCGGCGTCGTCATGTGGTTGAGGGCAAAGGGCAGGGCGGTCACGGGAATGTCTCCTCCAGTTGGATGGGCCAAAGGCTATAAATAGAACGTTCATTCCATTTATAGCCTTGCGGACAATTCACCAACTGTTGGAGCGTAGTCAAAGCGCGCAACGCGCAAAGGTCTTGCATCCCTGCAAGATTGCCTTTCGTCAATGATGGAATTCCATCAGGATCCGCTAGATATTCTCCGGCGTAAAAAGGTCGAAGGGAAGGAAAGTTTGCCCCGGCGCCCCGGTCGGGCCTTTGTCGATCGCCTGGATCATCAGGTTGATCGTTTCCCGGGCGAGCGCGGGAGTCGGGGTCGATATCGCCAGTGTCACGACATCGTCGCCAAGGGCCGCACGGGAATCCGGTGTTAGCTCGTTGACGACAGCGATCAGTTTTCCCTCAAGCTTTTCCTCGCGGATCGCCGAGATCGCCCCTTCCATACCGCCGCCGCAGACATAAAAGCCGATCAGGTCCGGGTGGCGCTGCAGCAGATTGAGTGTCGCTTCATGGGTGATCTCGGCGGTGTCGAGGTTGACCATCGTATCCAGCACTTCGAAATCAGGTGCGTGCTCGCGAAAATAGGAACGAAAGCCAATCTCCCGAAGCTCGTGGCCGAGAAAGCGGTGGCTGCCGACGAAGGCTGCGACCTTGCCAGGACGTTTGGCCGCCTTGGTGATCATCCACGCGGCTGTGCGGCCGACTTTGTGATTGTTGAGGCCGACATAACCTTCACGGACGCCAGCCGCAAAATCCGATAGCAGGGAGAAGACCGGAATGCCGCGTTCCTTGAGTTCCTCGATTGCGGTGGTCACTGCCGGGTAGTCGGGAGCGACGAGCGCAATGGCCTGGTTGCGCACTGCGGCGGCCCGAAGCTTCTCCGTGATGGCCGATGGAGTGGAATTTGCCACAAAATCGACCTGGGCAAAGACGCGGGCATGCGACAGCGACAGCGCCGCGCTTTCGATTTCCTTCGCAACCGTTTGATAGAAAGCCTGCTCCGGCTTTTGCAGCACAAAGCCAAGCCTGTATTGCGGCAGGTCCTCAAAGACGCGCTGCCGGATCAAGCCCACGGCGTGATAGCCGATCGATTTAGCAGCCTCATAGACCCGGCGCGCGGTTTCCTCGCGCACGGGATGGCGCCCGTTGAGTACGCGGTCGACGGTGGCGACGCTGACGCCGGCAGTGCGCGCAAGGTCGGCAATTGTCGGTCGGTTGCTCATCGCGTCTCCTGATAGGTTTGCATCATGAATGAAATGCGAATGATGACATCATTTGAGAGAATATATCATTGCTGCATTGAGACCTGGCAAAAGTCAACCTATCGTCACTGCACGACATGAGACGCCACTGGCCAGATCGGGTCGGACCGCGGGGAGGAGCGCAAATGACGATGACGCCGACGAAGCGAGACTACAGCCTGCTTGGCCGAGATGCTGAGGCAGCCGTCGCCAACGGTCTCTCGGCCGCGGAGTGGTATCACACCGACATTCCGCGCAAGCAAATGAAGGAACTGATGAAGCGCGAGGATGGTCCGGCCATCCGCGACACCGCGATCTGGCTCGGCTGTCTCGTTCTGTTCGGCGCATCCGGCATCACCTTCTGGGGCACCTGGTGGGCCGTCCCGTTCTTCCTCGCCTATGGCGTTCTCTACGGATCCGCCTCCGATAGCCGCTGGCATGAATGCGGCCATGGCACGGCCTTCAAGACAATGTGGATGAATGACGTCGTCTACCAGATCGCCTGCTTCATGATCATGCGCAATCCGGTCACCTGGCGCTGGAGCCACACCCGCCACCATACGGATACGGTCATCGTCGGCCGGGATCCCGAGATTGCCGTCATGCGGCCGCCAGATCTCCTTCGCCTCGTCCTCAATTTCTTCGGCGTACTCGACGTTTGGCACGCGATGATCGACATGGTGCGCAACACGTTCGGCATCATCAGCGCCGAGGAAGCGACTTTCATCCCCAAAATGGAGCAGCCGAAGGCGATCCTGGTCGCACGCATCTGGTTTGCGATCTATGCAGCCACCATCGCCGCCAGTTTCTATCTCGGCTCGATCCTGCCGCTGATGTTGATCGGTCTGCCCAGGCTCTACGGTGCCTGGCACCACGTGCTGACCGGGCTGCTGCAGCACGGCGGCTTGGCCGACAACGTGACCGACCATCGGCTGAACAGCCGCACCGTTTACATGAATCCGGTGAGCCGCTTCGTCTATTGGAACATGAACTACCATGTGGAACACCACATGTTCCCGATGGTGCCTTATCACGCGCTGCCGAAGCTGCATGCCATGATCAGGCACGATCTGCCGGAACCGAACCCGTCGATGCTGCACGGCTACCGCGAAATGATCCCGGCCTTTCTGCGACAGTTGCGGAACGAAGATTACTTCCTGAAGCGCGAGTTGCCGGCAACGGCGAAGCCCTACCGGGGAGAGTTTCACAGCGGTGCGATCGTGCACGCAGCCGAATAACCAACGAATGCCAGGAAATGGGAGGAAGTCATGAGCGGAAACTGGGTTGAGGTCTGCGCAGCGGACGAAATCGATGAGGAAGATGTGATCCGTTTCGATCACGGCGGACGCACCTTTGCGGTCTACCGCAGCCCCGACGACGAATATTTCGCGACCGACGGGCTTTGCACGCACGAGCACATCCATCTCGCCGACGGTTTGGTCATGGACGACATCATCGAATGTCCAAAGCACAACGGCCGCTTCAACTACAAGACTGGCCAGGCCAAGGGCGCTCCCGTGTGCGTCAACCTGAGGACCTATCCGGTGAAGGTCGAGGCGGGAAGCGTGTTCATTTCGCTCAGCTGAAGCCGTTCTCGATAGGATTGGGCTCGCCGCGGCGGGCAGGGAGGTTGAGATGGGTTCCATCGTCATCGTGGGCGCCGGCGAGTGCGGCGCAAGGGCCGCCTTTGCCCTCAGGGAAAAGGGATACGACGGCAAGATCACACTGATCGGTGCGGAGCCGCATCTTCCCTATGAGCGGCCGCCTCTCTCGAAGGAAGGGCTCAAGGCTGAGGTCGCGCCGAAATATGTCGCCGATGCCGAGCGCTACGCGGCGGCTGGGATCGAAGTGCTGACGGATACCCCAGTCATGGCCATTGATCGCTCCGAAAAGCGCGTGACGCTCGCAGACGGAAGCAGCATCGCCTATGCCCGGCTGTTGTTGACGACCGGTGCGCGGGCGCGAACCATCGCCGGTATAGATGAGGCGGCACGCCGCATCCGCACGCTTAGAACCCATGCCGATGCTGAGGAGATCGGCCGCGAACTTTCGCCCGGCCGCAAGCTTGCGATCATCGGCGGTGGCTTCATCGGTCTGGAGCTTGCCGCAACGGCGCGCCGGCTCGGTGCTGCCGTGGCGCTTATCGAAGGGTTGCCGCGCATCCTTTCGCGCGGCGTGCCGGAGGAGATCGCTGCAATCGTTGCCGCGCGGCATCGTGCAGAAGGCGTCGACATACGGTGCGGCGCGAAGATCGAGCGCATCGAAGCGGACGAGAGCTGCGCGCGGGTCGTCCTCGCCGTCGGCGAGACAATCGAGGCCGATCTCGTCGTCGTTGGCATCGGCGCGGTCCCGAACACGGAGCTTGCAGCCGTCTCCGGCCTTGCAATCGAGAACGGCATTGCGGTCGACGCAACGCTTCAAACGAGCGATCCCGATATCTATGCCGCCGGCGATTGCTGCTCGTTCCCGCTCTGTCACTATGGGGATCGCCGAATACGCCTTGAGGCATGGCGCAATGCGCAGGATCAGGGAACGCTGGTTGCCGGCAATTTGCTCGGCGGTGGCGAGGCGATCACCAGCGTGCCGTGGTTCTGGTCCGACCAGTATGATCTGACGCTGCAGATCGCGGGGCTTGCCGAGGGTGCTGCAACGACCGTCAGGCGCGAACTTACCGACGATGCCTTCATTCTTTTTCATCTCGACGATACCGGTCGGCTGCTTGCGGCCTCCGGCATCGGACCGGGCAATGCGGTCGCGCGCGACATCCGGCTTGCAGAAATGCTGATTGCAGCCGGAAAGCGACCCGATCCGCAGGCGCTCATCTCGCCCGAAACCAAGCTCAAGGCACTCCTCGCCGCCTAGCGCGAGAGGCAAATCATCCTTCTTTCATGATCTCCGGAGCCTTCTCATGAAAAGCCACCGTCCAACCGTTGCCGATCTCCTGTCGATGAAGGGCAAGCGCCAGCTGACCATGCTGCGTGTCGAAACGCTCGATGAGGCCGAAGCGGCGGAGGCCGCCGGCATCGATCTCGTTTCCGTCCCGCCGGCGCTCTTAGGGCCCGAGTTTCGAGAGGTGGCGCCGACCTGTTTTGCCTTTCCGGGCCTCGAATACGGCGACTACGTCACCGCGGAAGACTATATGCGCGCGGCCTTCAAGGCGCTGAAGGCCGGCGGCGATGCAGTCTACTGTGCGGCAGGGCTTTCCACCGTCCGGCGGATGCGCGAGGAGGGCATTCCCGTCTGCGGTCATGTGGGTCTCATCCCTTCCAAGGCCACCTGGACCGGCGGCTTTCGCGCCGTCGGCAAGACCGCGGCGAGCGCGCTCGAGATCTGGCGGCAGGTCGAGGCGCTTGAGGAAGCCGGCGCCTTCGCGGCGGAAATCGAGGTCGTGCCGGGAGGTGTTGCAGCGGCGATCAGTGCCAGAACCTCGATGCTGATGCTTTCGATGGGGGCGGGGTCAGGCTGCGACGCCCAATATCTGTTTGCCGACGACGTGCTCGGCAGCAATCGCGGCCACGTGCCGCGTCACGCCAAGACCTACCGCAACTTTGCCGCCGAATACGACAGGCTGCAGCGCGAACGGATCGCCGCGTTCTCGGAGTTTGCCGAGGATGTCCGCTCGGGCAGCTACCCGCAGGAGGGGCACCTCGTCGGTATCGACGGCGCGGAATTGCGCGCGTTTCTGGCCGAACTCGAGCGCGGCTAAAGCCGTACGGCTTGCGCGGAAGAGGGTGCTTGGTATAGTCCAAGCGCCAATTCAACTTTTCTTTCCGCGACGGATCACGATTTGAGCGCCCTTCTTCAGGACAGTCTCACCTTTGTCGGCGTGCTGGCAGCGATTTATGCGGCGACGGTGGCGCTGTACTTCATCCTCGGCTACGGCATCACCTGGCTCAACGATCGCAACCCCGAACGCCGCATCCAGAAGGGGCGGCGCGGCGAGAAGCGCAAGGCCATCGAGATCCGCCAGAGCATGGCCTCGATCCTCGTCACCTGCACGTCGGTCGCGATCGGACTTTTCGTCCAGTACAAGGGATGGACCCTGTTCTCGCCCTGGGAGTTCAGCTGGTGGACGGCCGTTCCGCTCTTCGTGATCTGCATGGTTCTCTTCGACGCCTGGTTCTATTTCGCCCACCGGCTGCTGCACACCAAGCTCTTCTATAAGTACCATCTCCTGCATCACCGCAGTGTCGCGCCGACGGCTTGGAGCAACGATTCAATCGGCTTGGTGGATACGGCCATGAGCCAAGGCTACTACGCCGTCATCACGCTTCTCGTGCCGTTCCCGCCGATCATCCTCCTGGCTCACCGTCTGTTCGATCAGATTAACGGCACCTTCGGCCACGCCGGCTTCGAATATTTCGCGTCACGCACGGCGCGGTATCCTTCGCCGATGCTTTGCACGACCTATCACGACCAGCACCACGCCGAATTCAAATACAACTACGCGAACTATTTCTCATTTTGGGATCGCGTGATGGGAACGGTGGCGCCAAACTATGACCGGCGGGTTGAGGCGTTTGAAGGCGAGGCGCCGGCTGTGAAGCTGCGAAAGGCGACAGGGGCAGCGGGGCGTGGTTGAAGGGTCGAAGGCCGAACCCACAAACATTGCTATCATTGTAGACGGAGCATTCCTGCGCCAACCTTTAATCGGGGTGGATTGTCAGATGGTACGCGCCTCTGGAATGTGAAAAGTGCCGGTAGAACGAGGAACGATAGTACACGCGATACGGTGGCTACCTTGGGGAGCGCAATACCGGTACGAGTGCAGTGGTGTTAGTGGATCGGGGGATTGTGTTACGCGGGTTCAAGACACCTGCGGCCAATCCGCGATGAGACAACGCTTATTGGAAACAAGATCGCGACGCAGCAGGTGCGAAAAACAATATCATTGCTCAACTCGAAGGCGAATTGTAGATGCTAACCAACAAAAACCTGGTTAAATGGATTTAGCGAGACGATGACAGCTAAGATAACCCCTGTACTCCTTGCTGGCGGTGCTGGCTCCCGACTTTGGCCAGTTTCGCGAGATCAGCTTCCGAAGCAGTTCCAACCGTTGGTTGGGGACTTGTCCACCTACCAACAGACTTTGCAAAGAGTCTCCGATCCAAATCTCTATAACAAACCAATAGTTATTACGAATGAAGATTTTCGATTTTTTGCACAGCGTCAGGCGAGTGACGTTGGAGTGCCCGCTTCCGTAGTGCTAGAGCCAGCCCGGCGCGACAGCGCTGCAGCCATTGCGGCCGCGGCCGTAATCGCTGAGCGGCATTGGCCTGGAGGATCGGTGCTAGCACTCGCGGCCGATCATATTGTGCTCGATGACGATCTATTCTCCGCGGCAGTGGTGAGGGGGTGCAATGCGGCTCGTGACGGAAAGATCGTGGTGTTCGGCCTAACGCCAAGTGAACCCCGAACTTCCTATGGATACATCAGCCCAGGTGCAGGAATTGGCGGCGAAACGGACCTCTACGAAGTAGACACTTTTGTCGAAAAGCCAAATGTGGAAACCGCAATTAGCTACCTTCATAAGGGCTACCTCTGGAACTCCGGCAATTTTTTGTTCCGCTCCGATGTTATGATTTCAGAAATGGAGGCCTTCACGCCAGAGGTTGTTAAGGCGGTTCAAAAATCGGTTGACCAAGCGGAGATGGATCTCGGTTTTTTGCGTCTTGACCGAGAAGCTTTTGAGGCTTCTCCGAAGAACTCGATCGACTACGCTGTAATTGAAAACTCGAAAAAGATTGCCGTAGTGCGCGGCCATTTTCGTTGGTCGGATATCGGCAGTTGGGATGCTATTTGGGAGGTGGCGTCAAAGGACGACGATGCAAATGCCGTTGAGGGTGAGGGGGTCGTCTTGAGGTCGGAAGGTTGCTTGGTTCATTCGATTGGCATTATGACCACAGTTGTTGGCGCAAAAGATTTAGTCGTAGTCGCGACCAAGGACGCGGTATTGGTCGTGCCTAAGAACCGAAGTCAAGATGTCAAGGGCCTTGTAGATACTCTGAAGGGAAGCCGTCATGGTGAGGTTACGGAGAACCATAAGCGAAGCTACCGCCCTTGGGGCTTCGTCGAAGAAATGCTCATGGGAGAACGCTTTGGCGTCAAGCGATTGGTGATTGATCCAGGTTCACGTACATCACTACAAAGGCATATGAACCGGGCCGAACACTGGGTGGTCGTCGGTGGCACTGCTACCGTAACTATAGGAGAAGAGAGTTCGGTTTTGACGGAAAACGAATCCTTATATGTCCCGCTAGGTCGCCTACACCGCATAGCAAATCAAGGGCGCATACCACTAGAACTGATCGAAGTGAGGACCGGCGCCTACATCCACGACGATGACGTTATTCGCGTGGAAGACGACTATCGCCGCGCTCTCGATGCTTAGCGACCGGTTCTTCTTCAGGGTCACTCGTAATCTTTATTTTGCAATTCTGCCGTGTCAAAGCCCTGCTAACCGGTTCTCGTGACTATGAGGCGGGACACGGTAGGCGAATTACCGCGAGTTAGGATTTTTTATCCTTACCTAGGTGGTTCCAACCGCAGAATTCAGTGGTCCGTGAGCGGATATTTTTGCGCTTTTCGTTGGAGAAAAAGCGTGTAATAAGGCGCGCTGCCGCTCTGTATGCGGGTTATGATAATATTTAGGAGCTGAATTTTGCCCAAAGCATTGATTACCGGCATCACGGGACAGGACGGTGCATATTTGGCCGAGTTCCTTCTGGGCAAAGGCTACGAAGTTTGGGGCGTGGCTCGAAGGTCTAGCACGGGTGGGTTGCATCTCGATCGTCTCGAATGGCTTGGTGTTCTAGGCCGCATATCGATTGTGGAGGGCGATATCTCGGACTTGTCTAGTCTTATTCGGCTAATAGATGGCATCGAGCCCGATGAGATCTACAATTTGGCGGCTCAGTCTTTTGTCGCTACTTCTTGGCAGCAGCCTCACCTAACGGCAAATGTCACAGGCGTGGGGGTTCTGAACATGCTCGAGGCGATCAGGATGCTCAGGTGTAAGGCACGTTTCTATCAGGCGTCGTCGTCTGAAATGTTTGGACTGATTCAAAGCGAACATCAGAGCGAGAGGACGCCGTTCTACCCCCGCTCGCCGTACGCAGTTGCCAAACTCTATGGTCATTGGATTACGGTCAACTATCGCGAGAGCTTTGGTATGCATGCAAGCTCTGGTATACTCTTCAACCATGAGTCGCCTTTGCGCGGCGAGGAGTTTGTGACCAGGAAGGTCACCGCGGGCGTTGCCCGTATTAAGATGGGCCTTACGCGAGAATTGCGTCTCGGTAACGTGCACGCGCAACGTGACTGGGGGCATGCGCGCGACTACGTTAAGGCGATGTGGTTGATGCTTCAGCAGGAAACTGCCGACGACTATGTGGTCGCTACAGGCCGGACTTGGACGGTCGAGCATATGCTTGAAATTGCATTTAGGCATGTAGGTTTAAATTCCGAGGAGCATGTCGTTATTGATCAGAGCTTGTTCCGCCCCGCTGAGGTGGACATTCTCTTAGGTGATCCAAGCAAGGCCAAGATGAAGCTCGGTTGGGAGCCCACCGTGTCACTAGAGGAGTTGATCTGCGAAATGGTCGATGCTGATATGGCGCGTCTCAGGCGAAACTAAAGGATTGCCGAACTGCCGTGACACAAAAGATGTTAATCGTTGGGGCGGGTGGACATGCGAAGGTCGTGATAGAAATCGCGCGGGCTCGAGGATTTGAGCCCGCCTGCTGCACGGATGCGAACCCCACTCCGAGAACTGTTTTGTCCGTCCCCGTCATAGGGGGGGACGAACAGCTAGAAGCGATTTTCGCTTCCGGCATTCGATTGGCGGTTGTGGCATTGGGAGACAATGCTCTACGTGTCAGGCTTTCCCGCCAGTTGCTCGATATGGGCTACGCGTTGCCCGCGCTTGTTTCCCCAGGGGCGCTGGTCTCCGGGAGTGCATCAGTCGGTAGGAGCTCGGTCGTTATGTCTGGCGCAGTGATCAATGCGGAAACCATCATAGGCGATTTTGCAATCATAAACACGAATGCATCGGTTGATCACGATTGCAGTGTGGGCCATGGGGCCCATATCGCCCCGGCCGCGGCTGTGACAGGTGCTGTCCGAATTGGCGAATGTGCGTTCATCGGTGCGGGCGCGATCCTGCTTCCTAATATTAGTGTTGGTTCCAGCGCAATAATCGGTGCTGGTGCCGTGGTCAACCGTGACGTGCCCACTGGCGCAAAGTTCGTCGGTATTCCAGCGCGTCCTCTGTCTTCTGGTGAAGTGAAATGAGTGTTAGAAAGATCAGCGTTGCGGCACCGCGTTTGTCGGGAAATGAAAAGCGCTATGTAAACGAAGCGTTGGACTCGACTTGGATATCATCGAAGGGTGAATTCATCGACCGATTCGAGGAACAAGTTGCTGAGATGGCAGGTGTTGAGTATGCAATCGCATGCAACAACGGCACAACCTCCCTGCATTTGGCTATGGTAGGACTCGGCTTGCAACCCGGTGACGAAGTAATAATGCCAGCGCTCACCTATATCGCTACGGCTAATTGTGTTCGATATTGTGCTGCCACACCCGTTTTCGTGGACAACGATCCACGCACTTTCAATATCGATCCAGAGAAGCTCGAGGCTGCTATTACGCCTCGGACACGGGGCATTGTGGTTGTTCACTTGTATGGCCAGGCGGCTGACATGGACCCCATCCTAGAAATCGCGGAACGGTATGGCTTATGGGTACTTGAGGACGCGGCGGAAGCCCACGGTGCTCTATACAAGGGGAAGCGGGTAGGTGGCCTTGCTGCGTGCGGCAGCTTCAGTTTCTTCGGCAACAAAATTGTTACAACCGGTGAAGGAGGTGCGGTCACTACCAATGACTCAGATCTCGCGGCCAGGATGAGACTGCTTCGCAATCAAGGCATGGATCCAGATCGGCGTTACTGGCACCCCGTAATTGGATTCAATTACCGAATGACGAATGTTACAGCGGCGATAGGCGTCGCTCAGATGGAGAATCTTGAACGCTCGCTTGCAGTACGCAAAAATATCGGCGCCCATTATGACGAAAGGCTAGCGCATTTGGGGAAGTTGGTCGTACGACCATATGTCTCAAATGAATGCACGCACGCGTACTGGATGTATACAGTGCTGATAGGTGATGAAGCGCGTTTGGCGCGCAATGAACTGATGCGAACTCTCGAGCAGAAAGGCGTGGAAACGCGCCCTGTATTCTTTCCTCTGAATCAGATGCCGCCCTATTTTGACGAGAGGGTGCAGGTTCCAAATGCAGTTTTCTGTAGCGAGCGTGGTATCAATTTACCTACTCATGAAGGCCTATCGATCGACGATATAGATTACGTTTGCGATGTCATCGTACAAGCATTGACTTGATGGATGGTATCGTCGTTTAAGGCATTTGAAAGATTCGTTAATTGGCCGATTTAATTTTTCTAAGCAGAAAGTAGTTTGGGAACATAAACTTGAAAATTGCTATCATTCTCCCTGAAAAGGCAATATATCGGGACGTTTGGCGCGCTGCGAAACTAGCTGAATTACTTCAGTTTCTTAAAGGCGCCGACGGTGCGGAAGTTGAAGTAGTTATCGGCCTACCTAGGGCTGCGGATGAGGTCTGGCGGCGCGGCGAAGCTGAAATTAAAGCGATAGCTCCTCGCTGCATCGTACGACATCTCGGGTGGGAACGAGTAGCGACCGAAATGGCTCTTCGCATGTACCCGGCCATACAGTCAGATCTGGAAGGAATACATGAAGTCTCAATCCCTCGTGACTGGGGTTGGAACTTTACCGATTGCGATGCGTGGATCGTGCTTGCAGACGCATGGCACGGGGCCGTTCTTCCTTTAAAGCCCACGGCATTTTATGTTCGCGATTTGGCGGCGCGCTATGTGCCGAGCGCTTTCGGTCAGGATCTCCACGCGCCTTATTGGGAACGACAGACAGATGCTTTTAGGCTTTGGAGGCAATCGCACGCGGTCGTCGCTTCTAGCGATGCCACACTAGATGATTTATCGAGCTACGCTGGTGTCCGGAGGAGCCGACTA
Organism: Ensifer sp. Root954; assembly: GCF_001429005.1. Taxonomy (NCBI): domain Bacteria; kingdom Pseudomonadati; phylum Pseudomonadota; class Alphaproteobacteria; order Hyphomicrobiales; family Rhizobiaceae; genus Ensifer; species Ensifer sp. Root954. The sequence continues at coordinate 88,226 of NZ_LMJM01000045.1, forward strand.
ATTAAAGTGCCTGCATTTCGAGCATTGCCCGTGAGGCGTGTGAAGAGCGAGCGGACTGCCGATCCGACCTTGCTTTGGCTCGTAGAACCGGATGCCGGATATGATCTCGCGAATGCATTGGAGGGGCTTCGGATCTACAAAGCAGAAGGAGGCTTGGCGCGAATACTGGTTGCTGGTGTGAATGCACACCGTTTGGTGTCTAGTGAGTTGGCATCGGAACTTCGGACGGTGCCAACTTGGTCCCGTAAAGTGCTTGAGTGTGCGGCGCTCGAGCCAATTGCGCACGAATCTGATCTTCGCAGGCTTATTCAACGAGTGGATCTTGTCTGGTCTAGTGCTCTGGCCGATGGCGAAAATGAGGGTTTGGTGCGCGCTAGCGCAGCAAACCTTCCTTTCATCGGCTACCGCTATCCACAAAGCGAAATGCTAGCAGAAGCTCTTGGCGTGAGAGTTTCCTTCTATAATCAGAGCACCCCGCCCGAGATCGCTGACGCGCTACATCTAGCAAGTGACGCAACGTCTTTTTCTGGAATTGAGCGAGACAGTACGTTGCCTGCACCTACCCTTCCTGAGGAATGGCTTCCAGTGTTGGACCGACTGTTGAGGTAAGATGATGACAGAACATGTGGAACGTGTTCCCATCGGCATATGGAGTGAATTGCCGCCGGGCGCTCGATGGGCCAATGAAGGCATCTCGCGAATTGTTGGGTTCACTATTGAGGGGGGTGCAAAGAACGCCGAGTTCATTTTTCATGTACTCGTTCCAAGGGGTATGGCTGAGACGGTGCGCGAAGATTTACGCAGTCTCGCTGCGACGGAAGGGGTTGATTGGCAAGTGCACGAGGCCACGGAAGCATTTGAAAGAGATTGGATCGCTTCTAATCCGAACGGTGTTGCAGGGTTTAGCAACTTCGTGGCCATAATGGCGGCCTACGCGAATTTGCATATTCAAGTTTCCGGTTGGCTGAATACTTTCCCACACTTCACAGGATCACAACTTTTGACGCAGGGAAAAGCTGCGTTGCTACCCGATGCGATTCCTTACGACTTTCCAATTGGTTGGGACTATGAACATTACTGGTCCGACGAAGGCGAATGGGTTCGTTGGCTGCGCATCGCTCAGGAAACTTTGAGGGATGCGGAGGCTGTGGTAGCGCACTCGAAGCATGTCGCGACGCGGCACGGTGTGAAGCTCTTGGGCCTCGACCAGCGTAGTATTTGCATCAACCCACATGCTCCGCCGGATCTGTCGTCACTGTTACCTTTTGTCACCAATCGCCAGAAGACTAAAGCAACTCGAGATTGTGCTGCGGCGATATTGAGGCGGTTTGCGGAGGAGCGATCAATATCGTATCTACGGGATTTTCCATTCGAAGAGGTTAAGTTCGCGTTCGTAGCAACCCAAGAGCGAATTACAAAGAATGTCGGGCGAGCTGCGCTTGCAATCAATCGGATGCTGCGTCGAGATCGAGTTAGCCTGAAATTACTTATGACAACGCCGGTCCACTGGGGCGCGGATTGGACTCTGCTTCCGAGCTTGTTGGAGGCGCAACAATTGCAGTTCGACGTGCTTTCGCTACCCGATGTTCCCCGCGAAGTTCATGCTGCACTGTTCCACTGCGCCGAAGTTACGATCCATCCTTCATTTTATGAGGGTATCGTAGGCACCCTCACGTTCTACGAGTCGGTGAGTGTAGGCACGCCGTGCATCATGGGGCGGGGCCCGCATGTTGACGAACTACTTGAAACCGAGCCGGAGTTGGAGCCACTCGTATTCGATCCCTACGATGTCGAAGGAATGGTAAAGCTTATAAATGAAGTAATAGATAATCCATCCAAAGCACTTGCGACGCAACTGCCAGCCTATGAACGCCGGTTGGAGCGGGGCTGGGACCAGGCCGCGCGCGTATATGCAAATGCCGCTTCAGGCAAGGCGAGGGGGGGGTGGTAGTGAAAACTCAAGCAAGCGAAGAAGCTATGGGATTTCAACATTCTCAACGAAAGTCCGTTGGAATTTGGACGGAATGGCCGCACGGCGCACGTTGGTCAAATGAGGGAATGACCAGACTGCTCGGCTTCATCATCCAAGGTGCCGCGGCAAGCAAGGAGTATGTATTTCGAGTCGTGGTTCCAGCCTCGATTCGTAGCGAGGCGGAGGCCGATCTTGGTTCACTGAACGCCGTGGCTGGTACAGATTATACAATTCACTCACCGCCACCGGGGGCGATAGCCGAAGGAGACTTTGTCGCATTAGCGAATTTCGCCAACACCAATGTTGGCGTCGACGGTTGGCTAGTCCTCTATCCCTATTTTCACCACGCGCTGATGCTTGACGCTCCCGTTGCAACAATTTTTCCGGATGCAATCCCAATCACATTTCCCGTTCACGATCCAGCCGCTTGGGGCGAGGATGGCTATCACTTTCGCTGGCGAAATCAGGTTCAAGAGTTGTTAAGCGGCTCTCACCGAGTCATAACGTTCTCTCGCCATGTTGCGACCGAACAGGCGACGCCATTGTTTGGGGTCGATCCGAGTAAGATACGGATCGTGCCACACGCTGCGCCAGATCTGATCGATTTGCTGCCTTTTGTTTCGAACCGACAGAAGACAAAAGCGAGCCTGAGCGAGGCTGCGCAGATCTTACGGCAGCATGCTGCGGAGCGCGGCTGGCGATATTTCACGAATTACCCTTTCGAAGAGATCGACTACATCGCGGTGTCAACTCAGGATCGGGTTACGAAGAACCTGCGCATTGTCGCGGAAGCCTTTCGATTTCTGGTTCGCGAAAATAGGGTAAACATAAAGCTAATAATGACTGCGCCCTTGCATTTCGGTGCAACATGGACTGCTTTGCCCGGGCTGATTGAAAGGGAGCAACTAATCCCTGATATCGTTTCGATGACCGACTTGCCGAGGCCTGTACATGCCGCATTCTATCATTGCGCCAAATTGACTGTTCATCCTTCGATATTCGAAGGTGGCCTCGGTCCGTTTCCCTTCTATGAGTCCGTCAGTGTAGGAACTCCCTGTCTTATGGCGGCTGGTCCGCACACGCGAGAGTTGCTGGACGATGCGCCCGAGCTAAACGATTATATGTTTGATCCAAACGATAGCTTGGGCTTGGTGAAACTGATCAAGTACGTCGTTTCTAATCCGGTGAGCGCAATAGATAAGCAACTGGGTATATTTGAGCAACTGGTCGCCCGGGGATGGGATCAAGTAGCAGCTGACTATGCAAGCTCCGCCATTTACTGAAACATCGGTGCGATGAGTATTTCTGATAAAGAAGCGTATGATGGCGAGTTGGAGATGGCGGTTGCTTGTATACAGGCAAGCAAGTCGATCTTAATCGACCTTTCTATGAGGGCAGAGTTGATTGAACATAGGGTCGCAACTGTACAATCAGAGTTGGAAGACCTACAACGAAGACAACGCATTCCTTTGGATGATGGTTTTGTCGCGGTCAGGACCACTGTTGGTTGGGTAGTCGTTGGAGAAGAGGAGTTCAGCTCCCTCGTTTACCTCAGTGCGGGGACCGCCACTCACGAAGTCGGGACTACCGAGGTACTAAAGTTTCTGGCGAAGCCGGGCGATGTCTGCATAGACGTTGGAGCTCATATAGGATTGCTAACAATCCCGCTAGCCCTTCAAGTCGGGCCTAACGGACAGGTTCATGCTTTCGAACCTGTGCCACGATCCGCTGAAGGTTTGCGTAGAGCTTTGATCATCAATGGGATAGCAGATCGCTGCTCGATCCATGTGACGGCACTCGCTGATCGTGCTGGCTTCGCGCGGTTCTATGGTGGCACAAATAGCATGATGGGGTCGCTGTACCCCGGGAACGACCCATCAGGCCATGTTGATGTACCCGTTACGACGATAGATCGCTCATTTGAGACTGGCTCGAAAGTCAGTATCGTCAAGATCGACGCGGAAGGTGCCGAGCCGGCGATTGCGCGTGGGATGGAACGGATCGTTCTTGAAAACCCAGATATCGTGATCGTTGCCGAGATGGGACTCAGCCATTTGGAACACACGGGATTGACGATTGACGAATGGCTGTCTGCGTTTAATCAGCTTGGACTTTCAGAGCATTGGTGGATAGAAGAGAACCAAGCGCGGGTCCACCCTTTCAGCCCTTCAGACGCTACATTATTTCATTCAGTCAACATTCTTCTCTGCCGTCCCGGCAATGAACGTTTGGCGGCATTAGCGAAAATGAATGATGAAGAAATGTTAGAGAAAAATCTCGAAAAAATGCCTACTTCCGAATCGCCTACATCAACTGCGGACGAAGAGATTTCAATCGTCCGGGAGTTGCAGCAAGTTAAAAAGTCTTTGTCGCAAGAGATTGCCACGGTTAGCGCTGTTTTGAATGACGAGATAATTAGGTTGCGGAACGAACTTGCGTTGGAATTACGCCGCAATGAGTTGTTGTCTCGTCAGCGCGCTACAAATATAGCGCGTGTACACGAACTTGCTGACGAGTGCAGTCGTCTTGAGCGGGAACTGCAGCGGGCGTATTTGGGGGGAGGCGAGAAGTGCCAGCGAGCGCTCGCACTCGCCGAATCGCGACGTGTAGAGCTCGTCCAGCGACAAGCTGAATTGTCGGATACTTGTCGCAAGCTTGCGGAAGCACAGTCACAGCTGGCTACGATTGTCTACCGTGGCGTGCTAGCCCCGAGTAGGCGTGGCTCTAAGCCATCGCCGTTTTCAGCTTTGAGGCGAAGTGCCCTTCTTGCTGCAGCCAGAAAGTGCATGCGGAGCGGCGCCAAGGCGGACGCTGCACGCCACTACGCTGAGCTCTTAGCACTTGACGGCACGAAGATGAATGTCTGGAAACAATTCGGACATGCATTGCGCTCATTCGATAAACAGGCATCCCTACGAGGCTATCTCAGGGCTTTGCGGCTCGATCCGACGAACGTTGACACCTGCCTGCATCTCGGCCACTTGCTGAAAGATTTAGGTCATGTGGAGGGCGGCCTACTCGTTTTTCGTGCAGCCCACGCGATAGCGCCTGATTTTGGCCCTGTGCGAGAGGCGCTCGAAGCGTTGGGAGCCGAAGTGTCTGATGAAAACGAGCCGACATTGAAGGCGAGAGAAGCGCGTTACAGTCTTAGGCAGCATGTCACACTCTGGAAGGCGCAGGCCGCAGCACGTAGCGCTCGCTGGGAGGACGCGGCGGCCCTGTATCGCAGACTTGCTGCTACTGCTCCGGCAAATGCGACTTGGTTAGTTCAACTCGGCCATTCCGAGAAAGAGGCAAGACGAATGGCCGAGGCCGAACAGGCCTATTATGCGGCGGTAGCGGCGGAGCCCTTGAACTGGGACGCAAATTTCCAACTTGCGCATTTCTTGAGGAGCAAAGGTGATCGGGAAGGTTCAAGCGAATACTTCCGTCGCGCGATCATTCTGGACCCCGACATGCCGACCGATTGACATGTTTCGACGACGCGTATCCCCAGGCTTCCAACGTGGCGATAAATGCATCTAGAACACTTCTTGAATTGACGAAGCGTAGGCCGGGCAACGATGTAGGAACCGCATTCGGCGCCCTGAATCGTTCGTATTTGCGCTGGACGCAACATGCGTCTACCTTGGCGAAAGTCAACTTGATTGGATTGAGATCGCGTGACTAGGGCAGCAGAAGCTTGCATCATTCGCCGGCCGCTTAATTCATGCAAGGGTGATACGGTTGCAAAGTAGCGCGTCCACATGAACGTAAACCTGGCCAGTAATCTTTCGGGGGTAAAAGCGTATACGCGTATAGGCCTTGCCTTTCGGCTACAGCTGCGTAGCGTCTTGCTAGACCTTGTGCAGGTTTCCGTCGATCACGCCGACATGCCTTTCAGTGCGGACGTTGGCCGGCAAGTATGGGCCGGTGTTGCTCAAGCTGCACTGGCATTAATTGCATCCGATGAACTGTCACACGGCATTGCCGGAGCGGTCAAACCACGGCCCCAAGTTTCCTTCAATGCGGATTTCGGATTAACGGGACAGCGATTCCGGTAAATCCCGGACAGTCGTTTCACTAAATCGCGGACAGTCTCGCGGGATCGACTTTCGTTCGCCTGGTTGATGTCATTTGTTATTGATTTCGGCGTTTCGCGTTTCGGTCAAGAGCGAGGTTTGCTTTTGCTTCCTCATGCTATCGCCTTCGAGCGCAATTCGGTGAGAGTTGTGAACGATGCGATCGAGGATGGCGTCAGCGATGGTTGGTTCGCCGATCATCTCGTGCCACTGCGCCACGGGGAGTTGGGCGGTGATCAGAGTTGATTTCCTGCGGTAGCGCTCTTCGAAGATTTCCAGGAGATCCAGCCGCTGCTGATCGCTGAGCGCATGGGTTCCCCAGTCATCCAAGATGAGCAGTTGAACACGTGCGAGCTTGTCGACCAATCGAGGGAACCGACCGTCGAGGCGCGCCAGTGCCAAATCCTCGAAGAGACGAGGCATTCGGACATAGAGAACGGAATAATCGAGGCGGGCTGCTTGCCGTCCGATGGCACAGGCAAGCCAGGTTTTGCCGGTTCCCGTTTGTCCGGTCAGGATCAAGTGCTCATGGGCTTTGAGCCATTCGCCTTGTGCCAGGGAGAGAAGCTGTCTGCGGTCAAGGCCGCGATGGGCGGCGAAGTCGATGTTCTCGATGCAAGCGTCGGGGAAGCGCAATTTGGCGATTGCAAGCCGGTTGGTCAGGCGCTTGTCACCGCGCACGGCCATCTCCCGGTCGAGCATCAGACCCAGCCATTCGTCGCGGTTGAGATCGCTGCCCTCGGGCTGATTGGCCAGTTCACGATAAGCTGCTGCCATGCCGGATAGACCGAGTGCGTGCATCTGGTCGAGGGTTGGATGTGTGAGCATTCAAGTGTCTTCCTTTCTTCACTGGTAATAGGAACTGCCGCGGATGTTGCCATGCGGCGGGGCTGGCTTGACCGGCTCGGCGGCTGGTGGAGCTTGATCGAGGCCGGATTTGAGGATGGTGCTGACGGAGGAATAGCTGGTCGCATTGATCGTCAGCGCCCGATCGCACGCGGCTTCAAGACGCTCAGGTCCGTACCGGCGCGCGAGTGATAGAACGCCTTGAGCGGCGCGGTATCCCTGCTGGGGATGGGGCCTATCGCGCATCAGCCGTTCGATCAGGATCGCAGCGTTGCGGCCAATCTTTGCGGCCTGCTTGATCAGGCTCGCCGGGGTGGTGTTGGCATAGTGCTGATGCGTCTTGGGCATGTGTTCGTTGACGGTGACGTGACCAGCCCGCTGCGACGTCCGGCGGTGACTGGCGACGCGTTGGTGATCATGGAAGACCTCGACGATCCGGCTTGTGAGCCGGACATCGACCTGGCGGCCAATCAGGCGGTGCGGCACGGAGTAGAAGGCCTTATCGACCTCGACATGATAGTCGGGATGAACCTTTGCCGATTTCCATTCGGAATATTCGAATGGCGTTGCTGGCAAGGGGGCGAGCGCGTCGCGTTCGATCGCTTCGAAGAGTTGATGTCGGGATTTGCCAACACGCCGCATCGGCCGGTTATTGAGATCGTCGAGGAGCTGGCTGATCCGCACATTGAGATCAACGAGGCTGAAGAAGCGCTCATTCCTCAGTCGCGCCAGGATCCAGCGCTCAACGATCAGAACGCTGCCTTCGACCTTGGCTTTGTCCTTCGGCCGTTTTGGGCGGGTCGGCAGGATCGTCGTGTCGTAATGTTCGGCGAATGCTGCAAAAGTGGCGTTGATGGTCGGCTCGAACCACAAGGGCTTGGCAACGCCGGCCTTGAGGTTGTCGCAGACGATCGCTTTCGTTACGCCACCGAAGAAGCTCAAAGCCCGTTGCTGACCCTCGATCCAGTCTGGCAGCCGTTGAGTGAAGCTCGCATAGGCGAAGGTGTACAAAGAGGCCGGCAGAACCGCGACGAAGATCTGCGCCGGCCGGATCTCGCCCGTCGCCGGATCAATGACGGGGACGGTGTGACCAGCATAGTCGGTCTGCATCGCCGCGCCGGCGGTGTGGCGATTGCGGAAAGTGGCGCTGGCGCGCTGTTCGAAAGCGGCGAAGCGCTCACAGAACCAAGTGTATCCATAACCGTTCGGGTGCCGCTCGCGATATTCCTGCCACAACAGCGTCAGCGTCACGCCCTTTCGCTTCAGTTCACTGGCGATCTGGCTCCAGTCAGGCGCGTGCATATCCTGGGGCGGGCGGCCGCGACGATGGAACAGGCGACGCTGCAACACAGCGTCCTCGTCAAGGCCAGGCGGCAACGGCCAGCCCGTCAGCCCGGCCTCACGCGCCCGCAGCAGGTAGGTCGAAATGGTCGTTTTGCTGATCTTCAGCCGTTCCGATATCGCACGAACCGAAAGCCCCTGTTCGTGCGTCAGTCGCAATATCGATCGAATGTCCTTCACGTCAGTAAGTCTCGCCTGCTTCCGTCTCGCCATTCCCCGCACCCCTCTCAAATCGGGGTCCAGAATGGCAAAACGGCGCGTGCGAAAGTCGATGTTTTAATCGCCGAAAGACTGTCCGGGATTTACCGGAATCGCTGTCCGGGAATTAGCGGAAATGCTGTCCCGGATTTAGTGAAATCGCTGTCCGGGATTTAATGGAAACCCTGTCCGCGAATTACCGAAACCCGCACCTTCAAGCCATGCGAGGCCAATTGCTGCGTCCGAGCCATTCGGCGATAACGCGGCTCCGGAATGCGCTTGCGATGGGTTATGCGTCCTTCGCCCACGACACGTGAAAGTGCGCATCCATCCAGCGGCAGCGCCCCCGAGAACAGGACAAACTGGCAGCCTCGCCTCTGCTCACACCCGTCCAAGATTTGGATAGCATGAGACCGCGTGCTCCTTGCAGGAAGGGTTAGTTCTTTTTTAGCATTGCCTTTACGTGCTTGAAATGTTGGTCTACCTCCCGATCTGCCGGGTCTACCTCCCGGCAAATAGAATAGGCGAAGAGTGCGCCTTCATACATTGATTGCTCCTTTAATGCATGGCCTAGTTGCTTCCATGCGGAAGCATTGCCTGGTGAAGACCTAAGGTGGCGCGTATAGAATATCTCTGCCAAGCGCCAATGATGCCTTCGTGCCGCAAAGCGCGCGGCTTCGAGCCACAGACGCCCAGCGTTTACAAAACTGGATCCGCTCGAATTAGAAAGAAAACGGATCGCAAAGCGCGCGGCATCAACCGATCCGACGCCTGCGGCGTCTCCTTCGCGCACTGCCTGCGAACGGGAATAGCCACGGATGGTCAGCATCTCCAATAACGCATTTCGCGCTCCCGCATCGTCGGCACGTATGAACGCAATCGATGAGAGCCCAAAATATACGGGACCAAGTTCTTCATCTAAGACGTAGGAAGTTCCGGAGCAAAGCGCGCGCACTCTAAGGACACCGTCGGCTCCCACTAGGCCATCAAGCTTGAACACCTGCTGCCTGGCTGGATGAACTGCAACCAATTTATACCCGGCCCCTGCGTTGAGTCTTACTATTGTACCCGCACTCGCAAGAATAACCTCGCAATACACCTGCAATTTCACGCCCGCTTTAAAATCGGTTTGAAACTCTATTACCGCGTCGGTTCCATTTACCCATGCAAGGTCTTCGCCGCATGGCAGCCAACCACTTTTGCGCGACATTCGGGCGGTTACTAACAAATCACCAGATCGATCAAGCAGTGGTAGTTCTTCTGCACCTAAACTGTAGAAGATTCCTGGATTGAAGCTGAAATTTGATACGGCAGCGGTCACGCCTGTGTCCGGGATACATTGAAGGGCCCCAAAAAATTCGCCGCAAAAAGCGCTCCAAGTCTTCGGCACAAAGCCTTCTTTGATACGCTGTTCCCAATCTGCAATCGCGGAGCGGTCCGCGAGAAGGCCGCGAACTGTGTTAAGACCATCCGCCACATCAAAAGGATTGATATATTCAGCGAAGTCGCCTCCCACCTCTGGCATCGAAGTGGTATCGGACGTCACACAGAGTTTGCCGTACGCTAGGCTTTCCCCGACAGGCAGTCCCCAGCCCTCGGCGAAACTTGGGTAGATTGTAAACAAGCAACGACGATACAAGTAATTCAGCTCGTTGTCGGTTACGTTATTGTATATTCGTAGCCATTTCTTCGTCGCTTCGGTTCGCGTTATTTCCTCCTTTAGTGGTTCAACATTCCAGCCCCATTTCCCAACAAAGACCAGTTTAGGAAGTTTGATGCGTCCTTCTAGAGAAAGATTCTTCCAAATATTCATCAAATAGAGATGGTTTTTCCGGATCTCGATCGTCCCAACGCATAGGATGAATTCTTGGTCCTCAAGTTCAGCAAGGGAGGCGGGGGCGCTTGTTACCGCTTCTGTTGCTGGCAACTCTGTCGGTAATTGAACGGCACGTACAGGTAACGAAAGATTGAGGCGTGTGGCTATAAAGCTCTCCACCTCCCCTTTTACGAATTCGGAGTTTGTCAGGATATGGTCGCAGACGGCAAGTACGTCGACCAAAGACCGTCTAAATGTTCTATTTGCGATCGCTGAGAGGTACTCTGGGTTTTTTAGCTGGATTAAATCGTGAACAAACAGAACATTTCGCACACCAGTATTGCGAAATTTAATAAGGAGGTCGTGGTTGTAGTAAATCCAAAATGCTCCAACCATCACGAAACGGTCGTTCATTCTCGGCCACAACTCTACCCGACTTTCGTAGACAGAGTACATATGTGCCTCTATCTCCTCTCGTGTCGCCATTCCCGATTGCAGCGCGATAACTAGTTGTTCCATTGCCAATGGGTCTGCCGCGAGGAAGCGTAACCGATCAAATTCGGGAATCACAGGAATCGTCTCAAGTCCGGCAAGGTGGCGGTTGGTGATCAGGTTGGCCGTTACCCGTTGAATTCCGCTGACCGTCACGTTTCCATCTCGCGCATATGCGAGGAAATCCGATACGTCGATCCATACTACAGGCGCTTTATTTGCCAGGGAGCGGACGAGCGACTTGCCCCATTTTGGCAACACTTCTCCTTCCGCGGGTCGCAAGGCGATAGCCTCCCTATCGATCTCCAGTTTCATTTGCAAATCGGGCTCCGTAGATTTGTCGTAGCATGGCTGCAGAGGACATGAAGCCGCTCGATGACCGTACATCGCGTTCTTCGTCCCGCGTACCGCGGCTGGTTAGGATTTCGAGTTAGATGGCAAGGATGACGTTTGTCGCCACATTCAAATTTCCGCTTGTTTTTGCAGAGAGATATCAAGCACCTCAATGACGCCTTCTATTGCCCCCACTTGAGAATAGAGCCGAATCTCAATCGCATGAAGCGAGGAGTCAATTTCAAAGTCCATTGAAGTCGAGAATGCACCACTAAGCGGAATTTCACCCTTAGCGGCAACGAGAACTCTATCTAAGCCCGGAGTATATATGTCGATCATTAGACGAGCGCCCGAGTGGTTGTCTCGGACATCAAAGGTTAAAGTTATCAACCACCGACCTCTTGGAACATAGAGATACGGGCCATACGATATAATTCGCGCTGGTCCGAGGAGTTCAATGGGACTTGATAAAGGAGAGCCTGTCTCCGCGTTAACGAGGGCTTCAATGGGCCAGTGTATAGTATCGATGTAGGGATCTATAAGTAACGGCTCGTATGATTTTCCAAGCGTTTGAATTATATCTCTTTCTTCAATCGTATAATTCCGGGCGTACGTCCTCATCTTCTCACTGGAATCGTAAACAACCCGGCACGCCCTTAGTACAGTCTGGTTGGGATCAAGAGGATCTCGATGCGCATCGAGAGCTTCCTGCAACTGTTCCTCGGACACCGGGAGGTCAAGAAAGGAAGCTATACGGCTCAAGAGCCAAAGAAGCTTGTCGTCTTCCGAGAATCTTATGACTGCGACATTCGGCACGCCGGCAAGGGTATGCATCGATGAGAGTTTACGCGTAACTTCTCTCAAAGCTGGATAGAATTCGAGGTCATATTGGCATGCGCTGAATGCGTGAAGCTCATCAAAGGGTTCGGCTACCAAAATGGCAGGCAGGCGTGTCCGAACGATAAGTTGAGCAAGTATTTCTTCGGGGCAATCCGAGCAAATTAGGCAAGGAGCTCCATTGCGATTGGAAAGGCCGGCTTTGAGAGACTCTGCGGAGTTGGCATCACATACGAGCGTAGGGCCATGCGCCTGCTCAACCAGGAAGCGCGTGAGACGCGCGACCAACATGAAGCGAGGCGATGTTGCCCCAACCACCCAATAAATCACCGGACTATTCCTGATAAAATGTCGGTGATAATGCTTCTCATTTTGCTATTCGGGGGAACGGGTGACAATCGAGATTTTCTTATCATAGTGACGAGTATATCCTAAGCGCAAAGTCAAGATCGTCGAACACTTTCCCCCTGCCTGCCTTCAATACGAGTGCCTTGCTGCAGTATTCTTTGATAATGTTTATATCATGACTAACTAATATCATCGAGCAGTGTTTTCTTTTTACAAAGAGTGCATCATGACTCTTTCTTTGAAAGCGCTGGTCGCCCACCGATATTACCTCGTCTATCAGAAAACACTCAAAGTCGATTGAAAGTGTGAGCGCGAAAGCGAGACGCGCTCGCATTCCGGAAGAATATGCCTTTACGGGTAGCAGCAGATGTTTGCCAAGTTCAGCGAAGTCATCAACTTGCTCAATGGTGTCTTGAATGGGCTTGTTGTACAGCCTCGCTATGAAGCGTATATTGTCCAATCCGGTCATTGATGTCTCAAAGCCACCGCCAAAGGCTACAGGCCAGGACATAGATAAGCCACGATAAATAAATCCCTTCGTCGGCTGCTCTACGCCTCCAATTAGTTTGACCAGAGTGGATTTCCCGGCGCCATTGCGTCCGAGAACGGCGATCTTTTCGCCAGGCCCGATATCGAAGGATACATCGTTCAACACGGTCTTGACGCCGGAAGGCGTGTGATACTCTTTTACGATATTCCGAAGCGTAATTGAGTCCTGTCGGAAAGGGGTAAAATCGACCAAGCGCCGTGTGTCGTTCATCAAGCATCCTCCAAGACGAGGCTCCGAAGACTCCTCACTATCGTGAAGATTGAGAAGCTAATAAAGAGCAAAAGTCCGATGTTTAGAATGCGGGTGGGGTGGCTATTCTCGTCGCTGAAATGAGGCGTTACGACGGTGTCTAGGTATAGCTTATCCGTGGCGGCGCTTTGCCTCGCCTTCAACAATGAGGCTTCGGCGGAAATGAGATTTGTTTCCGCGATCTTCTGTCGAATCGATAGCTCTTCAAAACGCTCCATTTTCTTTGCGATGGAGGAGTCGCCGCCTGCCAACTCCTGACGAATCTTTGTGAGCTGTTGAGTGAGCGCTTTGTGCCGCCGGCGTAACTCCGGTAAACTAGGGTTGCTTGGTGTTAGGTACTCAACCTGCGAAATCTCTGCGTCGAGCGAGGTAAGTTGCGTGAGGAGTCCGCCGATGAGGCCACTCGACACGGACACTTCGCTGTCAACATTCAGTATCATGTTCTCGTTGCGGTAACGCGTAATCTCCGATTGAATTTCGTTGAGATTCTTCTTGCTTTCCTCCACGAGCATTATTGAGAAGTGCGTCGCGTCTTGCTGAGCACGTATATTGAGATCGTTAACAAGTTTTTCACTCGCGGCTACCAGGCGTCGCGCTAGTTCGTAGGCGTCTTCCGTGGTAAAAGCCTGAACATCGATAGTAGTTATACCGGTAGAGGTATTGAAATCGACATCAACGTATTTCCGGTAGTGAAGTAGAAAATCTTCCTTTGTGGTCCCTGTAGCGATGGAGGGAAACCGAGAGAAGATGTCGACTCCTTGTCGGGAGAAGAGCTGCGAAACGAAGCCGTCCCCATTGACCTCATCGATGGCGTCTCTCGAATAGATGAAATCTGTCACGGCATAACTGTTCTCGTCAGAACGCCCGAGACCGCCACCGCCGTCTATGACGCTTGCCAGCCCCGAGCCTTGCTTATTCTGCCGCACAACGAAGGAAGCTGTTGAAGAAAAACGATCCGATGCGATGAGGAAATTGTAGATCAGCCCCAAGACCATTGGTGCTATTACTAGCACAGAGAAGAGACGCGACGGAACGAAACGTTTGAGTCCGTTTACGGGCTCAGGTCGCATCGGCATCTCGTGGTAGACAATTGGCTCGAGGTCGCCCTTTATTGAAGCTACCTCGATAACCAAGTCACGTTCTTTGATCGCTTCTTCCGCTTCCAGACTCATTTCACTTTCGTTCTTTTTTGGATCGCCTACGGTCCGTTAGGTAGAGAGCGACTTATTCGCTTTCGATACGCTTTTGAACTACTCCAATTAGTGGCAAGGCGATGGCGTTCAAAGCGAGCCCGGTGAGAAATAGGTATTCTGCATCCCAGTAGGTTCTGATTCCAGGACCGAAGTACCCTGCGCGAAGCATCTCGTTGCCGTGCACAAAGGGAGAGTATAGCAGGAGTTGCTGTGCGTTAAGAGGCAACCAACCAATCATGTAAAAGGAGCCTGTTAGAGGGATCGCCAGATACATGACTGGCCCGACGAAACGTTCGACTGCATCTGATAGCTCGGCTAGGCATGCTAGTATCGCTGCGAACCCATTGCACCAGAAGCAAAGCAGGATCCATGCGCCGAGAACGATCGTGAAGTCATAAATAGGTTCCGTTACGCCAAGTAGAAGAAGAGGAATGTACGCCACAAAGAACGCAATGAGAAGACCAATAGATTCGAGGATACCGCGAGCGAAGAGAGTATCCGCAGGTTTCACGCATCGATGGAAAAGAAGCCCCGAATTTTGACGGAAGCAGTGAACATAGCGCCCTACGAAGTGTCGCAGTAGCGTCAGGGTGGTATATCCCGTCAAGACCAACGGTGCAATATTAACTCCGTGTTTCTGTGCGCCGTACATCACAGACCAGGCGATCATCACGCCAACAGTCAGTATCAGGGGTTCACCTACTAGCCACATAAAGCCGATATTGCCATGGCCAAACCTGAGCATTAGATCGCGGATTAGAAGTGCATTTAAAACCCGTGTTTTATCTTTCAGTTTTTGCGTCATATTTGCTTGAAAAAACGCTGCCATGACCCGTTCCTAGTGTAAATTCATGTGTTCTTTGCCGCCGGACACAAGAAGGTAGATCATTACGAAGCTGGCAAATGTCAGCAGTGCCACGGTAAAGACTGTATGGATGCGCCTAGGCATTGTAGCCTTGTCTGGTAGGTGAGGCTTGACGATCGGTTCCAGGTAGATTTGTTTGCGCCGTGCTTCTTCGCGCGCTTGGTCTAGTGCCCGAACGGAAGCTTCATATGCCCTTTCAGCCATCGCCTTCTTTAGGATCAGTGGCTCATACGCGCCGAGCTGGGCTGCAAGTCCGTTAACGTCCGAGCCGGCAATTTTCGACCTCTCCACATTCACTTGGTCGCGCAACGCGTCCACGATGCGTCGCTGCCGTACCACCGCGGGGCTAGAAGGAGCGCTTTCTTCGAGGCTGCTGAGACTTACCTCTTCTTTCACGAGATCTTTGATAAGATTCATGACAATGTCGACTCGGCCTGCTGCTGCTTGCTCCAAGTCCACATTCAGTTCTGCAAAACGGAATCTGGTAAGTTCAAGTTGACTTTCGAGAACGCGCTTCTCGGCTTCTCGGACCGTCTGCTCTGCTACTCTCAGCAAATCGTTGCGGCTTCGTTCATTCATCTCATTGACGCGGGCCTCACCCAAAGCGAGCAACTCTTCGAGGATCTTTTTAGCGTCCTCCGCGCGGTAAGCAGAAACAGTAAGAGTAGTTATACCAGTCTCGAAGTCCCTAATAATAACTATCTGGTTCTGGTAATAATCAAACAGGGATTCAATGCTGTCGGAGCCAAAGTATGTTTTGTAACGAGTGAGAATATCGGCTTCTGGGCGACGGTAAACTGACGCAATATCAATCCGTTTGTTCAATCCGGTTAGGGCGTCGCGCGAAAGTACATAGCTTTCGATAGCGTAAGAATCGTCATTCGATCGTGATAGACCGAAGGTTCGCAGAAGGTTCGAGAGGGCCCCTGCTTGCACCGAATTAACGCCGCGTACAATGTATTGCGCTTCAGATACGTAACGGCCAGACGCGATAGCGACAAAAAGGAGAGAGCAGACCGTCGGAATCAGAAAAATGACGACAAACAGCACCAGGGCGTAATGCCGGTTGAATAATGTGCCGAATTGCCCGCGAAGGAACAACTCCCAAGGCCTATCGACCGCGCCTTTGAGCAGGGATGGGCCGCTAGCGTCTGTTTTCACTGCTTCTACCTAACAAACCATATATGAACTGGAGCGCCTGAAATGCATCCGAACGGTAGCTTATTTATGACCGCGTCCGATCGTGGCCACCCTCACGGGCATAAGGGTACGCTTTCCCAAAAGCAAGGACTACCAAAAAATTCGGCGAGCCGCCAAAACCAAAAAGACCAAGAATTGCCATGGAGAATATGGATGACAGGATCCGTTTTGGGGACAAGTTGCAGTTCACCCGTGGGGCCGAACTAATCTTCTTTCGGTTTGTTAGGAGGGGTGCATGTTGCTAGCGAAAAGTGCGGCATTAGGTAGCAAAAACCACCAGACCTAAAATGGCATCGCGACTACCCTGGTTCCGGGTGAAAACGGAGCCTCGAATGAGTGTAGCGTACGAGTTGAAGCAGAAGCGAGCCGCCTTGACTGACAGGCTGCAGCAGCTTGAAAGGGAGCGGGTAGACATTCAGGAGCTGATGAGAGCGCTGGACCGCGTCATCCTGAGCTACGAGCCCGACTATCAGGGATCGGCGCTGACGGGACCTGAACAGGGTAACCGCTCTCGAAAGGCCAAGCCGTCGTCGTCCGAGGTGAAAGCGGCCATGAACGGCGTAAACAAGCGCCAAGCCGTCTTGGAGGTCCTGCGCGAGGCAGGGGAACCGATTTCGGTGACCGACTGCGCAGCGAAGTTTGCAGTCAAGATCGGCATCGCGAGCGAGCCAGCCAATCTCTCAGACATCGCACACCGCCTGTCAGCGGTCCTTACCCAACTGACGACTGCGGGACGCGTTCGGCAGTCCGGCCAGTTCGACGGTCGTAAGGTTCTGTGGGAGGTCGCCCCTTAGCCTTCCCAGATCAGGTCCGGCGGCTTGTTGCCCTGCCAGTACCCACACAGATAGCGTGACGTCGGGCGAGACAGTGCCTGGCCCAGCACCTGGAACGTATGACTGCGATTGCTCACGTGTCGGCAATCCTCGCGCCATGCGAGCTCGGCCACGTACCAGTCGAAGTATTTCAACGAAAACCGATGGTGGATGCCGACATAGGCCCGTTGGACCCGCGAGAAGAAACTCTCGACCTGGTTGGTGTTCGTGCCATCGTCGGTCTGATAGGCCTTTGAGTGGTTGACGCGTTGCAGCTCGTTGAGGCCCGCCAGGTCGTTATAGCTGCCATGCTCGTCCGCGAAGACCGTTGCTTCCCGCGACACGTGATCCCGGACCGCCGCCCAGGCTGCGTTGCTGTCTTCGTCTCGGATGATCCGGGTAAACGTCTGGCCTCCCAGTCCGCGCTGGCGGATCGCAAGAGCGCACAGACGCTTCATGTTCTGGTATTTCCTGAGGCGGCGATCGATTCGATCCTCGGCCTTGTTTTCAGGACGGATGTGGCCGCCAGCGTACTTGCCGTCAATCTCGACCTCGCCATCGAGCACCAATTCCTCCCTGCGCCAGGCGATAGCCTCGCGCAGCTTCATGAGCAGCACCCAGGCCGTCTTGTATTGGACGCCGATCTCACGCGAGAGCTGGAGCGCCGCCTTGCCTTTCACCGAGTTCGCCGAGAACCAGATGGCGATGAGCATCTTCTTGAAGCTCAGCTTCCGCGCATGAAAGACCGTGCCCGAGGTGACGCTGAACACGGCCTTGCAGGTCTTCTCGGTGCATTTGAAGCGGTTGCGGCTCATCGTGTGGCACCGCAGCGTTCCGCACTTTGGGCAGTAAGGCTCGCCCTCCGTCTCATGCCAGCGCAGGCGCTTAAACCAGTTGTAGGCAGTCGTATCCCGCATCCTGGCGAGGTCGAGCACCGTCAGCGTTCGGCACTCTGGCGAGAGCAAGAAGTGCTGGCCCTTGGGTGTGTCTCCGGGTTTCGCCATGGCTCAACCCCTCCGCGATCCGGAGGAGGGTCTGGCGTATTTCCAAGCCCCCGCCCAAGGCACTGACGGCCAACACCGCACTATGCGGGCGATAGGCAATGGCGGCGGTGGTGATGGCGTCGAGGGTCATGTTCAGGCTCCAGTAGTCGACAGCGGGCACAGCGGATCGGCGGCCGAAAACGGCCGCGGAAAGATCAGAGCTGTATGCGTATCATCCTGAACATGACCCAGGTTCTTACCTGGACTTTCCGCGGGAGTCGATCGGAGAAAGGCTCAAATGGTTAATTGTCTAGGCCGCAAAAGCGGTTGGCGAGAACGGAAATGATCCGCTGCAACGGATGATGAACCTGAACCTCTGGTGGAATGGGTTTTCCGTACTTACATCGAAGACACAGGCGTTTCAGAAAGTTGATGTCCGCATGACCGAAGACAAACCAACAGCCATTCGTCGTGCGGTTTCGCTGATCAAAATCCTATGGACGGTTTCGATCATCGCGACAGCAACCGCTGTAGGTGCTTACATCGGCTGGGAAAACCACGGCATCGTCGGAGCGTTGGCGTTAGGATTCGTTGGCCTGGTAGTTGGCGGCTTCCTCAGTTCACCATCGGCTCTCTTGCAGGTGCTATCTTAAAACCCGCGACGCACTCGCCGAACAATGAATTTCTCATACGAGTCAAATACATAAGCCGCATTTGGTGGCTTTTGCTACCTAATGCCGGAAAAGTGTGGGCCGACGCTGGAGATTTTTCATGGGCTCAGGTGCGAACTCAACATAGACTGGAGTAGGCGGAATTCAAACGCGAGCGATATTTGTCACTGTTAAACATGGCCGAGCGCTCGCGTCCGGCACGCCCCATTTCTTCCCTTAGCACCGAATCGTAGGTGAGCTTCTCTAAACCCAAACGGATGGACTCCGTGGAATACGGGTCCACCAGAATTGCTGCGGAGCCCGCGATTTCCCGCATTGCCCCACAGTTGCTTGTCAAGAGGGGCGTTCCGCACAGCATCGCTTCGGCAATTGGTAATCCGAAGCCTTCATAAAGGGAGGGGAAGGCGACTGCGCGGGCACCTCGTATGAGGTTGAACAAGTTGTGACGTGGGACATAGGGTATTCTTCTGATCCGCGGCGGATTCAAGGCGTTCTCTATGTGATCCATGTATGCGCGCAATTCGTGTTTTACTAACCAGCCGTCCTTTCCGGCGATGATCAGTGGGATCTGTATGCGCGACGAGAGAAAAGCTTCCACCAGCCTACCGACATTTTTTTTGGGCTCTATAGCGCCGTAGAAGAGAATGAACTGGCCGCATTCTAAACCGTAGGCTTCCCTGAGTTCCGTGCTCACCTGCTCGTCATCTTTGGTCAAATACTCTGCCGGAATATTTACATCTTGGTAAGTATTTATGACGCGAGTATCCGGAATGTTGAATATAGTGTGAATGTCAATCTTTGATTGCTCGGAAACTGTAATTATTAGGTCTGCTGTCTCAGTAATCTTCTTGATCATAGAAAAATAGGCGCGCTTGTTGTCGAGCGTCATCTCGGGCATCATCAGCGGCACAAGATCGTGTAAGGTGTAAATGTTGTAGGCGTCCTCAAGCCGCGTCGGAACAGGATAGGTCCAATGCGCGGCATCAACGGCCATAACATTGCGAACACGCTGCATCCAGCCAGCTTTAACCAGGTCGAGTGGCGGATCGAATACATCTGGTGCATTCCAGTATCCGTCGACAGCCGGCTGATGCGAGGGCAATCTCGAGTCGCTGGCTTGTTCGATGTGGTAACGTTGTGGCACTGTGGTCCTCAGCGCGCTTACTATCCTCTTAGTATACCGTAGGGGGTAGTGTATCGCCGAAGGCAAGTTTTGCCTGGCGACGGTGGATAGCTTCTCGCCATATAGCAGTTCGACTCGATTGCTCGTGGTTCTAAGATTGTCGCAGAGAGATCGTGCATAGCTGGCGACGCCCGTACCGTTGGGGAGTGCCAGATTCTTTCCGTCAACCAGGAAGGAGCCAATCCGACGTTCGTGATCCATCCCCTAGACCCTCTCTTTACTGGCGGTGTTTTCGACGGCCTCGCGAGTTCGAGGGGGCAAATGACGAGTCGTTGCAGCGGCGGCCATTAATCCCGAAGCGCGTCGTAAACCTTGTCTGGGAGTTAACAGGTAGAATCGCGAATCACGGTTCAAGAACGGGTCTCCTTCGGTCCACGTTGATATTAGCGGCACGGATTCATTCTATGCGAGAATGCCTTGTTGATTACGCTTTATGTAGTATGGAACAAAAAAACGGCGCCAAGTTATAGTCTCTAAGGTGCAGAAAAAGACGGAGTTGAGCGGATCAATTAGGCTGGCGCCCGGTGGGCCAAAATCCCATCGCCAACCACTCATACGTTGATGTCTGTTGGCGAAAACTTGCATCCTATTTATCGCCTTAACTCCGACTCCACAAACACCAGCGCGCTCTGGACATGGCGGTCCCATTCGATGGCTTCGATCTGCGCAGGCAGCGGCTTGTCGTTGCTTCTCCTTAGTGCAGAGATTACCTCGTTCAACAGCGCCTCCCCGTCATGTACCGGCACGAACCGCGCAGCATTTCGGAGTGTTTCCCGATGCGCGGGTATGTCTGAAGCGATAACGGGCAGTCCAAGCCGAGCTGCCTCTACCGGGGGGAGCCCAAATCCCTCGGTTACAGACACGGTTACCAAACCAGCGGACCGAAGCATAAGATCCTGCAGTTCGCTGTCATTTACGTCAGAGACCTCAATCAAATGGTTTGCAAGCTCTCGACTTCTGTCAATAACGGAGAGGACGTTCTCGCACTCCCAGCCTCGGCGCCCAATCAAAATAAGTCGCGGAGTCGACTCGGGACCGAGAACTTGAATCAAGCGGCGCCAAACGTTTAAGAGATGACCGATGTTCTTTCGACCTTCGATCGTACCTACATGAAGAAAGAATGCAGGGTTGCCAACAGACTTGGTCTTCAACTTGATGACGCCGTGGCTGATAGTGTTTGCCAGCGGCACAACAGCCGTCGCTGGAAGATGGCGGTCTCTCGTATAGTTTTCCAACGAGGCGCGAGTGAATTCAGAGTTTACAAGGATTCCTTTTGCATGCCTCAGAACGGTCTCGATACGTCGTTCATGTCGCTCCGTTGCGCCTGCGGAACAATATTCCGGAAATTCGATAGGAATGAGGTCGTGAACAAAAAAGAACGGAACGACAGTGGATCGTGAAAGCCAGCTAAAGCAGTTAGGCTCATCAAGCTGCAAATGCGACGTATGCAAGTACACCGCTTGCACGTCTTGAGACATCAAGCGTCGGAACTGCATAAATCCATTCATGAAGGCCACGGCAACTGTCCACAGGCTATCACCGGCTGCTTTCCTGCGAGAGCGCAGGCTGAGCGGCCTCGATCGATTAGCGTCTATCGGACGAGCTAAGACATCTATTAGGTCCTGGAAATTGGAGTGGCGTGTGGGGAAATTGACTTGCCGATGCTGATTTTCGATACTGTCAAAAATTTCCAGCATCTGTTTCCTAGAAAGCGCGCCACGACCGAGCGGGGTGTTTGCAATAAACCAAACATCTTCGCCACATTTCCCAGAGAGAAGGTAACGGATGTAAGCATGCTCAACCCGATCGATGCCGCTGGGCGTCGATTTCTGAGAGTGAACTAGGGTACGTGTGACATCGAGCAGAATGCGCATACCAAGACGTCTATTCACCTTATCCGCAGGATTCAACAGGTCTTAAATTTTTGTCACGTTGATATGTGCAAAACACGCTTACCCGCATGACAGCTTTTCGTCTAACATGATCTCAGCGCGCTACTCGAACTGCTTTCCGCGAGTTAGCGTCGGAGGCGCACATGAATCGGATCCTCTTTGAGGGCGGTCGAATTCCTGGATATGGTTCGCCCGCGCGGCAGGAGCGCCCACAACCTGACCCAGCGCGATCGCAATATCCAGAGATCAGTCGATACAAGCCGCTACCGACGGCGCCAGCGTGTCGAACGCTACTTTTTTGCAAACTCGAACACTCGGGCGCGTCGACGACATGCTGGCGAGCAACGTCCTCGCTGCTGTGGCCTTCGCATCGCCGCTCTTAGCCCTGCGCGCTTATGAGGCAACGACCAACGCGATAACGCCTATCAGGCTAATAGGCGTTTTAAGTAAGCTCCATAGTTGGTCTCACGGTATCGGGCAACTAGACCTTCCAATTCATCGGCGGTGATTAATCCCAAGCGATAGGCTATTTCTTCGGGGCATGCGATCTTAAAACCCTGCCGACGTTCTATGGTTGCGACAAATTCGGATGCTTCTAGCAGGCTATCCGGTGTACCTGTGTCCAGCCAAGCATATCCGCGGCCCATCATTTCAACATGCAGTGAACCCCTCTTGAGATAGGTCGCATTGACGTCGGTAATTTCAAGCTCGCCTCTGGCCGAAGGACTGAGGTTGGCCGCGATGTCTACGACCTGTTCGTCGTAGAAATACAGGCCCGTGACGGCCCAGTTGGAGCGGGGCTTGGTCGGCTTCTCCTCGATTGCAACAGCCTTCAGTTCGCTGTCGAACTCGACGACGCCGTAGCGTTCCGGATTGCTGACATGGTAGGCGAAGACCGTTGCGCCCTCTTTGCGTTCCATGGCGCGCTTGAAGAGTTCGGTGATGCCGTGTCCAAAAAAGACGTTGTCGCCGAGAATGAGGCATGAGGGATGGCCTGCCACGAAGTCGGCTCCAATCACATAGGCCTGAGCAAGGCCATCGGGGGATTGTTGCTCGGCGTAGCTCAGGTTGATGCCCCATTTCGACCCGTCGCCCAGCAGGAGTTGAAAGCTGGGGAGGTCCCGCGGCGTGGTAATGATCAAGATGTCGCGAATCCCCGCCAGCATCAGGGTTGACAGGGGGTAGTAGATCATCGGCTTGTCGTAGATCGGAAGCAGTTGTTTTGAGCTTGCCAATGTCATCGGATGTAGGCGGGTGCCGCTTCCTCCAGCAAGAATAATGCCCTTCATTTCGTCACCTCTAGGTCCGTCCGGTGCTGGACTACGCGGCGCACGGTGGCTTCGATGGAGCTCTTCCAGTAGGGCAAGCTGATGCCGTGGTGTCGCGCGATTTTGCTGCAGTTCAGGCGTGAGTTTGAGGGGCGCGCTGCCGCAGTCGGGTAGCCTGTGGCCAAGATGCGGTTGACCTTGGCGGACGGGCCTCCGAGCTCTTGAGACAGGGCGAGGATTTCTTCAGCCAGATCGGCCCAACTCGCATCACCCGTGCCCGCCAGATGGAAAGTGCCGCGCAGAGCCTGCTCATCTGACGCCAGCAGATTCTTCGCGATACCGAAAATCGCGGTCGCCAGGTCGAGTGCGGATGTCGGGTTGCCTGCCTGGTCCATAACAACCGGCAGTTCGGTTCGGCCTTGGGCGTTGCGAATGATCGTCCGGACGAAGTTTTTGCCGAACGGGCTGTAGACCCATGCGGTCCTCAGAATGACGTGATTGTCGGTGCCAGCGGCGACCGTTCGCTCGCCTTCCCACTTGCTTTTGCCGTAGACGTTTACAGGGCACACCCTATCGCTTTCGGTATACGGTGTGGATTTTGTCCCGTCGAAGACGTAGTCCGTCGATAGATGGATGATCGGGATATTCAGGGCTTTCGCGACGCGCGCCAATTCTTGTGGTGCGACCGCGTTAATCGCGTATGCTCTCGTCTCATCGGCCTCGGCGTGGTCGACGGCGGTATAGGCGGCGGCCGAAATGATCACGTCAGGAGCTGCTGCCCTTATGACACCGTCTATGCAACTCGGATCCTTCAGATCTAGTTGCGGGCGACCGAGCGGAATGACTTCAAAGTCGCTGCGGCCATTCCCTTGCTCGACAAACGACTGAACAACCTGGCCCTTCAGGCCCGTGACAACGATGCGTGGAATCTGGTTCATTGCCCAACACCAGACTGCAGCACACCCAGGCGCACCCCGTCATATCCCTTGCGAAGAGGGCGCCACCACCATTCGTTGTCTAAGTACCAGCGGATCGTCTTCTCAATTCCGCTTTCAAAGCTGTCTTCCGCCTTCCAGCCGAGCTCCTCTTCCAGTTTCGTCGCATCGATAGCGTAGCGCAAATCGTGCCCCGGCCTGTCATCGACAAATTGAATGAGCTCTTTCCGTGGACAGTATGCGGGGACCAGCATGTCGAGTGTGGCGCAGATGCGCCTGACTACATCGAGGTTCCGCCGCTCGTTGCGTCCCCCGACATTGTAAGTCTCGCCAATTCTACCGCGCTCCGCGATCAGGTCGAGCGCGCGGGCATTGTCATCGACGAAGAGCCAGTCGCGAATGTTCGTGCCGTCGCCATAGATCGAGAGTGGCTTGCCTTCGAGCGCGTTCAGGATGGTCAGCGGGATCAGCTTTTCGGGGAAGTGATAGGGACCGTAGTTGTTTGAGCAGTTGGACACCAAGATGGGCATGCCATAGGTGCGTGCCCATGCTTTGGCGAGATGATCGGAAGCGGCCTTCGAAGCCGAATAAGGGGAGCTTGGATCATACCGCGTCTCCTCGGAAAACAGCTGCGCGTCCGCGAGCGAGCCGTACACTTCATCCGTTGAAACGTGAAGAAAGCGAAACCTGCGCTTGCCCTCCTCCTTCATGGACTGCCAATATGCCCTTGCGCATTCCAGCAGGTTGAACGTTCCAAGAACGTTCGTTTCGATGAAATCCCTTGCTCCAGTAATTGAGCGGTCGACATGACTCTCGGCAGCGAGATGCATGACGCGATCGGGCCTGAATGTGGAGAAGGCATCGGCAATAGCCCGCCCATCGCATATGTCAGCCCTGAGAAAGCGATATGATGGGTTGTTTGCGACGGACCTTAGGGAGCTAAGGGTTCCTGCGTAGGTCAGTTTGTCTACGTTCAACACGTCATATCCCCTGTCGATAATGAGGTGTCGAATAACCGCTGAACCAATAAAGCCAGCCCCGCCAGTGACAAGTACACGCATAACTCAGCGAAGTCCTTTTATGATCAACATCGAGACTAAGCTTCTCGTCCGAGCGTAGCGCGTAGATTGGAGAGTTTTGGCTGATCCCTGTCCTTGTCCGACAGGATGGCGTTACTCGGGGGCACGGGCCAGTTTATCCCGAGTTCTGGGTCGTTCCAGAGAAGCCCACGATCATGCTCAGGGCTGTAGTAATCGGTCACTTTGTAGCTGACTACGGTCGACGGTTTCAGGGTGCAAAAGCCGTGAGCGAAACCCGGCGGAATCCAGAGCTGGTGACCGTTTTCTTCCGAAAGCTCAGCGGCTACGAACTTCCCGTAGGTCTGTGATCCGCGTCGAAGGTCCACCGCCACATCCCAAAGGGCGCCGGCGATACAAGAAACCAGTTTTCCCTGTGCTCGCGGCGCCAGTTGGAAATGCAGTCCGCGCACAGTGCCGTCTTCAAGTGACAGCGATTGATTGTCCTGAACGAAAGAGTACGTACCGACGACCTCGGCGAACCAATCAGCCCGAAAGGTCTCAGCGAAGTAGCCACGCGCGTCGATCAATCGCTTGGGCTTGATCAAGAAAACGGAGGGAATAGCCGTTTCTTCGATCTTCATTGTATATTCCTCCGTCGCCGCGGCCTATGTGCAAAATAATACGCCGATCGTGGCGTGCTAACGTTGTTTTTCGCCTTGATCATTTCCGATCCCGGATAAGCAGGCTCATGAAGTGGAAGTATTATTCCGTGGCCTGTCACTTGACGGCTTGCTCCGCAGCGCCTGTGTCGAAAAGCGCGGCGTCTATCCGCGGTATCGGCCAATTGACATCCCCGCCCACGCTCCCCTAGCATCCCACCCGCCGAGGGGAGCACTGTAACGGTGCTGAGATGGCGGTGAGCCAGACCCTTGAACCTGATCCGGATCATACCGGCGTAGGAACGGCAAGGGCCCTTCTGCTCACCAGCCGTCTTTGCGCTTACCGATCGGATCTCCGTCCATTTCCGGGAGGTCGCTTTGCTCGTGTCTGTTTTTGACTCAATCCAAAAAGGCTCAAGGCTCATGCAGGTGGGGCGATGACCGCGATCGCCGTTACCATCGCAGGTTCGGATTCCGGCGGCGGGGCCGGCATCCAGGCGGATCTGAAGACGTTCTCGGCGCTCGGAGTTTATGGCGCAAGCGTGATCACCGCGGTCACGGCGCAGAACACCCGCGGGGTTTCTGCGGTTGAGGATATCTCCGAAACCGTGGTTGCCGCTCAGATCGACGCCGTGTTTTCGGATCTCGCCATCGGTGCGGTGAAGATCGGAATGGTGTCGCGGCGCGAGACGATCGCGGTGATCGCGGCTGGTCTGAAGCGCTACGACCGGCTGGCTGTCATCGACCCGGTGATGGTGGCGACCTCGGGCGATCACTTGATGCAGCCGGACGCGGTCGCGACGCTCAAGGAGGAGTTGTTGCGGCTCGCGCTCATTCTGACGCCGAACCTGCCCGAGGCGGCGCTGTTGACCGGACGCGGGATCGCCGAAACCGAAACCGAGATCGCGCGCCAGGCCGAGATGCTTCTGAAACTCGGCGCCCGTTCGGTGCTGATGAAAGGCGGGCATGCAGAGGGAAGAGTTGCGATCGATATCCTCTATAGCGGGGGAACGGTCCTGCAACTGTCGCGGCCGCGGATCGAAACCAGGAACGATCACGGCACCGGGTGCACCCTCTCGGCTGCAATCGCTGCGGGTCTTGCCAAGGGGAGGCCGATCGAGGATGCGGTCGTCGCTGCCAAGGCCTATTTGCATGATGCGCTGGTCGCTGCCGATCGTCTGACCATCGGACAGGGGCGGGGGCCGGTGCATCATTTTCATCATTGGTGGGGCGATAGCCGCAGCAAGAGCACAGCGTCTTCGGAAGGGGCCTAAGCAGACGGCCGCCTCGGACGAATGACTCAGTATGGCTTTCCGCGGTAGCATGGCGTTCATTGCACCTCAGGCCACTGCCGCGCTCGGCGCAGCCGGTTGCTCGCCCTTGAGCATCTTGCGATAGAGCGCCACATGCTCGCGCGCGCAGTCGACATGGCTCGTCGGTCGCCGGAGCGTTGCCCGCAGATTGTCCCATGATCGCGGCGTGCTCAGCACGTCTATAAGGCGGTCTGCAAGGTCTTGTGCGCTGCCGGCGCGGAAGTGATAGCCATCCAGCCGGTCGCGAACCTTTTCGGCCATGCCGCCGATGTCTGAACACAGGATCGGCCGACCGTGATGCAACGCCTCCTGGATGACGACGGGCGAATTTTCCCACCAGACCGAGGGCATTACCACCCAGTCGACCGAGCGCATCAGCCGCGGCATGTCCTGGTTCTGGTAGGCGCCGTAGAAGCGGACGCGGTGACCGGCGTCCTCGATCAGTTTAGCCACCTTCTCCTGATAGTCCTTCGGCTGACGCTCGAGGTTGCCGCCGAAGATCATCAGTGAGGAATCGTCGCCCCAGATGTCGCCGGGCACGCGCGATACCGCGTCGATCAACACATGAACGCCCTTGAACGGTGTCATCTGCCCGAAATAGGCAAAACGGTTGCGCCGGGCCGTCGGCGACGGCAATTCGCGGGCCGGCGCCTTGTCGCCCATGACGATGCCGTTCTCGATGACGAAGATCTTTGCGGCTTCAAGACCCCATTCGACATAGCGGTTGGCGAGAAAGGCACTCGGCGCGATGAAGGCATCGGCGAGATTGAGCATGCCGCGCACGAACTGTTCGCGGCGAACGAACCGCGACACCGGGATTTCAGGAAAACACGTGTGGCAACTGATCGGTGAGGCGCCGTTGCAAAGCTGGCCAGAGGAGCGCTTCACCATCTGCCCGTGATTGTGGCAGATCGGCAGATATTCATGGAACGTCACGACGATGCGTGCCTTGGGCAGGGCATCACGAACGGCATAGAGGGCTTCCAGGCCGAAGCCGAGGATATGGTGGAAGTGAACGACATCCGGCTTGATGTCGCCGACGAAGCGCAAGAGGTCGCGGCGGATCGCGTCCGTATCGCCGTTGGAGAGGAAGAAATGGTCGAAGTCCTCGGCATGGTAGAGGACTTCGTCCATGGCGAGCCGCAGGCTCATCAGCGCGGAGGCGCCATGGCGCGGAACCGGATTGCCGACACGGGCGAGGTAGATCGATTCCACACCCGACAGGCCGTTCAGCGCCTTGTGAAGACCATGCGAAGCAATTTCCGCCCCGCCGAGAGAGTGGGTCGGGTGGCCGTGGGAGGCCACAAGTACGCGGAGTTTTTCGCTCATGCGCCAGTCTCCTCGAAGAATGTCTGGGCGGTTTCGGAGGCGGGCATCCGTCGGGCGCGGAAGAGCGTCCGGTCGACACGCTCCACGAACCGGGCGGTGGCGGCAGAGCCCGCTCCGGGCACCTCGTCCGATCCGACCATCTGCAGGGAAGGAAGCCAGTAGGCCTCGTAGCCCTTTCCGCTGAGGCGAAGGGCGAGATCGAGGCCCTTCAGCGCTGCGCCGAGATAAGTCGGCGACGCGCCCGCGTCCTCCATCAGCGCTTCGCGCGGCATGATGCAACAATCGAGCGATGCGGCTGCGACCCGCGTCAGCTTGAGGCGATTGACGGCGCCGACGGGATAGCCGGCGTAGCGGCTCGATTGAAGATGGTCGGGGCGATCGAGCGACGTGCTGCCGGCCCAGCGGATAGAGTGATCCTCATAGGCAAGGGTCGGAGAAATGATGCTTCCCGTGTTTGCCTCGTAAGCGGCAACGAGTGCCTGATACCACCCGGCATTGGCTGGCGTCAGCGACGCGGAAAGCAGGATGACGGCGTCGCTGTTCGTGCTCGCAGCGGCCGCTTGCGCCAGGTCGCATGCATCGCCGGCGCCTTCGACGGATACGAGCCGCAGCGGCAGGCGATAGAATTCGGAGAGTTGACGGATGTGGACCGCGTGCCTTCGGAACCGCTCGGCCTGGAGCACGAGCGCGATCGGCGCACGACGGGTTTGGGGATCAAGCGCGAGCAGCCCCAGGAGCGGTGCGAAATCCGTCTCGGTTTCTCCGACGACAAGAAGGATGGCGGTACCCTCGGCCTGGTCGAAGGGGCCCATGTCGACAACGGTCTCGACGGTCGGTGCGGTGTTGCGCGCCGCCGTCAGAAACGGGACGATCTGTCGGTCGATAATATCGGGCAGGGCCCAGCTTGTCGGATCGATCGAGCCAAGCAGCCGTAGGGCGGCGGCGCGTGCGGGCAGCCGCACGGGGAAAAGTGGCATGTAGGCGCGGCGGGCATCTCTGAGGGTGAGTTCGAGGTGAACTGGTCCCTCCGCCTCGCCACCAAGCGCCTCGACGCGACCGATAAAGCCATGGGACCGGCGATGGCCGGAAATCGCGCTTTTGAATTCCGCCCGATCGACGAAGGCCTCTTCGACGTCGGATCGTTCGGTACGGGTCCAGGCCGCGTCCAGCCGCGCGCCGCCGCCCTGTCGGCAAAGTCGCACGCTTTCAACATGCCCATCAGGGTCTAAAAGCCAGCCCGAAATCAGGAAGGCACCATCCTCACCCTGGTAGAGTGCATCCACGCCAAGGCGGACAGGAACCGGAAGGCTTGAGATCGTCTCGGTGCCATCGTATCCGCTCGCGGCATCGCGCAGGCGAAGCATGACCTGGGACGAGCTCTGGCTCTGGAGCAGCATCGCGCGGATATGGCCGGGTGTCTCGAGCGGACCGGTCACGACCCGGCGTTCGTGGAGCCCGACATAACGCCAGGCGCCGCGGCCGCGATAGAATATGCCCTTGATGTCGCGCGCTCGGGGCAGATCGTTTGCGGACAGGAGGCCGACAAAGCCGGCCGAGCCGTCAGGCGCGTCGTTGCGCTGGAAAATGGCGACGTTGCAATCGGCAAGGAAGGTATCCTCGCTCTTGACGATCGCCCGGCAGACGCCGGCGGGCAGGTCGTGCGCCCATCCTTTCAGGGCGATGGTTCCATCATGCGCCTCGCCGAGCAGTTCGATATATCCGTCGCTCGCCGCTCCCGTTTTAAGCAGGGTCGTAATGGCCGCGAGCCGTTGGTCGGCATGCGGTGGCTTGATCAGCACGTCGACCAGGCGGCCGAGCACGTGTACCAGCTGCGGACCGGCGAAATCCTTCAGCATCACCGTGACTTCGCCGATCGAAACGGTGCGTGGCGCAACCATATAGCGCTTGCCGTTACCCGTCTTGCCGAAGCGCAGGGTAGTCGGCAGCGGCTCGGAGCCTTCGACCGGCAACAGCGCGGCGAAGCCATGCGTGGTGGAAGACTGGGGTGCTGCCAGCCGCCAGCCGACGACCGATGCCATGACGTGGGTCGACGCATCTTCATTGATCTCGACCGACAACTGATCTGCCATCGGGCCACCGGTGCCGAGAACGAGCAGCAGTGTTTCGTCGATCGGGCAAGCGATGATGCGTCCACTGCGCGCAATGCGGCCAAGCGGTGCTGGGCTTGCGGACAGGCTGAGTTCCGTACTGGGCATGAGATGCGCCTCAGGTCCGAAGGAAGACGGAAAGGATCGCGCCTGCCGCAAAGCCTGCAAGGACAAAAAGAAGCAGAAACGCCGGCTTCAAATCGCCGTTCGAGCGCTGCTTCAGTGCGTTGAGGCTCTTTTCCATACCCGCGATTACACCGTCGAGCCGCATCAGATGAACGTCGAGATCGGTCAGTCGCTGGGTGATTTCTCCGCGGAGGTTTGCGACATCGTCGCTGATTGCTGCAAGTCCGGGGCTTTCGGCTTCATCGCCGTCGTCAACTTTCGACCGCAGGGCGGAACGCTGCGAGACCTGCAATTGCCGTTGCGCTGCCATAAGCACGTCGAGCTTGTCGAGCACTTTTGCAAGCGGTGCTGCAATCAGCGCTTCGGCCGCCTGTTCATCGGGTTTGGGAACACGAAGCGGCAGTTCGCCGCCTTTGCCGGTCGCCGCAAGCACGACGAGTTCGCCGCTGCGCGCGCTCGCCATCTCGGGCAACGCGATTTCAAACGCGTGGTTGCCGTCGCCAATGCCGTTGCGCTTGAGATCGGGCCGGTTGCGGTCGGCGAGCGCCTCGGCGATCACCTTGCCGTCGAGAAGCACGCGAATGGCAAGCCGCTTTTCCGGAGTTTCCGGGTCGAATGCCCAGCCGAAGACTCGGCCCTGGTCGATCGCGTCCACGCGGCCCTTCAGCGGCTTTGCATTGTTTTGCTCCGGTGCGACGTCCGGTTTGTCGGCTGCTACAGACATGGTCTTCCCTCTAGGCGGCGACGGTTTCTCGGGGCTCGATCGCGTCGATGAGCGTGAGATAGCGCCGGGCAGTTGTATCGATATCGTTGGGCTTGCGGGCATTGGCCGAAAGGCGGCGCCGAAGGTCAGGGCTTTCCGCCATGCGGCGCATGGCGGCGGCCAGCGCACGCGGATCGTTTGGTGAGACGGTGATGCCGTTGACGCCGTCCTGCACCATTTCGGCCATTCCGCCGATATTGCTGGCGATCACCGGTTTGCGCTGAGACTGGGCCTCGCCGATGACCAGCGGTGCGTTCTCCCACCAGATCGAAGGCACGATGGTGCAATCGACCGCCGCGATGAGCTCGCCGATGTCCTCGCGCCTGTAGGCGCCGCGCTGCTGGACCGAAGGCGCCGTCTTCTTGAAGAGGCGGGCGATCTCGTCCTTGAAACTGTCGGCCTGGAAGGGGGCGCCCCCGTGCACCCGCAGCTCAAAACGCAGGCCTTCGTCGATCAACTGCCGCGCAGCCTCGAGAAGCACGGACGTGCCTTTCCAGGGATTGAGATTGCCGAAATAGCCGAAAACCGGCCGATCGTTCTCCGGCTGGCCCTTGCGCGACGGCGCGTCTCGTGGCGGTAGGCCATTGGCAATCACGTCGATTTGGTCGCCGTTAAGACCCCAGTCGATAAAGCGTTGCCTCAGAAACTGGCTCGGCGAGATGAAGCGATCGACGGTTCTGAGCAACGCTTTCAGATGCTGCTCGCGCAACACGAAACGATCGAGCGGAATGTCCTTGAAACAGCTATGGCAACGGTCCGGGCTCGACTTGTGACAAAGCTCCTTGCCACTGGTGCGCACCATCAGGCCATCGTGATGGCAAAGTGGATAGTAGTCGTGCAGGGTCATCACAATCCGGCAATCGGGCAAGGTGCGGCGGACGATGTGCGGAAACTCGGCGCCCAGCAGCAGGAGATGGTGGATGTGAACCACATCCGGCCGGAAATCGCGCAAAAGCTCGGTAAGGTCAGGCACGACGCCATAGAGGTCGATCTGGCTCATGAAGAAGCGATCGAAATGGCCGGACCACAACAGCACCTCGTCGCCTTCGGGGCCGATCGCCTGAAAGCTCGTGCCGGGCCGCACCTGGCGGTGGGTCTGGTTGGTGGCGCCGAGGAAGAGCGCCTCGTGACCGGCCCGCTGATAGGCACGGAAGAGGTCGTGCGCGAAAATCTCCGTGCCGCCGGGGTGAAGCGCCGGATGGTTGTGCGCGGCGACCAGAATACGCTTCTTCATCCGCTCACACTCCGGCGTTCGGCGACGAAGACATCCTGGTAGTGACCGGCACTTTGGCCCCGCCAGTGACCGAGCGATTTCAGGACCGTCGTGAAGCCTGCCCGCTCCAGCGCCCGGTCGAGGAAGCCGTCGTCGAAACCGACGGCGGCAAGCGGCGGCAGGCCGGGCACGAACCAGCAGGGGCCGTCGCCGCTGCGAACGAAGGCAAGACGGGGATCCCGCCGGCCGTGTTCATCCTTCGCGGCGATGCTATCGACCACGAAGGCGGTGACGAAGAGCCGTCCGCCGGGCTTCAGCATCCGGTTGATCTCGCTGAAATAGACGAGCACCTCGTCCGGCGGCAGATGGGTGACGATCGACGTCATGATGGCGAAGTCGAACTGGCGATCGGGGTAGGGCAGCTTCAGCGCCTTGCCGTTGATCCTGCCTGACGGGTTGTAGAGTTCGTGGGCGATGTCGACATGCTGGAAGGTGAAATTCGGATAGACCGGCGTGACGGATTGACGGCACCAGGTGACGCCGCCTTCCACCGGGTCGATACCGACATAGCGCCCGTGATCGCTATCGAGATATTGCGTCAGAGGAACTGCCATGCGGCCGATGCCGCTGCCGATGTCGAGCACGCTGCTTTTCGGCTGTAATCCGCCCATGCGGATGAAGTGGCCGAGAAACTCCGCGCCGACAGCCCGGTAGTTGCCATCTCCGACGAAGACGCTGTTTTGGTCCGGCTGCGGCAAGAAACGATTGGTGAGAACCGTCTGAAGCATGCCTTCGATACGGTCTTCGTTCTGTTGCCAGGCCGGCTGCAGGTTGTCTGCGTGGCGAAGTGCGGGCTGGTTCATGCGGCGCTCCTGGCGGCAGGCTTACGGGTGCTCGGCGCTGCCGCCTCTTCGGCGCCGAGGTAGGATGGCATCAGGGTGGTAATGTCTTGGTTCCAGCGCTCGGTATGCAGCCATGCATTGTACTGGCTGGCGACGCCGCGCGTGTAATCCTGGCTGCGGCTGATCGAGCGCCGCTCCAGATGATAGAGACAGGCTGCCGGCTCATAGACGATGTCGAAGCCGGCTTGGCGGATCTTGAGGCAGAGATCGCTGTCCTCGTAGTCGCCAATGACGAAGTCCTCGGCATAGCCGCCGACGATGTCCCACACCTCCTTGCGCATCACCTGGCAGGCGCCGGTGACGCCGGGCACGCTGCGCATTTCCTGCGCCGGCGCATAGGCGCCCGGCATGCCCTTGTAGAAATGGTGATTGAGCCAGATGTCCTGCTTGTTACGGGCAAAATAGAGGCCCGCATGCTGCAGCGAGCCGTCCTCGAACAGCAGTTTCGGGCCGATGGCGCCGATCGACTTTTCCTTCAGCACCGGCAGCGCAAGCTTTTCCAGCCAGCCGGCCCCGCAGGGAACGACGTCCGAGTTGAGCATGACGATGACAGAACCGCGGGCAAAGCGTGCACCGGCATTGCAGGCGCGGGCATAGCCGCCGTTGCGGTTCATCACCACGAGCTTCATCGAAAGCCCGTGAAGCAGATGGAAGCCACCGAGCAGGTGTTCCGTCTCGTCGTGGATCTCCGGGGAATCGAGCACGTAGATGATCTCGGCGTTGGCCGCGACGAAAGGGTCGGTCGCAAGTCCCGACAGCTGGAAGCGCAGGAAGTCGAGCACGCGGTAGAGGGGAACGACGATCGAGATGAGAGGCGCGGCCATCATCGGGCCGAAGTCCTTGGTCTGGTCGACCCTGATCGTCTTGCCCAGTCGCTGCTCCACGTCTCTCAGCGCCGGCGCAAGGATCGTGCGGAATGCCTGATCGTTGGCGTGCTGGGGCGGAACGGCGCGCAGGATGCGGTTGCGTTGTGTTGCTGGATCGAAGGGTTGCGGTTTTGGCACCAGCGGCTTGACTGCGCCGGACGCCAGCCGCAACTGGAAGCGCGGCTGAAGAAGGGGACCAAGTGGATCGCGCATCGGCAGCCAGCTTACAAAACCGGTCACGTCGGTCTTGGAGCCTTCTTCGGCGCCGCGGGCCCAGCCCGGAAATTCATACCAGTTACCATCGAGCGGCATGGCCGTGCCGTCTTCCTGGAGATAGTCGATGCCGGCAAGGACGCCGTTCGCGTCCCGCGTCCATCCGCCGATGAGCAGGCCTTCCGACATGGCAAGGGCGAGGTCAATCTCAGCACCTGGGTGGAGTGCGGACTTGCCGGCCTGCCTTGCCGGCAGGGCGGAGCGAAGCTGCAGGTCGATCGCAAGCGCCGTCCCGCTTTCCGGAACCTCGCTCAAGGACCGCACGACGAACTCGCGCAAGCCCGGCGCTGCGCCGTGCTCAGGCCACCATTGCTGGAGGTTGGGATATCGGGAACCGCGCGGCGAAAGCTCACGCACGGCGATACCGCGCTTTCCCATGATGATGAGTGAGAGCGCCTGGGGCGCGCGCGGCGATTCAAGAACGAAATGGCAGCGGCGCTGGCCGCGCTCGGTTCGGCCGGTTATGGCGAATTGCTGCGGCAGCGGCAAAATTGCCTCGGCGCCGAGCGCATAGATGGCGTTGATCTCGCCGAGCTCGGCATTGACGGTCGTCTCTGCCAGATAGCGTCCATGCGCGAGCCGACAGGCGATGGTTGCGGGGCGCTGCCCAAGGTTCAGGGCGTGGATCACGTCATCGACGAGGCCAATAAAGAATTCGTCACGAGACAGGCGAAACGCGCTTCGCCAGACCGTCAGCAGATTGTTGAGAAACTTGAGACGACCTTCGGGCTGAAGATCGGAAAGCTGGGCCGCCAGATCGAGGAAAGGGAGTTTGGCGGTCGGTTCCAGAACCACCGTCTGCAAGATCTCGCCGTCCGCCGCGATTTCGGCGAGTTCGCGGTCGTTTCCGGGGCGCATCGCCCAGAAGATCCGTTGGCCCCCTTGGGCGCGCGGAAGCGCCATGCTGACGAGAGGTACGAGGGAACGCGACGCAGAAAGGGCGTATTTTGTCTTTGCCGGGAGTTCGGAAGGTGCGTCCCAGATCAGCACAGCAACGTCGAAGCCGAGCCTGAAAGCTGCGGCGCTTGTGAAGTCGAGGCCGAAGCTTCTGATACGGTCGTCTGCCGTCACGCGCTACTCCTGAAGGACGAAAAGGGAGGGCGCCCCACGGGAGGAAGTGGGGCGCGCCAGTCAATCTCAATGGATCGTGAAGTAGTGGTTCGGGTTCGCCTGGATGTCGTCGGCGTCCGCGTTGACGAGCGTCAGCGTATCGCCATGGCCGAAGTCGATGACCACGTTGCCACCAACCTGGGTGACGCGCGATGCCAGATCTTCAGGCGACGAAATGTCGAGGCCGTTGATGTCCTTCGAAATCTGCAGAAGGTCTTCGCCGGGCGTGAAGTCGAGGATGACGTCGTTGCCGCCACCGCCGTCGAACACGAACACGTCGCTGCCTTCACCGCCGGTCATGACGTCGTCGCCGTGGCCGCCGTTGATGATGTCGTTGCCGGCACCACCGAACAGAATGTCGCTGCCGCGGCCGCCCATCAGCAGGTCGCTACCGTCGCCGCCAATGAGAATGTCGTTGCCGTTGTCGCCGTAGAGCAGGTCGTTGCCCTGGCCGCCGAACAGGACATCGTTCCCGTTGTCGCCATGGAGAACATCGTCGCCCCAGCCGCCGAACAGGGTATCGCTGCCGTTACCGCCGAACAGCATGTCATCACCTTCGTCGCCGAAAATGGTGTCGTCGCCATTGCCTCCGTTCACGAAGTCATCGCCAGCACGGGCATGGATGAAGTCGTCGAAGCGTGAGCCAAAAAGGGCGTCATCATACGCGCCGCCTTCCAACGTGGCCATATGCTACTCCTCTTAGTTGTTGCTTACGTCATCTTGGTTGTTGCTTGCGCTCATCCCCGGTCTCAAACCGGTGGCGAGCGCGGCGACATTGCACTGCAAAAAAACATATGGCAACAGCAAAAAAGAAATAAAAACAGCTGTACTGTATTATTATCTGCTACCTACGATGTATATCTTGTATCAGTTTGATGATTATCCCTGAGATCTAAGGGGAGATAGTTTTGTTATTACTTAGAAATAAATTCAAAATTAGAAACAAATTGCCGGCGAAATTGAATTTCGCCGGTGCAGGTGGTGTTGGAGCTCTCTGGATCAGTCTTCGCGGAAGGCTCGATTGAGGCTCTCTGCAATCGGCGAGACCATGTAATCGATCGCCGAGCGCGGCTTGTGCACGATCAGCACTTCCGCAGGCATGCCGGGATAGAGGCGGATGTCCGGGTTGGCGGTGAGCGACGCCGGCGCAATGCGGGCGCGCGCCACGTAGTAGGAGACGTTCGACTTGTCATCGACCGATTGGTCGGCTGCGACGTAGCTGATTTCGCCGTCGAGCGGCAGGTGCGAGCGCTGGTTGTAGGCGGTCAGCCGGATCTGCGTCTTTGAGCCGATGCCGATGCTATCGATGTCTCGGGTGCCGACATGCATCTCGACGAGAAGCGGCTCGTCCTCGGGGACGATGTCGAGCAAGGGCTGGCCGGCAGAGACCGCGCTGCCGGGTGTGCGCAACTGAATGTTGGTGACGATGCCGGTCTGCGGCGAGCGGATTTCGAGGCGGCTCAAGACGTCCTTGGCCGAGACGAGCCGCTGTCCCACGTCTGCAAGTTCGAGGCGGGCCGTCGTGATTTCGCCGGCGATCTCCGACTGGAATTCGTTCTCGATACCGGTCAGCCCGAGTTCCGCTCCGGCTTCCGCCTTTTCGGCCTGGGCCTTGTTGCCGGCAAGCTCACCGCGCGAAGCGGCAAGTTCGCTGAGCTTGGCATCGATCTCGATCAGCTTGGAGCGCTGGGCAAATTCCTTTGCAACCAGCGTCGCGATCGCGGTGCGCTGCTCGGTAATCAGTTCGATCTGGCGGTCGGTCGCTCTGATCTGCTCGGCAAGCGACTTGGCCCTTTCCGAGTACTCTTCGATGGTCTTGCCCTGAACCTCGAGCCGGCCGGCCTTTGCTTCGCGCCGGCGGTCGAAGAAGTTTGTCTCCGCCTTCACCGCGTCGTCGGCAGCGGTTTCCGCGGTGCCCATCAGCTCGTCAGGGAAGTCTATCTGCGCGGCCTCCGTCTGCTCCGCCCTGAGGCGGGCAAGCTTTGCGATCAGACCAAGGCGCCGGCTTTGCAGTGCCTCAAGGTCGGATCGGGCGCGGGTGTCGGCAAGCTTGACCAGCGGCTGGCCGAGCGTGACGCGATCGCCTTCCTGGACGAGGAGGCGGTCGAGGATGCCGCCTTCGAAGTGGCTGACGGTCTTGCGCTTCGAATCGACCACGATCGTGCCGCTTGCGACCGACGCGCTGCTGAGTTCCGTCGAAAACGCCCAGCCGAAGAAGCCGCCGAAGGCGACGAGGATCGTCGTCAGGCCCGCAAGGACCACGCCGCGCAGCGGCGCGGTGGCGCTTCCTTCGGCGTCCGCATCCAGCCCGTGCAGCGGGTGGGGCCGGTCGGGGATCGCGGGCAGGTTCGCGCGGTCGTCCTTGGCCACGAGTGTGCGCGCCTCGCGAGAGGCCGGCAGGTTCTGTTTGTTCGTCATGCGGATACGCCTTCCCGTCTCGGCTCGCCGGGTGTCATGGATGCGACCACGTCGGTGCGCGGGCCAAACTGGGTGATGCGCCCGTTTTCAAGAACGAGCAGCTTGTCGGCGGCCTGCATGATCGTCGGCCGGTGGGCGATCATGATGACGATCGCACCGTCGTTGCGCGCCCGCTCGATCGCGCGGATCAATGCGCGCTCGCCGATGGCGTCGAGATTGGCGTTCGGCTCGTCGAGAACGATCAGGCGAGGATGGTCGTAAAGGCAGCGGGCAAGAGCGATGCGCTGGCGCTGGCCGCCCGAAAGCGTCAGATGCCCATCGCCGACCGGGGTGTCGTAGCCGAGCGGCAGGCGGCCGATCATGTCGTGCACGTCAGCAAGCCGAGCCGCTTCGAGCACTTTTTGGGGTTCGCCTTCCTCCATGCGCGAGATGTTGTCGCGGATTGTTCCTTCGAGCAGCGAAACGGACTGCGGCAGGTAGCCGGTCATCTGGCCAAAGGAAGCGCGTTCCCACAGATAGACATTGTTACCGTCGAGGAAGACGCCGCCGGTGGTCGGCTTCTGAATTCCGACGAGGAGCCGGGCCAGTGTCGATTTGCCCGCCGCCGAGGGGCCGACGATCCCGAGAACTTGGCCGGGCGAGAGCGAGAAGGAAACGCCCTTGATGATCGGCACATCGAGGCCGGGCGCCGCGTAAACGAGCTTATCCACAACAAGATCGCCCTGCGTGCGCGGCTGCGGCATGGTCTGGCGTACGGCCAGATCCTGGTTCAGCGCAGTCTCTATCCGGCGCCAGCTTGCGATGGCGAGCACCCACTGACGCCAGTTCTCGATCATCGAATCAAACGGGGCGAGCAGGCGTCCGACGAGGATGGTCGTCGCCATCATCGCACCGGGGGAAATCTCCTGTTTCATCACGAGGATAGAGCCTGTTGCCAGTGCGGCCGCCTGGATCATGAAACGCAGCGAACGGGTGATCGAAGCCATCGCCTTGCTGCGGCTTCCGCTTATTTCCAAAGCGTCGAGCGCGTGCAGCTGTGCGGTACGCCAGCGGCGGGCGAGTGCTGGCAGCATGCCCATCGCTTCGATCGCCTCGGCATGGCGCAAGCTTGAACCTATTTTCGAAACGGCCTCGATATTGGCTTGATTGGCCTCTTTCATCAGCCGGCGAGTCAGCAAATCAGTCAGCAATCCACAGCATACAAGCAGGGCAATGGAAATGGCGCCAAGAAGGCCGAACATCGGGTGCAGCGCAAAGAGCACCCCGAGAAAGATCGGCGACCAGGCGGCATCGAGCGGAGCGCTGACGGCAGACGTCGTGAGGAAGCTGCGCAATTCCGCCAGGTCCCGCAGCGACTGGGTCGCCCGGGTCAGCCCTTGATCGGCGGCCGCCTGAACGGCGGCGGTCAGCACCGGCAGGTTCAGCCAGCGCACGACCGCACTACCCATCGCCTGGAACGTCAAAGCCCTGATGTATTCGAGCACGCCGTAGATCACGAGCGCGCCGATGACGAGAATCGTCAGCATGGTCAGCGTGTCCATGCTCTGGCTGTTCAACACGCGGTCATGAACTTGCATCATGTAGAGTGGTGTCGAGAGCTGCAATATGCCGATGCAAGCACTCAGCAGGGCTGCATAAATAAGTGCCAAAACGAACACGCGGCGTGCCTTCAAAATAAGCAGCCGCGGATCGTTTGCTCCATTTTGCGCCTTCTTTGGCCCAATTTGGTTCTTGCTAATCATATTGCCTCGTTTGCTGTCACGCGTGGCGATTTTCTGGATAAGTTCGTTGGGGTCTTGAGGAAGCTATTTTGTTTGTTATCACTTAAATCACAGTGTTGCCGTGATAAGTGTGACACAATAATGGTGGAATGCTCAAGATAGTCGTATTCGGGGGGAGTAAAGGGGGCGAAAAATTGCTTCAAAATTTGAAGTAATTTTTGAATATTGTAGTAATGCTCAGTTGGAGAGAGGGATGAATCAAAGGATTCTCTATCCGTTCGCAGATTTTGGCGGCGCTGTTGCCATCCGCCCCGGGGATGACGCAGTTGGAAGTGCCCCTGAACATGACAATATTGACCAGGAGAGCGAAGCATCCGTGGTCACATATTTCGAGTTGGCACGGATGATGGAACGGGCCAGCCGGCGCTTTACCGGCCTGTTGCGTGCCGAGCTCACGAAGCTTGGCGTCGACGATATCGGCCCGGCACAGGCGATGGTCCTTCTGGCGATCGGCGATGCGGAAGTGTCGGTGGCGGAGCTTTTGGACCGTGGCCACTATGTCGGCTCCAACGTTTCCTACTACCTGAAGCAGTTGGGTGACGGGGAGTATATCGACAGGGCCGCCTCCCAGCGCGACCGGCGCTCGGCCCGCATCAAGCTTTCGGAGAAGGGCAAGCAACTCTGCGATGCCCTGCGCAAGGCGGCTGGCGCCTATGAACGTGTCCTCAGCCACGGCGAGCAGGACCGGCGCAATCTCGAAACCGCATTTCAAACGCTGCACCGGCTCGAGCTGGTTTGGGGGAATGCAACGCGCTACGGCATCTGAGATGCCCGCGCACAGGCTGTCCTTTCAACGGCTATAGGCAGGGAATATGCACGTAGCATTTGTACACCGGCGCGGCTTCTGCCAGTTCGCCGCTCTCGCGTCTCATTTGGCGCAGACGGGAAATGAAGTGACACTCGTGACGGAAACCGTGGATCAGCGGATTCCGGCAACGCGCGTCATTCGCCACAGAGCAGAACCCGGCCCGCAGGCCAATTCGCAGATGGCAAGGCACCTCGGTGTGCCTGACCATCATGTCCGGATCGGTCACCGGGTCGCCGAAACCTTCGATGCCATGGCCCGCCAGGGGCAGGTGCCCGACGTTATCGTCGGGCACATCGGCTGGGGCGGCATGACCTTCGTCAAGGATGTGCTGCCGAATGTCCCGGCACTCGGCTATTGCGAGTTTTTCTACCGAGCCGAAGGGGCCGATATCGGCTTTGCCCCCGACGACAAGCCCGACCAGGATACGCGCAAGCGGCTGCGGCTGCGCAACATGGCGCAACTCCTGACGCTTGATGCGATCGATGGCGGCTTCAGCCCGACCCAATGGCAACGGAGCCTTTATCCGGCGGAGCATCGCGCCCGTATCGGCGTGTGCCACGAGGGCGTCGACACTCGCGTCTTCCGTCCCGATCCGTCGGCATCATTGAAGCTTCCGGACGGACGGGTGCTAAAGGCGGGTGATCCGCCGATCGTTACTTTCGTCGCCCGCGATCTCGAGCCCTATCGCGGCTTCCCGCAGGCGTTGGAGGCGGCCGCAAAGGTCGCGAAGCGCCATCCTGATGCGCTTTTCGTTTTCGTCGGCGGCGACGGCGTCAGTTACGGCGCACCGCCACCTGGTGGCGGTTCCTGGAAAGACTACCTGCTTCAGTCCCTGGATATCCCGGCTGACCGGTTCCTGTTTCCAGGCGTGGTGCCGCATGGCGTCCTGAGGCAGCTGTTCCAGATTTCGGCCGCCCATATCTATCTGACCTATCCTTTCGTGCTTTCCTGGTCGGTCCTCGAGGCCATGGCCTGCGGCGCGCTCGTCATCGGGTCGGATACGGCGCCGATGCAGGAGGTGTTGAGCTCCGGCCGCAACGGCCTGCTCGTGCCGTTCTTCGATACGGATGCGCTCGCGGAGGCGATCTCCGGCGCCTTGCAGCAACCGGAGAAGTATTCCGAGTTGCGTGCAGCCGCCCGCCGCACCGTCGAGCAAAGGTTCCGTCTGGGCGATTGCATTGCACGACAGATGACATTGCTGGATAAGGCGATGGGAAATCCCGGATCCACTCAAATATTACGGGTCTCATCTGCATAATACTTCAAAACCCGAAGTATTATTTCACGAAAAACGCAAATATAACTTATTGTGCAGTGCAAATAACCTTGATATGCTTTCTCTAGGTCGTTGAATTCGCCGGTTTATTTCGGATCGGCGGATTCAACTACAGAGAGAATTCGGTTGTATTGAGGGTGGCGCGTGCAAGGGTTGGTGTCTTCTGGCGTGAGGTATTCGCAGGCGAAGAGAAAGCTGGTGTTGGCCTCGGATCACGATAGGGCGAGTGTCCAGGGCAGTGGCATCGAGCACCTGGTTCATTTTCTTCCGGCAGGCGATCGGCCTGATGCGACCCTGGAAAACGTGTTTCCATTGATCGGGCTCGCCTTTTCAAGGGAGGGCGAGGCGGATCTGGCCGACGGCATCGTCTCGTTGCGGGCGCTTGGCACCGTCCCGGATATCCCGATCAAGCGCTTGAGCGCCGAGGCCGTCAGCGAAAGTGCGGGGCTCATCCAGGCATTGGTCGACGGTGGTGTCGGGCGGCTTGCCCGGTTTTCGTCGGCAATCACATCCGAGCTTGCGCTGCTTCGCCGCGAGCGTGAAACGCTACTTGAAAACTATCGCGCACTCGAAGATGCGTTCCAGGCACGCAACTGGGAGCCGGTCGCCGAAGTCTTTGCGCACGACCCCTATGTCGATCCCAAGGACGAGGGCATCGGCCATCTGATTGCCAATGCCTTCGTCGAACAGCTCCTGCCGGTCTCCAGCCATGGCGTCGCCGGTATCGCGCTTCACTTCAATTCGGTCCCGCGGGATGGCGGCGAACTGGTCGTTGTCTTGAGCTATGTCGAGAGCGGCGAGGGGGTTGCCGAGTGGGCCGTTCCATTCTCGCAGCTCGTTCCAGGCTGGAACTTCTTTGCCCTGCCGCGCACCTGCGGGGGTGGCGCGAAGACCCTGCGGCTGCGCGTTTCGACGACCGGTAGTGAAACGATCGGGCTTTCGCTCGGCTATCCCATCGCCAGCGAACACTATACGGCTCGGTCCGAGACCCGCCACGCCGACCTTGATCTGCGCCCTCTAGCGTTCCGCGTCTATACCGGTCTGCCCGGCGTCAAGCCGACGCGCATGCCGAACATGAT
The DNA here is from genome assembly GCF_001429005.1 of Ensifer sp. Root954. Classification (NCBI taxonomy): domain Bacteria; kingdom Pseudomonadati; phylum Pseudomonadota; class Alphaproteobacteria; order Hyphomicrobiales; family Rhizobiaceae; genus Ensifer; species Ensifer sp. Root954. The sequence goes on from NZ_LMJM01000045.1 coordinate 131,314, forward strand.
CGCGCCGACCGCGCTGCTCGACGGCCACTTCATCGAGGACTATCGTCTGTCGGTCGATCTGCTCAGCCAGATCGTCGACGTATCGGTGACGCCGGTTGTCCCGGAATTCCAGACGGTACGCTTTCTCGAACACGAACACGCCGTCGTCTGCCATCCGCTCGCAAATGGCGTATCGGCCGGCGCCGTCGGTCGCGCTGTCGAGCCCGGCACCATATCCTTCTCCGCAAGCGCAGTGGTCGATCATCCCAAGGGCGCCCCGGCGGCCGTCAGCTTCCTGCTCGCTCCAGCGGGCTCGAACGCGCGCTCCGAAGTGGCGGAACTGGCTCGCAAGGGGGTGGTCAAGCCGTCCGCCTTCTTCAGCGGCTGGCGCGAGGTCACCAATGAGCAGCCGATCAACATCAACTTCCAACTCGACGAGCCGGTGCGCCAGCCCATGGATCTGATGATCCTCAGCCGCGCCGTAACCGACTCGGTCGATTTCTCCTGGCTCAAGGTGTCGGGCTTCCGGATGGTCAAGCAGTCGGGTGGTGCGTCTCATGCACAGCAATAGCGATCCAAGGGACCTCGTTGCGATCGCCATGCCGCTCTATGGCCACGCGGCGCTGGCGCTCGAAGCGCTCGAATCCGCGCTTGCATCGGATCTCGAGGGCTGCCGTATTGCCATCGTCGTTTCGGTCGACGGCGACCCGCGGCAGGAAACCTTCGATCAGCTGTTGCTCTATACCGCGGCCCACCCTGATATCCATGTGGTCTTCGGGCGTAACGCCGGCCCCGGCGGCGCGCGCAACCGCGCCATCAACTACGTGCTCGAAAATCTGCCCGAGGCGAAGGCCGTTTATTTCCTCGATGCCGACAACCGAGTCTTGCCGGGAACGATCGAGACCCTCTATCGGCGCCTGCACGAAAGCGGCGCCGGCTGGGTCTATACCAACATCGACACCTTCTCGGTGAGCTGGCGGGCTCACTACGGCAACCAGTATTCGCGGCTCGTCCACTGCATCACGGACAACATCTGCGATACCGGCTCGATGATTTCGATCGAGGTCTTCCAGGAAGGCGTTCGGTTCAACGACGATCGACAGAACGGTTTTGAGGATTGGGAGTTCTGGCTTTCCTGCGTCGAGCACGGCTTCGTCGGAACGCCCTGCCATGACACGACCTTCGAATATCGCCTGCGCGCCGAAAGCCGTTTCAAGGAAGCCAACCGCGACCGCGCGACATCCGTGAGCTTCCTCAGAAAGCGCCACAAGGCTCTGTTCCAGCGGCCAATGCTCGTCGATTTCGAGCATGAGGAGTGCCCGCGTTATCTCTTCGCGCGCACCGAAGACGCGGCGATCTCGTTCTTCACAGATCCGACGAAGCAACCGAAGCGGCTGCGCCTCGACGACATCATCCCGGCCTTCTGGGCAAGCACCGGCGAGCCCGACAACGTGCACTTCCCGCCCTTTGTGATGGCCGGCAGCGGCGCGACGATCGATCTGCTTTTGCGCTCGCGCATGCTGCCCAACGTGCTTTGCCACCTGGAGCGCCTGAGTGAGAAAGCCAACGTCGTTTTCGTTCATCTCGGCAACGACGCGACGCAGCGCAAGATCGAGCCGACCTTCCTCGACGCCGGCGCCCAGCATCTCGGCCAACCGGATCTCATCTTCATTTCGACGGCGCTCTTGCGCGACGTCATCCGCAACAATGCGCTCGACTGGTTTGCTTCGATCGGCACGCAGCAGGTCTGGCCGACCTCGGCGGTTCTCAATGTGCGCTTCCCGTTCCCGCGCGCTCTGCCGCGCCGCACGCTGATCACGCCGCAACAGGTGATGATCAACTGCGTCAACGCGATTGCCACTAGTCCGCTTCGCCGCACGGCCGGCCGCCGCTGGACCTGGCGGCCCGCGCGGCTCATGCCCTATTCCGACCTGCACAAGGCCTTGCGAACGGAGATCGGCGGCTCGCCGGTGCTGCCGCTCGGTCATAGCGATGCCGGCAAGAAGACCGCAGCGCTTCTGGTGCCGAATGCCTCCTTCGGTGGTGCCGAGAAGGTGATCTACGCCGCCTCGCGCGAACTCAAGGCCGCAGGCTACGAGACGCATCTGTTCGTGCTCGGCACCAGCCGCATGGACGTGATCGACGAGTTCGATTCGAGCTTCGACTATGTTCATTTCTGGGATCAGGGTATACCTACATGGGGCGGCTCCGGTTCGTTCCTCGGTCAGGATTTCATCGCTGAACATCATGATGTCGACTGGGGCGTGCTTAAAGGCCAGCTCTCGGGCTTCGATCTCGTCATCAACAACCACGTGATGGCGATGCATCCGCTGATCGCGCGGCTGCGCTCGGAAGGGACACGCACGGCGTGCTATCTGCACGTCGTCGACAACACGCCGTTCAAGCGCCCGGCCGGCCAGCCCTTTGCAGCCATCGCCCACGAGCATTGCTACGACGCCTTCCTCACCTGCTCGGAACAACTGAAGTTCTACCTGCACAGCTTCGGCGTGCCGCTCGAGAAGATCTTTGCCGTTCCGAACGGCGCAAGTTTCTCCGTGCCGCCCAAGGTGCTTGCAGACGTGCTGCAGGTGCGGCGGATCGAGCGCAAGGACGACCGGCTGCGGCTGCTCTACATGGGTCGTCTTGACCAGCAGAAGGGCATCGACCGCCTGGCCGCGACCATTGCCGAGCTGCGTGCGGCGCACGTGTCGTTCGATGCGCGGGCGATCGGTGGCGAGATCCTGGCGGATGCCTCGTTCTCCTGGACGGATCGGCTCAAGGAACTGGGCGTCGACGTGCGCCCACCGGTCTTTGCCAGCCGCGACCTGATCAAGGCGCTCGGCTGGGCCGATGTTCTGATCATGCCTTCGCGCTGGGAAGGTGCCCCGCTGATGATCGCCGAAGCCCAACAGCTCGGGTGCGTGCCGATCGCAACCGCGGTTGGCGCCGTCGACGAACTGATCGTCGATCGCGAGGACGGCATCCTGATCGATGCCTCCTCCGATCCCCAGGTGGTGCGCGACATGGTCAAGGCGATCGCCGAGGTTTCGCGCGATCGCAACCTGCTGGCTCCGATCATGGAAGGGTGCCTGAGAACAGCGGCGCGTCGCGGCTGGGCGAACTCCTTTTCGGAGTTCCTCGGCTGGTGCGACGGCGCCGTGAACAATTCCTCGCTTTCGCGTGCCAAGGTCATCCGGGCGCGTGAGACATCCAATACCGGCGTCGCAGCTGCAGGCTGATCGACCCGTACGACTTTTCAAAGAGAAGGGACTTACGCATGCGTCCAAGAATCCTCCTGACGGGTATTCCTGGTCATTACACGCGCCTCGCAAACGGCGCCAATGGCCTGTCGGTTTCCTATTCGGAACGGCAAAAACAGCCCGAATCCAAGGACGAGTTTCTTCAGGAGCTTCGCAACATCAGCAACACCGGCAACTATCTGATCGGTGAGGGCGCTCTTCGTGCAATCGCACCGCATGCCAAGCAGATTCCGTTCTGGCATCTTTACAACGCCCACAAGAACGGCACCGGTTTCGATGAATTCAACAACAACTTCGACATCTGCGTGTTCACCTGCGCCAATCTGTTGCGCAAGGGGCTTTCTGCGGATGCCGAGGCTGATGTCTTGAGCAAGCTCAAGATGCCGATCGTCATGCTCGGTATCGGCCACCAGAACCGCAAGGACCTGGAAACAGGCCTGCCGGAGGGGACGAAGCGCCTGCTCGATGTTCTCAAGGACCGCGAGCACTATTTCCTGACCCGCGGCTACGAAACCGCCGGCTACCTCAAGGACCAGGGGTTCAAGTACGTCCGGCCAACCGGCTGCCCCTCGGTCTATTTCGCGCCGAACAACATGCGCGCCTCGATGAAGAAGTTGCCTGACGTCAAGATCGGTCAGGCAAAGACGATCTTTTCGGGCTATCTCGGCGCCAATCACGATTGCATCGTCGATGCGATCGCGCTCAACCCAGAAGGCGCCAAGCCCCAATACATCATCCAGGACGAATTCCTGCACTTCGACATGAAGGTCGAGCCGGATGCCGATGGCAGGGTCTTCGATTCCTGCTCGGGCAAGATGCTCGGCGAGCTCGCTTTCCCGGGCGCTGAGCGCCAGAAGGTGCCCTTCGATGTACGCACCTTCTTCGATACCAACATGTGGCGCGCCTGGGCCTCGCACATGGACTTCAATTTCGGCCGTCGTTTCCATGGCTCGATCATCGCCATGCAGGCAGGCGTGCCGAGCCTGATGGTGGCTGTCGACGATCGCATGCGCGAAATGCTCGGCTTTACCGGCCTGCCGTCGGTCGACGTCCAGGAGCTCGAAAAGGCGGAAAACCGGGCGGAGTTCGTTGCCAGCCATCTGGCCGGGCTGAACGCATCGGAACTGGTCGACCGCTACTCCGATCGCGAACGCAATTTCCGTACGGTGCTGCGCGAGATCGGCATCGGCCTCTAAACCGTGATGCCTCGGACGCGTTCGATCCGAGGCGCTCAATTCATGATGTTCGGGCGGCACGGTGAGGTTTGCAGATCCGCTTCCTCGTGCCGCCCTCCCTCTTCCTCAACTCTGTGGGCCAGTCCACAAACCAGGTGTATCGATGCGTATCCTGCTCACCGGAATCCCTTCCTACCTCCAGCGTACCGTGGCGCGCGTTTCCGGTGCGACGGTTCATCACAAACCCTACTTCGACGATATCCGAAGCAAGAAGGATCTGGTCGACCAGGTCAAGAAGATCGCCAACACCGGCAACTACCTGATCGGCGAGGGCGCAGCTTACGCCTTGCGCGGTCATGACGTGACCTATGTGCCGTTCTGGCATCTGGTCAACAGCCGCGGGGCCAACGACGTCTACGATGCCCTGAACAAGGAATTCGACATGTGCGTGTTCGCTTCGGCGAACCTGTTGCGTCCGGGATATTCGGCCGATCTCGAAGCGGATGTGTTCGAGAAGCTGAAGATGCCGGTTCTGGTGATGGGCATCGGCATCCAGAAGCGTGAAGGTCTGAAGGAAAACCTGCCGGCCGGTACGTTGCGGTTCCTGGAGGTGTTGAAGCAGAAGGAAAGCTTCTTCCTGACCCGCGGCTATTTCACCGCCGAGTTCCTGCGCGCGGAGGGCATGAAGTTCGTCAAGCCGACCGGCTGCCCCTCGCTCTTCTTCGCTCCAAACGAGATGCGCCACTCCTTGACGTCGCTTGCCAACGCAGACCTTGCCTCGGCACAGAAGCTCGCGCTCGGCGGCTATCTCGGTAGCGTCGCCGACACCATCGTCGATGCCCACGCGCTGCTGAAGCCGGAGAGCGTGGCCAGCTACGTCATCCAGGACGAAGTCGTCGCCTATAACCTGACGCTTCCCGTGGATGACAACGCGCCGGTTTACGACCGCTCCAGCGGCCGCATCACCGGCAAGACCGAATACAAGCATCAGGAAAAATGGCAGCGGCAGAACGAACTGATGGTGTTCTTCGACACCAACCAGTGGCGCGCCTGGTCATCGACCCGGGACCTCTGCATCGGCAGGCGCTTCCATGGCTGCGTCATTGGCATGCAGGCGGGCACGCCTTCGCTGATGATCGCCGTCGACGACCGTATGCGCGAGATGCTCGAATTCATCGGCTTCCCCTATATCGAGGCGGGTGTCTGGAATCGTGAGACGGACAAGAAGGCGCATCTCGCCAACTTCCTGTCGAAGATCGATGCGCAGGCGGTTACCGAACGCTATTCGGCATGCGAGGCGAACTTCCAAAGTGCGCTTAAACAGGTTGGCATTTAATCTGCCCCTGACCCGGGCAGCGCCGTTAGCGCTGCTCCTTGCCGCCCTGGTCTCCTGGGCGGCGCTTTCGCGTGGCGCTCCGGCGTTCGCGGGCGAGGCTGCGGCTGCGCGCTACGGCGTCAATCGGCTCAATCTCGCCTGGCTGGAGCGCACGGATCAGGAACGCATCCTTCGCGAAATTGCCGACAGCGGCGCGACCCATGTGCGGCTATCGTTGTCGCGCCCCGTCGAAAAAAGCATCGACGCGCTGGAGATTGCCAACCGGCTGGGTCTGCGGATCCTGCTCGAAATCCAGCTGTCGAACAAAAGCTATTATCCGGACAGCGTTCGCCCGCGCACCGGCTTCGGGCGCATCTGGGATATCAACCGGTTGTCCGATCTGGACCTTGATCGTTACCGCGTCGGCCTGGCGTCAGCTCTGCAGCGCATCGATGCCCTTGGCATCCGTCTGGACGCGGTAGAACCCGGAAACGAGATCAACCTCGCCGGCTATAACGGCGACCTCGCCGTCTACGAGAAGCCGGGCCGAGCGACGCCGCGACATCTCGGCGAACTCAGGGATCCCCAGGCGTTCGGAAAAGGTCTCGACAACTACGTCGAGGCGCTGAAGATCACCCGCGACGCCGTAAGAGCGAGCGCCAACAGCAAGGCGATCATCGTCTCCGCCGGGCTCTCCGACATGGGGCCCAAGGAAGCGGACCGCCAGGGGATGGAGCGGCTGGATCCGGGCGAGGTGATTGCCCATTTGAAGGCGCGGGGCATGGACGCGCTCGTCGATGCCTATGGCATTCACATCTACCCGGCGCGCAAGGATAAGGCTGCAATCACCTCGATCGTCACCAAACTTCTCGATTTCTGCGCGCCTGCCGACCGGGGGCGGCCCTGCTGGGTGACAGAATGGGGGATTGCCAACACGGCGCGCAGCTGCCCCGTCGACGATCGCGAACGCGAAGGGGCGATGACGGCCATGCGGACGGTCTTCGAGCGCTTTTCCGAAGAAAAACGCCTGGATGCCGCCTACTACTACGACTGGGACACCCAGCAGAACTACCGGCTATGGCGCTGCGGTGCTCTAAGCCCGGCCGGCGCGCTTGCGATCGAACCGGCCAAGGGTGATTGATGCGAGGCATTTTTAGCTGTGAGCTGGATGGAGCCAAGCGCCCTTGTCGATCAGCGCCGCGTTGCGCGGCTCGTCGCCGGTTCAAGCCCCTTGCCGCGGTAGGTGACGGGAATGCCGAGTTCCTCGTGGGTTCGCGCCAGCGTTTCCAGCCAGGTCGCCAGCTCCTCCGGGACCATTTCGTCCCCGGTCTCCATCGCCTCGATCCATGCCAGGTTGCAATGGAGGGCGCTTGCCAGATTGATCGGCGTCCAACGAAGAACGAGAAGGCATTGGGTGAAACGGGCGGGGGTCATCGGTTGTGCTCAAGGTTGCATGTGGAATGGATGAAGCAGGCTTTACACGTGGAAATAAGTCAAGGTGATGACTTGCCGCGGCCAAAAGTCGTGATCTTTTCGTGAGTTAGAGTTGATTGGGCAAAATGCCGCAGTGCAGCATGGAAATGGCGCCTTTCACGCGGCATTTGCCGGGACCGCCTGGACACGATTGCCGCGCCCATGCGACAAAATCGACGAAAATACGGGACTGACCGTCGCTCTCCAGAGGGTTCTCTGCCCCGAGCCGGTGCGAATCACGCGCCTTTGAGGTTGAATGGCCGCAGATCCAGAGGACGGATTCGGTCCTGGACAAAGCGCTGAGGCGATCAACCGTTGCATGCACCCCTCTATCAGACCGCGATCAACATCGCCGCGAAGGCCGCGTTCTATCTGTCGCTCGCGATGCTGCTGCCGGCCGCAGTCGATCTGTTCTATGGTCATCCCAACTGGAGAGTGTTTGCCGGTTCGGCCTTTGCGACTGGCGGTCTGTCGCTTCTGGCGATTGCCGCCACGCAGGGCGGCTCGCCGCTGTTCAGCCGCAAGATGGGCTTTCTCGTCGTCAATCTTCTCTGGATCGTCGTGTCTCTCGTCGGCGCCGTGCCCTTCTGGCTGTCGTCGCTGAAGCTCGATTTCGCCAAGGCCTTCTTCGAATCGGTCTCCGGCATCACCACGACGGGCTCGACCGTCATCAGCGGGCTCGACCATGCGCCTCCGGGCATTCTTCTCTGGCGCTCGGTTCTGCACTGGCTCGGCGGTATCGGGATCGTGGCGCTCGGGCTCTTCGTCATGCCCTATCTCAGGGTCGGCGGCATGTCCTTCTTCAAGATGGAGTCCTCGGACACCACCGAAAAGCCCTTCGCCCGCATCGTCACCTTCACGCGCGCCTTCATCCTGATCTATGTCGTGATGACGGTGACGTGCACGATCATCTTCTCCTATCTGGGCATGAGCCGTTTCGACGCGATCAACCACGCAATGTCGACGGTCGCGACCGGTGGCTTCTCCACTCACGATGCCTCGCTCGGCTACTTCAACAGCCTGCCGATCCTCTGGGTCGCAACCTTTTTCATGACGCTGAGCAGCCTGCCGTTTTCGGTGCTCATCCTCTTCATCGTTCGTGGCCGGCTCGATACGCTGAAGGATCCGCAGATCATCGTCTTTCTGTCCTATCTGACGGCACTTGCGCTCGCCGCAAGCCTCTACCAGCGGATCGTCAACGGGGTCTCGGCGCATGAGGCTTTGGCGCACGGCTTCTTCACCGTCTCGTCCATCCTGTCGACCACCGGTTTTGCCAGCGACGATTACATGCTCTGGGGTGAGTTCATCGTCGCACTTGCCTTTGCCGCCACCTTCATGGGTGGTTGCTCCGGCTCGACGGCGGGCGGCATGAAGGCCTACCGCTTCATCATCATCTTCAATTCAATCCGCGCCGGTCTTTTCAAGCTGATCTACCCCAACGCGGTCCACACGGTGCGCTACGGCAAGACACTTGTCGACATAGACGTGCAGCGCACCGTGTTCATGTTCTTCACGGCCTACATGTTCATCTGGGCTTTCGGAAGCCTCGCCATGGGGGCGATGGGCTATGATCTCGTCACGGCGGTGTCGGCGGTCGCAACGGCGCTTTCAAACGTTGGTGCCGGGCTCGGCCCGATCATCGGGCCGGCCGGCAACTTCTCGACGCTGACCGACCCGGCGCTCTATCTCCTGTCGCTCATGATGCTGCTCGGCCGTCTGGAAATCCTGACGGTCCTGGTCATCCTGACACCGCTTTTCTGGAGGGACTGAGCGACAGGTCGAAACGAGGCGCGCCCTGTCAGGCGGCCTCGGTCTTGCGGCGCGTGCCGGCGCTTTCGATGTAGTACTTCTCATAGCGGTGGCGGTAATGCTCGGCACCGCCAAAATCGCTGTACTTTGCCAGTTCCTGCATGTCAGTCTTGTTGAGGATCACGCCGAGGATCTTGGCATTGATCTGCGGCTCCGAATGCAAGAGGTCGCGCACCAGGCGCGACGGCGTCCGGCCCCATTCGGCGACATAGAGGAAGCCGTCCGCAAGCGGCGAGAAGGCCTTGGCATCGACGACCGGGGCGAGTGCCGCGAGATCGACGACGACATAGTCGAAGGACTTGCGTGCATTGTCGATGAGCTCGGCCATGGCCGGCGACGCAAGCAGCTCATGGCTGTCATACGGGCCGTTGCCGTCCACTGCTTCCCCGCCGACCGGCAGGATCGCAAGCTTCGTCTGCTGGTCGATCTTGATGCCCGCCGGCCAGGATGCCTGCCCGGTCAACGCTTCCACCAGACCCGCCTTCGGCGGCGGATTGATCATCTTGCTCAGACCCGGCTTGCGGATGTCGGCATCGATCAGAAGGGTCTTCTTGCCGCTTGCGGCAAGGAGGGCCGCAAAATTCGCGGCAATGATCGACTTGCCTTCATCGGGCACCGCCGAGGCGATGCCGATGACGCGCGAGCCGTTTCCGGTCAGCATCCGGTCGCAGGCAAGCTTGGCGTTGCGGAAGGTCTCTGTGAAGGACGAGCGCGGAGCGTCGAGCACGATGCGGCTGAGGCGCTCGAAAGACGGAGCCCCTTGCGTTACCGGTGGCGGCATCTTGTTCTTCATCAGCTTGGCGCGAACGAGATCCGTCGTTCCAGGGTGACGTGGGCCGACCAATGGAATGTAGCCGAACGACCGGTGCCCGAGGATGGCGCGCACGTCGCCTTCGAGCCGGAACGTCCGCTCGCGAAATTCCTGGAAAGCGGCAAACGCGCCGCCCGCCATCAGGCCGAGCACCGCCGAAAGGGCCAGCACCATCGTCTTCTTCGGGCTCGAAGGCGAGGCCGGGACGCCGGCGCTGGAAATCACCCGTGCCTTGGCGATCGGGAAGGAGCGCTGCTGCGAGGCCTGCTCGTAGCGGTTCAGATAGGTCTCATAGAGCGTCTTCAGCGCGGCTGCCCGCTGCTCCAGTTCGCGCAGGTGCACGAGCGAGACATTTGCATTTGCGTTGCGGCCGGTGGTGCCTTCTATGTTTTCGCGCAGCGACGCTTCGCGTGAGCGCGCCACCTCGTATTCGTTGCGGTAGCTCGCCGTCAGCTGCTGCAGTTCCTGGAAGATCTGGCGGCCGACATCGGTTTTCTCCTTGCGCAGCGACACGGCCTGCGGATGGTCGGCGCCGAAGCTCTGGCTCACGTCCTGTTCGCGCTTGCTGACCGCAAGGTAGCGCGTGCGCAGATCGCGGATGACCGAGTTGTCACCCTCCTTGGCGGAAATCGTGGCGTTCTTGACGGCCGTCTCCGGTCCCTGGTCGACGATCGCCTGGAATTGCTTGTAGCGCGCCGAAGCGCTTGCGCTATCGGCCTGGGCAATGATCAGCTGGCTGTTGAGATCGGCGAGCTGCTGTTCCGACATGAGTTCGCCACGCGCAAGCGTCAGGCCGTTTTCGCTGCGGTATTTTTCGACCTCGAGCGACGCGGTCTGCGTGCGCTGCCGAAGGTCTGCAAGACGCTCCTGCAGCCAGACCGAGGCCCGTTCGGTCGCCTCGAAATTGGCGTTGAGCTGGTCGTTGAGATAGGCGTCGGCATAGGTGCGAACGATGCCGGCGGCAAGCTGCGGATCGCTGGAGCGATAGGCAAGCGAGACGACGGAGCTTCGCGTCACGCGTTCGACGGCCAGTCCCTGCTGGAGCAGTGCCGCCGCCTTTTGCCTGCGGCCGTTGCGGGCCATATCCTCGGAAATCTCCGGCCCGCTCGAGAAGATGCCCGTAACGGACTTCAACCCGTCCTTGACGACGTCGAACGGCGAGCGCGGTGGATTGAGGACGGTGTCGTTGTCGGCAAGGTTCATCTTGTCGACGACACGCAGGGCGAGTTCGCCGGATTTCAGGATTTCCACGGCGCTGGCAATCTGGGTGTCGAGCAGGGCGCTGTTTTGCGGCGGCGCCTGTTCTTCGGCAAATTTCGACAGGTTCTCGTCGAGAAGGACCTGCGTTGCCGATGTGTAGAGCGGTGTTGCGAAGACCAGGTAGGCGACACCGAGCGCGATGAAGAGCGCCACGAACAGGCCGACCATTCTGGCGCGACGCAAGACGACCGAAAACAGACGATCGAGGTCGATGAAGCCGTCGGGCTCCTCCACGTTGCGCGGTACGACACTGTTGAAGGGGAGACTTCTTTGGTTCATTGGGTCGCTCTGTCCGTTTCCCTTTGGTCCGAAGGCTGGCGCCTCTTGTTTTCAAAAGAGGCGCCGAAGCCAGTTATGCGGCGCGGATGCGGCCTTCGTGAGACAGGACCATGTCCTTGACCGAGGCATAGACCGCGTCGCCGAGATCGGAACGCGCCAGTGCGAAGGCGACATTGGCCGCGATGAAGCCTTCCTTGGAGCCGCAGTCGAACGTGCGCCCATCATAGGGATGAGCGTGAAACGCTTGATTTTGCGAGAGTTTCAGCATGCCGTCGGTTAGCTGGATCTCGTTTCCGGCGCCGCGCGGCTGATGGGCGAGTATGTCGAAGATCTGCGGCTGCAGGATGTAGCGACCGTTCAGATAAAAATTGGACGGGGCCTCGCCCATAAGCGGTTTTTCGACCATTTGGGTGACTTCGAAGCCATAGGGGACGGCCGCACCCTTGCCGACGATGCCATATTTCGAGGCATCTTCCGGAGCGCATTGCTCGACGCCGACAACGTTGCCGCCGGTCTGACGGTAGAGGTCGACAAGACCGGCCATGCAGCCGCGTCCGCCGTGGCAGAGCATGTCCGGCAGGAGCAGTGCGAAGGGCTCGTCGCCGATGAGATCGCGGGCGCACCAGACGGCATGGCCGAGGCCGAGCGGCGCTTGCTGCCGGGTAAAGCTGACGGAACCGGCGCGCGGCAGCATCTGCTCCAGTTCGGAAATCTGGGCGTTCTTACCGGAGCGGGTCAGCGACGATATGAGTTCAGGCGTGTCGTCGAAGTGGTCTTCGATCGCCTGCTTGTTGCGGCTGGTCACAAAAACGATGTGCTCGATGCCCGCTTCACGGGCTTCATCGACCGCATATTGCACGACCGGACGATCGACGATCGTCAACATCTCCTTCGGTATCGCCTTCGTTGCGGGAAGAAACCGCGTTCCATTGCCGGCGACCGGGATCACAGCTTTCCTGACGGTCCTGATACGGTCCATGGTCTTATCCTTTACTTACGTGTGGGCTTTCGCCCGAGGTGGGTCGTTCGGCCGCCACCGTCGAGGTGGCAGGCTTCATGCGTGCGATTGGCGCAAGTAGCCGGCGCAATCGCACGGCGATCGGCATTCTGAGGTGCCGAAGCGCTCTGGGGTTGGTCAGAGCCACACGGGTAGCTCCGGCCAACGATCTGGATTTCAGGTGTTCGACAAGGCGAAGGAAGGCGTGCGCCTCGACGAGGCTTTTGTCGCGCCGGCGCTGCATCGCCAGCGCCTCGGCATCGAGCGTGTGCCTGGCAAGGAATTCCCGGTCGGCCGTCATCATCGCTTCGATGTGGCGCAGTTCGAGCACGCGCGAGATCGAGCCCTCGCGGATGTGGTAGCAATAGCCGGCCGAGGGATCGACAACGCAGCGGCCGCCATGGGCAAGCGCCGAGGCGAGCAGGATGTAGTCCTCGCCGATGCGGATCGTTTCCTCGAAGCGCAAGCGATGTTCGTTCAGAAACCGGCGCTCAAAGATCGGCTTCATGTAGCCGAAATTGAAGGTGGAGCGGAAAAGCACGTTGGAACCGATGAAGGCCGCAAGCGTCAGCGTCCGACGGCGCTCAAGCTCGGCTTCGGGAAACATGCGCTCCAGCCGCCCATCGAGATTGAGGACGTCGATGTTGTCGACCACAATCGAAGCTTCGGTCGAGGAAGCAAGGCCGATCATGCGCGACAGCCGCTGAGGGCTAACCGTGTCGTCCGCGTCAAGAATGGCGATCCAGTCGCCACGGGCCGCTTCGAGACCGGCATTGCGCGCGCCGCCGGGCCCGCGGTTCTCGGCAAGTCGCAGCAGCCGCACGCGCGGATCAGCGAGTTCTTCGACGACCGCACAGGTCTCGTCCTTTGAGTAATCGTCGACGACGATCACCTCGACGTCGACGCCCGTCTGCGCAAGCGCACTGTCGATGGAGCGTCGGATCGTGTCGGCAGCATTATAGGCCGCGATGACGAAGCTGACGTCGGGGGCGCGTTGCGTCATCAAGCGGTCGCCGCTCCGTATTGCTGGAGTTCGCGCACACCAATGAGGCCGCTGACGACGCCCGCATGCATGATTGCGCGAAGCGCGTAGCGCGAGCGAGCGACCGGCGATCCGAGCAGCATAAGACTTGCGATAGCGCAATAGCCTGATTTCGCCGTCGCGCGGACGATTTCGGCAACTCGGCTGCCGGCTTGGCCCGGTTCACTCAAGAGCCGGCCATGGGTTTGGCCGGAACGGAAACGACGCTTTGCAAGCCAGGCAAGTCGCGCGCGTTTCTCCGGTACCGGTTCGAAGACCAGCGCATCGGGCGCATAGGCCAGACGCCCACCATCCGCATGCATGTGGCGGAAGAACTCCGTATCCTCACCGCCTGTCTGCCCGAGCGCCAGATTGAACCGCCTGTTGAAGACGACCGGGCGAGTGAGATCGATCAGAACATTGCAGGTGTAGCCCGTGCGGATCTCGCCATCGACCCAGACCGGCCGGGTTGAATGAAAATCGCCGCGGCGCATCCAGTTCGGGGCAGACAGCGTGTATTCGGCACGAACCGGGCCGAGCACGACATCGGCGCCGGTCGTTAGCGCGGTATCGAGCAATTGCACAAGCCAGGTTCTCGACACCGTCTCGTCGTCGTCGACGAAGGCGAGATAGTGCCCGGTGCTGTTGTCGAGACAGGCGTTGCGGGCGATGGAAATGTTCGACGCCGGGCAATGCACGTAGAGGATCTCGCAAGGCATGGTCGGGCGCATCTGGTTGACGAGCGCCTGCGCGCTCGGCGTCACGTCGTTGTCGGCGACGATAATGCGGATCGCCACACCGGCAGGCACGGTGATGAGCGCGAGGGAGTGCAGCGTTTCTGCAAGCTCCGGCCGGCGAAACGTGCACACCGCTATGTCGATCTGTGTCCGGGCGACGGTGTTGGTCATGGTGCCACCCTCCGGTTACGCGTGGTGAGCAATTCCCGCCAGAAGCCGGCCGACCAGGCAAAATGCATGACCATTGCCGAGATGGCCGCGAGCGGGCCGTAGGGGTTCTTCTGGCCGAGCGCCATCCACATGCCGTAGCCGATGCAGGCCACAGCCCAGAGCACGACCGGAACGACTGCAAGCCAGCTGACGACCGCGAGCAGTGCGCCGACAGCGACCGGAGCGACGGCAAGCGGCAGCAACTGCCTGAGGCTCGGCCAGGCGCGATGCTTCAACACATTGCGCGCGCGTCCGCGCCCATAGGCGAAGTACTGGCGGAAGAGCGGCCCGACCTTGGCGCGGGGGTAGTAGACCATGCTGGTCCGGTCGGTCATCCAGATGCGATAGCCCGCCTGGCGGAAGCGATAGTCGAACTCCGCGTCTTCGTTGTGGCTGAAGATCTCGTCGTAGCCGCCGATCGCCTGGAAGGCGGAAATGCGCATCAGTGCATGGTGACCGTGATCGGCCCAGTGGCTCGCCGCGCCGAGACGGTGCTTGGCGCCGCCATTGCCGAGCTTGGAATTCTGGGCGTAGGCCGTGGCCTTCTGGAAGGGCGTGAAGCCAACCGTCTGCATGGCGACGACGACGGAGTCCGCGCCGGTCAGAAGAGCCTCCTCGACGAGGCGCTCGCAATAGTCATCCGGATAGGTGCCGTGCGCGTCGATGCGGATCATATAATCGAAATCGGTGCCATGGCGTGCGACGGCGAGATTGATCGCAGCACTCTGGATGCGTTTCGGATTGTCGAGCACCAGCACGGCCGGATCCTTCTCGGCGAGACGCGCCGCGATCTCACGGGTGCCGTCGGTGCTGCCGCCGTCGGCGATCAGGATGGCGCCGTTGAGGCGCCTTGCCGCGGGTAGCAAGGCTTCGGCGAGGCCCTGCAGATGTTCCGCCTCGTTGAGGCAGGGAATGACGATGAGGACACGTATGCTCATGACAATCCACCTTCGTTTTGGGGCGTTGAGGTGTTTTGATGTGCTTGCGGGAAGTCCAGCGCGATGCGCGGCGGAGCGGCGGACGTGACGGCCGACAGACGGCGCACGAGGCCCTCGCAATCGCTGCGATTGAAGATCCAGGTTTCCGGCGCGCAGGCCGCGATCCGCCGGGATGTGGCGTCGTAAATCTCGGAGGTCATCGACCCCATGAGCGCGGCAAGCGCGTCGGCATCAGCTTCTTCGAGCAGCACGCCAAGGCCACGTATGGCCAGAAACCGCGCGGTCTCGGTGCCGCGAAGCGCAATCGGCACCCGCCCGAAGCGGCAGCCTTCATAGAGCCGGTTCGGGAGCAGCCATTTGGAGTTCTGACCTTCCTCGAAGAAGTCGATCGCCCAGGTGAAGTGCACGTCGGAGTAGATCGCGCCAAGCTCTTCCGGGCTGCGATAGGGGCCGTGGAACGTCATGAAAGGTTCGTTGCGGATGAAGCCGTCGAAGTCGTCGAACTCGCGATAGGCCGGCCGGCCGCGCAGCACGATCTCGAATCGACCCTCCATGCGGCGCGAGAAGGCCGCCAGCAGCGCAAGTGATTTGCGGCAGCGCAGAGCACCGAACCAGCCAATCCGCCATGGGCCATGTGTCGGTGCGGCGGCAGCGGTCACCGATGGTCGCGCATCGGTTTCGTCGAGTTCGAGCACTTTGTTCTCAAGCATCATGGTCGGTGCCGAGATACCCGATAACGGGCGGAAATAGTTCTCGACGAAGGCGGGAGAACTGGTGATCAAAAGGCGCGCGTCACGGCCGAGCAGGCGCTCGCTTGTCCGCAACGCCTTGCCAGCGATGCCGGGGGAAAGGAGTAGGCGGTGAATGTCGAGGCATTCGTAGACGATTGGGACGTCGCCGCCGAAGAGGCTGGCGGCCTTCCTGGCGATGGCCAACATGTCGAGGTTGCGGGCTATGATCAGGTCTGGACGTTCGACGCCGCGCAGCGCCTGCTTCAGCGAGAGACAGCTCTTCGCGATCGCACCGACGCGATGGACGAACCGGCCGTCATGGGTGTTGCCGAGCTCGACAGGTACGATGCCCTCGATCGCCGCCAGCGGGTTTGCGTCGCGCCTGAACCCGGCAAGCGTCACCTTTGCGCCGCCGGTAAGCAACATCAGCACGCGTCGGCGAACGGCGGGGTCGGCAAGATCCTGGGCGAAGTAAAGTATCTGCAGCATGAACATCCAGTTTTCTGTCCGGCTGAGCCGGACATGGTTCAAATTTTGCGCCTTGCAGCGGCGAGAGCCACGCCCACCGGCGCGGCTCCCGATCGTCGGCTAGTTTATTTTGCAGGCAATCGACTCGGGGAACTGGCACTCGTCTCCCGGCGCGGTGAAAGCGACCCGGTCGACCTGCATCATCGAGGGACCCTTGTAGGCAAAGGCGCCCATCCAATCCGTCAGGGTTTCGGTTCCCCAAAGGCTGAAGAAAATCTTTTGCGGATTGGGCGGGATCTTCGCTGGGTCGGTGACCTCGTGGACCAGTTCGCCATTTACGTAATAGCGAATACGCTCCTTCTCCCAGACGAAAGCGTAGTCGTTGAAGCCCTGGTTGGCGCCGCCCGGCACGTCGACCAGCTTCTCGTTGCCGCCCTTGGCGGAGACGTATTGATTGATCTGGACCTTTGCCGGGTTCTTGCCGAGCACTTCGAAATCGATCTCGTCATGCGGCTTCTTGTCGGCCGGACCGATATAGGTGAAGAAGGCGGAGTTGAGCCCCGAGCCGTCGGCCGTCTTGATCCGCGCCTCGTAGGTGCCATAGCTGAAGCGCTTGCGCGTCTGGATTTCGCCGCAGGCGTAATTGCGCTCGCCGAGTTTTCCTTCAGCAAACGTCAGTTCGGCGATGCCGTTGACGACCTTCGCCTGTTTCTTCGACCAGGTGCAGTTCTGATGCGCGCCATTGTTCCAGCCGTCCGAGACGTACCAGACGGCGGTGTCGAGTGTATCGAAGTTGTCGATGAAAGACGCACCCGTCGTGGTCTCTTCGGCCAGGGCCGGACCGGCAAGGCCGACGGCGACAAGGGTGAGCAGGGCGAGGCGGTGAGGTCGTTTCGATCTCATGGTCAGGTCCTTTGCTGGGGGGAGGGACCGGCGCGAACAGCCCCTGTCCGCGCACGCATGTCGCGGGCGGAGCCGGTCCGGCTGCCGGTGAGAATAGCGGTGAGGGCTGGCAGCCAGCGCGCGGAAAGAGCGTAGGCGCCGGCGAGGAAGGCGATCGTGATGAGCGGAACCGCGCAGTAAAACGCCGGGTAGTAGCCGATGTCCGAGCGGTTCCAGATCATCCAGAAGAGCACGAGTAGCGGAAAGTGCGTGCAGAAGATCCAGAAGCTGAGACCGCTGCCGCGCGAAAGCTGAGCGCCGATGTTGGTTCGGACGAGAAGTGCCGAAACCGCCCAGGAACCGACGATGCCGGAAATCGCAATCAGACTGCGCAGCATTTCGAGCCACACCGGAAAATTCGGGCCAAACTGATAGAGCAGGATGGACAGGAGCACGGCTGCGCTTAGGAACGCGATGGTAATCGGCCAGGAAAAGCGATCGAAGCTGCGGACATCGATGCGATGCAGGCTCATGTAGATGCCGGCGCTAAACCCGAAGAGGATCGACTTCTTCAAGAAGATGCCGTTCGGAACGGGCAGCACTGCATAGGCGAAGAGGACGGCGAGCGTCTGTGCCGGATAGCGCTTGATCAGCCACGCGAGCGCAGGCGAAAGAACGATACATAGCAGGAGATCGCGCAGAAAATAGAGCGGTAGATTGATCGGCAGATCCTCGAGCGCGAAGGCAAAGCTCAGCCACTCTCTGGGGCTGGCTCCGATGACCTCCGGCAAATAGCCCGAACTGATGTCCTTGCTCTGCGCGACGAAAACCAGCGCGAGAAACGCCAGGTTCCACAACAGGAATGGCAAAAGTACCGTCCGAGCCTTGGTCTTCAGCGTCCGGCCATAGTCGAAATTTTCGAGACCGCGACGGAACAGGAGATAACCGGAAATCGCGCTGAGGCAAGGGACGCCGACACGGAAGAGGCTGTCGCCCAGGAAAATGCGCAACCAGTCGATGCCGCCATAGGTGCCGACATACGGACTGGTCGCCGGATCGTAAGGCACATGCACAAAGACAATGCCTGAGATCAGCACGATGCGCATCAGATTGATCCGCGAGGAGATATTCGCGTTCACATCAACGATATCCGTCACCCCCATCTGGCAGCGCGTTTAGAAGCGGCCGTTTCAACAGAGCAGACCAGAGCCCGCACCCAGAAGATTAGGCTCGGGCACGGATCAAAATATGGCGCCGCAGCAAACGAATCGGCCTTGGTTTGCTGCGGTGCAGCATTAGAAATCGCGGCAATACTAGGAAAATAGGCCTATCCCCGCACTTGGACTGGGAAAAAACCATGACGTGGGCGTCAGTTGCGGAATATTAACGGCCGCTGATTTTCTGATGCTTCTGCTTGTTAAAGTGCATATGTAACGCCGAAAAGTTGTGCGCTTTTTCTTCTGTTTTTCAGTTGAGACAATGCCGTGGAACTCATTCCTCGCCGAAATGCGGCAAGGGTGGGGCAGTCTTTAGCGCTATTCCAATCGTTACTCGGCGGCGGCTGGTACCGAGCTCGAAGCACCACGGGAACGAACCATATCGGTGAGCTTTGCCAGCAGCGACCGTTCGGTAACGAGTACCAGCACCAGATAGATCAGGGCACCGATCGTGGCGCCAACAAGAACCTGGAGTACCGCGCTTGGAAGAAGCATGCCGTAGTGGTCCAGCAGCAGCCTTACGACGACAGCCATGAGGAAAGCCGAGACCAGCGGCCTCACCGAAATCAGGAACCCGCGCAGGAAGGGCAGCTGGTCGGCGCGAAAGACAACCCAGGAATAGCCGACAAGCGTCGCTAGGTTCACGAGGCAGAGGGCGATCATCGCTTCGACGAGCGATCCGCCGATCGCGGCATAGGCGACGGCGGCAGTGGTGGCGATTGCCCGGATCACCGCCCACCAGAAGAGGGTCGTGCCCTGGCCGATACCCTTGAGATAGGGAATGTAGGTGCTGCAGGGTGTCAGCAGGCCCTTCGACAGGGCGAG
This sequence comes from Ensifer sp. Root954, assembly GCF_001429005.1. Lineage (NCBI taxonomy): Bacteria > Pseudomonadati > Pseudomonadota > Alphaproteobacteria > Hyphomicrobiales > Rhizobiaceae > Ensifer > Ensifer sp. Root954. Next base: position 150,701 of record NZ_LMJM01000045.1, read on the forward strand.
CAGGCCGAGCACCGGCCAGGCTGAGGCCCATTGCTGTCCGAAGAGCACGAGCATCGCCGGCTCGGCAAGCGCCCAGAGGCCGAACATCATCGGCGCGAGCAGCACGGTGGTGACCTGCGTGCTGAGCATCAGCGCTTGCGAGCGCCGCTGGCGATCCTCGCCCATATGGCTGAAGGCGGGAAAGAGAACGCCCATGACTGCTGAAAGGACGATCTGGTTCGGAATGCTGGAAAAGCGGTTCGCCGCCGAATAGGCGCCGGCATCCGAAAGGCCGAGATAACGGCTGATGACGACCATCGGCGATTGGAAGGTGACGAAGTTGGCGATCTCGGAGCCCATCATGCCAAAGCTGAAGCGGCAGAGCGAAAGTACGCGCCGTGCCGAGAACACGAAACGCGGGACATAGCCGGAGACGGCGTAGAGACCGGCCAAACGGATGAATGCAGAAACGAAAAGCTGGGCGAGCAGCGACCACACCCCAAAGCCGAGAAGCGCCGCCCCGACCGCGATGAGCGCGCCGAGGATTTCGGAGAGCATGGTCCAGACCGCGTCCTTGCTGAAATTCATCCGCCGGGCAAGCAGTGAATAGGCAACATCGCCGGCAAGCTGCAACGGGATGAGCAGGCTCATGATCTGGAGCAGATGGCTTGCCTCCGGCGCACCCAGCAGGCTCGCCAGCGGTTCGGCAAAGACGAAAAGCCCAAGCGCCATCATCAGCGAAACCACCAGATTGGCCCAGAAAGCGGAGTGGATGAGTTCCATGTCCTCGTCGCGCTGGATGATCAGAGCGGAGGCAAGACCGGCGCCGCCGATCATCGCCAGAAACTGCACGACGGTGAGCGCGACGGCGACCGTTCCGAACTCCTCGGGCGTCAGGATACGGGCAAGAATCGGCACGGTGACAAACTTCAGCCCGAATGTGCCTGTCTTTGAAAGGACGCTCCAGCCGACGTTCCGAGTCACAGACTTGGCATTTACGTTTGAAGGCATGTGAGCATCCCGTGATGCCTTTGAAGGATTTCCGACAAAGGGCAAGCGCTAGATTTGAGGTCGCGACCCGGTGGGAGGAGACCACGAAATACTCTTTTAGAGAAACCGCAGGGGCGAAAAGATGGCGAAGCTGACTGTTATTATTCCCTACTACCAGAAGGAGCCGGGTATTCTTCGGCGCGCGCTCGCGTCCGTCTTTGCCCAAAGCTATCAAGACTTCCATGTCCTGGTGATAGACGATCAATCTCCCTACTCGATCGACGAGGAGTTGAGGCCGCTTGCCGATGGCGAGCGGGCGCGCGTGACGGTGATCCGGCAGGACAACAAGGGTCCAGGCGGCGCGCGCAACACCGGGCTCGACAACGTTCCGGCCGACGCCGCGTTCGCCGCGTTCCTCGATTCCGACGACATCTGGACCACCGATCATCTCCAGAATGCCGTCGACAGCATGAGCCGCTTTGGTGCCGACTGCTACTGGGCGTCGATAACAGGCGGGGAGGCGTTCTACTACCATTTCGGCGTCGCCGATCTCGAGGCAAGCGATACGGTCGTGCGCTTGCAGGAAAGCCCGCTTGTCGTCGAAGTTCCCGATCTTTCCAATGTCATGCTGCGGAACTGGAGCTTCCTGCACCTGTCTTGCATGGTGGTTGGTCGCCGGCTTTTCGAGACGGTGCGCTTTGATGCCGAGCTGCGTCTCGCGGCCGAGGACGTGCTGTTCTTCTGCGACTGCATTCTGGCGGCAAATCGTGTCGTGCTTTGTGATGCAGCCGGTGCCATGCGCGGGGAGGGCATCAACATCTTCCACTCGATCGACAACGATTCGCCGCAATTCCTGCAGCAGCAGTTCAACACCTTTGTTGCCCTTGAGACGCTTGAGCACCGGCTTTCGCGCAAGCCATCGGCCGTCGCGTCGATCCAGTCCTACCAGCACACGGCCCGTCGTCAGGCGCTCTGGAGCCAGGCGCGCCGGCTGAAGCGGCGCAAGTCGCCGCAGTTTCGACTGCTGGCACGTTGGGTCCTGCGCGATCCCAAGCTGTTGCAAAGCGCATTCGAGCTTGCCGTCGGCAAGTTTTCCCGTTCACGCTGATCCGGACAGAAACTCCTTTTGGAGGAAGAACAAGCCCGCCAGGCGCGGCATCGAACCTATCTCGCATTTGAAAGAAGGGACCGCCCATGAAGCCCTATTACTGGGAATCTCAGCACGGCAATTTCGGCGACGACCTCAACCTCTGGCTTTGGGATTTCCTGCTGCCGGGTTTTCGCGATGTCCATGACGACATCCTCCTTGTCGGCGTCGGCACGGTGCTCAACCGCGCGCTTCTGCCTGATGGCGTCCGCAAGCTCGTTATCGGCAGCGGTTTCGGCTACGGCAGCTTGCCGGACATGCGGGATGCCGCCGAATGGGACCTTCGCTGTGTGCGCGGGCCGTTGACAGCCGAGAAGATCGGCCTTGCGCCGGAGCGCGGTATTGTCGATCCCGCGGTCATGGTCGCCGACATGCCGGAATTCCGGAACCTGCCTAAGCTATACAAGCGCAGTTTCATTCCCCATTGGGAAAGTGCGATCGCCGGTATGTGGCCCGTCACCTGCGGCACCGTCGGCATGCACTACATCGACCCGCGCGGCGAGGCCAAGAGCGTGATCCGCGAGATCGCGCAATCGGAGTTCATTGTCGCCGAATCGATGCATGGGGCGATTCTTGCCGATGCATTCCGCGTTCCCTGGGTGGCGGTGACGACGTCGGACAGCATCAACAGCTTCAAGTGGAACGACTGGGCAAAAACCGTCGGCGTCGAATACCGTCCCCGCCATGTTCCGGTCTCCAGCCGCACCGAAGCCATGATCAAGGGCGCACGTTTCTGGGGCATGGGCTTCGAGGCGCAGACCGTGCCGGAGGCTGCGAACCTGCGATCCGCCGACGGCGAGGTGATCGTCGCGGCCAGAGAACCGCGTCAGACGTTCTTGCGCAGCGCGGCCAAGCAGGTGCTTGCGGCGCCGTCGACGCTTGCACTTTGGCAGGCCACTCGCGCAGAGCCGCAATTGAGCAGCGACAGCCGGCTCGCCGAACGCAAGGAACGCTTCCAGGATGCGTTGGCCGCCGTACGGCGCGCCTACTTCTAGGATGTGACAAACGACGCTCCGGACGAGATGCCGGAGCGTATTCCGCTCGCGATGGTTCGACGTGGCGCCGACGCCGCAACGCGTGGTGCTAGCGCGCGTGCTCCGCGCCGATGGGCAGAAGGTAGCGCACTGCCGCGCCTCCGCCCGCCGGTGCCGCATCCTGGCGCGGCCTGAAGCGCTCCGTCTTGTCGGCGAAAATACCGGCGGTGACGGCCGGCGCGGCGCCCGGGCGCCGCATGAGGTAACCGATCGCAGCCATAGCACCGCGCTCTTTCTTGAGGTCGAGGAAGTGGCGGTGCTGGTAGCGGCCACGCACGTGACGCTCATGCCGTCGCACGGCAGCCGCTGCCTCACCGTCGAGGTCGTTTGCCGCGAGTATGACGCGGTCGGCCTCGTAGAGGCGCTTTAGATCCTCGGTCCGGTGGCTGCCGCTCAACGAATTGCCGCGCACGATCGCCGCATAGCCACAGCTTTGAATGACCTTGTAGCGTGCACCTTTGGCCAGTGCGCGAAGATAGAGGTCATAATCCTCCCCCAGACGAAGCGCCTCCTGATAGCGGATGCCATGCTTATCGAGGAAGCGGCGGCGCATCAGCGGCTTCAGGAAGCCGATCTCGCCACGTTTCACGCCCGGCTGCGAAATATTGCCCTCGACGAAATCAATGAGGCCGAGAAGGCGCGGCCGTGGCGGGAAGTCATCGACCCTTGGAGCCGCACCAGTCACTGCGGCCTCGCCCATGAAGGCAATATTGTCGGCGATGAAATCCCACTCCTCTACTGCGAGCAGCCTGCCGAGCCTGCCCGGTAGAAAGAAATCGTCGGCGTCGAGGATCGCCAGGACCGGGGCGCGGCTGATGGCAATCGCATGGTTGCGCGCTGCTGAAGGACCGCGATTGCTTTCAAAGCGTGCGATCGTCAGCCGTCCGCTGTGATCGTCGGCAGATCGCGCCGCGGCGACGGTCTGATCGGTGGAGCCGTCATCCACCACGATCACTTCGGCGGTTTCCTGTTCGGCCAGCGCCGACGCGACCGCGCGGGCGATGGTCGCCTCGGCATTCTTCGCAGCAATGATGACGCAGACATCTGTCCGGGCGACTGTGGTCATGGGGGCCTCCAGTATCGTGTCTCGCGGGCAGCGCGGCGCCTAGGGGCCAAGTGGACTGCACCAGTTCTCGATCGCTGCATGACGCAGCCGGGTCATTGGCAACCCGCTAGATCATGCAGCCCGGCATGGAATCTTGCCGTAACGGGCCGCACCATGCAGGGCGATCATGTCGCAACCGCGTCAAAGGCGATTTTTTTGAAGAATGGCGAGGCGGCTTGTCCGGCCGTGCGGTCAACGATTGAAGTGACCGGGCCGGTCCAGGCGGTGGCTATTGCTGCCCGGCTTGTCGTCACTGGCCGATTGCAGCACTTCAGCCGCTTTTTTTCCGCGCTCGCGCGCTTTCCTCCAGATTAGGAAAACGACCGCGAGGAAATAGCCGATCTGAATGAGGACCGCACAGATCGCCGTCTGGATCAGCGTGGATGTGAGAGAGCCATTGAGGAAATAGGTGACGACAGCAAAAACCGTCAGGGCGCCGATCATACTCACGAAGACGCGTGGTGCGTACATGGCACTAGCTCGCAATCGGTTCTATCGCTGCAGACGTCATCGCAAAATCGGCCTTTCCTCTGCAAATGTTAATATATTGGCGACGGACATCGGCTGCAACCGGCAATAGCCGCCGCTTTGGCACATAGAAACAGGCAAATCTTTATGTCGCGTTTCGAGCAGCGTCGATCGAATCAAAATCAGTTGATTGGCCTCGAACGCCATTGTGACGCGAGCCTGCGCTCGGCAGCTGATTTTCCACCTCCCGTCGGGAGACGCTCTCCGCGTCGCCCGATGGTTGCCGCCACACTCACGTGCTGATCAACTTTTATTACAAGTTTGAACGATGTTGCGAGTCTTTGTGTGCGCCGCGAAGACTTGGTGCGACGCAGCAAAATTTGGGAAATACGGACGACCGTTAATTTTGGAGCAGGGGAAATCACGCTCCCGAAGCTCAAGGAAAACATCGGCCTGCGAAGATATCGCCACTTCTCCGGAAATGTAATTTGGCACGCCAGAAACAATACAGGAATACGTGCGAGGTGATACTGTTTCTCGCAATAATATAACAGCGCCTGTCACGAGAAATATTTCATATTCGAAAGTGGTGATATACCCATTTTGGCCCCTGCTCGGATACTCGCCTTTATTTCGCCTTCAAAAAGCAAATCCTTACCGGACGTTCATTATTCACGATGAGCGCGCCCCAGTGTGGGCTGTAGGCCCCCCTGGGGAGACCGACAAATCGCCAAACGTAAATGGAGTCACCTCTATGAAGTCTGCGACCAGATCGGCCAATTCGCCGTTTTTCAGTGCCGCAGAGTTTGCGGCAATCCCACCCGTGGGTGGCGTTTCGAAGCGTGGCTTCGACGTGCTTGCCGCTTCCCTCGCCCTTGTTTTCTTAAGCCCGCTGTTCTTGATGCTCATGGCGCTGGTCAAGTTTTCCGACGGCGGCAGCATCTTCTACGGCCACCGCCGCATCGGCCACAACGGCAAGTCGTTCCGTTGCCTTAAGTTCCGCACCATGCGCCCTGATGGGGACCGGATCCTGCAGGACTACCTCAAGGCCAATCCGGCCGCCTACGAGGAATGGCGCGCGACGCGCAAACTGCAGGACGACCCGCGTGTTACGGTCGTCGGCAGTGTCCTGCGCAAACTAAGCCTTGATGAACTGCCGCAGCTCGTCAACATCGTGCGCGGTGAAATGAGCATGGTTGGCCCGCGCCCGGTGGTGGAGGACGAACTGGAGCTCTACGACAGCGCCGCCGTCTACTACCTGCAATCCCGACCCGGTCTTACCGGCCTTTGGCAAATCAGCGGGCGCAACGACGTATCCTACGCAACCCGCATCGCGTTCGATACCCAGTACGTCCAGAACTGGTCGCTGCTGAAGGACTTCTCCATCGTTGTCAGAACCATTCCCGCCGTTTGCCTTTCGCGCGGCAGCTACTGACGAAACAGCGCCTGGAAAGCCCGCGCGACCGGTCGCGGGAAGGCGCCTTCATTCGGGAAGCCCAAATGAGAGAACATCATCTGTCGGGACAGTCGCGCATGCCGCGCACGCTACCCCGTTTCCTGCGCCGGGCGGTTTTCATCGCCGCGGCGCTCACTTGTGCTTTTCCGGCTTGGGCCGATGAGTATCAGCTCGGCACTATGGATAGGCTGAGAATTCGCGTGGCCGAATGGCAGACCGCGGAGGGGGCTGTCCGCGACTGGTCGGTCGTCAGCGGCGAGTACACCGTTGGTCCTTCGGGTGCTCTATCCTTGCCCTTCATCGGCGACCTGCCGGCGGCGGGCAAGACGACGACCGAAGTTGGTGAAGCGATCGGCGAGAAGATGCAGACGCTCTTCGGTCTGCGCGATCGGCCGTCCGCCTCCGTCGAACTCGCGCAGTACCGCCCGGTTTATCTCGCGGGCGAGGTCCAGAAGCCCGGCGAATATCCTTTTGCCCCCAATCTGACGGTGTTGAAGGCCGTAAGCCTTGGCGGCGGATTGCGCCGTTCGGAAAGCGGCCAGCGCTTTGCGCGCGACTACATCAATGCGCATGGCGATTCGAGCGTCCAGACATCCGAGCGCAACCGGCTGCTGATCCGTCGCGCCCGCCTTCAGGCCGAGATCGCCGAAAAGGATGGCATCGAACTGCCGAAGGACCTTCAGGGTGTTCCCGGTATCGACAAGCTTCTCGCAAACGAGACCGCATTGATGGCCTCGCGTGACAGGAAGCAGAAGCTGCAACTGGAGTCGCTCGCCGATCTGAAGTCCTTGCTCGAAAGCGAAATCCAGTCGCTGGCAAAGAAGACGGAAACCCAGAACCGCCAGCTCGAGCTCGTCGTTGAAGACCGCGAGAAGGTCGAAAGCCTCGCCGAAAAGGGCCTGGCGCTCAGCCAGCGCAAGCTGTCCCTGGAGCAGCGCGTAGCCGAACTGCAGGCCGCCCTTCTCGACATCGATACTGCTTCGCTGAAGGCGAAACAGGATGTCAGCAAGGCGGGCCAGGACGAAACCAATCTTCGCAACGATTGGGACGCTCAGCTGGCGCAGGACCTGCAGAACACCGAGGCCGAACTCGACACGCTTTCGATCAAGCTCGGCACCAGCCGCGACTTGATGGCCGAAGCGTTGCTGCAATCGGCCGAAGCCGCGCAGTCGAAAGACAATACGGAGGAGGCGACGATCGCCTATTCGATCATGCGCGAGCGCGACGGAAAGCCGACAGAGATCTCCGCCGACGAAAATACGCCTGTATTGCCCGGTGACGTGATCAAGGTCGAAGCCAACCTGGCAACGCAGTAGGAACGGCTGTGAAAATTTCGAAGGCGAGCCTGATTTCTCCCGATCGCAATGGTGTCTATGGCACTGTTGCGATCGCGCTATCGCTGTTCGTCTTCGCCTATTCCTCGCGCTTCGGACAGGCGTCGATCCTGCTCTACTATGGCCTGTGGCTGCCGCTGGTGCTGGTCGATTACCGTCGTGTGCTCGGCAATTACGGAATCCGCCTCTGGATCTTAGGATTTGCGATCTTCGCCTGCCTGTCGGTCTTCTGGTCGGCGGCGCCCGGAATGACGGCGCGAACGGGGATACAGTATCTCTCCCACGTGATCTGCGCCCTGATTGCCATGCGGGTTGTCGACATCAGGACCCTGGTGCGCGGCGCGATTGCCGGAACCGGCGTCGTTCTCGTCCACTCACTCCTCTTCGGCGTCTACCACCTCGATCCTCTCGACGGCACTTACAGCTTCGTCGGCGCTTTCGCCTCGAAGAACCAGCTGGGCTTCTACGCCTCGCTCGGCATCTATTTCGCCTTTGTCGCGCCGATCGCGCTTGGCGAACGCGGCCTGTGGTTCGCGGCAGCCAGCCTGGTCGCGTTGCTGTCGGCCTATTCACTTTTTGCCTCGCAATCGGCGACGTCGGTGTTGACCACAGTGGTCATCATCGGGGTGTGGCTGGGCATGCGGTTGGTCGGACTATTGTCGCCGGCACACCGCAAGGGGCTCTTCCTCGCCGCCGCCGTCTGTGGCGTCATGGTCGCCGTTGCGGCCATCTATGGTGGGGGCGTCGATCTTGTCCTCGGGCTTTTCGGCAAGGATTCCACCCTAACCGGACGGACCTATCTGTGGCAGCAGGGCATCGAGGCGGCCATGTCGTCACCGCTGGTCGGTGTCGGCTATCAGGCCTATTGGGTCCAGGGCTTCTCGGAGCCCGAACGCCTGTGGGAAGAGTTCTATATTGCCACGCGCTCCGGCTTCCACTTCCACAACACCTTTATCGAAGCGATGGTGGAGACCGGCGCGATCGGGCTCGTGCTTCTGTCCGGCATCCTTCTGATAACCGTGCTCGGGCATACCAAGCGGTTGTTGACGCAGGATCATGACACGCAATCTTCCGTGCTCTTCGGCATAGCGCTGCTTCTGCTGGTGCGGTCCTTCGTCGAAATCGACATCATGAACCCCTATCACATCGGCTCGTTCCTGCTCTATTTCGCCGCCGGAAAGCTGACTTTACCGGAAGCGCGCACGCACCAGAGCGTCGAAGATCGTCCGGCGCCGGCCGTATCGGAGATCCCGCTACGACTGAGGTATCAATGATCAGCGCCCCGACGACAACGATCTACGGCATTCAGTATCTGCGGGCCGTCGCAGCGCTCGGGGTCGTCGTCTTTCATGCCGCCGAGCGCACCGGGCACCACTTCGCAATTGGTGCTGCCGGCGTCGACGTCTTCTTTGTCATCAGCGGCTTCATCATGTGGGTGATCAGCGAACGGCGGCCGGTGTCACCGCTCGCCTTCCTCCGCGATCGCATCCAGAGGATCGCGCCGATCTACTGGCTCGCAACCGCGGTCATGGTCATCGGCGGCCTTGTTGGCCTGTTTCCCAATCTTGTCTTGAGCAACGCGCATGTGCTTTCCTCGCTGCTGTTCATTCCCATGCGATCCCCAAGCAGCGGCGAAATCTGGCCAGTGCTGGTGCAGGGTTGGACGCTGAACTACGAGATGTTCTTCTATGCGATCTTCGCCTTGACACTGCTGTTGCCGCGGTCGAGCCGGTTGCCGGCGATCGCTGGCTGTTTCTCGGCGGTGGTTGCCATCGGCTTTGCCGTCGACAGCGACAACGCGCTCTTCGTCACCTATACGCGGCCGATTATTCTTGAATTTGTGGCAGGCATGGTCGTCGCCGAGTTGTGGCTGAGAGGCAGGGTGCCCGGCGCAAAGTCCGGCCTTATGCTTGTCGCCGGCGCGTTTTCAGGATTTGCGGCGGTCGCCGTGCTTCGCCTGCCTTTCGACGAATTCATCCTCGGGCCTTTGGCCGTCATGCTCGTCTTGGGAACGCTGGCGCTCGAAGCGCAGGGCTGGTTCCGCCCCAGCAGGCTGCCGATGATGCTCGGCGACGCATCGTACTCGATCTACCTCTGGCACACCTTTGCGATTTCGGTCGTGGTCAAGGCTTGTGGAATGATGGGTATAGGGCTGCTCACATCGGCGCTGCTGGCGGTCATTGCGGGGACTGCGCTTGGCGTTTTCGCCTATCTTCTGATCGAGAAGCCGCTGGCCACACGGCTGCGCTCGGGCTTTTTCTCAAGGCCGGTGCAGCACACGGCCTGACAAATCGGAGCCGTCTGGCGCGGCGATCACCGCCGCGCCAGACGTGGTCTGTATCTCAGACACCCTGATTACGACGGGAATGCCAGTTCCAGGCCGTGCGCGTGATGTCGGTGAGACCGTATTTCGGAACCCAGCCGAGAATGTCGCGCGCCTTGTCGTTGTTGGCGACCAGGGTGGTCGAATCCCCTTCGCGGCGGTCGACGAGATCGACCTGGAATTCGCGTCCCGAAACCTCGGAAATCGCCGTCAAGAGTTCCTTGACGGTCGTGCCGGTACCTGTTCCGAGATTGAGCTCGACGCTGTCGCCGCCCGAAAGCAGGTGTTCGACCGCGCGCACATGGGCGTCGGCAAGATCAAGCACGTGGATGTAGTCGCGCACGCAGGTGCCGTCGCGGGTGTCGTAGTCCGTGCCGAAGATCTTGAAACTCTGGCGTCGGCCGAGGGCCGCGTCGATGGCGAGCGGGATGGCATGCGTCTCCGGCTCGTGCCACTCGCCGATGCGGCCTTCCGGATCGGCGCCAGCGGCGTTGAAGTAGCGCAGGATCACCGAGCGCAGGCCCTTGTACTGCCCGTAGTCCTTCAATGCCTGTTCGCACACCCATTTGGTCCGGCCGTAAGGGTTGATCGGCGCCTGGCGGTGCTGTTCGTCGATCGGCACGCTCTCCGGCAGGCCATAGGTGGCGCAGGTCGAAGAGAAGACGAAAGCTTCGACGCCCGCGGCAAGGGCAGCCGAAAGCAAGGTCAGCGTGCCGATGACATTGTTGTCGTAGAAGGAAACCGGGTCTTTCACCGATTCACCCACCTCGATCATCGCGGCAAAATGCAGGATGGCGCGTGGCTTGTGACGGGCAAGGACTTCGTCGAGCCGCTTTCGGTCGCGGATATCACCCTTTTCCAGCACGCCCCATTTGACGAATTCTTCGTGGCCGTTCGAAAGGTTGTCGTAAACGACAGGCTCGAAACCCTTGTTGGCGAGTTCGAGGCACGTATGCGAGCCGATGTAGCCGGCACCGCCGACGACGAGGACTTTATTGCTTTCCATGATGCTTACGATCCTTGGGAGGTTCAGAGAAATTGCCAAGATTTTTCAACGGATGACGACAATGGTGTCAATGCCGCGCGCAATCAAGCACGTGTCCATGTCGCGTATGTGGCGGTGGTTACCAGCGGGCTTCTTTCCACACTTCCGTCGATCCCGGCCCTTCAAAATTGGTGGGAAAAATGCGGGAAGGGACAATTATCTCCCCGGCGACGGCGCGCTAGATGCTTCTTTCGGTTCGGGTAAAACATATAGCATATTAATTTACTAGATTTAATTGATTACGCCGGCCGCAGTCGTACCATAGCCTCCAGATTTCTGAAGGAAGGCTCTCATGACGACGAAACTGAAACGCTTGGCACTGACGCTCGCCACACTTGCGACCACTGGCCTGGCTCTGAGCGACGCGCAGGCGCAAGCGGCAGATCCGGTCAAGGGCGGTACGCTGATCTATCTTGAGCAGCAGGCCCATACGAACCTCTACCCGCCGGCCGGCGGCTTTTATCCGAACGGTGGCATCCTCAACCAGATCACCGACAAGCTGACCTATCAGAACCCGAAGACGCTGGAGATCGAGCCCTGGATCGCCGAGTCCTGGACGGTCAACGCGAATGCGACCGAATATACGTTCAAGATCCGTCCCGGCGTGACGTTCTCCGATGGTTCGCCGCTCGACGCGGCTGCCGTTGCCAAGAACTACGACGTCTTCGGCCTCGGCAACAAAGCCCTGAAGCAGCCGGTCTCCGAGGTCATCAACAACTACGAGCGCAGCGAAGTCGTCGATCCGCTGACGGTCAAATTCTACTTCAAGAAACCGTCGCCGGGATTCCTTCAGGGAACGTCCGTGATCGGTTCGGGCCTGGTCGCGGCAAGCACGCTGGCGCTGCCCTTCGAAGAACTCGGCGACGCCACGAAAATCATCGGCTCCGGCCCATTCGTCGTCGAGAGCGAGACGATCGGCAAGGAACTGAACCTGAAGGCGCGCGACGAATACAATTGGGGCCCGGCCAAACTCGAACACCAGGGCCGCGCCTATCTCGACGGCATCAAGTACATCATCACCGGTGAAGACAGCGTGCGCATTGGTGCACTGCTCGCAGGGCAGGCGGATTTCATCCGCCAGGTCCAGGCCTATGACGAGGGCCAAGTCGAGGCGCAGGACTATCAGATCTACGCGCCTTCCACCCGCGGGGTGAACAACAGTGTCGTCTTCCGCCCGGACAACCCGTTGGTGTCCGACATCAGGGTGCGTCAGGCGCTGCTGCATGCGACCGACACCAAGGAAATCGTCACCACATTGTTTTCTGCCAATTATCCGCAGGCAACCTCGATCATCGCGTCGTCGGCCCTCGGCTACAAGGATATCTCGGCCAAGCTCGCTTTTGATCCGGCGAAGGCCAAGGCCCTGCTCGATGAAGCGGGCTGGTCGGTCGCCGCCAACGGTCTGCGCCAGAAGGACGGCAAGGAACTGGTGCTGACGGCTTATGAATCGCTGCCGCAGCCGCAGAACAAGGGAACGCTGCAACTGGTCGCGCAGCAGTGGGGAAAGGTGGGCGTCAAGCTGAGCGTTCTTGCCGGCGATAGCGGCAGCAAGACGGTGGATGATCTCGATCCGCTGAAGACGCCGGTGTCGCCTGCCATGGTCGGCCGTGCCGATCCCGATGTGATCAAGAGCCAGTACTATCCGAAGAACCGCGATGTGCTGCGCCAGAAGGGCGGGCTTAGCGACAAGGTCCAGAGCTTCGTCGATACCAAGCTGAATGGTCTGCTCGATGCGCTCGCGTCCGAGCCGGATCGCCAGAAGCGCCTCGCGATTGCCGGCGAGGTTCAGGATTACGTCGTCGATCAAGCCTATGCGATCCCGATCTTCGAGGAGCCGCAGGCCTATGCAGGTGCGCCCTACGTCCAGGGTGTGGCATTCGAGGCCGTCGGGCGTCCAAGCTTCTACAGCACCTGGCTTGCTGAACATTGATCGGTTCGACGGCCACCGCAACGTCGGTGGCCGTCGTCTCTGAAATCCGCCTGCGAGGAACGGATCATGTCCGCCTATTTGTTCAATCGTGTTGCTCAGGCTCTGTTTGTGCTTTGGGCCGCATTCACGATCTCTTTCGTGCTGCTGCAGGCAATGCCCGGCGATGCGATCCTCATTAAGTTCCAGAACCCCGATCTCGGCCTGACCGCCGAACAGGTCGCCGAAATCCGCGCCTCTTATGCGGTCGATAGCTCCGTGCCGGTGCAATACGCGCGGACTATCGGCAAGTTCCTGGCCGGCAACTTCGGCTACTCGGTTCAAGCCGGTGTTCCGGTTTCAAGTCTGCTTGCTGCGCATCTGCCGGCAACGCTGAAGCTCGCGGGGCTAGGCTTCCTGCTAGCTGCGATCCTGGCGACCGTCATCGCTTTCCTCTCCAGTCTCGCGCCGTTTGCGTGGCTGCGTGGCGCGCTGCAGTCGGTTCCGTCGCTCTTCATTTCTATCCCGACCTTCTGGCTCGGCATCATGCTCATCCAGATCTTCTCCTTCCGCCTGAAACTCGTGCCCGTCATCAACCCTGGTCCCTGGCAGGAATTGATCCTGCCGGTCGCAACGCTTGCCGTGCCGATTTCCGCGCCACTGGCGCAGGTGCTCGTTCGCAATATCGACGAGGTGATGACGCGGCCCTTCGTCGCCGTGGCGCGGGCAAAGGGCGCCACTCGCCTTTGGGTTCTCTGGCGGCACGTCGCGAAGAACGCGCTGCTTCCGACGCTGACGATTGCCGGCGTGTTGTTCGGCGAACTGATTGCCGGGGCAGTGGTGACGGAGACCGTCTTCGGGCTGAACGGCATTGGCGGGCTGACCGAACGCGCCGTGGGCAGCCAGGACGCAGCCGTGCTTCAGGCGATCGTCGTTCTGTCTGCGCTGGCCTTCGTGATCATCAATCTCGCTGTGGACCTGCTCTATCCGGTGCTCGACCCACGCCTCAGGACCAAAACGGGAGCCGTTGCATGACGACCTTCGATACGCTTCGCGATGACGCTATTGCGGCGCCAAGGGCAAAGAGCGAGCGGCGTTCTGGCGCGGCATCGCGGCTGCGCCGTGTACCCGTAGGACTGGCCCTTTCCTGGCTTATCCTCGGTTCTGTTTTCCTCTGGGCGGTCGCCCCCTCGTTCTTCACAGGCTACAACCCGCTTGAGGGCGTCGGTGGCGCGCAGTTGCAGCGGCCGAGCGCCGATCATCTGCTCGGAACCGATGCGCTCGGGCGCGATCTCTATGCGCGCATCGTCTACGGGGCCGTTCATTCCCTGACCGGTGCTTTTGTCGCCGTTGGGCTGGGACTTGCGGTTGGCACCGGTCTCGGCGTCGTCGCAGGTTCGGTGCGGCGTCGCTTCGACGATGCGATCATGCGCGTTGTCGACGTGCTCCTGTCGATCCCTCCGCTGCTGCTTTCGCTCAGCATCATTATCCTGCTCGGCTTTGGAACTGTGAACGCGGCAATCGCTGTTGGGGTCACCTCGGTCGCAGGCTTTGCCCGGCTGGCGCGGGCGGAAGTCGTGCGCGTGCGTCGCAGCGATTATGTCGAGGCGGCCTTCGGCAGTGGCGGGACCTTTGCCTCGGTTCTGTGGCGCCATATTCTGCCGAATTCCTTAACCTCGGTCGTCGCCTTTGCCGCGCTGCAATTCGGATCGGCCGTACTGCAGATTTCGACGCTTGGATTTCTCGGCTACGGCGCGCCGCCGCCGACCCCGGAATGGGGGCTGCTGATCGCCGAGGGGCGCAATTACATTTCGACCGCCTGGTGGCTGACCACCGCGCCCGGCATCGTGGTTGTCCTCGTCGTGCTGGCTGCCAATCGCGTCAGCCAATCTTTCGGGAGGCCCGCAGCATGACCGTCATACCTGGACCTTTTCCCCCCGTTCTCGAGGTCGAGGATCTTTGCATTGCCTACGCTGACAGCAGCGGCGAACGCCGCGCCGTTCATGACGTTTCGTTTCGCATCAATCCAGGCGAGGTTGTGGCCCTTGTCGGTGAATCCGGTTCCGGCAAGACGACGACCGCACAGTCGATCATCGGCCTGCTCGCTGCGAATGGCCGAGTGGAACGCGGAACCATCAAGCTGAATGGAACCGACATTGCCCGCTGGACGGATCGGCAACTGGATACGGTGCGCGGCGCGAGGATCAGCCTCGTGCCTCAGGATCCGGGAAGTTCGCTCAACCCGGTCAAGACGATCGGCTCGCAACTCGGCGAGATGTTCCGGATCCACGGCGCGCTGAGATCCGACGAGATCGAGGCCCAGGTGCTCTCTCTTCTGGCCCGCGTCGGCTTGAGCGAGCCGGCACTTCGGGCGCGGCAGTATCCGCATGAACTGTCGGGCGGCATGCGCCAAAGGGTCTTGATTGCGATTGCGATTGCGCTGAAGCCGCAGTTGATCATCGCCGACGAGCCGACGAGCGCGCTCGACGTCACAGTCCAGAAGCGCATTCTTGATCTCATCGACGAGTTGCGAACGGAGTATGGTACGGCCGTGCTTCTGGTGACCCACGATCTCGGTGTTGCCGCCGACCGGGCCGATCGGATCGTCGTCCTACAGGGCGGCCGGATTCAGGAGCAGGGCGCAACGGGCGCTGTTCTGGCCGCACCACGCAGTCCCTACACGAAACAACTGCTTTCGGACGCGCCATCCTTTACCGCCCCCCCGAGGTTGGCAACGGTTCGACCACCCGTTGCGGAGGCCCCGGACGATATCGTCGTCGTCGAGGGCCTTGTCCGCGAATTCGTTCGCAAGGACGGCGGGTCCCCGCTACGCGCCGTCGACGAACTGAGCTTTCGCGTCCGGCGCGGAACGACCCATGCGATCGTCGGGGAATCCGGTTCTGGGAAGACGACGACGATCCGCAACATCGTCGGCTTTGACAGGCCGACGGCCGGGCGGATTGAGATCGACGGCACCAATGTCTCGGGCCTGAGCGGAGAAGGGCTTCGGCAGTTCCGCCGCAAGGTCCAGCTCGTTTACCAGAATCCCTACGGCTCGCTGGACCCGCGTCAAAGCGTGCTGAAGATCGTGACCGAGCCGCTGACGAATTACCCGGGACTTCTACGTTCTGATCGTGAGGAGAAGGCAAGGGCGATCCTTGGCCGCGTCGGTTTGCCTGAGGACGCATTTGCACGGCGGCCCCATGCGCTTTCCGGCGGCCAGCGCCAGCGTGTTGCCATCGCCCGGGCGCTCGTGCTCGATCCGCAACTGGTTGTGCTCGACGAAGCGGTTTCCGCACTCGACGTCAGCGTGCAGGCCCGCATTCTCGACCTCTTGGACGAACTGCAGGGCGACCTCGGGCTCACCTACCTCTTCGTTTCCCACGACCTCGCCGTGGTGCGTCAGATCTCGGACACCGTTTCGGTTCTGAAGGATGGGCGTCTGGTCGACGGCGGAACCGTTTCCGACGTCTTCGAAAACCCTCGCAGCGATTACACCCGTGAGCTGATCAATGCCATTCCCGGACGCAACCGCCGGGCTGCGGCCTGAAGCAGCGGACTACAGACAGGACCGACCATGATTGAGACGACGCCACGCAAACGCCTTGGCTTTTTTACCCGGCTGCTCGACGACGTTCAGGCGGGCACCCGCTACTACTACGCAAAGGAGCAGATCGTCACCGCCGAGCGTTTCGGCTTTGACACAGCCTGGGTCGCGCAGCACCATTTCCACGCGGACGAAGGCGGCCTTCCGGCGCCTCTGGTTTTCCTTGCCCATGTCGCCGCGGAGACGACGCGCATCCGTCTTGGAACCGGTGTCATTACGCTGCCGCTCGAAAATCCGATCCGGGTGGCCGAGGACGCCGCCGTTTTCGATCTGCTCTCCGGCGGGCGACTGGAGGTCGGGTTCGGGACCGGCGGCACGCCGTCCTCCTTCACGGCCTTTGGCTTGGAAAGCGCCGATCGCGGCGCGATCTTCGGCAGGCATCTCCAAACGGTTCTCGACGCCTGGGCAGGTCGTGGCCTTCCAGGCGGAGATCGCCTCTACCCGTCAGCGCCGCAACTGCTCGGCCGTATCTGGCAGGCAACCTTTTCGGTGGCGGGTGGCGAGCGGGCAGGGCGGGCCGGCGACGGCCTGATGTTGTCACGCACCCAACCGCGGCCAGAAGACAATCCGCACGCTTCGTTGGCGGAGTTGCAAAACCCGATCATCGACGCCTATCTGCATGCGCTTCCTTCCGGCCGCGCGCCGCGTATCCTCGGTTCTCGCAGCCTGTTCGTTGCCGACAGCCGCGCCGAAGCGTTGCGGCTTGCCGAAGTTGGGTTGAGACGGGGTGCGGAACGACTGATCGCTAGCGGTCATACAGTTCCCGGCAATTCGCTTGCCGATCTGATTGCGGCCTTCGACGTACATGTCGGCGCCGTTGACGACGTCATCGCCAGTCTCAGCGCAGATGAGACGCTGGAGCGTGTCACCGATCTGGTGTTCCAGGTTCATTCCGTTGATCCGCCGCACCCATTGATTCTGCGCTCCATCGAGCTCATCGCCACCAAGGTCGCTCCGGCGCTCGGCTGGTCGCCACAGGAGAAATTCCATGCCCGGCGTTTCGGCGCCGTCGGTTGAAACGGACAGCTGGTTCCATTTTTCAAAGGAGACGACGTCATGACCACCACGTCACCGGATATCATCGATCTGCTGGCCGGCATCACCGCCGGGTCGGCGCTCGACCGCATTCGCGCCCAACGGACGGAAACCCGCGAACAGGCGCAGAAAAGTTATCTTGCACTCTTTCAGCCCGCGGATTTCGGCGACGTGTCGGCGGCGGAGCGGCATGCGATCGCAAGTTTCGTTGCCGGCCTGCACCGTCAGCCGGACATTTTCGAATTTTACAGCAGTCCTTTCGAAGATAGCGACACCGATCGCTGGTTGATCGAGGTCATCAAGGCCGAGATCGGGGCAGGACGGGCAACAGGGCCATACGGCAACTATCCGGACGGGCCGCTTAATGGAGAGAATGAAGCCGGCCCACTCTATCAAGTATCACGGTCAAGCCGCGAGGTGCTCGGCCGTAAGCTGTCCGCGGCGCTGGAGCACGCCCACCTGCTCGTCTTCCATTCGCGTGATGCCAGCCCGCAGGCGTTGCAAGCCTTGCTCGACGCTGGCTGGACGACAAATGGTGTCGTTACCCTGTCGCAGCTGGTTTCCTTCGTTGCGTTTCAGATCCGCGTCATCACCGGTCTTGGCTTGCTGTCGACCGCCACGAAGCGCGCTGCGGCTTAAGAACTCAAGAGGACATGCGAATGACCGAACATGCCATCATCCCGATCGTTGAAAATCCGCCTGTTACCTTCACGCAGGCCGAGATCGGCTGGACACCGTGGCTGCAGCCCTTGCCTGAGGAAGAGCTGACGGAGCGTCACCTCAAAGGCCTGGTCGAGGCTGGGCGCGCAAAGTCGCCCTACTTCCGCCTGCTCGTGCGCGATCCGGAAGTGCTTGAAGCGCGCACGAAAACTGACAAGGACATCTTCTACAACACCCGCTCGGGCCTGCCGCGCGCCGAGCGCGAACTGGCGGCGACCGCCGCGTCTAGATATAACGGCTGCATCTTCTGCGCCTCGGTACATTCGCGCTTCGCTTCGCATCACTCAAAGCGCACAGAGGATGTGCAGAAGCTCCTCGACGAGGGCGTCGAAACCGATCTCGGCGAACGCTGGAATGCAATAGTCGCCGCTTCTGTGGCGTTGACGGCGACCCCGCCTACCTTTGGGGAGGAGCACATCGGCCGACTTTCGGCAGCAGGCCTAGACGAACTGGAGATCGCCGACGTCATCCATGGTGCCGCCTTCTTCAATTGGGCAAACCGGCTGATGCTCTCACTTGGAGAGCCAACCCCGGCAAACTGAGCCGCACACGGCCCGCCGCAATTGGCGCCAGACCCACGAAGGCCCGCAGCTGCGGGCTTTTGCGTGCGCATCGTCCGCTTGCCTGAAAGCCGCCTGCGACGGAAACGGCGCACGCCATGGAAGCGAACGCTTGAGGGGCGCGGGAGGGCGCGCGAGCCGGCGCAACTTCAGGCCGCGAAGCGTTGATGCCGACGCCAGCAAAGTAATGCGGGCCCGTTCGATTTGAAATAAGCAACGGCAATCAGTTTTACTTAATCAATAGAAAAAGCCCGCAACTTCTTGCGAAATTGCGGGCTTCTTTCATCCGAGTTTATTCGGATTAGAAGTTACGCTGCAGACGGACGAAGCCCGATACGAAATCGCGGTCGGTCGTCGCGTTGATGTCTTCCTTATTGTACTGAACCGATACGCGGGTCGCCAGACCTTCGGTGATCGCGTAGTCGAGGGTCAGGCCAGCGCGCCAACGGTCGAGGTCGCTGTTGAACTTGTAGTCGCCCCAATACTGAGCGCCGGGGGTGATCTTCAGCTTGTCGGTCGCCTTGAAGGCGTACGAAGCTGCAACCGTCCACTCCGAAGCGTTCCAGTAAGCGTTCGGGTCGGAAGCCCAGATACCAGCGAGCTGGAACGTGCCCGGGCCGAGGTCAGCCGAGAGCAGAGCGCGGATCGCGCCTTCTTCAACTTCGGTGTCGTAGCCGCCGAGCAGGTCGAAGGAAACGCCGCCAACGGTGGCCGAAACGATGGCTTCAACACCAACGCCGTTCGGCTTGGTGGTTGCGCCTTCGAGTTCGTCAATGGCGATACCAGCCTGGAACGAACCGCCGTCGTAGAGGTAGGCGATCGAGTTGAACTCGGTGTTGTTGCCGAGCGTGTCGGATTCGCCGTTCAGGCCCTTATCCCACCAGCTGTAGAAGAAGCCGGCCTTGAGGCCGCCGAGCTGGATGTAGGCTTCGTCAACGTCGATGCGGCTGTCGCCAGCGTCGGTGTCGTTGTCGGCGTTGAATTCAGCTGCGAAGAAGCCGGTGAGCGTGCCGAACTCGGTGTCGCTCTTGGCGTCGAACGAGATGTAAGCGCGCGAGAACGAATCCCAGTCAGACGTGCCGGCATCGCCCCAGCCCTGACGGCTGTTGACTTCGTTCGGGCCGAAGGAGGTCTGGAAACGGATGAAGCCGCCGATCTTGAGGCAGGTTTCGGTGCCCGGGATGTAGAAGTAGCCAGTGCCG